>NZ_JADNRS010000037.1 GCF_015709225.1 Acholeplasma laidlawii
GTAGATCCAGTTGAACCTGAAATTGGTGAGTATTATAGCTTTAATGTTCAAGATACAACAAGTACACTAGATGGAAGTTATAAAAATAATATCGATGTTACACTAAATTTTGCTGGCAGTACAAACAAAGTGATTGTAAAAGCAAGCCATATAGCAAATATTACTCAAACCGCACCAGGTGGTTTATCAAAAGGTAAGATATTCGCTTCTAACGTAAAAGATATAAAGAAACCTTTAGTATATCTAGAAATAGATGCACTAGGTAATGTAATTGATACAATGAGTTTTGAAATACAAGCAAGAACAAGCTTTAGTCCAAACCTAGCAGGGGCTAAACTGCAAGTATTTAATAATGGTGTTTGGACAGATTTAGCTAATGGAGACTTCTATAGCCAAATTACAACAAGTAAAACATTAATTACTATCTCTGGTATTAACGCATCCAAGTTTAGATTATTATTCCAGGGTTCAGGTGCTACATCTAATGGCGGACAATTCATGATCTTTAATGTGAATTTATTATCAGGGAAAGCACCAGCACCAGTTTATGAATTATGGAGTGATGTTGTAACAGATTTAGAAGCTAAGTTTGATGATTTAGATTTTAATACTTATATGCCAGATTTTGCAGACTTAAGTAATTTAAAAGTAACTAAAGTAAATGATAAGTCATTTAAGGTTGTTGGTGGAACAACATTAGATATAGATACTTTATACACAACATATATCAATCTCATACTTAATAAATCGTTTGAAAAAGATAATGATTTATCATTGTTAATAGGACATGATGTTTATGTATATGTTGTAAATGATGATTTAGCATATGCAATGTACATTATTAAAGGTACTGAAAGTTTAGAAGTATATATCTATCAGTTTGATGCAGTCATGGAGGAAGTTGTTTTAGAAGCCTTATCAAAACGTCAATCCATTAATGAATACGAAGTTTCTCAATTTGGTATGTCAGGTTTACCTTCAACTGGTACATATGATGTATTAGTTGTACCAGTAGAAATCCAAAATGTACCATTTGAAGCAAGTTATAAAACCAAACTAGATAAAGTATTTAATGGTACAAGTCTAGATACAGGTTGGGAAAGTGTTTCAAGTTATTACTATAAGAGTAGTTTTGGGTTACTTGATTTAAATTTTGATATCTTAGATAAACACATAACAAGCAATGTTAAGTCTTATTATGAAACTAAGGATGAAGATGGTGATCAATACGTTATTTTAGATGCATTAACAGCACTTGATAGTACAATTGACTTTAGCAAATATGACTCTAATAATGACGGTGTCATTGATTCAATTATCTTCATCTACTCAACTGATTACAATTATGATGTGGATCCATGGTGGGCTTGGGTATACGTATCTGACCCAACGATTGTTGGTAGTGTAAGTGAATTAGACGGTAAAAACTTTGAATATTATTTCTGGGCAAGTTATGAGTTCATTAATGATACATTACCGGGAAATAATGACCTTATATTAAATAGTGAAACCTATATTCATGAACTTGGTCACTTAATGGGTATAGTAGATTTCTATCAGTATGATGGCGAACGGTATGGACCAATGGGTGGATTTGACATGATGGATGCTAATGCAGGGGATCATGGTCCATTCAATAAATTAGTATTTGGTTGGTTACAACCACTCATAGCTCAAAAAGGAACTTACCAAGTAACACTTGATAGTTACTCAACAGATACAGATGGTTTAAACAATACTTTATTAATTCCGTTTAACTCAAGTGATTTAAATGATGGTAACGCATTTGATGAATATTTACTTGTTATGTTCTATACACCTAACGGATTATATAGTGCACATTCAGGATTAGAATATATTCCAAGTAACGCAGGTATAGTTGTATACCATATTGATGCAAGACTTACATCTAACCCGGTATTTTGGGGTGAATACTTTATAAATGACAATGAAGGTTCTTCAAGTTTCATCAATCAAATCTTAGAAGCAGATAAAAACAACTCAATTCCAGGTAATGGTTCCATTAAGCAAAGTGACCTACTTACAAGTGGTACATTAAACTTAAATACTTACTCATGGAATCAAGGTGGTAAAATCAACGTTTCTTTAACAGTTGCATCCTTATTTAATAACAGTTCCGAAAATGTTACTTTAACTGTAACAGTTACATAAAGATTTAAACATAAGCCACAATCTCTAATCTTAGAGATTGTGGTTTTTACTTTATAAAAGTATTTTTAGCATGTTATAACTACTATAAAATTAAAGGAGGTATAAACATGCTATTAAATAAAGAACAAGAACTTGCAGTAACATCTAATGAAAGATGTATATTTTTAATTGCAGGTGCTGGTAGTGGAAAAACTAGAGTTATTGTGGAAAGAATTAAGCGGTTGATTTTAAATGGAGTGGATCCAAATGAAATCTTATGTATTACATTTACCAATAAAGCAACCGATGAAATGAAAGAAAGACTTAAAGGCTATGATGTAGCAACGCACACCTTTCATGGGTATTGTTACCAGGTCTTAAGTAGTCATAAAACATTTCAAGTATTTGAGTATAATAACGAATTTAGTCCGGATGAGGTACTTAAGGTTGCAACTTATAAAAATAGTATAAAAACAAGTAAGAAACCAAAAATATATCATACATATGAGGCGTACTTAAATACACGTAACTTACTAGATTTTGATGACCTAATGATTGAAGCATTTCCGTATATGGGTAATCATCCATTTAAACATATATTTATAGATGAGTTTCAAGATACCAATCTACTACAATATGAACTCCTAAAAAGGATGTTTAAAGAAGGTGTACATATATTTGCAGTAGGAGACCCTGACCAATCTATTTATGCATTTAGAGGTGCAAGAGTAGAACTGATTGGCCGATATATCAAAGATTACGCTGCAAAATTACTGAAGTTAGAAATGAATTACAGATCTAATCCATGGATATTAGATGTATCTAATAAGCTCATTAAGAAAAACATTAATCGCTATAACAAGCGATTAATTGGCATTAAAGAAAAAAGTCATATACCAATTACTTATATTGGTAAGAAAGATAAATTATATGAACAGCTTATCAATCTAATCAAACATTATAAATTATTTGATGCAGTGATTTTATTTAGAAATCATTATCAAATAGCTTACTTAAAACAACTACTTAAAAGACATTATTTATTTAGTGTTAGATTTTTAAGTTTTCACGAATCTAAAGGTCTTGAATTTAGGGCTGTATTTATTGTTGGATTAGAAGATCTACCTTATGATAAAATAAATATTTATAAAAATACAGAAGAAGAAAGAAGGTTATTGTTTGTAGGTATGACACGTGCTATGGACTACTTATTTATGTTTTCAACTAAGAAAACATCATTTATAAAAAATACAAACATGAAAATAAAGTATGTGTAAAATTACCGTATTCTCCTGCTAAAATATTCATGACACAGGCGGCCTCGTGGTATAATAATCTAAAGGTGATAATTATGGACATACAGACTAGAATCAAAGAGCTAAGAAAACAAATCAATGAAGCAAACTACCTATATCATACAAAAGATCAACCGATTATTAGTGATTTTGTCTATGATGGATTAATGCGTGAATTGATTGAACTTGAAACTAAATATCCAGAATATGATGATGAAACATCTCCAACCAAAAAAATTGGTGGTATTGTTTTAGATGCCTTTAAAAAGCATACACATACGGTACCAATGATGAGTTTATCTAATATCTTTAACAAAGAAGAGTTAAAGGTCTTTTATGATAGAATTCAAAAAGTTATACCAAACACTAGTTTTACAACAGAACTTAAAATAGATGGTTTAGCAGTAACGCTTATTTATGAAAAAGGTATATTTAAAAAGGCAGCTACTCGTGGTAATGGTGTGGTGGGTGAAGATATTACTGAAAATGTTAAGACCATTAAAACCTTACCACTACAATTATCTAAACCTTTAGATATAGAAGTACGTGGTGAAATTTATATGTCTCATAAGACATTTAAAGAAGTGAATTTAGAACGTGCTAATAGCAATCTAGATTTATTTGTAAATCCTAGAAATGCAGCAGCTGGTACAGTCAGACAACTAGATTCTAAAGTGGTTGCTAAAAGAAGGTTGGATCTCTTTACCTATACTGTAGTAGGTGCAAGTAATTTTAATAACACACAAAAAGAAACGTTAGAATTTTTATCAGAACTAGGGTTTCCAGTAAATCCTCATTATAAACTTGTTGATAATTTAGATGCATTATCAGATGCTATTGATAACTATGACATTTTAAGAAAAACATTACCATATGATACAGATGGTGTAGTTATTAAAGTCAACCAGTTTGAACATTATGAAACAATTGGTTACACGGCTAAATATCCTAAGTATGCAGGCGCATATAAGTTTGAGGCTGAAAAACAAATTACTCAAGTTGAAGATATCATCTTCCAAGTAGGACGTACTGGTGTGATTACACCGGTGGCTGTATTAACACCAGTATTTATATCTGGTTCTTTAGTATCTAGAGCTACACTACATAACGAAGATTATATATTAAATAAAGACATTCGAATTCATGATCAAGTATTGGTTCATAAAGCAGGGGAAATCATACCTGAAGTGATTGAAGTCGTAATGGATAGTAGAAACAACCAAGCACCATTTGAAATGATTAAACATTGTCCGGCTTGTGAATCAAGTTTAGAAAGAAAACAAGGTGAGGCAGATTATTATTGTACAAATAATAATTGCCCGGGTAAAAACGTATTTGGGCTTATTCATTTTGCAAGTAGAGTTGCTATGGATATAGATACATTAGGAGAAAAGGTTGTTGAACTTTTACATGATCAAACCTATCTTCAAACGATACCGGATATCTACAAATTACATACCTTTAAAGATCAATTAGAAGAACTACCTGGATTTGGTAAAAAGAAGGTAGAAAAACTACTTAATGCCATTGAAGCATCTAAAATGCAAACCTTAGATAGACTTATCTTTGGATTAGGTATTAAAAATGTGGGTGCAAAAGTTGCAAAAACATTATTAAATCACTATCCATCAATTGCGTTATTAGCTGATGCGAAGTATGAGGATTTAATTCAAATACCTGATGTTGGTCCAGAAATTGCAGATAGTGTAACTACTTATTTCTCTAATGAATCGAACCAACATATGTTAGAAGAATTAAAGAACTTAGGACTACAAATGACTTACAAAATAGATGTTGTTACAACACATCCATTTAATGGTAAGACATTTGTTGTTACAGGCACGCTAGATGATTTTTCAAGAACTGAAGCAAGTGATATCATTGAAAAATTAGGTGGCAAGGTTAGTGGATCTGTTTCTAAAAAGACAGATTATGTTTTAGCAGGTAAAGAGGCCGGTTCTAAACTTACCAAGGCATTAGAACTGGGTATAGAAGTTATGGATGAGGCTACATTCAAGGTGAAGATTAATGAATAATGATTGGTTACGCATTAAAGGCGCAAGGGAAAATAATTTAAAAAATATAGACTTAGATATTCCTAAAAACAAACTGGTTGTTATGACTGGTGTTTCTGGTAGTGGTAAGTCAAGTTTGGCATTTGATACAATATATCAAGAAGGTCAAAGACGCTATATGGAGTCATTATCTAGTTATGCTAGACAGTTTTTAGGTAACTATGAAAAACCGGATGTTGACTCTATTGACGGATTATCACCAAGTATTTCAATTGACCAAAGAACAACGTCTAATAACCCAAGATCTACTGTTGGTACGGTAACTGAAATCTATGATTACTTTAGATTACTCTATGCTCGTGTAGGGGTACCATATTGTCCGGGTTCTGATACACCTGTGACTAAGCAAACCATCGAAGAAATGACGCTTCGTGTTTTAAAAATACCCGAAAACTCTAAAGTAATTATCGTAGCACCTACAATTAATAGACAAAAAGGTACACATAAAGAAAAATTATCTGGATGGTTAAAAGAAGGATTTACACGTGTTTGGGTCGATGGTGAAGTACACTTAATCGAAGAGATGGAAACCTTAGATAAAAATAAATTTCATGATATTGCAGTAGTCATTGATAGATTAGTTATTAAAGAAGGTATAAGATCTAGAGTATATGATGCTATGGAAATGGCCGCTAAATTTGGTGAAGGTAAAACGCGAATCATCATAAACGATCATGAAGTGATTGATTTTAGTGAGCGCTTCTTTTGTGAGGGCAGTGATTTTACAATACCTGAACTAGAACCTAGATTATTTTCATTTAATACACCGATTGGTGCTTGTCCACACTGTAATGGTTTAGGACTAAAAATGGAAGTAGCGAAAGAATTAGTTGTCAATCCTGAAAAAGGATTACTTGATGGGGGTATTATTCCTTATCGTCATGCGGATGAAAATAACCTTAATATCCAAGAAATTGAAACTGTGTGCGCACATTATGGTATTGATCCTTACCAACCAATTAGAGAAATACCAGAAGATAAGCTAGATATTATACTTTATGGAACTAAAGAAAAGATTGAATTCGCATTAGTATCTAATAGCGGTAGACGTCATGAAAAACGTGTTAAGTTTGAAGGTATTATTCAAAACCTAAATAGAAGATATATTGAAACGACATCTGATTGGATTCGTAAATGGATTGAATCCTTTATGTCTGAATCTACTTGTCCTGTATGTAAGGGACACCGTTTAAATGAAGCAGCATTATCTGTAAAAATTAAAAAATTAAATATTAGTGAAATGATGGATAAACCAGTTGAAGAACTCAAAGATTTAATTTTCAACCTTGATTTAAACAACGAACAACAACAAATTTCAAAACTATTACTTGAAGAAATTAGTCACCGTCTTATCTTCTTAGATGATGTTGGATTAGGCTACTTAAATCTAGCACGCGGTGCAGCAACCCTTTCAGGGGGTGAGGCACAGCGTATTAGATTGGCTACTCAAATTGGTTCTAAACTTTCTGGCGTGTTATATGTCTTGGATGAACCAAGTATTGGCTTACATCAAAAAGATAATGAAAGACTTATCAACTCACTTAAAAAAATGAGGGACCTTGGTAATACATTAATTGTGGTAGAACATGACCATGACACCATGTTGGAATCTGATTACTTAGTGGATATTGGACCATATGCTGGTGAATACGGTGGACGTATTATGGCTGCTGGAACACCACAAGAAGTTATGGACAATCCAAATAGTTTAACAGGTAAGTATTTAAAGGGTGAACTTAAAGTAGAAGTACCTAAAGTAAGACGTAAAGGTAACGGAAAAGATATTATGATTATTGGTGCTAAAGAAAATAATCTTAAAGATATTTCGGTTGCAATCCCATTATCTAAGTTAACACTTGTTACAGGTGTATCTGGTAGTGGTAAGTCTACATTAGTGAATGAGATACTTTTAAAAGGACTTAGACAAAAATTATATCGTTCTAAAGAATTAGCAGGACGACATGATATGATTCAAGACTACGGTTATATTGATAAAATTATAGAAATATCACAATCCCCAATTGGGTATAACCCAAGAAGTAACCCTGCAACTTATACAGGTGTATTTGATGATATTAGAGATGTGTTCGCACTTACCAATGAAGCGAAGATGAGGGGTTATAAAAAGGGAAGATTTTCATTTAACGTACGCGGAGGACGTTGTGAACATTGTAGCGGTGATGGTGTCATTAAAATTAGTATGCACTTCTTACCGGATGTTTATGTACCATGTGAGGTTTGTGGGGGTACAAGATATAATCATGAAACCCTTCAAATAAAATATCGTGGTAAGTCTGTTGCAGATGTATTAGATATGACGATTGATGAAGCTGTAAGTTTCTTTGAAAACCATCCTAAGATTTATGATAAACTAAAAACCATTCAAGATGTAGGTTTAGGTTATATTAAATTAGGACAATCTGCACCAACCTTATCTGGTGGTGAGGCTCAACGTGTGAAACTTGCATCAGAACTCTATAAACGTATTACATCTAAAACATTATTTATTTTAGATGAACCTACTACTGGACTACATACAGATGACGTAAAACGCTTAGTAAGCGTATTACACAGAATTGTAGACCAAGGAGCAACCATGGTTGTGATTGAACATAACCTAGATGTGATAAAGAATGCAGATCATATTATTGACTTAGGACCAGATGGTGGTCATGCAGGTGGTTATATTGTAGGTATGGGTACACCAGAAGAGTTAGCTAAAAATCATAATAGCTATACTGGAAGATATTTAAAAGATTTATTATAAGGAAAATTATTTATGCAAAATGATTCAAACGATCCAAATAAAAAAGAAGACAACAAGGATAAAATCATACGTAAAAAAAAGGCGATTATTGGTTACCAATTAGGGCTTATTTTACACATGAATTTTGGTTATCATGTATTACTACTTACCATCATTAACTTTTTAGTGGGTGGTATAGTCGTAGGACTATCTTTAAGATTTTATCCAATCATTCAATTTGAATCGATTGAATCCTTTGTAGTAGCTATGTTATTATTTACGAGTATTGAAGTATTTATCAAAGGACTCATGGTAAGATACTTATACAGATTTGTACTGATGACATTTGGTCTCATGTTTTACTTAAGTAATCTCTTATCCTTTTATTTAGTTGACTTAAGTATCAGCCAAATATCATTTCTTTATAATGGTTCCAACATTTTCGCATTTACATTCATCTTTATGATGATTAGATTATTATTTACAACATATGTAAGAAAATCCAAGTGGATTCAGAAAGGGGCATCTCATGGCTTATAAAAATTCAATTAGACTTAAAAAAATAGCACATGACTTAAATTTAAAAATAGTGGCAGGTTTTGACGGAGAGGATAGACGTGTAGAAGTAGAAATGCTTAGCAGACCTGGTGTAGAGTTTGCAGGATTCTTAGATTTTTTTGATCCACAACGTATTTTACTTATCGGTTCAAAAGAAGCACACTTTTTGATGTTACTAGATGAGCAAGTTCAAATTGAGCGTGTAGATGCGGTACTTAAACTACAACCACCTGCAGTGATATTTAGTATTAATGTGGATATCCCACAATACTTTATGGACTTAGGTAATAAGTATCATGTACCACTTTATAAATCCAATGAACGTACAACACCAATTAACTCAAAACTATATTCTTATTTACGTAGTGCACTTGCACCACGTGAAAGTATTCATGGTACGTTACTAGATATTTATGGTATGGGTACATTAATTATTGGTAAATCTGGTGTAGGTAAATCGGAAACTGCTCTGGAACTGATTAAAAGAAATCATATTTTAGTGGCTGATGATAGAGTTGATGTTTATGAAACAGCACCTGGTGTGATTATTGGTAAAGCACCCAAAATACTAGAACGCTATATAGAAATACGCGGTATTGGTATTGTAGATGTGGTTCAAATGTTAGGTGCTGGAGCATTTAGAGAAAACAAAAAAATTAGATTAGTGATTGAATTAGAACATTGGGATAAGTCTAAAACGTATGACCGACTAGGTATTGAAACTCAAAACTATACTATTTTTGGTACCGAAATACCAAAGATTACAATTCCAGTTTTACCAGGACGTAATAACGCGACCTTAGTAGAATCTGCAGCAATGAATCAAAAGTTAAAATATTTAGGTTATAACGCAGCAGAAACACTTATACAAAACGTAGCAGCAAAAGCTCTAAAAGGAGAGACAGACGATGATGACGACATTTAAAAAATACCAAGGCTATATTGTATATGGTGGTATTACATTATTATTCCTTCTACTTATACTGATTGCAACCTTTGGCACTGCCCCTTATAGTGGCACTGCATTTGAACTGGGTTCATTTAGTGTACAGTGGTATGCGGTGTTTATCTTATCAGGTATCATTAGTGGTGCAGTTTTATCTTATTTAGAACTTACAAGATATAAACAAGATCCAAACATTCTTTGGGATGGCTTATTAGTTTTTGTACCTTCTGCAATCATTGGTGCAAGACTTTGGTATGTTTTATTTAACTTAGATAAATATAACGGTGATATCCTACGTATGTTAGATGTTACAGAAGGTGGATTAGCTATTCATGGAGCAATTATCGTCGTAGTACTAGGCTTAATCATATTTGCTAAAAAGAAGAAAATAGATTATTACTTTGTGCTTGATATGGTTGGACCAGGTTTCTTAATTGGTCAAATCTTTGGCCGTTGGGGGAATTTTATGAACCGTGAACTTTACGGTCCGGCAATTGATAATCTAAACTGGTTACCACCGTTTATTAGAGACAACATGAATATAGGTGGTGCCTTTAGACACCCAACTTTCCTATATGAAAGTAGTTGGAATCTTTTAGGACTCATACTTATCTTAGTATTTAGAAGAAAAAAACAAGTTAAAATTGGAGACATCATTTCGTTTTATTTAGTGTGGTATGGTATTGGCCGTATTCCAACTGAAATCTTAAGAATGAATAGTGGTGTTCCAGAACCTTTAATGATTTTTAACATTCCAACAAGTATTGCAACCTCAGTAGGGCTTATCATTGCTGGGTTAGCGATCTATCTATACAGAACACTTAAAGTTAAAAACCGTGTTGCATATGATGACTACGGTAGAAAAGCTGTATTATTTGATTTAGATGGTACCTTACTAGATACCATAGATCTTATCTACAAAAATATTACAGCAACTTTTAAAGTCCATTTTCCAAACAAGAAGTTAACCGATGAAGAATTAAAAGCATTTGTGGGTCCAACACTAGATGAATCCTTTGGATGGTATGAAAAAGATAACAATAAACTACAAGCAATGATTAAAACCTATAGAGAAATTAATGAAGTAAATCATAAGGTTAAGGTAGAGAGTTTTGAAAACGCCTTAACGGTACTAAAAACTCTAAAAGAACATGACTATCTAATAGGCGTTGTAAGTAGTAAGATACACAGATTTGTACAACTAGGATTAGAACAAAATGATTTAATGCAATATGTGGATGTAATTATTGGTAGTGACGAATCTCCTAAACATAAACCAGATCCACTACCTATCAATATGGCACTTGAAAGACTTCATGTAAGTCCTTCAAATGCAGCATATGTAGGTGATCATCCAAATGATATCCTAGCAGCCAAAGCTGCAAATGTAAAATCTATCGGAGTAAGTTACTCTGTGCATTATGAAGCACTCTTAGGTGCAAAACCAGACGTTGTAGTTGATAACTTAGAAAAACTACTCTATATATTTTAAGAGGTAAAAATAAATGATTTATGATGTATTAATAATTGGTTCAGGTCCTGCGGGTATGACAGCAGCGATATATGCAAAGCGTGCGAATTTAAAAGTCATGATGTTTGAAAAAGGCGCACCAGGTGGTCAAATTGTAGATACTGCAGAAGTAGAAAACTACCCAGGTTTTACAAAAGCTAAAGGCTATGAACTAGCAACATCTATGTTTGAACATGTATTAAACTTAGGTGTAGAAGTCAAGTTTGAAGAAGTACTAGAAATTAAAGATTTAGGCACTACAAAAGTAGTCGTAACTGCAAATGAAACATTCGAATCCAAGGCTATTTTAATTACTACAGGTGTGGTACCGAAAAGATTAGACATACCAGGTGAAATGAATTACACTGCACAAGGTATTTCGTGGTGTGCTATCTGTGATGGTCCATTATATAAAGATAAAAAAGTGGTTGTTATTGGTGGTGGAAACTCCGCTGTAGAAGAAGCACTATTCTTATCTAATATTGCGAGTCATGTCACAGTGGTACAAAACCTACCACATTTAACAGCGGATAAAAAAGCTCAAGATTTACTCATGAATGCTAAAAACGTTGATTTTATCTTTAACGCGGAAACTAAAGAATTTATTGGTGATGATAACTTAAAAGGTGTGAAAATATCCGTGGATGGTAAAGAACAAGTCATTGATACAGATGGGGTCTTTGAGTACGTTGGATTAACCCCAGCAACCTCATTTTTAAAGGATTTAAACATCTTAAATGAGTTTGGCTACATCTTAACCGGTGAAGACTTTCAAACGCCTTGTAAAGGCATATTCGCTGCAGGAGATGTAACCGTTAAAAAGATTAGACAAATTGTTACTGCAGTAAGCGATGGTGCAATCGCAACACAAAACGTTATCAAATATATTGAAAATTTATAATTAAAGGAAATGATAAAATTTGAGTTACGCTAAAGAAGTTAAGAATGAACTCATCCAACTAAATACAACCAATGAAGAACAACTAGCTGAACTCTCTGCGATGATCGATTTAGGTACAGAACTTTCTATTTCAGAAGGTGTACCAACGCTTTGGTTTAAATCAAATAATCCAACCGTTGCAAGAAGGTTTTTAAAACTGCTCAAACAACAATACAAGATTGATTCTACCTTACTTACCAAACAGCAAGGTAGTTTTAATAAAGGACACCAAGTTCGATTAGGCATTCAAGAATCCTTGAAACAAATTATGCAAGAGCACGGTATTTTAGGAGATAAAGACGCCTCTGAATTCTTAACCGTTTCTCAAGAAGCTCAACTCAGTTATTTAAGAGGTGCATTCTTAGTATCTGGTTCTGTAAACGATCCTAAAAAGGCAGAGTATCATTTAGAAATATATTCTGAAAACTCAGACACTATATTAAAGATACAACGCTTAATGAACTTCATTGACATGGATGCTAAAATCACGAAGCGACGTAAAGGGTATATTGTATACTTAAAAGATGTCAATAAAATAGAAGACTTCCTAAGATATATTGGCGCATCTCAAACAGTATTTGAATTTGAAGATATACGTATTAAAAGAGATTTTAATAACTCTATTAACCGTATATTAAACTGTGAGATTGCTAATGAGAAAAAAACAATTGTAGCAGCTAATAGTCAATTAAAAGATATCGAACTCATAGAAAAGTATCACATGAGATTAAATGATAAACTACTTCAAGTAATACATTTGAGAAAAACATATCCTGATGCATCTCTCATGGAACTTATTGATGAGTATGAAGTACTCTACGGTGAAACGATTACAAAATCAGGACTAAATCACCGATTTAAAAAGATCAAAGATTTAGCAAATGAGTTAAGAAATGAGGGTTAATATGATACATGCTATCGGTACAGATTTAGTTGAATTAGAAAGAATTAAATCCATTGGCATTGACCGCTTTAAAGATAAAATATTAAATGAAGATGAAAAGAACGAATATGCAAAAATCAACCATGAAAATAGGAAATTAACCTATTTAGCTGGTAGATTTGCTGTCAAAGAATCTTTATTCAAATGCTTTAAAGCAGGAGATAAAACGGCCAATTATAAAGATTTTTCGGTACTAAATGACAGTGTGGGTGCACCTTATGTTCTATCTAAACATACAACTGATTTTGTAGTACATATTACAATAAGTCACACAAACCTTTATGCTATCGCATTTGTTGTATTAGAAACTAAAGTTTAGGTTGTAAAATTGATGATATTTAAGTATAATATTATTGCGTAAAAATTTAAGGATGTGAAAAACATGGCAAGAATAAATAAAAAAGATGTTAAAAAACCTGTTAAACAAGAAAAAGTAGAAAAAAACTTATCAGGTATTAAAGAAGAATCAGAAAAAGGCGAATTATTTTTCAAAATTGTATTAATTATTATGGCGGTTGCAATGGTCTCTGTTGTGCTATATTTTGTAATTGATGCAATCATCTCAAGTGGAAGAGATAATGATCCTTTCCGTTATGAAGAATCAAACTATGTTTTAGTAGATGATATTACTAAAATATCAAACCGTGAAAATTTTGAAAACCTTACGCATAAAGGTTTAAAATATACACTGGATAGATATGCAAATGTTTATATCTTATTCTATTCAGAAAAAGATACAAACTCATGGCAACCAGGTGCACTTGATGTGGCTGATGATATCATGGCTTTAGACACTGTTAAAAAGGTAGAATTTGACGATTTTGAATTCACTGTAATTAACGATGAATATGTTTTATTCTTTGTGAATGTGGATAATCCTGCAAATGAAAGTTGGCAAGCAGTTGTTGATATTACTGATGGACAAGCTTCAAGAGCAACAATCCCTGTGTTATTACACGTATTTAATGGTGAAGACTTAAATTGGTACGGACCTTTTGACCAAGTAGGTCAAAACAAACGTGCTGAAGATAAATTAACAGACGTATTAAACGAATTAAATTAACCATTTATAAAGGGAAATCAATTTTTCCCTTTATTTATTATATAGAACGAGTATTAGGAGGAAACTATGAACGAACAATTAGTAATGAGTGTATCAAAAGAACTCAAATTACCAACAGCTAAAGTCAAAGTTGTACTTGAACTTTTAGCAGATGGTGCAACCATTCCATTTATCGCTAGATACCGTAAGGAAATGACTGGTGGTATGGATGAGGAACAAATATTTGCGATCAACCAGATGTTTGAGTATGCGAATAACTTATTTAAACGTAAAGAAGATGTTATCCGTTTAATTGATGAAAAAGGTATGCTAACTGAAGAACTTAAAAATGAAATTTTAAGTGCTACAAAATTAGTGGAAGTTGAAGACCTTTATAGACCATACAAAGAAAAGAAAAAGACTAAAGCGACAGAAGCTATCGCAAAAGGTTTAGAACCACTTGCAAAATTCTTATTATCTTTTCCAAAAACGGATGTATTAGAAGAAGCAAACAAATATCTTAATGATGAGGTATTAACTACAAAAGATGCACTTGAAGGCGCTGGATTCATTATTTCAGAACTTGTTAGTGATGATGCAAACTATCGTAAATATTTAAGAGATTACTTATTTAGACATGGTGTGTTGATATCTAATCTAAGAAAAAATGGTAAAGAATTAGATGTGAAAGGTGTATATGAGATCTACTATGACTATAGTCAATCCATCACTAAACTTAAACCACATCAAATTTTAGCAATTAACCGTGCTGAAGATGAAAAAGTTATTACAGTTAAATTAGATGGTACTAAAGATGCTATGGAAAATTATCTTATAAAACAAGTGATTAAAAAGCCTTCCAATGCAGATGCGTATTTAGAAGATGCTGTTAAAGATTCACTTAAACGTTTGATCTTTCCTTCAATTGAAAGAGAAATTCGTACAGAACTATCTGAAAAAGGACAAGAACAAGCGATTGAAGTCTTTGCAGATAATTTATCTAAACTCTTATTACAACCACCTTTAAAAGGTAAAGTAATTTTAGGTATTGACCCTGCATTTAGAACAGGCTGTAAGTGGACTGTTGTTGATCAAACTGGGAAAGTACTTGATAAAGGGGTAATTTATCCACACGAGATGACTCAAGGTGGTAAACCAAATCCTGAAAAAGTGTTTGAAGCTAAACTTCAATTAAAAGTTTTATACAAAAAATATAAATTTGAATTAATAGCAATTGGTAATGGTACAGCTTCAAGAGAAACTGAAAGGTTTGTTGTTGAAGTGATTAAAGAACAAAACATGGATGCTAAATACGTTATCGTTAATGAAGCGGGTGCATCTGTATATTCTGCAAGTGATGTTGCACGTGAAGAATTCCCTGATTTTTCAGTGGAAGAGCGTTCTGCTGCAAGTATTGCAAGAAGGCTACAAGATCCATTATCTGAACTTGTTAAAATAGATCCAAAATCTATTGGTGTTGGTCAATACCAACATGATATTGCCCCTAAGAAATTAGATGATTCTCTAAACTTTGTTGTTACACAAGTTGTAAACCAAGTGGGTGTCAATGCAAATACTGCAAGCAAGTCACTATTAACCTATGTTTCCGGTTTAAGCAAGAATGTTGCCGAAAAATTAGTAAATTACAGAAATGATATTGGTGGTTTTAAATCTCGTGAAGATTTATTAAAAGTACCAAGCCTTGGACCTAAAACATATGAACAAGCAGTTGGTTTCTTAAGAATACCAGAATCTAATGAAGTCTTAGACCAAACATCCATTCACCCTGAAAGTTATGAACTTGCAAGAGAAGTGATGAAAAAATTAAATATCAGTCCTGAAGATATTGGTAAACCAAGTATTAGACTATGGACAGATAATATCGATAGAGAACAAGTAGCTCGTGAACTACATACCGATAAATATACACTAGATCTTATACTAGATGCATTTGTTGCACCAATGAGAGATCCACGTGATGACTATGCTCAACCAATCTTAAAATCTGATGTATTATCTATTGAAGACTTAAAGGTAGGTATGGAATTAGAAGGTACTGTAAGAAACGTCACAGACTTTGGTGCTTTTGTTGACGTAGGACTTAAAAATGATGGTCTAGTTCATATCTCTAAATTGTCTAATAAATTTGTGAAACATCCCAAAGATGTTGTCTCAGTTGGGCAAATTGTAACTGTCTGGGTACTCAATATTGACCGTGATAAAGGTCAAGTAGGGCTAACCATGGTAAATACATCAAATTAGTGATTGACAACGAACACAAAATAAGTTAATATAATAAGGCATGATTTAATTCATGCCTACAATGGAGCGATACTCAAGAGGCCGAAGAGGGCGCACTGCTAACGCGTTAGACGGTTAACCCCGTGCGAGGGTTCAAATCCCTCTCGCTCCGCCATTGGCCCGTTGGAGAAACGGTTAACTCACATGCCTTTCACGCATGCATTCACGGGTTCGAATCCCGTACGGGTCACCAACTAGTAATCAATTTACCTACCACATTTTGTGGTAGGTTTTTTTGTCTTTGATGAAAAAAATTATAAGGGTTTATAAGATATTCAAAAAGTCCTCGAAACTGGAACTTATGTAATTGATTTCATGTGGTATGATAAGGAATCAAAATAAGTTGAGATTTTGTGAAAGTATTTTGCCATTTAGGGTATACACTCCTGTTTTCATAAAACTTATATACAAATAAGCAGAATTACTTTGCAATAAAGAATATTCATACTTAGTTTGAAAAAATCACGAAAAATAGCAACTTATTAGTAGATAAGTTTTGGTTGTAACTACAGTTTTTGGCGTGGTACGCGTGGTAGACGTGTTATATAATAGAGATATGTAAGTTTCAAAAACTGATTTTTAAATCCTGATCAATCAATTGTCGTAGTCGTTCATAATAAAAGCTATAGTGGTCAAAGAGTCAATTTAGAGATTGATGGTGTGCTGACAGAATATAGATTATCTACAAATGCCACTGTTTCACTGATGATTCGAGCATTATAATAAAGAAATTCCCACAAGAAAATATTATTATTTATGTAGTTTTTAAACATGAAAATTCAACCCCCTATTTACTTCACAATGTAATTGTGCTAAAATCATAATAAACATAACAATCCCAATTATCTATCATTGTAAATCGACAGGGGGTCCTATCTTGGCTCATAGAATCAGTACATTTATTTTAACTGTGGTATGCTTGTTTTTGCTTTTTGAAAATAAGCAAACAATAAAAGCTGAAGAGATATCTCCGACACCACTCATCACCATGAGTGCACCTACTGTACATCCCGGGGATTCTGCATACATCAGTGTATCGATTAACCATGTGCAAAATTTAGCAGCACTTTCTTTTGATATTTATTATGATGAAACGTATTTTTCTATTTCATCAGCACATACAGGATATTTATTCAATCAAGCAAACACCTCATTAAATTTTGATGAAAGAGGTGTTTTTCGTTTAACGATGGCATCACTTGAAGGTATCTATGGTGGAGGCACCATGGTTAATTTTTGGATAACAACCCTCTCTGATACCCCTATAGATACCTATCCGCTCATTATCGCAGTTGGTGAAGCCTATGATATAAACTTAGAAGCTGTTGACATCACAAGCCAACCATCATCATTAAACATCACACCAAGACCCATCACATTTGAAAGCATCCATTTTCAAAACTTCTTAAGTCAATCAACCTTGCGTCAAGGTGATACATTTGATGTGACATTATATTCTTGGAATTTAAGAAATATGGCAACTGGCAACTTAGAGTTTTTCTATGACGCCTCTAAACTTGAGTTTGTTGGATATCAATTGGGTCATAGTCTTATTGATGCTCAAACACTGCACACGATGAATCATGCGATTAAAGGATATTTAAACCTCTCATTTGCATCGTTAAACGGACTATCAAGTGCATATCCATTTGTAACCATCCAAATGAAGGTAATTGAGAATACAAATGTATCATCAACAATCACCGTTCAATATAAAAATTTATATAATGATCAGTTGGTGCCTTTACTCAGTTCAGCTCAAAACATACCCATTCAATTGACATATACAGAACCTGAAGTATCATTACCAAGTTTATACTTATCATCATTTACAGGTTCAAACCAAGATAACTTTACAATTGACCTTCACATTGATGCATTCTCTAATTTAGCTGCTGGAGATTTTATCATCACCTATGATGCTCAAAAAATCAAAGCTATTCAAGTTGAATTGGGTCCCAATGTGAATCAAAATGGTGGGATACTTATGTTTAATGAAACGATTGGTTTGGGAACCATACGTTTTTCATACATTCATGAAGAAGGACTCACCTTAAATGAACACTTATTAACGATTACCTTTGAACCAATCATCAAATCACAACCCTATAGTGGTTCGATTCACATTTCTGGTAGTGGACTTGTTGATTCGGATTTGAATGAGATTGCTTTGGAATTTGAATCATTAATCATTCAATTAGGGCAAGCGTATACCATCACCTTCTTAGATGCTTTTGGGGAGGTTTTATCACAATCTACCATCATAGAAAATGATCCAATCATTGCACCTGAAGCACCACTTAGACTTGGTTATGTGTTTAAAGGATGGAGTGAGTCATTTGATGTTGCGACTAAAGATCAAACGATGACTGCACAATATGATTTAGATACTTCCATGCGGTTAGATCCAAAAACTGTTGTTTACAATAAAGAAGCACACCATCTAGAAGTCACCAATCCAATTGAAGGTAGTACAATCACTTATGATCCTTCAGAAGGGTATGTTTTACCAGGCACATATGACATTACAGCAACCATCTCTAAAGAAGGTTATGAAGATTTAATACTTACTTCAACGCTAACCATCTCAAAAGCACCAATAACCATTCAAATCGATTCTAAAACATCCTTTTTAGGTCAAGAACTATTGCCCTTGACATACACAGTTATAGGGAATCTTTATGATGACCTAGATATTGTACTTCAAAAAGAAGAAGGTCTTTCAGCGGGGATGTATACAATCACTACACATATCAATCACCCATCTTATGAAATAACCATCATTCAAGGTGTTTATACCATTAAAGGTCAAACAGTAGATATGACTGGCATTACATTTGATCATCAGACATTTACCTATGATGGTACAGAGAAAAAAATAGAAATCAACGGTGATTTACCTGAAGGTATTAAAGAAGTCATCTATACTTTACAAACAAGACTAGATGTAGGGACACAACAAGTGATCGCAAGATTCGTTGTCGAAGAAGGCATGGATCCTGTTGAGAACATGATTGCTGAACTGACCATAGAGCCAGCAACCATCGAAGGCATTACACTAGAAGGTGGATTGTTTACATATGATGGAAGCATCAGAGCGTTTGTGTTAAACAAAACAACCACACAATACGGGGATACGTTATCTGTGGTCTATAACAAAAACAACACATTTATAGAAGCAGGGACATATTCCATCGAAGTCACTTTATCACATGAAAACTACCACCCACTAATACTTAGTGGTGAAATCATCATATCCAAAGCTGGACGTCAAATATCAATTGATGATTTCACATGGATTGTTAAAGACACGTGGGTAGAGTTCAATAACCCTGCTTTAAGTGAACATGTCATGATTTCAATCGATGGCTTTAATTACCAAAAAACATCAAAATTATTGGATCTAAACGAATTGACAGCATATGAAGTAACCCTATATATCGAAGAAACAACCTATCATCTTCCAAGTAACTTCATCACCATTTACATTCAAACATACCGATCATCTACTGAAGTTTATGAGTCATTGGAACAATTAACCTCTGTATCTTTAGATGACTATCACACACTCCTAGAAGCAACCTTGCTCACTAAAGACATGCACCCAGAGGATCAAGAAGTTCTAAACATACTTTTAGAAGAAAAAATAGCAGCATATAATGCTTATGTAACTACATTGAATCAAGAGTATGAAACTGCACAATCCATTGGAACACGCGTAACATCACTGTTCGTTTTAAGCAGTTTATCTCTATTATCTCTAGTCACTTTATGGAAGGGAAGACGTTATTTATGAAAAAATTAGTTATATTCATAACACTATCCATTACCCTTTTGATATTAAGTGCTTGTAATAAGATTAACAATAATCCAGACATTTCTAATATAAATGCGACGATTGGAGATTTTCAATTGAACAACATCGATGGCTATGATCTGATTACCGAACAATACGTAAATGATGTCATCATGAATTATGATCACATCAAAGAAAGAATCGATCGATCAGATGATATCAAAATCATGACTGAACACATACAAAAAAGACTATTAACATTTAATACGGTATCACCTTATGAAATCACACAAAAAACATATTATTTCTATCAAAACCAAAAAGGCACACAAATAGAAGATGAACCAGTCACATGGGAATATTCAACCTTAGAAGCATATCAAACGCTTGTTTTACCAGTACAACGCATTCAGGCAGATGATTTTGAAAGCTTTGAAGTATCTAAAGATAATCTCAAAAATACCTTTGTAGGTGTCATTAAAAACAGTAGAATTCGTAGTGTTCTAGGCTATACAATCAATACTTCACAAGACATAGAATTTACATTCATCTACGAACCAAGCACAAAGACGATTATTGAGATAAAAATCACTTATACTCAAGAAGCATCACACACAGACATTGTGTTCAAACCATTTTATGGACAAACACAAGTCATAATGCCATAGGGTAAATCCATGATGTTATCAAAGAAAAATAAAAGAGGTGTACACATGAAACGCTACGCAATGAAAAAATATTTACTTATAACCTGGACACTCATCATGAGTGTTATCTTTATTGCATGTACAACAGGTGAAAAGGCAATTGAACATGAACCATCAATCAATAAAATTGATTACAATTTACCAAGTGATCAACACTTTGATGCAGAAGGGAATTTAAGAGTTCCTTTTGATATTGCATATAAAGATTATTTTGATAGTGGTCTAGCAAACTATGACGATCAAACAGTACTTGTTAAGTTTGATGTTGCATTTGATGGGACACTGACGAGAAACTTAAAAAATGCAGGTATCGAATCACTTGAGCAAATGATGCAAGGTGCCGATGATGTATGGTATGTTGCACACATCAAACGTGATTACACCATTAAAAACGTTATGAGCAGTTTAAGAGCATTGAATGAAGTGCTTGTGGCTGATTATAATTATGTGTATCAAACAGAAGATTTCGATCCAACTATCATACCTAATGTTGATGTCTCTGAGAACCCTCAATCCAATCAACAATGGTATTTAAATGCATCCGGTATTCAAGATGCATGGAAATGGTTAGAACACTCAAATATTGATCCAGGTGGACTACCTAGTGTTGTGGTTGCTGTGATAGATACAGGTGTTGATTACAATCATATTGATTTACGCGCTAACATGTGGACAAACACCAAAGAAATACCAGGCAATGGTATTGATGATGATGGCAATGGTTATGTGGATGACATCCATGGTGTTAATGTTGTCAGTAATGAGCAATTCCATTCTGGAAATCCAATGGATGACCATGGTCATGGTACACACGTTGCGGGTATTATTGCTGCTTCAAATAACAAAGAAGGCATTGTAGGTATTGC
Source organism: Acholeplasma laidlawii (assembly GCF_015709225.1). GTDB lineage: Bacteria > Bacillota_I > Bacilli_A > Acholeplasmatales > Acholeplasmataceae > Acholeplasma > Acholeplasma laidlawii_A. Next base: position 21,877 of record NZ_JADNRS010000037.1, read on the forward strand.
ACACAATGTTCAAATCATGGCTATTAAAGCGGGTATGTCAAGTGGGTATTTCACACAAGACAGTATTGCCAAAGCTATTTTATATGCTTATGATAATGGTGCTGATGTTATTAACATGTCATTTGGTGGTGGGGCTGTATCCATTGCTGTTCAAGATGCGTTAATGACTGCATACTCTAGAGCGGTACTTGTCGCATCCGCTGGTAACAACGGCTTGCCAAATGAATTAACTGATTTCTATTTGCCTGCACCTAATTATCCTGCAGCATTATCTTATGTCATTGGTGTAATGAGTGTGGGTTCAACAGGTGTAGAATCCTCATTTAGTAACTGGGATGCAAGAGCATTTAATGCTGTTGAATATGAAGTGTATGCACCAGGTGAACAAATGCTATCAACGCTTCCTAATGATCAATATGCAACTTGGAGTGGTACATCGATGGCCGCGCCAGTTGTATCAGCAATTGCCGCACTTTTAAGATCTGTTTATGATGATCGTGATATGTATTCAAATAAGTTCATTATGGGACAACTCACCTCAACATCAGAAACATATGCGATTTGTAATAATCCACAAAGACATACAGTAGGTGGTGGGCTGCACAATATACCACCCATTATTGATGCCTATAAAGCGTTAACCAAATTACCCAAACCAGAGATTAATTTATACAATTACTATATTTTTGATGCTCAAGGTATTGCTGAAGAAAACAATGGTGACGGTATCATTGATGCCGGTGAAACCATTGATATCGGTCTTGTTTTAAGAAATAGATGGGGTATGAGTAAAGAGACCATTGTTTCTATGGATACACTCACCATCGGTGGTGTTGAGTCAGAGTTCGTTGAGTTTATAACCAAGGATATTGATTTTGGTCAAATTGGCACATATTCAACTAAAGATACTTTATCCAAAGATGGATCGATTGTCACTGGTGTAGAAACACCATTTAGAATAAAAGTTGCTGAAAACACACCCAATGATTACATCATTAAAGTCAATGTGTCAGGTACATATTTAAATGGACTAGATACGTTGGATGAAACCATTTACACATTTAATGGTGTTATTGAAATCAAAGTGCGTAATGGTTTTATACTACCAAATATCATCAGTGAAGATATGACGCTTACCAAAGATAAGTATTATATCATTCCAAATAGTATGGTGATTCAAGAGAATGCAACCGTGACAGTAGAACCAGGGACAAACATACAGTTTTGGTCTAATGATCCACAAGATGCATATGCAGAATCTGCAATTGTCTATTTGCGTGTAGAAGGCAAGTTCATTACGTTAGGTACACAAGAAGAACCTGTTAAGTTATTCCCAAGTGCATTAAGAGATAGCTATCGTGTAGAAATATACGAAACAGGATCAAAAGGATATGTATCATTAACACATACGCATGTTACCAATGGACATTTGACAATTTCATATGCCGAACATTCTAAATTCAATCAAAACTATATTAGCAATTTAGCTTATAGATATCTGGAATCTGGTCAAGTTCAAACATCAACTTGGGGTACCACTTCCATCAATATAAGATATGCTGAAAATAATATATTTTATGCTATAGGTGGTTCGTATAAACCAGTATTAACGGGGACATTTATTAATAATATATTCGTTAATTCTGGTATCAATTTCCAAGGGGAATATATTGGTAATGTCTTTTTAGGCAATAACACCTCAATATATGGACCTCAAACCAATTCCAATGCACATTTGAGTCGATTCGGGCGACTTGAATCCATTACTAGTCAATTTTACAATCCGATAACCGGAAAAACATATCTTGCACTTAAATTTGACACGCCGATATATCAGCAAACAGCTGTAAGACTTGCAGAGTCATTAGGCGGTAAATTGCTTCAAATTGAAACAGAAGAAGAATATAATCTACTAAAAAATCAAATATATACAGATACACGGGATATATTCATTGGTATAAAAAGAGATTTTGAAAATAACAAATACCAGTGGTTAGATGGTAGTGATATTGGCTCATTCATGCCTATCGATCATTTGAGTAAGAGCCCCTATTATGGTTATAGATATAATTTCGACAATTTTACGCCGATGAGTCAAATAGGTTATGGTTTTGTTGTAGAAATTGAGGGAGATATCTACACTCAACAAATATTGCTTGATAATACCTCTATTGATATAGATATGGAAAGTAGTTATCTGATTAATTCAGTGCTTGTCCCTACAACCGCAAATCCAGATGATTTAATATATGTAAGTTCTGATGAAGGTGTAGTTACTGTGGATGAAAACGGTCTTGTAGAGCCGGTTTCATATGGTCAAGCAGTTGTTTATATATATTCAAATGACTATCAAGTTAGCAATCAACTAATTATCAATGTTTTAGAAAAGGTTGCCTTAGAATCAATCGATGCATCCATTTCAAATACACAAATGAATATCAACACAACATCTAAGATAAACATTCAATTGCTACCATCAAACACGACAGAACGCATCATCAATTACAGTTCATCTAATCCAGAAGTTGTATCTGTTGATCATCGTGGTAACTTAAATGCGAAAACAGTTGGTGAAGTAGTCATTACAGCATCTAATCAAGATGGAGCCATTTTTGATGAAGTAGTTATTCATGTTGTGAGTCCAGTTACATCAGTTAAATTTGAAGAAAGCATTTATATGACAACACTTACTCAAACAGATGAGGACTTTTATCCGTTGGTATTGCCACTAGATGCAACTAATCGTAATTTAACATGGGAGAGTTCTAATCCAGAAGTTGCTTATGTTGATGAAAGCGGCGTACTTGTTAAACTTAAAGAAGGTGTTGCTACATTGGTAGCTACGGTTGAAAATACAAACCTTAAAGCAGAAGTGATTGTCTCGATCAAAGGAGACCAAACATCTGGTTATGTACTAAAAATGGTTGAACGCAATAATCAAATGCTTGCTTTATATTCTGATGGCAATATCTATTATTGGGGGAAAGATATTTTATCTCCTAAAATACTACCTCTAACAACTGATGAATTCATAATTGATTTTGCAACCATGAATAGTAGTTATTTGTTTGCTCTAACAAACGATGGAACAGTGCTTGAGTTTTATATATGGAGTTTCTTTAATAACTCAGGTACTTCGCCAATTAATCTTAGGAATAATTATCAAACACAAACACTTCAAAACATTGTCCAAATTAGTGGAAATCAAAATTATGGTTCTACTCATGCATTAAGAAGTGATGGTTCAGTTTGGGCTTGGGGCAATAATGAACAAGGACAACTTGGAGACGGTACCAAAACCAGCAGAAACTCACCGGTTCAAGTGATGATTGATGATGTAAAACAAGTTATAACTGGAAGCGGTTATACCATGTTTTTACAAAATACTGGAGATTTATATGCAACGGGTGGTAGTCCAGGCTACATGGTTCCAACTCAAATCAATCAGAACATTGAAACTATCGATTCACTATATAACAATGAATATGTTGTTGCAAGAAGTACTAGCACTACATATAGTTATAACGAGTCATATACGTCGAATGTCGCAACTATGAACACAACCAATAAAGCATACTTGGATGGTTACGATAACAACCTTTATATAGAAGACGGATATGTTTGGAACAAGGGTTATGATTACTTTGGTAAATATGGACTTGGATATTTCCCCAATGCTATGGGTGAAGGTAGTTATGTGTCAAGTTTCCAAAAAACAGTCAAAATTGCAAATGTTAAGGAAATTTTCGTATTTTATCAAAATACCTATTATCAAACAGAAGATGGCAAATTCTATGGTTCTGGATCAAATAGCAACTTACAACTTGCAAACTTTAACAACCAGCCCTCTGCAACACCTGTACGTATCTTCTTTGATCTAGAAGGTAATGAGGGCGGGTTCTCATTAGAATCCATTAACATCACCGATGAGAAACTATATGCAAACTCAATTATCTTAGATTTTAACGAAGCAATGATTATAGGCGATAATTACGTTTATATGTCACTTAAAGATAGCCAAAACAATACACTGGCTATAACCAGACATATCCATTTAGATAAACTTACAATAACACCATTTTCCAGTTGGACAATTGGAGAAACCTACACATTAACGATTCCGGCCAATTCACTACTAACTAAGTTTATGACTGGAAATGAAGCGCTCAATTACACCTTTATATATCAAGGTGAACAAACGGCTATTTCACTCATTTCACAATCGATTCAAAACAATCATGACTTTGTTAAGCAAGACATTCAAATAGATCTTTTATACACATATGCAGCAGAAGGTATCTCATTTGATGATATTGGTATATTTGATCAAAACAATGAAAGAGTTCTTGATGTTTCTATTACCTTAAATCATAACAAGTTATCAATACTTGGCACATTGGCATTTGGTAGTTATGAACTAAGACTTCCATCTGGTGCACTTAAAGACAATATTGGTGGCATAAACGAAGAAGTTATCATTTCATTCAATGTCCTTAAAACGTTGTTGTTAGAAGGTATCACGCACATAGATGGTAGTGAACGCATTATGGTTGATGAGCCGATAGTATTAACTTTTAATGTTGCATTACCACACGAAACATTTAATCAAATAGCGTTACTTAATGATGCTAATGAATCAATTGAAGTTGTTGTTACTCTGATCGATAACGTACTTACCATCACACCAAGCAATTCACTTGATATGAATAAAGTATATCAATTAAACGTTCCTGCAAATGCTTTGATTGATGAGTTGGGCAACACAAATGATGTCATCACTTCAACTTTTAAAACATATGCACCGATTGAATTGATTCGCACAAGCATCAACAATGGTCAATCCAATATTCATCCTACTCAAACCATCATTTACTTCTTTAACCATATTGAAGCAGGTGACTTCTTTACAGACATTCAACTGTTAAATCATGAAAACCAAATCATACCTGCAAACATCACCATCACCGATCATAAGCAACTAGAAATCAAATCAGTGACACCTTTGCTATTTGGTAACGAGTATCGTATTTTGATACCAGCAGGTGCACTTAAAGATGAGTTGGGTGTTATTAATGAAGCAATCGAAACAAACTTCTCAACTGTTACCAAACAAACAAGATTCTTCTGGGATTATAGCAACGTGCTTCCATACTGGCAAGAACTAGTTGATAAAGGACACAATACGAATTTCTATGGGAATGCTATATTAAATAATTTCAATAATACCAATGTAGAGCAGTGGTTTAGATTCCAAGCAGAATCTTCAGGCAATTATCACCGATCTACAGGTATCGGCGGCAATTACTGGGGAACACAAAACCAAATGATTATCGATAAGCACATCATTGATTTTGATGATTTCCAATCATTAATTGATGTTATTGAAGGTGAAATCTTATCCATAGCTCCAGAAAACACATTCCCATTTGTTGTTGATATTTCCTTATTCAATGCCCTAGGCAATAAAGTCACTACAGTAGGTAATGAAACAGTAACGTTTGTTGTAACATTTAATAGAGATATGGATATCACACAAGATTTAAATCTAACATTTGGGTCTTATCTACCGTTTGCTGATTATCAAATCACAGGTTCATATGTAACTCCAAGAGTGTGGATGGGTGTTTATACACTCAATACAATTATTGAAAACGGCAATCAATTTTTCACCATTAAACAAGGTGCTGCTGCAGATAATCCATTCTTAACATTACAACCGGATTTCGGTAGGTTCACATTCCAAATCGATACCACAGAAGCGCAAGCAATGATTATGCAAGGTGTTGCAACGATAACAGGTATAGAACTGAATTGGGAACAAGATGATTTTGATACCCTTGCAGGATACAATGTGTATCGAAGCACTTCTGAGCACGGGTTCTACCAAAGACTCAATTCATCAGTCATTCCTTATTCAACCAAGACTTTCTTCGATGAAACCGTTGAGCCTGGTGTTCTATATTATTACAACTTCACAGTTGTTAAAACAGATTTAACAGAATCAGAGCCATCTGGTAAGATTCAAATCATGTCACTAGATACAATGGAACCAAATATTTATCATACACCAATATATACTGCATTTACACAGAGCAATTTGGTGATTACAGCAACCATTGTAGATAACGTACAAGTTCAAGATGCGAAAGTCTTCTATAGAATGGTTGGAGAAGAGTCATGGTATCAAGTCACGATGACCAAAAACAATAACCGATATTCAGCAGTGATTGCATCAACTTATATTACTCTAGATGGACTTGAGTATTATATCAGAGCATCAGATGGTATAAACTACACCTATAAAGGATCAGAGCAAGAACCATTTGTTATTACTGTCCAACAAACAGTCGCACCAAGCAGTAAAGGTGATGTTAACGGTGATGGTGTGATTACAACATTAGATTCCCTGATGGTATTACAGGCCATAAACGATCGCTTAAATCTTACACAAGAACAATTCTTAAGAGCAGATTTAGATGGTAATGGCACGCTTGAAACTTGGGAAGTATTAAAAATTTTACAATATGTTAGTGGGAAGATTACATCACTTTCATAAGTTCAAGCAGTATGTAGTTTTCAATAAAAGCGTATCTCAATGATATATTTTGGGATATGCTTTTTCTTCTCTATAAATCATGATGAAATCAAGGTTGATATCATGATATAATTTGGATAACACGTGCGTTTAAAATAAAGTGATGGTACCTTGAAACAAAAATCCATTAAAAAGACTGATATGGTCGATGATAAGTATATCCATCATACTCATCATCAGGTTAGCCATCTTTACATTTATCTATTTATGGAGTGTCCCCATAAAAATATAAAAGGCTATAAAATTTCAAGATGATATCCTTATATATAAGAACTCATGATACAATGAAATTAATCAATAAAAGGGGGATATCATGAATATAAATGGTTTATAAGATATTCAAAAAGTCCTCGTAACTGGAACTTATGTAATTGATTTTATGTGGTATGATAAGGAATCAAAATAAGTTGAGATTTAGTGAAAATATTTTGTTATATAGAAAACGTAATTTCAGAATCTGTTTTAAATTATCTCTTGTGCCTAATTTAGAGGCGTCAAATCAAATAGAAGAAATTTTACATACAATACATTAAAGTATATTTTATATACTTGTTTAAACCATTACGCTTGATTTCATAAATGAGGCATGTTAAAATGCTTCTCGAATGTAAAAGTATCTTTTAAAAAACTTAGAGTTTATCCATTTTATTTAGATAACTATGGGTTAGAACTTCTACAAAAAAAGAAGATAAAAAAGTCTGTCAAGGTCTTTTTATGAAGGGAACATCTCATGGATTACGTCATAAACATTGGTTTACTTATCATAGGATTCATATTTTTAGTTAAAGGTGCAGATTTCTTTGTTGCATCATCTTCATCCATTGCAAGAAAGTTTAGAGTATCACCTTTAGTGATCGGTTTAACATTGGTTGCTTTTGGTACATCTCTACCGGAACTTGCAGTAAGTTTTATTGCATCACTCACTGTTGCACCAGGTGCAACAGCAGATATTGCAATGGGTAATGTCATAGGGTCAAGTATTGTTAATATCACACTTATTTTAGGGTTAACAGCATTGGTAAGACCAGTTAAAGTATCTAATACCATGTATAGAAAAGAGTTTCCTTATTTATTATTTTCCACTACATTAATTTTGGTGTTAGCACTGTTTTTCCAAAGTGATACAAGAATTGTTTGGTATGAAGCACTTATATTACTTATAGCCTTTATTGTTTACATCTATATCATGATCAAATCTGGTAAGAGTGAAAATGAAGATACTGAGTTTAAAATACTTAATATGAAAAAGTCTGTTTTGCTACTTATTGTTGGTCTAGCAGGTGTTACCTTAGGCGGTTATATGGTGACAGAGGGCGCAAGTAATTTAGCAACAACCGTATTAGTTGGACTATTTGGTATGTCTACAACAAAAGCAATCACACTAGTTGGTTTATCGGTTGTTGCTGTAGGTACTTCACTACCTGAGATGGTAACATCAGTAGTTGCCGCTAAAAAAGGTGAAAATGAAATTGCATTTGGTAACCTTGTGGGATCTAATATATTTAATATCTTATTCATTTTAGGTTTATCTGGTTTATTTACACCACTTGGTATCAATGGTGATGTTGTAATCGATACATTCATTATGTTAGGTGTTACAATCATTGCAGTGGTATTTGCAATCACAAAAGATATGGTATCTAAAAAAGAAGGATTTATCTTAGTATTAATCTATACAGCTTATGTAACTTATATCGTTTTACGTGCACTAGCTATCGTGTAAATAATAATTAATATGTTTTAACCCCATCTATTCAAAATAGATGGGGTTTTTATTTTATAAACATCTGATTAGTGATGTTTTATTTATAAATATAGTGGATTTTATAAGTCATTTTGATGTAATCATTAAATATGCAGAAGAAACGATAGGACTTATCATTGTACAAAGCTATGCTGATGGTAATAAGCGTGTGGAACAAATAGCTAGTGGTGAATTAGCGATTACAATCGGTACAGGTGTTATCATTATACGCATTGCAGAAAACATCGATGCGATTGCTGGTTTCTTCTTTAAGCAATTTATGTCTGTGATAGAAATACCTAAGGATAAACCAACAAAACCATCGACACCACCTTATATACGTGCATAATGAACTGATAAGCCCATCTAATAAAAATAGATGGGCTTATATATGTAATAGTGATAATAAAAGGAATTAAATAATTTTTTGATATACTAAACATAAGAGGTAAATATTATGGAGAATATATTTAAGGCACATAAAACATTATTTTTAAGTGGTAATACACTATCCTATGAATTTCGCGTATCACAGTTAAAAAAGTTAAAAAGACTTATTATAGAACATCAAGAAGAAATTTTAGAAGCACTTTATAAAGATTTACATAAGTCTAGATTTGAAGCCTATTCAACTGAAGTAGGCTATGTTTTAAAATCACTAACATCCACCATTAAAAGTTTGAAGAAATGGATGAAACCTAAAAAGGTTAAAACCCCATTTTACTTAACAACAACCTCATCTTATCTCACCTATGATGCACTGGGTACTGTTTTGATTATTGGTCCATATAACTATCCATTTCAGTTAATTGTAGAACCGCTTATTGGCGCGATTGCTGCAGGTAATACAATAATCATTAAACCCTCTGAATTTGCAGCACATACAGAAAAAATGTTAATTGAATTAATCAATGGTCACTTTGATAAAGACTATCTATACGTCCTAGAAGGTGACTATACTGTGACAAGTAAATTGTTAGATTTAAAATTTGATCATATCTTCTTTACAGGAAGTAGTCGTGTAGGTCAAATTGTCTATGAAAAAGCAAGTAAACATTTAACACCTGTGACGTTAGAATTAGGTGGTAAAAGCCCAACCATAGTCGATGAAACAGCAAACTTAAAAATAGCAGCTGAAAGGATTTTATTTGGTAAATTCTTAAATGCTGGTCAAACATGTATTGCACCAGACTATATTTATGTACATGATACTATTCATGATGAATTTATAACCACTTTAAATCAAGTCATTAACACTAGATACAGTGATATGGATAGTTTTGGGCGTATCATCAATGATAGACACTTTAATCGTCTAACCGCTTTAATTGATGAGACAAAAGTCACTCAAGAAGTAGTGACTGATGCTCCAACCAAACTGATAAGTCCTACAATATTAAAAGGCGTTACATGGGAAGATAAAGTGATGCAAGAAGAGATTTTTGGTCCCATACTACCGGTACTGAAATATTCCAACTTAAAAGATTTAGTATCATTACTTAAAACAAAAGATAAACCACTAGCACTTTATTTATTTTCAAACAATAAAAAGAATCAAACATATGTATTTGAAAACTTATCCTTTGGTGGTGGTGCAATCAATGATACAATTATGCATGTGAGTAATCCTTACTTACCATTTGGTGGTATTGGCATGAGTGGTATTGGAGCTTACCATGGATTTTATTCCTTTAAACTATTTTCCCACACGAAAGGATATGTGAAAAAAGCTACATGGCTTGATCTACCAATTGTATATCCGCCTTATACAAAAGCTAAGGAAAAACTTATTAGAAAGATTTTTAAGTAACTTCTATAAGTCATTAAGTGATTATGCCTATTGGAAGAGGTATATAATTAGAATATATAAACTGTATATGTCTTTAAAGTATTTAACTTTTTATAGAAAGAATTTCTATGGATAAAAAACTAAGTAAGTATTCAAAAGAAAAACTCATAGATTATGTGCTCACTTTAGAAAAAGCACTCCAACAAAAAGAACATCAATTAAGTATTAACTTAAAGCACGTACCATTGGATATGTAGTCCTTAGTATGGGTGTATCTCAGTATAAACCTGGGGAAACTATAGATCAACTAATCAACAGAGTAGATCAAATGATGTATCAGAGTAAACAAAAGTAAAAGAACTATCAAAATAATTTTGATAGTTCTTTTTATTATTTTCTTCTATTTAATAATAGTTTAATTTGTGTATGTATAACAGTATCTTTAATATAGAGAGACTCGATTAATGTATTTAATGTATCAACATATGTATTTAGTACTTGATTGGCTTTATCTAAACCAAGCAGTGACACATAGGTAGGTTTATTTCTAATGTCATCTGATTTAGATTTACCAAATTCCTCAGGTGATAATGTATATTCTAATATGTCATCTTGAATTTGGAAAATAAGTCCAATATAGTAACCTAAATCTTCATAACTTTTTATATCATGATCTGAAAGAATAACGCCAGCTATCATGAGGCTTGCTTGAATGAGGTTAGCTGTTTTTAGTTCATACATTAAATTTAAATCTTCTATTGTAATCATTTTATCTTCGGATTCAATATCCTTGATTTGACCAAAGACCATACCGGTACTTCCAGCTTTAGAAGAAATAATATCGATGATTTCAACTTTTTGTAGAGCGCTTAGATATTTGTTTTGAGTAACAAGTCTAAAACTATCTGTTAGAAGTGCATCACCAGCTAGGATGGCTATAGCTTCGTCAAAAGCAATATGTACAGTTGGTTTTCCACGTCTTAGTGTATCATCATCCATTGCAGGAAGATCGTCATGAATAAGCGAATAAGTGTGAATCATTTCAACAGCTAAAAATACTTCTATGTAAGGTGTTGGATCAACACCTTTACTTTCAAGTAAGGTCATCCCTAACATAGGTCTTATGCGTTTACCATCACCGAGTAATGCATAGGCCATAGCCGCTTTTAATTTACTTTCAGGTAATGTTTCGATATAAGCTTTTAGTCTATTTTCAATTGTTGGCATAAAATGTACTCCAATAATATATGAAATATTACGGGTCTCCTTAATGTTTAGTTTTATGTAAAACCTATTGTAACATAATTATGATAAGCGACTAATATTTTAACTTTACTTAGAGGTTTTACTTAAAACTTTTTATAACCACCCGTGCCATATCTGACACAAGTAGAAACTCTACTTAGAGTGGTAGAACTAATTTTAGTTTCCTCTGTGATTTGTTCGTAAGTTTTTCCTTCTATAAGGCGTTTTGTAGCTAATATTCTTTGTGACATAGCTTCGATTTCTTTCATGGTTAATAGATCCCTAAAAAAATTATAAGCATCCTCTAATGTTTCTAGTTTTAAAATACTTTCAAATAATAGATCATTTACATCACTTTTTAATTTAGATATACAAGACTCCTTTTTAAATAGATTATAGGTCAAAGACCGTGTGAATGTCTTTTACATCCACCATGTCCCTATTAAAAATGATACTTGAATCTCGCATAAAAAGCAATCTATCAGACACTTGTTTAGCGAAATTAAGGTCATGAGTAACTATAAGTATACCAATGTCTTCTTTTTTAAGATCTTTTATGATTTCTACTAGATCACCGATGAGCATCAACAAAAAAGGGTGGCAAGCAATTTTAGATAATTTCAAAAAGTATGCAGAAAGTTATAACTAACTCTTAAGTTCGGTGGTTTTGGTAAAACTTTTTAACTATGCTTTACTCAAATTTATGTAATATTTCCTACAATAAAATACACTTTATGTTAAACTTCTAGGTATAGAAGTATATTTTATATGAAATAGAAACTTACATTGTAAAATAAGTTACAAAACAAAAAAAGAGAAGATCCTATAAGAAAGTGACTTCTAATAAAGGGAGATGAATTTAACATGGAATTTAACACTGTACAATCCATCATTGAAGCAATCAAGATGAGTAAACCTGTCATTGTTGTAGATGATCATGATTTACAAAATACGGGGAGTTTAATTTTTAATGCAGAAAAATTAAACTTAAATAATATCAGTTTTTTAAAAGAGTATGGTGATAAATATATATATGTTGCTGCAAGTAAACAATATTATGAAGGTTTAAACATTGATCCAGTATATGAAGTAGTTGGGTCTATGCATGCTTTTAAAGATACTACTATTTCATTAACTGACACGCTTAAAGACGATCCATCCAATATTCTTGCAACCACCCAATCTGTATTAAATAAGAAAAAAGTTGAATACTTTAATAATGGTGTTGTATTCCCTTTGATTACAAGATTAGGTGGTACATTAAAAAGAGTTGCGCATCCTGAAGCTATCGTAGACTTGTCTGAACTAGCTAATCTTAAACCAGTTGGTGTGTTATCACTATTATTAAATAATGATAAACAACCAATGAAGATGGATGAGATTATAGAGTTTGCTACAAAACACGCACTACCAATCGTTTCTGTAGAATCCATTATTAGATACCGTCAAATGACAGAAAGTTTAATTAAAAAAGCAGCCGAGGCTAAACTTCCTACAAAACATGGTGAGTTTAGAATGGTTGGCTTTGAAAATGCCATTAATGGTGAACACCATGTTGCCTTAGTTAAAGGTGATATTAAACCTGGTGAAGAAGTATTAGTACGTGTACACTCTGAATGTTTAACAGGTGATGCTTTTGGTTCACTAAAATGTGATTGTGGTGAACAACTTCAAGCTGCCTTAGATAATATTGAAAAAGCAGGCAAAGGTGTACTACTTTATATGAGACAAGAAGGGCGTGGTATTGGTTTAATCAATAAGATTAAAGCATATCACTTACAAGATTTAGGTATGGATACTGTAGAAGCTAACATCGCATTAGGTTTTGAAGAAGACCTAAGAGATTACGGTATTGGTGCTCAAATTCTTAAAGATTTAGGTGTGGGTAAAATAAGATTAATGACGAATAACCCACTTAAAATATCTGGGTTATCTGGTTATGGCTTGGAGATTACTTCAAGAGAACCGATTATTTTAAACCATAATGAAAAAAACGAAGAGTATCTAAGAACTAAACAAAAGAAAATGGGTCATCTTCTAAAGTACAAAGATTAATTTAAAAATTTATATCATTAATGTTATAATAACTCATACATAAAACATAAGCGAGGGGCAATAACATTATGAACAAAAAATTTAAAACAAGCATTTTTGGTGTCTTTTTACTAACCATGGTGCTTTTTTTAATGGCATGTGATACGAATACGAATCCTAGTGATCACATAGATACTCCATTAAGTTACACATTAATGTTTGATTCGAATGGGGGATCAAGTATTGATAATAAAATATTTAAAGCAGGCGATAAGATAGAACTTGATTTAGCACCTCCAACTAAAGATGGCTACATCTTTATTGGATGGGAACTAAGTATGCCAACCATCATGCCGGCATATAATGTCACTTTAAAAGCAACTTGGGAACCAAATAGCTATTCGATTACATTTGATACCGAAGGCGGTAGTAGTATAGATCCACTAACACTTCCTTATTTAGAAGGGTTACCTGAAATAGAAGTGCCAACTAAAGAAGGTTATATTTTTGGTGGTTGGGATATTACATTACCAGATATGATGCCGTTAAACGGACTTAACGTCAAAGCAATCTGGACTAAAGCATCTTATACAGTAACATTTGATACAGGTGGTGGTAGCAAGATTGACCCTATAGTTCTAGCATATGAAGAAAACATCTATGCACCATTAGAACCTACAAAACCAGGTTATATATTTATAGGTTGGGATAAAGAACTTCCAGATACCATGCCTGCACATGATGTGCATCTTAAAGCAGTATGGGAAAGAATCATACTTGATTCTAATGACACACTTAGAGAAAACTTTGAATCACTTCAAGCAATTAAAGACAGTGGACAAAACTCTAGTGAATATATGGATTATGATTATATTGGAGAAACCTATGTACTTTGGGAACTGGTGAATGCACGTATTGACTTAGGAATGACTAAAGGTGGTAATGCCATAACTATTGGAGGTTTTGGTAATATCTATACTGATGCAGGTATGGGGCGCATTTATGCAGCACAAATCCATGACGGGATACAAAGTATATCTTTTGATGCAAGACTACCATTTTCACCTAAATCTACATACCCACAAGTTAATGGTAAAGATAAAGCAATCAATGTAGTTATTAAAGTGTTTATTAATGGTGAACTCATAGAATCCTTTAAATTTAAAGATGATGATGAAGCAAATAAAGGTACAACTTTTAGTATAGATAACCTAAACATCACAGGGACTTACAGTCTTTCTATTGAGGTAAGTAGTGGACACCGTTTAACACTTGATAATATTTTATGGATAACCAATAAATCAGGAGATATTTCAGAAACAGAACCTGTTTTGATTGATTTTGAATCTGCATCAAATGATTTTGATTACACAGAACAAGTAAGAAACATCGGTGGTATTGATTTTATGATGAAAGAAGTACATACACTAAATATGCATGGTGATAAAGAACTAGCATATATGGATAGTGAAGTACATGGTAATGTCGTTGCAAGATTCAGAGGGCTTAGTACACACTATATGAGTACTGAAAGTGCTTATATGTATAATGTGGAAGCATTTATCCATGTAGATACTTTATCCTTTGATGCAAGATTATTTGGATCAAATGGGTACTTTACATTTGAAAGTGTCATCAATGTCTATTATATGAATGATGAAACATCTACTTTTGAATTACTAGATACTGTATCCGGCCTAACAGAAGACTTTATGTATTATGAAATATTAATAGATAAATCAAATGTACAAATAAAAATTGAAGTACTTAATGGTACGGTCAATATCGATAACATCAAATTTAACTAACAACAAAAAACTCAAACTAAGGTTTGAGTTTTTTGTTGTAGCTTAAGTGTGAAGTATCTTTTGAATAAGGTGTCGTAAAACGGGTAGAACATCTATTTCAAACCAAGGGTTTTTATTTAACCAAAATAAGTTTAAAGGTGATGGATGTGGTAGGGGAAAATACTTTGGTAAATATTGATTATAAGATTTAACTGTTTGGGTCAGGTTTTGATTGAAATCTTTACCTAAATAATAACTTTGACTGTATTGCCCAATAAGAATTATTAGTTTTACATTGGGCATTAAACCAAGTAGTTTTGGATGCCACATTGATGCGAAGTCCTTCCTTGGAGGCTTATCACCAGACTTTGATTTACCTGGAAAATAAAAATCCATGGGCATTTGACCAAATAACTTGTTGTCATAGAATGTCTTTTCATCAACACCTAACCAACTTCTTAACTTTTTACCACTTTGATCCATCCAAAGCAAGTTTTTTTCTTGAGTCTTTATCCCTGGTGCTTGGCCAATGATCAGTATTTTGGTGGAACTACTTACATCAAATAAGGGTTTCCACCCTTTTGATGTAAATTCAGTTTGATCAGAGTGATTTATAATATCATTTCTAATAGTATCTATAGTCATAATTTACACCTTCTTATTATAAGTATACTCTATCATAAAAATAAAAAAGAAGATGGATGCATCCACCTTCTTTAAGATTGTTGTTCTTCTTTAGATATGAAAGGCATACCTTTTAATATGAAGTTTGAAGAGTTGATCTTATATGTATTTGTGAGATCGCCTTCAATTTTAACTGGGTTTGTAAAGTAAAGTTCACTTAAACCGTGAATGCCTACACCAAGTAAACTGACGATTGTCATATCCATCTTAATTTTAGAGAATACATTAATTTCTTCAGGAACAAAGAATGCACTATCCTTTTTAACAATCAAGTTAATAATGACGTTGTTTCGTTTGGTTGTTTCATTATATAGCAAGAATGCTCTACTATATGGATACCCCTTTGGAGGTACAAAGAAAAATCTTGTATCCTGTCTTTCAAAGTAAATTTGATTAAATGTGATCTTAGATATAAGTTTACCTTCAACAACCTTAAATGGTATTTTAAAGGAGAAGAATTTATAGTCGTTAATATTTGATGCAACGTGATCAATATCAGCATTTTGTTCAATCATGTGAAATACATAATCTTTTCTTTGGACATATCTTTCAACATATCTTTCTGATTCATTATAAATTAACATGCGGTCCATAAATTCAATGATGGAATAGTTACTAGAGTTAAATTGTAACTCTCTAAATAGTTCCGCACGACGGTTGACGTCATCATTAATTTGACTGACGGTTGTATTATGATGAAGGATTAATAAACTAAATAAAGTACTGGAACCAAAAGAACCAAATGCAATAATAATAGCCGCAATACGAATACCAATAACATCAATAGTTGATGCTAAATATTCATCAAAAACAAGTGATAAAATAGATAGTGTTAATACTAAAACACTAAACGCAATGACGATACTAAAAATAATAAGTTGTCTTCTTTTCATAACGTAACCCCCAGTAGATTATATTATACGACATTTACGAAAAATATGGTTATTAAATCTTTAAAAAGTTGAATAATATGGTATTATAAAATAACAAAATAATAATACAATAAGGGAGTGTGCATCAGTGGCAAAATTAGACCAAACCAAAACACCTTTTTACGACAAAATTAAAAGTTATGGACAGTCACATACTGTCGCATTAGACGTGCCTGGTCATAAACTAGGCAGAATTCAAAACGACTTTAGAGACTATGTTGGAGAACATCTATTTTTGTTAGATGCCAATGCTCCAAGAGGTTTAGATAATCTATCGAAACCTAAAGGCGTTATTAAGGAAGCACAAGTGCTAGCTGCTGATGCTTTTGGAGCAGACCATGCTTATTTTTTAATGAATGGTACCTCACAAGGTATTATGGCAATGATTATGACAGCTTGTCGTGCCAAAGAAAAGATTATTATACCTAGAAATGTCCATAAATCTGCGATTAATGGACTTATCCTATCAGGTGCTATGCCTATTTTTATGAAACCTTATATTGATAGTGAATTAGGAATTGCTAATGGGATTGATATTGAAGAGTTAAAAGAAACGATTGCAGAACATCCAGATGCTAAGGCAGTATTTGTGATTAACCTGACTTATTTTGGGGTAACTTCTAATTTAGAAGAAGTTGTAAAGATTGCACATGCGCATGACATGTTAGTGTTATGCGATGAAGCGCATGGTGCACACTTTAATTTTAATGATAAATTACCAATCAGTGCTATGGCTGCTGGTGCTGATATGTCAGCAGGAAGTATACATAAAACAGTAGGATCATTAACACAATCTTCTATCTTACTTATTAAAGGTAACCGTATAGAACCAAGTAGAGTTCAATCTACTTTAAATATCTTGCAATCAACATCACCTTCATCGCTATTTATGGCATCGATAGATGCATCTAGAAGCCATATCGCAGTGCATGGTAAAGAAGCATTAGATAAATTAATTCAAATGGCTCAAAAAACCAGAGATGAAATTAATCAGATACCTGGTTTAAAAGCTATTACTAAACAAGATATCATGAATAAAAAAGGCCATAATTATGATGAAACAAAAATTATGGTTAAAGTATCTGACTTAGGTATTACAGGATTTGAAGCATACAACATATTAAGTGATAAGTTTGGTATTCAAATGGAGTTAGCTGAAACCCATCTAATTTTAGCAGTCTTATCCATTGGTACAACCCAAAATGATTTTGATAGATTTGTTGTAGGGTTAAAAGGATTAACTGAATATAAAAAGGATGTTAAGATTGCACATAAGATTAGGTTTACATATCCAGATTCTTATACTAGACCACGTGAGGCATACCACGCACCTAAAAAATATGTAAAAATAGAAGATGCTTTAAATGAAGTAGCTGCAGAAAATATTATGGTGTATCCTCCAGGTATACCACTTGTAATACCAGGAGAAATTATTAATCAAGAAATATTAGATGATTTGGAATTTTATACAACACAAGGATCTACCATATTATCTGACACAGAAGATGGATATATTAAAGTAGTAGATAAAGACTTGTGGTTTAAATATGAGGGAGACTTATGAAATTAAGCAAAGTAGATTTATCATTTCAATCATGCACATCAAGCTATGATGAAGCAGATGTAGTTATTTATTCAGTACCTATGGATGCAACAACATCCTTTAGACCAGGTACACGTTTTGCAGGTAATGCAATACGTGTAGACTCATTTGGGGTAGAATGGTACTCACCTTACCGTGATGCAGACTTAAAAGATTTTAAGACTGTAGATACAGGAGATTTAGATTTACCAATCGGTGCAGTTGAAGATGCACTTGATATCGTATATGAAGCAACTAAGACAGTCATTAATGATGGTAAAAAACCAATGGTAATTGGTGGAGAACACTTAATTACCTATCCAGTATTAAAAGCACTACATGAAAAATATAATGACCTACACGTCATCCATTTAGATGCACATACTGATTTACGCGAAGAATTCTTTGGTAGAGAATTATCTCATGCAACATTTATGAGACAAGCTCATAAATTCTTAGGAAATCATAAAATATTCCAATTCGGTATTAGAAGTGGTGACAAGCATGAGTTTGAGTGGGCTAAGAAACACATCCACCAACAAAAGTTTGATTTTGAAGGTCTAGATAAGATTGTTGATCAAATCAAAGATAAACCTGTATATATTACAATCGACTTAGATGTACTAGATCCAGCAGTATTTCCTGGTACAGGTACCCCTGAACCAGGTGGTATGCAATATAAAGACTTATTATGGGCTTTTGACCAATTTGAAAAACTAAACCATATTGTAGGTGCTGATATTGTTGAGTTATCACCATATTTAGACCCAAGTGGTGCATCCAATGCAGTCGCTGCAAAATCTTTAAGAGAATTAATTTTAATACTTCATAAAAATAAAAAATAATTATTAAATGTCATACATGTTATATGAATAATTTCTTACACTTAAGTGCGCATATAATATACAATGAAATAAATATCTACTATTAAAGGGGGAGATAGGATATGAAAGCATTAAGTGAACGTAAAAAAATATATTGGGTTGTAGGCATATTTACTTTGATAATGTTTGTATTAATATGTTTACCAACCAAAAGTGAAAGAGATTATAGTACTGCAGTTTATAGATTAGAAAAGTATCTGGGTGATTTGACTGAGATTAATATACATCAAGCTTTATACAATGAAGACACTATGTACATCATATTTACAAGTAATAATATAGAAGAATTAACACCATATACTGCGGTTTCTGTTGCATCGTATAATTATCAAGGGGAAGATGCAGGGGGATTAATCATTATCAACTCAACATTCTTTTCTGTTACAACAAATAGATATTATAATGACAGTATTAGAATTCCAAATTGGTTAGTGGCAAACGGTATTAATCCTAGAATATTTATAGCTGCCGGACTTGCAATTATATCGATGTCATTAACATACGTATATATTCAAAAGAAAAGTAAGAATGACAATAAAAATGATTTAGAAAACACAAAATAACAATCAAATAATTTGTAGTAAAACAAGTCATCCCTATCTATGGGAGGGCTTGTTTTTATTATAACTAGATAAAAAATAGTGTATGAAATATCTAATTAAATATTAAGAGAAATAAAATAACATTTTAGAATGTTTTATAATTTATTTTGTAAAACAAATGTGTTACAATAGGGTAGGTGATAATATGAAAAAGAATGAATATATCAATGTAAGAATTGATGAAGATACAAAAACTAAGGCAGAAGAGATATTAAAAAACTTTAATTTAAGAATTTCTGATGCTATCAATATATTTTTACGACAAGTAGTACTAGAAGAAGGTATTCCTTTTGAAGTAAAACTGCCTCAATACGAGAAAGCATATAAAGAACTAGAAAAAGCAGTAGCTTATAATGCCTTTGGTGGAGGTATACCTAGTGATTATGCAAATAATATCTTAAAACTTTATGCTAAGAACCTTATAGATCTAGATACTGCAGTCTTTGCATTAAGTAGGAAAATACAATGAGTGATCCATATTTTTATAAAGGTACTAATACCCATGTAAATGTCATGGGTATAAGGGATAAAGCACTATTAAAGACTTATACAGCTAACCAATTTGGCCTTGCAATGCTAAATATCCTTAAAAATCCACCAAAAATGGAGAGTGCGTTTGATTTTTTAGAGTTGCATAAACTACTATTTGAGAATGTTTTTCCATGGGCTGGACAAATTAGAACTGTAAATATGACAACCTCAGAATTTATCTTAGGTGATGGTTTAGTTGAATTTGCAGACTTTAGAACAATTGAAAAAGAACTTAAACAAATAGATTTAAAATACCAAGGCTATCCATGGAAATTTGTAACAAAATCAGAGTTTATTGACCATTTATGTAAGTTTATAGTCGATCTTTGGGTGGTCCATCCACTTAGAGAAGGTAATACAAGAACTTTAATTGTGTATATGGACTTATTTGTTAGGAAATATGGCTACCAAATCGACTTAGAAGGGTTTGGTTTAGCAAGTAATGATTTACGTAATGGATTTGTGTGGGGCGCAATCGGAGAATTCTTGAACATTAAGACGATTTTAAATAAAATCATCGTTAAAGAGAATTAAAAAAGTTCATCAAATGTTGTATAAATACCAAAATGTGTGGAAGAAATACACAATCGGTTAACAGCGTAAGTTTTTTAAAAGCCTTTTTCAATGTGATTAGGCTTTTTTATTATATAATCAAGGTATGATAAAAACTTTTTAATTAGGAGGAAGTTATGATCGCAAAGAAATATGATGCTTCAAAAGATAAGCAATTTCAAATACTAGATCAAAACGGTAAAGTGGTAAACGAAAAGATGGAACCAAAATTACCGAAAGAGACATTGTTAAAAATGTATAAGACTGCAGTTTTAGGTCGTAATGCTGATATTAAAGCATTACAATACCAAAGACAAGGTCGTATGTTAACCTATGCACCAAACATGGGTCAAGAAGCAGCACAAATTGGTATGGCTGCTGCAATGGAACCACAAGACTGGAACTCACCAATGTATAGAGAGTTAAACACTTTACTATATCGTGGCGATAAACTAGAAAACGTGTTCTTATACTGGTATGGTAACGAAAGAGGTTCAATCAAACCTGAAGGCGTGAAAATCTTACCAACAAATATTATTATTGGTTCACAATCAAATATTGCTGCTGGTTTAGCAATGGCGTCAAAAATTAGAAAGACTAATGAAGTAACAGCATTCACAATCGGCGATGGTGGTACAGCGCATGGTGAATTCTATGAAGGATTAAACTTTGCTGCATCATTTAAAGCTCCAGTTGTTGCTGTTATTCAAAACAACCAATGGGCAATTTCAACACCAGTTAGAAAAGCTTCTAACTCAGAAACGCTTGCTCAAAAGGGTGTGGCATTCGGTATTCCTTACATCCAAGTCGATGGTAACGATATGTTAGCTATGTATGTTGCAAGTAAAGAAGCAATGGATCGTGCTAGAAAAGGTGAAGGTCCAACTTTAATTGAAGCATTTACATACCGCATGGGGCCACATACAACTTCTGATGACCCTTCAATCTATAGAACTAAAGAAGAAGAAAATGAATGGGCAAAGAAAGATCCAATTGCAAGATTTAAGACATACTTAATCAATAAAGGCTATTGGTCTGAAGAAGAAGATAAGAAATTAGAAGAAGAAGTTTTAGCAGAAATCAATGATACATTCAAGAAAGTTGAAAGTTATGGTGCAAATGTTGAATTAATCGAAATCTTCGAACATACATATGCAGAAATGACTCCTCAATTAAAAGAACAATACGAAGAACATAAAAAGTATATGGAAGGAGTAAAGTAATATGGCAATCATCACACTATTAGAAGCAATTAATCAAGCAATTGACCAAGCAATGGAAAAAGATGAGTCTATCGTTGTATTTGGTGAAGACGCTGGTTTTGAAGGTGGGGTATTCCGTGTCACAGCTGGCCTTCAAAAGAAATATGGTGAAACAAGAGTATTTGACACTCCAATTGCTGAATCTGCAATCGTAGGTTCTGCAGTAGGTATGGCAATTAACGGTCTTAAACCAATCGCTGAAATTCAATTTGACGGGTTTGTTTTCCCAGGTTATACAGATTTAGTTACACACGCTGCACGTATGCGTAACAGAAGCCGTGGACAATTTACTGTTCCAATGGTATTACGTTTACCACACGGTGGTGGTATCCGTGCATTAGAACACCACTCAGAGGCATTAGAAGTTTTATTTGGTTCAATTCCAGGTTTAAAAGTAGTAACACCTTCTACACCGTATGATGCAAAAGGTTTACTATTAGCTGCAATCAATGATCCAGATCCAGTAGTTTTCTTAGAACCTAAGAGAATATATAGAGCTGGTAAACAAGAAGTTCCTGCAGAAATGTATGAAATTCCAATTGGTAAAGCTAAAGTTGCTAAACAAGGTACAGATATGACTGTTGTTGCATGGGGTTCTATCGTACGTGAAGTTGAAAAAGCTGTTAAGTTAGTTGAAGCAGAAGGTATTTCTGTTGAAATTATCGACTTAAGAACTATTTCTCCAATTGATGAAGAAACTATTTTAAACTCTGTTAAGAAAACAGGTAAATTCATGGTTGTTACAGAAGCTGTTAAATCTTATGGTCCAGCTGCAGAACTTATTACAATGGTTAATGAAAAAGCATTCTTCCATTTAGAAGCTGCTCCAGTACGTTTTACAGGATTTGATATTACAGTACCTTTAGCTAGAGGCGAACATTATCACTTCCCACAACCTGAAAAGATTGCTGCCTACATTAGAAAATTAGCTAAAGCAAGACCATAAGGAGGTACGACATATGTATGAATTTAAATTTGCCGACATCGGCGAAGGTATCCATGAAGGTACCGTCTTACAATGGAATTTTAAAGTTGGAGATAAAGTAAAAGAAGGCGAAACGTTAGTAATTGTTGAAACAGACAAAGTGAACGCTGAATTACCATCTCCAGTTGATGGAACAATCGTTTCATTAGGTGCTAAAGAAGGTGAAGAAATTCACGTTGGGCAAGTTATTGTTACAATCGATGACGGCTCAGGTACACCTGCTGCTGCTCCAGCGCCTGCTCAAGCATCAGCTCCAACTCCAGCACCAGCTGCAGCACCTCAAGCTGCAAGTGCAGATATCTATGATTTTAAATTTGCTGACATCGGAGAAGGTATCCATGAAGGAACAATTCTACAATGGAACTTCAAAGTTGGTGATAAAGTAAAAGAAGGCGAAACATTAGTTGTTGTTGAAACAGATAAAGTTAACGCTGAATTACCATCACCAGTAGATGGAACAATTCTTAAATTAGGTAAAGCTGAAGGTGAAGTGATTCACGTAGGCGAAACAGTTGTATTAATTGGAGAAAAGGGTGCTACATTAGCACAAACTGCTCCAGCCGAAGCTCCAGTATCTGAACCTAAAAAGGGTGCAGGTGTTGTTGGTGAAATTGAAGTATCTGATGATATCATTGGTGGTTCTGAAGAAGTTCATGTAGTTGCAACTACTGGTAAAGTATTAGCATCTCCAGTTGCTCGTAAATTAGCAAGTGATTTAGGTGTTGATATTGCAACTATTAAAGGTAGTGGTGAACAAGGTAGAGTTATGAAAGATGATGTTCAAAACTCTAAAGCACCAGCTAACGCTCAAGCACCAGTTCAACAAGCACAAGCTCCAGCACAAGCATCTACTTCAGTTGCTCCAAGTTTTGCTGCTCAAGGTAAACCACAAGGTGATGTTGAAGTTGTTAAGATCACACGTTTACGTAAAGCAGTATCTAATGCAATGACACGTTCTAAATCTATTATTCCTGAAACAGTATTAATGGATGAAATTAATGTAGATGCATTAGTTAACTTTAGAAATGAAGCTAAAGGTTTAGCTGAATCTAAGGGTATTAAATTAACTTACATGTCATTTATTGCTAAAGCAGTATTAATTGCATTAAAAGAATTCCCAATGTTCAATGCATCATTTAACCATGATACAGATGAAGTGTATATTAAAAAATTCATTAACCTAGGTATGGCTGTTGATACACCAGACGGTTTAATTGTTCCAAACATCAAGAATGCAGATAGATTAAGTGTATTTGAACTTGCTACGCAAATTCGTACACTTGCTGATGATACAATTGCAAGAAAGATTTCAATGGATCAACAAACTGGTGGAACATTTACAATCACTAACTTTGGTTCAGCAGGTATTGCATTTGGAACACCTGTAATTAACTACCCAGAATTAGCAATCTTAGGTATTGGTAAGATTGATAGAAAACCTTGGGTTGTAGGCAATGAAATTAAGATTGCACATACATTACCATTATCATTAGCTGTTGATCATAGAATCATTGATGGTGCAGACGGTGGTAGATTCTTAATGAGAGTAAAAGAGTTATTAACGAACCCTACATTATTGTTATTAAGCTAAGAAAGGAACTCCAAAATGTCAAAAGAATATGAAATAATAATTGTTGGTGGAGGTCCCGGCGGTTACGTAGCTGCGATTAAAGCTGCACAATATGGTGCAAAAGTCGCACTTGTAGAAAAAGAGGTTGTTGGTGGTATTTGTTTAAACCACGGTTGTATTCCAACTAAAACATTCTTAAAATCTGCTAAAGTATTTAACACAGTTAAAAAATCAATGGACTATGGTGTATCTACATCAGGTGAAGTTGGTTTTGACTGGTCAAAAATTGTATCTAGAAAAGATGGCGTTGTTAAGCAATTAACTAATGGTGTCGCATTCTTATTAAAGAAAAATGGTGTAGACGTTTATAACGGATTTGGTGATATTAGATCAGCAAATGAAGTTGTCGTAAACGGCGAATCACTAAAAACTAAAAATGTTATTATCGCAACCGGTTCATCTGCTGTAGTGCCACCAATTCCTGGTGTTAAAGAAGCGTATGAAAAAGGTATTGTTGTAACAAGCCGTGAATTATTAAATGTTAAGAACTATCCAAAATCCATCGTTATCGTAGGTGGTGGTGTTATTGGTGTTGAGTTTGCAACAGTATTTAATTCATTTGGTTCTAAAGTAACTATCATTGAAATGATGGATGGTATCTTACCAACTATGGATGATGATATCCGTACAGCATATACTAAAACACTAAAACGTGACGGTATCGAAATTCTAACTAAAGCAGAAGTTAAAAAGGTTGATGACCATAAAGTAACTTATAGATTAGATGGTAAAGAAACTACTATTGAAGGTGACTTAATTTTAATGTCAGTTGGTACACGTGCAAATTCTAAAGGCTTAGAGCATTTAGGATTAGAAATGGACCGCGCAAACATTAAAACAAATGAATACCTACAAACCAATGTTCCTGGTGTTTACGCTATTGGAGACGTTAACGGTAAATTCATGTTAGCACACGTTGCAGAACATGAAGGTATCACAGCTGTTCAACATATCCTAAAAATAGGTCACGCTAAGATGAACTATGATCAAATCCCTTCAGCAATTTATGGTTTCCCAGAAATTGCAGCGATTGGCTTAACTGAAAGAGAAGCTAAAGCGAGAGGATTAGATTATAAAGTATCTAAAGTACCTATTGCTGCAATTGGTAAAGCTGTAGCAGATGGTGAAAAAGAAGGTTTTGTTAAATTAATCGTGGATAAAAAATACTTAGAAGTTCTTGGTGCACATATTTATGCATATAATGCTACAGAATTAATTTCTGAATATGCTGTTGCTATGACATCTGAGGCTACTGCACATGAAATCGCTCATGCAGTTCACCCACACCCAACACTTTCTGAATTAACTAAAGAAGCTGCACACGGTGCAATTGATAAAGCAATCCATATTTAATACTTAATATAATTTATAAAATAAAAACTTGGTGTATCCCTCATATTGTGGGGAAATCACCAAGTTTTATTTTTATGTTGGTATTTATATATTTTTTAGTATAATAGAATGTTAACAAAAAATAAAATACTATTTAAAGGAAGAACTATGAAATTATTTAAAAAAATTATGACGCATGTTGTTGGTTTCTCAATTATGACGTTTGCTGTATCACTTATTGTAAAAACCGAACAAGGTGCATTCCCTTATGATGCAATTAGCTACTATTTATCTGAATTAATTCCAAACGATTTCTTTACAATCGGTATGTCATCGATTCTATTTGGTCTTGTATGGGTTTTAATAAACTTTGCAATTATTAGAAAGCCTTATGTATTCTGGTCATTAATTATTGTATTTGGATTTGGATCATTAATGGATTTATGGTTTAAATATGTATTAATACACTATAGTGCAGCCGGCCATGATATGTGGTTTAATGCAGGTATGGCGTTTGTAGGATTAATCTTATTAGGATTTAGTTTATCCATTATTATTACAAACAAAACAATGCCACTTGCACCATCAGAAGTATTTTTAGTTCACTTGAAGAACTTCATTAAAAAGACATGGGTTGCAAAAGTTGCAATTGAAGCAGTCATGATTACAATTGCTGTTACATTAGCATTTATTGCAAATGACTTTATTCAAATCGGCTGGTTTACATTAGTATCAGCATTCTTATTAGGACCAATTATTGGTCAATTTGAAAAAGTGGTAGTACCTTTATTAGGCGATTTATCATAATAACTTACTCAAAAAGCATCTGATATACTTCAGGTGCTTTTTTCTTTAAGAAACTTAAGTCGGTTGGGAAAAGTCTTTCCCCAACTAAACTAGATGATAAAGAAAGTGCAACCGTATCATTATGCATAATAATACAGTCCTCAACATGACCAAAACTCACAGTCAATTTAATACTGTAGTCCCCCAAAGACTTAACAATTGTGGATTTTGGAGATTGTCCGTAATTCCAGTTAAATGATAAATAGCGTTCTTCTTTAAGCATTTCAATTTTCTTTATATCTTTTGAAGATAATTCTAACACTTCACTTTCACCACTTATTTCTTTTAATAAATAAGATTTCATTTCCTCTATAGAAAGTGTTGTATAATCTTTTAAATTGGTGACTAAAGAACGATTGGACTTCACACCAATACTATCGATTGCATCATGCTTAGGTTTAATTACACTATTTAGTGTATCTAAATTAGAATTAAAAAGGAGTGTGCCGTGATGCAGTAGTTTATCTTTAAAGACGAACTGAGAATTTCCACTGACCTTTAGTCCATTAATTTTTAAGTCTGACTTTTCAATGAATTCAACAGGAATACCTAACTTATTTAGGGCTTTTGTAATCTTTTCTGTCATCAACTTATAATTATTGATTGTGCTTTTAGCACTTGTCATAAAACTAAAATTGATATTACCTAGATCATGATAGACTGTACCACCACCAGAGTTTCTGCGTATTAGGGGTATATGGTTTTTAACAATATAGTCTAAATAGACTTCTTCAAATACATTTTGATTTCTTCCAAGTACGATAGATGGTGCGTTTTGCCACAACAAAAAAATATCCTCATCTTTATGGATGTGTTTAAATATATATTCTTCCCAAGCCAAATTAAAGTAAGGGTCTTGACTGATTGCATGTATTGTTCTCATTTTTTTACCTCGTTTAATTAATCTTATCATAATAATATTATATAATGGAACTATAAGGTCCTCAGGGGAAATGATTATGAACATATTGCTAATATACAACGTATCTTCAGGTAATGGAAAGTTTATGCAAAGTTTTGGTAAAATCAAAACATTTTTTAAATTAAACAACTTTAATTATGATATATATGATGTTAGGGTAACGGATAAAGTAGCACATGACATTGAAAGACTAGCGTCAAATTATGATGTACTCACCATCGCTGGTGGCGATGGTACAATTCATTCAGTCATTAATGGTCTTATGAGTATAGAAAAACATAAGCGACCAAAACTTTTAGTTTTACCATTTGGTACAACCAACGACTATGCGACGATGCTAGGCTTAGGTAAAGACTTAGATTTTAATTTAGCACTTTTAAAAACTAATCATTATAGATATAGTGACGTATATTGCTTAAACAATGAATACTTTGTGTATGCTGCAGCAGCAGGTAAGTTTTCTAATGTAAGTTATGACATTGATAGAGTCAGGTTAAAAAAGCTAGGTTCTATTGGTTACTTGATGAATGCTAAAAGGGATTTATTAAATAAGTATCATATGGATCTATGTCTAGAGACTAGTAACTTAAAAATTAATAGAAAAGCCTTTCTTATATTAATCGCGTCTGGTTCTAGAGTAGGGGGATTTAATATTAGTAAATTTACAAAAGATACGAAGTTTAATGATGGTAAAGTAAATATTCGTATCTTTACAAGAAACCATGTATTTTCATGGATGAAAATCATTTGGTTTTATTTGTTTAAAGGAAGATATTTCCACAATGATATACATATCACCACAGATTATGCAAAAATCACTTTACCAGGAAAATATATTTGGAATGTAGATGGTGAAGCGGGTCCAACGGGTGAAATTATAGTTAAGACATTAAAAGAAGAAATAGAAGTTTATGTACATCCAAAGAAAATAAATAAATTGTTTTAGAAAAGGGAAAAGGAATACATGGAAAAAATATTAGAAGTCAATAATCTACACAAGAAATATGGTGACCTAACTGCCGTTAACAATATTTCTTTTTATGTAAGAAAAGGTGAATTGTATGCCTTTTTAGGTCAAAATGGTGCAGGAAAGTCTACAACTATTCGAATGATTATCACACTACTTGAAAAAGATGGAGGTGAAGTCCTTTTAAATGGTAAGAAGGATGAAAACTACATTAGAAATCATATCGGTGTCGTCTTTCAAGATAACGTATTAGACGGAACACTTACAGTTAAGGAAAATTTACTTAATAGAGGCGCTTTATATTTAAGTTCAAAAAAAGAAGTTTTAGCTAGATATGAAATTTTAGCGGAAAAACTTAATTTAATTGAAATTGAAAACCAAAGATTTAAAACCTTATCTGGTGGGCAAAAAAGAAGAGTAGAAATTGCCAGAGCATTATTTTCTAATCCGGAACTACTTATATTAGATGAACCAACAACAGGGCTTGACCCTGAAACACGCCAAGTGATTTGGCGTGTAATTAATGATTTAAGAAAACATGATGGTATCACAGTATTTTTAACAACACACTACATGGAAGAAGCTGCCAATGCAGATCATATTGTCGTTATCCATAAGGGAAATATTGTTGTACATGGTTCACCATCGGAGTTAAAGGATAAGTATTCTAAGGACTACTTTAGAGTTGTACCTAAAGATAAAGTGTTACTGATTAACTATTTAGATAAACAAAAAAGAGTATATGAACTCATTGCTGATCAATATTACATTGAGATTAAGGATACTCAAGATACACTGGACTTAATTACAGATATTAAAGAAAACATTAAAACATTTGAAGTTGTAAAGGGTACATTAGATGATGTGTTTGTCAATGTAGTAGGTGAACAAAATGTATAGTACAATATCGTTAGTAAATCGTAACATCAAAGCCTATTTAAGAGATAAAACAGCAGTCTTTTTCTCATTCCTATCAGTTATTATCTTACTTGGATTATATATCCTATTTTTAGGTAATAACTTAAGACCGGATGGATTAGAAGGTATCTTAACAGATAACCAAATTACATTCTTAGTGTACTCACAATTAATCCCTGGATTAATTGTAATTAATAGCGTATCTATTCCATTAGGTAATTTGGGTAACATCATTAATGACTTTGAGTATCGTCAAATTGATAGTTTTCTAGTCACACCAGTAAAACGTTATAAAGTCATACTAGCTTACTATCTATCTTCATTTGTTATTACAGTTATTATCTCAATACTACTAACAGTTGCTGCCTTTTTAATTATGGGTATTTCAACCGGTGAACATTTAGCATTCATGATTTATATTCAAAGTATCTTACTTGTTGTATTGTTTTCATTTATCTCTACTGCAATCATGATATTTATTACATCATTAATAAAATCAGTGAATGCATTTGGCGCAGTATCTGGTGTGTTTGGTACATTAATCGGGTTTACATCAGGTATTTATATGCCACTATTTGTGTTACCAGAGTTTATGACAAAGGTTGCTAGCCTTGTACCATTTACACATATGAATATTTTGTTAAAGCGTGTTGTGATGACACAAGCATTTGATTTGTTTGATCCAAACAAGTTTGAATCACTGGAACAATATAATGAAGTGATGATGGAACTTAAAAAAGTGTATGGGTTTAATGAGTTAGGTATACTAGGTATAGACGTACCAATGATTGCTATTATGATAGGATGCATTGTATTAGGTATAGGACTACTTGTACTATCTTCAACAATTATGAGTAAACGTATTAAAAAATAACTTTACAAAATCTTTACAATCTCCTTACATCATTTGGTTTTTCTATCCATTTTAAAAGTCTATAATTAGGGTAGAAAATTTAAATCTAAGGAGATAACATGAAAAAAACTTTTTCAATCTTATCAGTTATAGTTTTATCAGTATTACTTGTAGCATGTGGACCATCAAATGATGGGTTTAAAGAAGATGCTAATATCGTAGTTTATACAAGAGATACAACTTCTGGAACGCGTGCTGGATTTATGGAAGGTATTGGGTTTAAAGAAGCATCTGCAAACGACTCATTATTAGTGCAAGGGTTTGTTACACAAGATAACACTCAAATATTTACATCCATGCAAACAGATGAATATGGTATTGGTTATATTTCATTATCTACACTAAATAACCAAATTAAAGGCTTAAATTTCGAAGGTGTAAAACCAACGGTTCCAAATGTATTAAATGATACTTATGGATTAAAAAGACCATTTATGTATATGACAAGAGCAAGCGGTGATTATGCATCAGAAACTGTTGAACAGTTAGTAGAAGCTTTTGTTGCATTCTTAGGTACAACGGATGCAGCAGATATTATTAATAACAGTGGTGCCATTGCACTACCTGCAACACAAACATGGGATGACATTAAAGCAAATCATCCAATTACAAATCAAGATAACTCAGGCGTTACTGTAAGATTTGGTGGATCTGACTCTATCCAAAAAGTAGCAGAAGCACTTACAAACGCATTTAAACCTAAAGCTGGTAACTTTATTGCTGAACATGATCACACAGGTTCTGGTGATGCATTCAAAAGAACTTGGGATCCAGCAGTAAAAGATACATCAGTAGGTAAAGATGTTGGATTCTCATCAAGACCGTTTACAGCAAGTGAAATTGCAGGTTCAGATGTCGAACATACGGGACAATTAGCGTGGGACGCAATTGTTGCGATTGTACATAAAAACAATCCAGTGTCTAACATTACTGCTGAACAACTAAAAGGTATTTACAATGGCACTTATAAAACTTGGGGTGCAATCTTAGAAGCCCAAGCATAGGTTATGTGTTCAAGTAAGGATGGGTTATATGACGGATATATCAAATAATATAAAACACCATAATAAATTAATAGATAAAATGGTTAGAGGCGTATTGTATGCATTTACAATCGCCTCAGCCTCATTTATTTTTATCATCGTAGGGGTCATTATCGTTAAGGGGATAACCCCTTTTGTCACGTATAATCAAGGCTTAGGGCGTGTAGATTTCTTCAGATTTATTACCGGTGATACATGGCTTACAGGTACTGCTTTCCAGTCCAACTTGTATAGTATCGGATTTATTATTGTGTCAACAATTTTTATTGCATTACTTTCTTTATTAATATCTTTACCAATTGGTGTAATGACTGCCCTTTTTATTGCGAGAGTCGCACCAAAAAAACTATCAGAAACATTTAGAACAATCATTGAAATTTTAGCATCGATACCATCGATCATTTTTGGTTTATTTGGTGCTACAATCATTAAACCTTTTGTATATAATTTATCGGCAGCTTTTGGTTACCAATCTAAAGGTGGTAACTCCATGCTAGCTACTATTTTAGTTTTAGCAATTATGACAATACCGACAATTGCTTCTATTTCTGAGGTGGCAATTCGTAGTGTGAATCAAAAGATTGTTAATGCATCCCTTGCACTTGGTGCAACCAAATCTCAAACCAATTTTAAAGTGGTTTTAACTGCAGCAAAATCCGGTATATTTGCATCAGCAATTTTAGGTATTGGTCGAGCACTAGGTGAGGCGACTGCAGTATCTTTAGTTGCTGGTGGTAGAAAAAGTGGTTTTTCATTTGATATTTTAGATACAACTTCTACATTAACTTCTATCATGTTAGAAGGTATGAAGGAAACAACCGGTATTGATTATGATATTCGTTTTTCCGTGGGTATTATTTTAATGGTTATTATTCTATTAACGAATGCCATCCTAAACTTTATAAAGAAAAAGGTGGGTAACATCGATGTTAAATAAACCTAAATTTCGATATAAAGATGTCATTAGAAATATATTAACTTATGGCGGAGCATTGTTAAGTTTTGCTGTATTGATGTTAATAGTGGTTAATGTATTTATCCAAGGTATTCCACTACTTAATATGGACTTAATCTTAAATAACTATGAATCTGTAACTTATGTTACGGAATTAAAAGAAGATTACAGTGTGGGTAACTACACCATTGATTTTGAGTTAGAAGAGGATGTGTATTATTCTACAAAATGGGGTATTGCACTAAGAGATGATATAGACCTATTAGGTAAAAATGTAATCTTTATTGATTATGTACACAAAGATTCACCATTACTTCATATGGTGAATAAAGGTGTTGGTCAAGGTGAACTCGAACTTAAAGATAAATATGCTGTTGTAAGAATTGCATTTACGAATCAACCTTCTGCACTCTCTATTCAAGGTGCAGAAAATATGATAAGTATATTGGATATGGTGGATAGTATTAGAGAGTTTGAATTTCAAACTCCAGGTGGTGGTATTCGAGGATCTATTATTACAACTTTAGTACTTATCGGATTAACCTTAGTATTTGCACTACCTATTGGTATAGGTGCATCTATATACTTAAATGAGTATGCGAGTGATAATTGGTTTAATAAGAGACTTAGAACATTTATTGAAACACTTACTGGTGTACCATCTATTATTTATGGTCTTATGGGGTTGGCACTCTTTGTACCAATTACGATTTCACTTACAAGTGCAACCGGTGGTAACCTAATATCTGGTGCGTTAACTCTAGCGGTTATTGTCTTACCAGTAATTATTAGAACCACAGAAGAATCACTTAAAGTGGTACCTATGGATTATAGATTTGCTTCCCTTGCACTTGGTGCAAATGAAACACAAACAACTTTCAAGGTTGTCCTACCAAGCGCATTTTCAGGTATATTAACAGCAACACTACTTGCAATTGGTAGAATCATTGGTGAATCGGCAGCACTTGTCTTTGCAATTGGTGCAACCATTAAAGATGATGTATCACTTACAAGTAGTTCAACATCACTTGCAGTACATATCTTAACGATGATGTCAGATGAACCTGCAAACGTTGCACTATCTAATACGGTTGCCCTCATTATATTAATGATGGTACTTATGTTAAATCTACTAGTGAAGTTTTTATCTAAACGATTTATGAGAAGAAATGGAAGGACAGTTTGATGAAAAACGAAATTAAAACATTTGAAGTTCAAAACCTAAATTTGTCATATGGTGAAAAACAAGCTTTAAAAAATATTAATATAGAAATTGGTTCTAAAGAAATAGTTGCTTTAATTGGTCCATCTGGTTGTGGTAAATCAACCTTCTTAAGAACATTAAATCGTATGAACGATTTAATTGAAAATGTAAAAATTGAAGGTGAAGTTCGTTATCATAACCAAAATATCTATGATAAACATATAGATATTTATGGATTAAGAAAGAATGTAGGTATGGTCTTCCAATCACCTAATCCGTTTCCTATGAGTATTTATGATAACATTGCATATGGCCCTAGATGTCAAGGTGTTAAAAAACGTGACATATTAGATAAGATAGTTGAAAACTCTCTTAAAGAAGCTGCGTTATACGATGAAGTTTCTGACCGTCTTCATGATTCGGCACTTGCCTTATCTGGTGGACAACAACAAAGACTATGTATAGCTAGAGCATTAGCAATGAAACCTGAAGTTATTTTGATGGATGAACCAACATCGGCACTTGATCCTATAGCTACTGTTAAAATAGAAGAATTGATTTTAGAACTCAAAAAAGAGTATACTATAGTTATAGTTACGCATAATATGCAACAAGCAGCCAGAATATCTGATAAAACTGCATTCTTTTATATGGGTGAACTTATTGAGTTTGATGAAACAAACAAAATATTTACTAATCCAAAACACTCACAAACAGAAGATTATATTACCGGTAAATTCGGTTAATCTAAGAAAGGAATATCTATGTCAGCATTAAGAGCATCTTTATTAAAAGCAATCGAAGAATTAAAAGGTGAAGTCGTAACGATGGCGGACCTTGTATTAAATAATATTAATGAGTCTTTTTTAGCCTTTAAAACTAATAATTTAAAAAAAGCTGAAAGTTTAATGAAAGCTGATGATCAAGTTGATCAGCTTGAAGAAGATATTTCAAAGGCTGCTTTAAGAGTCATTTGGAAAGAACAACCTTACGCTCAAGACCTAAGAGTTGTTACTGGTATCTTAAAGTTAGTTACAGACCTTGAGCGTATTGGGGATCATGCAACCGATATTGCAGAACAAACTATACATATTGGGGACTTAAAAAACCAAAGACTTTTACCAAAAACAACGATTATGAGTGAAGCAGCCTACCAAATGGTATTAAATGCAATTAATGCCTTTGTTAAACAAGACGTTAAGTTAGCAAGACAAGTCATTGAAGATGATGATATTGTAGATGCTCAGTTTAACGATGTTATGGCATCTGTAACAGAACAAATTAAAAATGACTCCATTGATTCACAATATGCAGTATCTGTGATTATGGTTGCTAAATACATGGAACGTGTAGCGGATCACGCAGTGAACTTAGCAGAGTGGACCATATTTATGATTACAGGTGAACACAAGAAAACGCCATTGTTTTAAGAAAGGGCTTATAAACTTATGTTAATATATTTTTTAGAAGATGATATGCAAATATCATATATCATCCAAAAGACAATTATAAATGCCGGGTATGAACAACAAGGCTTTATGAAAGGTAATGACTTTTTAGAAGCTGTTAGAAAAAAAGCACCAGACTTAGTACTCTTAGATGTACTTCTACCAGATATGTCTGGTCTAGAAGTACTCGCTAAATTAAGAGAGTTTTACAAAGAACTACCTGTGATTATGCTATCTGCACTTGATACCGAAATGGATAAAGTAAAAGCCCTTGATTTGGGAGCTGATGACTATATGTCTAAACCATTTGGTATTTTAGAGTTAACCGCTAGAATGAATGCCCACTTAAGAAAATCAGGTGCGCGTAGCATTATTACTAAAGGTAATGTCACCATTGATAAAGAAAAATATAAATGTTTTGTAGGTAATGATGAAGTTGCCCTTACGACTAAAGAGTTTGATATACTTTATCTTATCATGAAAAATGACGGTAAAGTCGTAACCAAAGAAACACTCTTTAATGAAATATGGCAAATGGATGTCTCAATTGAGACGAGAACCTTAGACATGCATATTAAATCATTAAGAGATAAATTAAAAGGTGCAAATATAGAAATTAAAACGATACGTGGTATCGGTTATAGTCTATAAAAAGGAAAAGTACTATGGATTTAAATAAAAAAATATTTATACGTTTAGGT
This sequence comes from Acholeplasma laidlawii, assembly GCF_015709225.1. Lineage (GTDB taxonomy): Bacteria > Bacillota_I > Bacilli_A > Acholeplasmatales > Acholeplasmataceae > Acholeplasma > Acholeplasma laidlawii_A. The sequence goes on from NZ_JADNRS010000037.1 coordinate 57,964, forward strand.
ATATATGTAGGTATTTTATTAACCTTGTTTTTTATTGTAAACCAGATACTTCATCCAGAAATGTCTAATATATTTGTATATCTAATATTTCTAGCAACCGGAGAAATATTAGTTATTGCCTTATATTTTGAATATAAAGCATATTTTGCAAGATATGATATTAATAAACAAGCAGTCGACAGAGACTTTTTAGTCAAAGAACTTGATAGACTAAACCATGAATTAAAAGCAAAAGAAGATCAAATGCTATTTATGTCTAGTTTTGCTGGTCAAGGAATTATTTTAATTAACCACTTAAAAGAAATCATCTATGCCAATGACACTGCAGTAAACCTTCTGCATATAGTGGATACTAAAGATAGATTATTTATGAACCGTATTAGACATACCGTCATCAAAGAACAAATCCTAAAAACATTTGAATCCAAATCACATGAGAAACAAAACTATAAAATAGGACACAAGAACTTAAATGTTAACACCATTTCAACCGAACAAAGTAAAGAAAACTTTGTTTTAGTCATTATTGAAGACTTAACCGATCAAGTTCAACTTCAAAACGTTAAAAAAGATTTCTTTAGTTATGCAGGGCACGAACTTAAAACACCGATTACGGTGTTACGTGGTTATGCTGAATTAATTCAGCATGAAATCATTACAGGTAGTGAAGCTAAGGAAGTATCTACTAAGATGGTGGAGCTAGCAGACTACATGAAAGGCTTTGTTGATGATATGCTTATGCTAAGCCGTTTAGAAACGTTTGTTGATGGACCAATTGAAACCATTGATTTAAAGAAAATGTTATTAGATACACTAGATTATTACCATAAATCAATTCAAGAAAAATCGATTAAAGTAGAACTTAATATCGATGACATCTCATTTGAAGGCGATAAAATAGATATAACAAAACTATTTAAAAACATGATAGAAAACGCCATTAAATATAACAAAGAACACGGTACGATTAAAATCGACTTAAAAAGAAATCTAAACCAGATAGTCTTCATTATTGAAGACACTGGATTAGGAATTCCATTTAAAGATCAAGACAGAGTATTTGAAAGGTTTTACCGTGTGAATGAAGCAAGAAAAGAACCGGGTACTGGACTAGGACTTGCAATAGTAAAACACATTGTTAATAAATACCATGGACACATTAGTGTTGAGTCAGTTGAAAATGAATATACAAAATTTACAATTGTAATATAATATAGGTGGATTCATTTATACAAGGGGGTATAAAAAATGAATAGAAGTGCAATTAAAATGGAGGCTAAAGAAGCATTAGTTGGTAAAAGATTGATGTTTTTAGTAGCCATTATTGTAGTAGGTGTATTAAGCGGGATACCAGTTGTTGGGTTCATTGTAGGACCTATCTTAACTGCTGGATTATTTGTTATTGGTAAAGATGTACTGAATAAAGAAGATGTACAACTTGAACCACTCTTTAATTATTTTAAGGACATTGAACATGGACTTAAAATATTTGTTGTTGGATTAATTGTAAGTATTGCAGTCATGGTGGGCATGTTCTTACTTATTATTCCAGGTATTTATGTAGCACTTAAATATGGTCAAGCTATCTTTATTATGAGTGAAAACAAAGATATGGATATATTTGATGCAATTAAAGAAAGTGGGAAACTAACAGAAGGTTATAAGATGGATTTATTCATTTTTGGACTTTCATTTATCGGTCACATCCTATTAGGGATGATTACATTTGGTATTTACTTACTTTATGCAATGCCTTATATCATGTTATCTATGCATAACTACTATGTACACCTAAAAGCATTAAAAGCGGATAGTACAACCATCATAGATGTTTAATTAATAATATAGAATCAACTTAAAACCTTCATAAAATGAAGGTTTTTTTAATGGTTTAATGTTATAATAATAAAACTACGAGTAAATTAAAAGATTTAGAAGATAATCTATAAATAATTAATTACATGAGGTGATGTCAGGATGAATTTAGAAGCGAAAATCTACAACTTCTTAAAAGAAGTAGAAGATAACAAAAAGTTAAGCATGATTAGTTTTACAGTAGCTAACAAAGATGAAGTATTGTTTGATTACAAGAAAGAACCATACCTTAAAGACGGTTTACAGTTAGTTTTTTCTATCACAAAATCATTTACATCTTTAGCAATTGGTATGTTATATGATAAAGGGCTTATTAATTTAGATGAAAAGATCATTGGTTATTTTAAAGATGAACTACCAGCAAATTATGATCCTTTAATTAGTGAGATAACCATTAGACATATCCTTACCATGACGAGTGGTATTGTTAAAGAAAATAATTTTGAGATGCTAAAGACTGGTGATTATAGAACCTACTTTTTAAGCCAAGAAGTGGCTTATAAACCAGGTACACACTATCAATATCACTCAGCTACATCACATATGTTAAGTGCACTGTTTACTAAGATCACAGGAGTTACTATAGAGGATTACTTAAAAGAACATCTATTTGAACCACTAAATATTACAAATTTCCACTGGTCAAAAGCACCAGAAGGGCTTAATTTTGGTGGCTATGGTTTAAGTGTAAATAATGATGCATTAATTAAACTTGGCCAACTCTTACTTAATCACGGAAACTATCAAGGTAAAGAACTTGTCTCTAAAGCATATCTTGATATGGCGACATCACCTCAAGCTATAAAGCAAGACTATGTAGGCAACCCGAATGCTAAAGCAATCGGTTACCAATATGGTTTTCAATTCCATGTGTCACCTAACTTAAGTTATAGGGCAGATGGAGCATTTGGTCAAATTGTCGTAATCTTTAATGATTTAGCCTTTATTTCAACTGCACAGTTTACAGATTATGAATTCTTATACGCAATGATTTATAAACACTTTACAAGGGAATCAGTACCTGCAATTGAAACTGGTCAATTAGAAGCGTTTGTTTCAGGGTTAACTTTTAAAGAAGCACCTAAAGAAAATAACTTTAACTTACATAAAACGTATCACGTAGAATCAAACAAACTGGAAATTGAAACCTTAGAGTTTAGTCACGGTTACCTTTTACTACATTTTAATAATGGCTTAACAGATAAAATCGAGTACAACTTTGATCAAACAACTTATGGCATGAGCCATTATGCTAAAGACTTAAAAGTAGTTAATCAAAAACATTGGGTCATACCAAATTACGAAGATAACGAATTAACTCTAAAAATCTTATACATTGAAACGCCATTTTTCGCAGAGTATAAATTTAAATTTGAAGATGAAGCACTTACGTTTTCATTCATACCAAGTGCTAACTTCTTATTTAATGGCTTTACAGTAACAAGTAAAAAGTATTTAAAAACAACTGTAAAAAGTTGATGTAGTTACATTCATTTTCTTACATTATTTAAAGCACAAAAACACCTTCAATGCAAGGTGTTTTTTTATGAAAACGACCGTAAGCATTTACATAATTGTTAGAGTTGCAAATGACTTTACCTTTGTATAAAATGTATATACTCAAACATCCGGGAATACAAAATCCTTTAAGTTTCTAGTTTTATTTTCTTAATGGACAGCTATACCCTGATGACGATTAGTAACTCTAAACAATATGTGAAAAGGGGTATAAAACCATGTTAGAGAAGATAAAGAAAAGAGATGGAAGAATCGTAAGATTTAATCCAGAAAAGATTAACGATGCCGTTACTAAGGCATTTATAGCACTAGGAAAGGATCCAAAACTTGCAGATGAGGTCACAACAGGTGTACTAAATAAGGTAGATAGTAAGTTTAAAAAGCAAATTCCAACCGTTGAAGATATACAAGATGAAGTAGAACGTACACTCATAGAATTAAACTATGCGGATGTTGCTAAATCTTATATTATTTACCGTGAGGATAGAAACAAAGTAAGAGATAGAAACACTCGTCTTATGCATACTTATCATGACATTGCATTTTCAAAATCAACAGATTCTGATTTGAAAAGAGAAAATGCAAACGTCAACGGAGACACCCCAATGGGTGCGATGTTAAAGTATGGTAGTGAAGGTGCAAAAGAGTTTAATAGAATGTTTGTTTTAAACCCTAGACACTCTAGAGCACATGATGAAGGTATTATTCATATCCACGACTTAGACTTCTTAACCTTAACACTTACTTGTTGTCAAATTGACCTAACTAAACTATTTACAAACGGATTCCAAACCGGTCACGGTAGTTTAAGAGAACCACAAGATATCAAAACATATGCAGCGCTAGCGTGTATAGCTATTCAGTCAAATCAAAATGATCAACATGGTGGACAATCTGTACCTAAATTTGATTATGATATGGCAACCGGTGTTAAAAAGACTTATGTTAGACACTTTAGAAATAATCTAGCTAAAGCACTTGATATCTTCCAAATTAGTTTAGATGCTAAAACCATTCTAAATGATATTTTAAGTAAGACAGGTATTGAACCAAGACTTCTAAATGATGAAATTAATCCTCATTTACTAGAAGTACTGGGCAATAATGAAGTCGCTAATAAAGTCGTTTTATTTACGACTAAAGAGGCTTTAAAAGAAACAACTAGAGATACTGAACAAGCAATGGAAAGTTTAGTACATAACTTAAACACCATGCACTCACGTGCAGGTGCTCAAGTACCATTCTCATCCATTAACTATGGAACAGATACATCTCATGAAGGTAGATTAGTGGTTTCATCTATCTTAGATGCAACTACTAGAGGACTAGGTAGTGGTGAAACACCAATATTTCCTATTCAAATATTTAAGTTAAAAGAAGGTGTTAACTTAAATTTAGGCGATCCAAACTACGACTTATTCCAAAAAGCGATGGCAACATCTGCTAAAAGATTATTCCCTAACTTTTCATTCTTAGATGCACCTTTTAATAAAGCGTTTTATAAAGAAGGGAATCCAGATACAGAAATCGCATATATGGGATGTCGTACACGTGTGATGTCAAATATTCATGACCCTGAAAAAGAAATTGTAACTGGACGAGGTAATTTAAGTTTTACATCTATTAACTTACCAAGACTAGCGCTAACTTCTAAATCAGAGGCACAGTTCTTTAATCAATTAGATGAAACCATTGATTTAGTGACTGAGCAACTCTTAGAACGTTTTGATATCCAAAAGAAACTTTATGTATATAACTTCCCATTCTTAATGGGTCAAGGTGTATGGATAGATTCTGATAAATTAGGACGCAATGACACCATCGAAGAAGTGATTAAACATGGTTCATTAGCAATTGGATTTATTGGACTTGCAGAAACACTAAAAGCATTAACTGGTAAACACCACGGAGAAGATGCTGCATCACAAGCCCTAGGTTTAAAAATCATAGGACACATGAGAGATAGAATTGATGCCAAAGCGCGTCAATATAAATTAAATTTCTCTTTAATCGCAACACCAGCAGAAGGGTTATCTGGACGCTTTGTACAAATGGATAAGAAACGCTTTGGTATCTTAGAAGGTATTACTGATCATGAGTTTTATACCAACTCATTCCATATACCCGTATATTATCCAACTGAGGCTTTCCATAAGATAGATATTGAAGCACCATATCATGCACTTACAAATGGTGGCCATATATCTTATATTGAACTTGATGGAGATCCTGCTAAAAATATTCCAGCTTTTGAAGCTATTATTAAATATATGGCTAAAAAAGGTATTGGATATGGTTCCATTAACCACCCAGTAGATTTTGATCCCGTATGTAAATACGTTGGTATTATTAATGAAGAATGTCCAAAATGTGGACGAAAAGAAACACCAGATGCACCATTTGATAGAATCAGAAGAATTACAGGTTATTTAGTAGGTACATTAGACCGCTTTAATAACGCTAAGAAAAAGGAAGTAGAAGAACGTGTCAAACACTTCCACTCTTAAGTTACGCGTTAATGACTTCATTAGTGATTCTATTGTGGATGGATTTGGTTTAAGATTTGTTGTATTTACCCAAGGCTGCAATTTAAGATGTCCTGGTTGCCATAATCCATCAACACATGCACTTGATGAAGGTAAACTCATTGAGCTCACTGAGATTAGAAAAAAATGGAAGAAAAATCCACTGCTACATGGTATTACCATTAGCGGTGGAGAACCCTTCTTACAACCAGAGCCTGTATTAGAATTAATCAAAATGGCACATGAAGATGGTTTAGATGTCAATATCTATAGTGGCAACACTTATGAGACGCTAAAGAAAAAAGAATGTCCATTCATCAATGAAATTCTAAAAGAGGCAGATATTTTAATTGATGGTCCGTTTATACAGCAACTCAAAAATTTAAATCTATTATGGCGTGGTAGTTCAAACCAACGCATTATAGATTTAAAGAAAACTTATATGAATCAGGAGCTTGTTATTATACCTGATTGATACACACACTAGGGAGGAATGCTAATGACCATCATATTTGATAGTCTAACAGGGCAAACAAAAAGGTTTGCTACTAGTCTTGGCTTTGATGCCGTTCATATAAAACTTTATGAAGGTGAGCCTAAAGATAAATTATTTTTGGTGACCAGAAGTATTAATTTTGGTCAAATTCCTGAAACTACAAAAGATTTTTTAGATACATACAAAGAACATGTAGTTGGAGTTGCCGTCTCAGGTAATAAAAACTGGGGTGAAAATTACGGGAAAGCTGGAGATAAGATCGAGGCTCAATATAAAATTCCACTGATATTGAAATTTGAAGGTTCTGGATTTAAATCAGATAAAGAGGCAGTTAAAAACTGGCTACTAAGACAACAAGAAGGAAAAAAGGAGTAAGTGAATGGATCAAAAAAGAGATGTAATCCCTGAGTGGGTGGTATTAAATAATCAGATCACCGATGAAAATGGTGAGATAAAAGATATTAGTAAAGATAAGGCAGCTGCTAAAAGCTACTTTCTTAATGAGGTGAATAAACGTACTCAGTTTTTTCACTCATTAGAAGAAAAATTAGAGTTTTTAGTAGAAAATGATTATTATGAAAAAGCTTTTCTAGATAAATACACGATGGAACAAATTAAAACAGTATATGATATTGCATATGCAGCTAAATTTAGATTTCCAACGTATATGGGCGCATTTAAGTTCTATAATGACTATGCCTTAAAAGATCGTACGGGTAAAAACTATTTAGAGCGTTATGAAGATAGATTAGCTGTGAATGCACTATATCACGCTAATGGTGATTTTGATAAAGCAAGAAACCTAATTAGATTGTTAATTAGTCAAGACTTTACACCGGCAACACCAACACTACTTAATACTGGTAAATCTAAACGTGGTGAGTTTGTATCTTGTTTCCTACTTGAAGCAGGAGATTCCCTAAATGATATTTCAAGAATATCAGAGTTTAGCATGCAGTTATCTAAAGTAGGTGGTGGTGTAAGTATTAACCTTACAAACCTAAGAGCTAAAGGTGAGGCCATTAAAGGTATTCCTAACGTTTCGAAAGGTGTTGTAGGGGTTGTAAAACTACTTGACAACAACTTTAGATACGCAGACCAAATGGGCCAAAGAACTGGTGCTGGCGCAGTGTATTTAAACGTCTTTCATGCTGACATTGAAGATTTCTTATCCACTAAGAAATTAAATGCAGATGATGATATTCGTGCAAAAACTTTATCTATGGGTGTTGTTATTCCCGATAAGTTTATGGAACTAGCAAGAGATAACAAGGATATGTGGTTATTCTACCCACATACCGTATTTGAACAATACGGTAAAGACTTTGCTGATATTTCTATTGATATGGATCACTGGTATGATGTTTTAGCGGATAATCCATTGGTTAGAAAACGTAAAGTAAACCCTAGAAAGATCTTAGATATGATTGCACAACTTCAAGGTGAATCTGGTTACCCTTATATTATGTTTTCAGATAACGTCAATAAGGCAAATCCACTAGATATGCCTGTGAAGTTCTCAAACCTATGTACAGAAATATTACAGCCAACCATCACTTCACACTATGGTGATTATGGTGCAAATAACGATGATATTGGTATGGATATTTCATGTAACCTAGCAAGTGGTCATATGGGTAATATGATGAAACATAACACCATCAAAGAAACTGTATTTGGTGCAATGGACGTGATGAACTCTGTTTCAAATCAAACAGATATTAAACATGTGCCAGCTGTTGCTAAGGCAAACAGATTAAATCGCTCTGTAGGATTTGGTATTATGGGTCATCACGGCTATATCGCTGAAAACTATATTATGTATGGTAGTGATGAAAATATTGAGTTAATCGATGTATTCTTTAATATCGTAAACTATTATTCATTAGTACACTCTATGGAAAAAGCTAAAGAAACTGGTGAGAAGTTCCACCGTTTTGAAAAGTCTAAATATGCAGATGGATCTTACTTTGATGGACGTGGTCAAATACTACCTAAAACAGATAAGGTCAAAGAACTATTTAAAAATATTTATATTCCAACCGATGATGATTGGCTACAACTTAAAGAAGATGTCATGACACACGGTTTATATAACTCACACCGCTTAGCGGTTGCACCTAATGGTTCAATTGGGTATGTGATGAGTGCAACACCATCACTTACACCAATTAAACAATTAGTAGAAGAAAGAACTTATGGTAACTCAAAAACATACTATCCTATGCCAGCAGTAGACAAGGCAGCATTTATGTATGAGACAGCATACCGTATGGATACATATCGTTTAATTGATGTGATTGCTACTGCACAAAAGCACGTAGATCAAGGGATTTCATTTGAACTATGTATTACATCAGATATTACAACAAGAGAACTTCAAAAATATTACTTATATGCACACTATCAAGGTATTAAAACACTATACTATACACGTACTCAAAAATTAAAAATTGAAGAGTGTGAATCTTGTGCAGTCTAAGGGGGATAAAATGGATAAAAAAGCAACTAAAACTTCAAAAATTAAACTAAAGCCAATTAAGCGTGTACAATACGAAGGTGCTAATTGGAATGAACCAGAAGATGATTATACACAACACTTCTACGAACAAAACCTTTCACAGTTTTGGCGTCCTGAAGACGTTTCCCTACAACCAGACTTAAATGTTTGGAGTGTGTTACCAGAAAACATTCAAGATGCATATGCTAAAAACCTATTAGTGCTAACATTCTTAGATACACATCAAGGTGATATTGGTATGCCGGTGGTTTCTAGATCCTTAGATGATCACTTCCATCAAAGAAAAGCAGTCTTAAACTTTATGGGTGCAATGGAAAATGCAGTGCACGCTAAGAGTTACTCAAATATCTTTATGACGTATATGTCTAACCAAAAAATAGATGAATTATTCCTTTGGGGTGAAAAGCATACCAATCTTCAAAACATTATGAGTCTTATTGTAGGTTATTATAAAGAGTTAGATCGTTATAACTATCTAAAACAATTTGAATCAAGTGATCCTGGATACAGTGAAACAGATTTTAACATCGCTCAGTATAAAGCGATGGTAGCATCTGTTTACTTAGAAACTTGGTTATTCTATTCAGGGTTTTATTATCCATTATTCTTTTATGGACAAGGTAAACTCATGCAAGCAGGAGAAATCATTAACCTTATTTTAAGAGATGAATCTATTCATGGGTTATATGTAGGGCGCCTTGCTCAAGAAGTATTTGAAACATTTTCAAATGAACTACAAGAAGAACTTACCCAATGGGTACATGATTTCTTATTAGAGTTATATCATGAGCAAAATGAACTCGTAGAATCAATTTACGATGCTGTAGAACTATCTCATGATGTGAAGATATTTGTTAGATATAACGCAAATAAAGCACTGATGAACTTAGGTTTTGATCCATACTTTGAACCCGAAGATGTCAATCCTGTTGTCTTAAACGGTTTAAATACTGAAACAAAGACAATGGATAACTTCTCAATGAAGGGGAATGGTTATCAAAAGATGAAAAGTGAAATGTTAAAAGATTCAGACTTTGTATTTGATAAAGAAAAAATTATTACTTTTGGGGGAAAGAAATAATGAGTGTTTACTTATTAACAAAAAATGATTGTACACAATGTGCACAATTAAAGATGTTTCTAAAGTTTGGTTTAAACAACAAATATGAACCGGATATCACAATTGTGAACAAAGAAGACAACCAGGAAATGTTTGATAGACTGACAGCTGAGTATGGTATTCTTACACTACCTGCAATGATAGCAAATGGTGAGGCTCTAACCAGAACTCAACCATCACCTGTACTGACATTCTTAGAAAAACACGTAGGTAAAAAATAATAAGAGTAAGTTTGGGAAATCCAAACTTACTTTTATATTTAAGGTTAATTTCTTGCATAATTTTTGACATATACGTATAATATGAATAAATTTTATTTATGTTAGGGGTTTTAAAGATGCATGTATTTGAAGAATATTTAAAATCAATGAAAGATGAATCAAACCGAACCATCATGAGAAATCTACTAGACTGGGTAATTGCTACATTCCCAATGCTAGATACAAAAATAGCATGGAATCAACCACACTTTGTTCATGAGGGTACATATATTATTGCTTTTACACATGCTAAAGCGCATCTGTCAGTAGCCCCTGAATATAAAGCAATTGATGAGTTTAAAAAAGAAATTAGAGATAGAAAGTATTTATCCACAAACTTTATTTTTAAAATCAAATGGAATCAAGCAATTGATCTGGATTTAATCAAGAAAATTATTGAATATAATATGAAAGATAAAGCCGGATATAAAACTTATTGGAGAAAATCGAATCTTACCAAGTAAACAAAAATCCCAGTCACTAGAAATGACTGGGATTTTGTTATTTTGTTTTAACGTCGTTAAACATTAAGAGTAGTTGAGCCATAATGGTTTGATTAAAACTTGCATAAGGAATACCTTTGAAGTTTTCTGTATTTGGGTAGTAATCACTATATGCTCTAGACCAATTGGTTAACCAAACATCATCTCCTGTATAGTTTGCAATACGATCATATACATTTGCAAGTGGTGTAGAGTATCCTACAACACTTGCATTTTCATAGGCGTTGTCAGGATTTAAGAAGAAGTTAATGAACTCATGAGCTAAATCTACGTGTCTTGATTTTTTAGGAATAACAAATGAATCTACAAAGGCCATCGTTTGGTCAGGTATGTAAATATCATAAGTTTTATTATCATAATCTAGACCTTCATCTAAATCGACATAAAGCATATCTAAAAAGTCTCCTGTCCAAACAAATGCTAAGTCTAAGTTGTTTGCTTGAATATCTTTTTTCAAAGCATCATCAGCAAATACTGTAAATTTTGCACCTGTTAATGCTTCTTTTGATAGTTGTAGGTGTGTTTTAGTAAAACCTTCTGGTGTTGTATCTGGTAGGGCATTGGGATCTAGTCCTAAATAAAGAAGACTGGATGCATAAGCATATTGTGCAACATCATACATACCAACACGATTTGTAGGTCTTAAATTTGGCTCAAAGTATGCACTCCAACCATGTGTTTCTAAAGCTTCTTTTAAGCCGGATACTCGGTTGTTGTACATAAGACCAAATGTACCCCAAAAGTATGGTACAAAATAATTTTCACTACCTATAGACATGGTAGCCATTAGACTTTGTAGACCATGCATATAAGGGTTATTTACTGGATCATAGTTAGAGAGTTTACCAAATTGGATTTGTTGAATCAAATCTTCTTTGATTAATTTTTCTACCATGTAATCTCCTGGTAGTACTAAGTCATATGCTGTTGTACCTGATTTGATTTTAGAATAGAATAGTTCGTTACTATCTGCAATAGAGATAGATACTTCAACACCATATGTCTCTTCAAATAATAAGACAAGATCATCGTTGATATATTCACCCCAATTAAGGATTAATAATTTATTGTTCATCGTACAACCATTTAGGATAAAAATGGTAAGTACTGATGCAAGTAGTATATATAACTTTTTCATTTTATTTTACCTTTTTTATCTTTTTTAATAAACACTTGATAGAGTGTCAGACTTAATAAAGTCATTAATGTAAGCAATGTAGAAAAGGCATAAACTGAAGGTGTAAGACTCTTACGTCCGATACTACCGTAAATCCAAATAGATAGGTTATCAAAGCCATTACCAGTTGTATAGTAACTAATAACAAAGTCATCAATACTCATAGTCAGAGCAAGCAACATACCTGAAAATATTCCGGCACTAATTGCTGGTACGATCACCTTAATTAATGCTTTATAAGGTTTAACACCTAAATCTAGTGCTGCATCCATAAGATTATTATCCATTTCCTTTAGTTTTGGTAAGATACTTAAAACTACATAAGGAATCGTGAAGAATAAATGTGCCATGATAAGTGTTACTGGACCAAAGATATAAGGGAATAACGGTAATAATAGTGAGAAGATAAGCATCAGTGATATACCAGTAACGATATCCGCATTTAGTATTGGAATATTATTTAGTAACATCACACGTTGGCGAATCTTTTTAGGTAGTGCATAAATCCCTACTGCCATAAAGGTTGCAATAATTGTTGCAAGCAGTGTGGATATCACACTGGTTAATAAGGTGTTAATAATTGCGTTCTTTAAACTTCTTACATCAAACATATTTGTGTACCAGTCTAATGTGAAGTGACCAAATTCATTGATGTTTGGGCTACTGTTTACAGATTGAAGTAGTAACATTAAAATGGGTATATATAAAGATGCAACAATCACTACAACAAATACTTTTCTTAAGATTGAGAAAAACTTTTTAGTTTTCTTATAATCCTTGTATCCGTAGGATTCAAGGGTAGCTTTTGGATAGTGCGTCATAATAGCATCTCTCCTTCCTTATCTACTTTAGATACCACAAAGATACCTAAGAAGATAATTACTAATACCATCATAGATAATAAAGAGCCCAGATTATAATCCATATATCTAAAGGATTGTTCTATAATGTTACCAATTAATAGAATATTACCAGAACCTAATATTTCAGGAATAGCAAAGCCACTCATTGCAGGTAAGAATACTAGAATAGAACCAGTAGCAACACCTTTTAATGAAAGTGGAAGTACCACTTTCATAAACTTTTGAAGATCTGTTAGACCAAGGTCTAGTGCTGCTTCTTCTAAACTATAATCAATTTTTTCTAAAGCTGTGTAAATGGGTAAGATCATAAACGGTAGATAGGTTAATACTAAACCAATTACAACAGCTAATCCACTACCTTTAATGACCGGAAAACTAACCTCTGTATTTAGTATTTTGGATAAGATATCTGTAATTAGATTATTTTCATTCATTAAGTTACCAAGAGATTCTGTTCTAAGTAGAAGGTTAGACCACATGGGTAAGATAAAGATTGCAAGTACTAAGAACTTGTTTTTAAACTTAGATCTAAATACGGTATAAGCTACCATATAACCTAAAAGTAGTGCAATAACAGTTGTAAGTACTGCATAATATATGGAATTAAAAAATGCAGTTGTAATAGATCTTTCAAAGAATGCTTGGTAAAATGTTGAATTAAATGTGATACCATCTAAACTTAAACCTTGGGTCGTTGTAATAGATAAAAATAGCATCACAACAATCGGGATAAGTGCTAATATAAATAACCATACAATATATGGTGTGGATAGGCGACTAAATGGTTTCTTCATCATTTGATACCGGCATTAAGTGGATTTCATAAGGATCTATTTTTAATCCAATGGTATCACCTGCTTGATATGTCTCGTAGGTGTTTACCATTAACTTATAATCTCCTACCATAACGTCTAATTCATTATGAACACCTTTAAAGATGGAAGATACAACAGTACCTGTAAGTTTAGCTTGATCTAAACTTACAACGTCAAAGTCTTCAGGTCTAATGACGACATCAACTTTTTCGTTATCTTTAAATGGATAAGGTCCACACTCAAAATCTACACCTAAGAATGTAACGACTTTATTTGATTTATATACACCATCAATGATGTTTGATTCACCAATAAAAGTAGCTACATAGCGGTTTACTGGCTCATTATAAATTTGTTTAGGGGTGTCAAGTTGTTGGATGACGCCATCTTTCATAACAACAATTCTATCACTCATAGTCATTGCTTCTTCTTGGTCATGGGTTACAAAGATAAAGGTAATTCCTAATTTTCTTTGCATCTCTTTAAGTTCATATTGCATGTTTTGACGTAGTTTTAAGTCAAGTGCTGCAAGTGGTTCATCAAGTAGAAGTATTTGAGGTTTGTTGACAAGTGCTCTAGCAAGTGCAACACGTTGTTGTTGTCCACCACTCATCTGAGTGATTTTTCTATTTTCAAAGCCGCCTAACTTAACTAAAGTTAGAGCTTCTTTGACTGCTTTTTCGATGCCTGTTTGAATCAAGTTTGATTGTTCTTTTTTTGACAAGGATGAATCGATGTTAAAGAACTTCAACAAATATTTTGTGTTCCTATTTTTTAATCCAAAAGCAACGTTATCAAACACATTTAAATGTGGAAACAATGCATATTTTTGGAATACAGTATTTATTGGTCTGGCATAAGGTGGTAAATCATTAAATATATTACCGTTTATTATTATATGCCCCTTATCAGGTTTTTCAAATCCGCCAATCATACGAAGTGTTGTTGTTTTACCACAGCCAGATGGGCCAAGTAGTGTAACAAACTCATTTTCATATATTTTAAGACTTAAGTCATTAACGATGAGATCGTCTTCAAATTTCTTTTCAACGTGTGATAACTCTATGAGCACGTTATGATTCAAATCAGGAGTCCTCCATTTTTATATTTTTAATATTTGATTCGATTAATTATTATATATCTTTTTTTAGAAATGTATACACATATAATTCATTTTTTACGATAATAATTTTTTGTGTAAAAATGACGTAAGAAAATCCCTTTTCTAACGAGTAGAAAAGGGATGAGAAAATGTCTATTTATTTAGGCTGGTGCGCATTTGTTGAAGAAGTGTTCCAGAGGTATCTGCACCATATTCCCAGAACATTAATCCACCTAAACCATTTTCAATCACATACTCTGATTTGAGTCTGATTGAACGTTCATTATCATAGCTAATAAAGATGGTGCCATCTTTTTTAACTAGGTAAGGTACACCGGCTTCATTATCAAAGAAATATAAGTAATCTGGATTGTTTAAATAGCTTGACTGAATTTCAGGGAAGAAGACACTCGGGGATGTTGCAGCCCAATTTGACCAAGTATTTGTTGATGTATTAAAAGTTCTTTGTTGACGTACACCGTAAAAGGCTAAGCCAAAGATTAATTTAGAGTTTGGTACACCATAGTTATTAAATATTGGTACGGATTCTGAAATTGTTGCAGTTGCAGGTGTACGACCTGAATTAAATTCAGTGTTGTGTACACCGGTTCTTGGGTGAAGTGCATTTTGATAACTGCCACCTGAGCTAGACATAGAATAAGTCATGACGTTAATAAAGTCTAGATACTGATTAGAGACAGTTAAGTTATACATTGGTGGTTGCCAGCGACCACCAGTAATTGCAGTAGTCACTAAGTGATTTGGGTTATTGGCTTTAACCTTTTCATAAATCACTTTCATCATGTTAGAGTATCTTACTTCTTCACCAGATCTTGGTGTTTCCCAGTCAATATCTACACCATCAAAACCATAGGTATTGATGATGTCTACAATGTTATTAGCAAAGTTTTCTATTTTTGTAGCACTCATAGCTATTTCAGACCATCTAGATTCTGGTGCTACAGAAAAGACAACCCAGTTGTTATAAATTTTTGATTTAGGTAGTATATAAGTTTCAATATCACTTAATTGAGAAGTGCCAGAGAAGTTACCATTTGCATCTGCTGTTATAAATGCTGTATTAATGATATCAAGTGTTTGGAAGAAACGCTCATCTACAAGTGCGTAGTTTCTCCAAATATAGCTAGATGCTATTGGAAGTGTTAAAGGTTTCTTGTTAGGTACTGTGACATTAAAGGTACGAATGACTGTTGTATTGTCTAAAGATGTAATGTGTGCAGTTAATGTGACAGTAGTAGGTTCATAGGCTGCATGGAATTTACCGGTAGTGCTAATCACTAAGGGATGTGAAGTTTCCCAAGTTAAAGTATAACCACTATATGTAACTGGTAGTGCTAAACTATCAGTTACATGATCTGGAATTAGAGTATCTAGTATGACATCTATGGATTCAAGGGAATAACTTTCCCAATGTGCAGTAAGTGTTGTCATGGTATCACCTGACTTTAATTTAATATCTTTAGCTTTTGTAATAAGTTTATCTTCGACATACCAACCTTTAAAATCAAAATCAGGTCTTACAGGGGTTGGTAGTTCATTAATCTCATTAGATAGTAATTTAAAACTACTAGCATCCGGATTTTTAGGATATACTTTAAACTCAACGCTTTCTTGAGTTACTGTAATATCTTTATTAAAGATGAGTGGAGTTCCCACACCATCTGTAAATAGATTTATAAATACTGGGTCAGATTCGATAACGGTATTATGATAATGCACTCCGATGATGTAGTCATAATCTGGTAAATCTAGGCGATCAACAGAAGCAGTATAAGGGTCGCTATAAACAACTATATAGGTTTCTAAATCAGCATTATATTGTATAAATATTTTATAATGCCATCTTAAACCTATATCAGTAGGAGAATACAGAGTAAAGTTTGTATTATCCCCTAAATAGTTATCAAAATCCCTGATTGTGATAGTTGCATCCGGACGTGTGGTAGCAAGTTCGTCTTTATGCCAAAACCCACCATTTACGTCAAATAAGACGTCAAATGCTTGGGACATAGGTATACAAGCGACCAAATATATAGAAATTAAAGTTGTAAGTAATAATAAGGTTATTTTCTTCATGAAATCATCATCCTTTTTTAATGGTGTATACGTTTTCATTGTTATTTTACAACATCTATAGAATATATGATTAAATATGAAAGTTTTATTCAAATTATATAATTAATTACACTTTTATAATTTTAAGAAATAGTAGAAATAAAAAAGTTCCTAATTCTATATAA
Organism: Acholeplasma laidlawii; assembly: GCF_015709225.1. Taxonomy (GTDB): domain Bacteria; phylum Bacillota_I; class Bacilli_A; order Acholeplasmatales; family Acholeplasmataceae; genus Acholeplasma; species Acholeplasma laidlawii_A. The sequence goes on from NZ_JADNRS010000037.1 coordinate 75,000, forward strand.
GAATTAGAAACTTATTTTAATTACTAGATGGCGAGGGCAGCAGGATTCGAACCCACACTAAAGGTTTTGGAGACCTGTGTGCTACCGTTGACACCATGCCCCCGTTCACGCCTTATTAGTATAGCATAACAAAATTAAGTTTTCAATTGAAAATGAACAAATCATATCATTGAAAACTTAATTTTCTTAAATTATGTGGTTTTAGGCTCTTATTAAGCGCTTATAGGTGTAGAAATTAGATTATTTTTGACTTTAAATAGTGATATAAGGTTGATTATAGTAAGTAAGATAATAAATACGATCCCTAATTGAATACTTTCTATAAAGGATACTGTAAATATAGCCCATATAGTTACTTCAGTGATTGAGATAATACGGCGTATCTTATAAAGTTTTTGATGATTTGTAAAAAAGATAAAGACAGATAGTAGAGTAAATGCAATTAGAGCAAACAAACCTAAATACACTAAGAAGTTACCGTAGTCACCAGGTCCGTTTTTAAGTAAGTCATAACTGGTGATACCCAGTGTAAAAACAAAAAAAAGAGCGATTATTTATCGCTCTTAGGTTCAACGTCACTAAATAGTTGAGGTTGTGGTTTTCTTGTTTTGCCTTTTGGCTCATCATCGACCTTATTTTTTCTAATGGCCTTCATAACATATTTATGAACAAACCAGAAGTAAGGTACTACAACAAATAATAAGAAGTAGATTGAATATACGATCCAGTAAGCAAAGTTATATGGTGATAAGTCTGCTGGGTGATAATCAAGCACTAAGTTGTGTGGGTTATTATCAGCTGTTGGTTCTACACCATTCATTCCTCTTGAGAAGTTATAGTTTTCAGGTGCTAGGTTAAGGTTCGTATGAGTTACCATTGGTGTACCAGAAGCAAAGGTAGTACCATCAGTAATTCTGTAGACATGTACACGTTCTGGAGTATCTGGGTTTTCAGGGTCAATGATTGTTGCAAACACATCGATTGCTTGAATGTGGTATTCAAAGTTATATCCTTCTGGGAAGGTATAATCTTTGTTTGTTTCTAAGATGTGATTTGCAAAACTATTATTAGCAATTAGAGCTACTCTAAATGATGCTCTATTTGCGTTTGATTCTCTTATATCAGAATAGATATTTAAATAATTTTTATCTTTTAAAACAATTTGTTTTTTCTCAGGGTCTTGTGCATAGTATGCAGTAACTTCTAAACTATAATAAGCAACATCATCTGAAAAATCTTCAAGTAAAACAAAGAAGCCATCACTGTATAAATCAAATTGTGGGTTTTTGTGGACTACTGCATGTGGGTACATACCAAGTTTTACTTGATATTTTTCATCAATTGATTCTGTAGTCGTATCATAGAAGTTTTGACCATCTAATGTTTTAATTTGATCTTTTGAGTAGTAAGTGTTTGAAACAGCGTTTAAGTGGCCTAAACCCTCAAACATATCGTAATTTTCATTATCTATAGCGTTTTTTGTTACGTTATTGTAGATATACTCTGATACACGGATACCTTGTACACCGCCACCGATTAGTTCAATAAAGCCAATTACGATTAAAACAAATAAAATATATAGTATTCTTCCAATCCATTTCATCTTGCAATTACTTCCTTTCTTTTATATAATATCAAATATATCTTGTAAAGGATATAAAAAACTTATTTTTCCGAAATTTTAACTTTACAAAATAAAATAAGTTGGTATAATAATACTTGCGCAAAGTATGGCGGTTGTGGCGAAGTGGTTAACGCATCGGCTTGTGGCGCCGACACTCGGGGGTTCAATTCCCCTCGGCCGCCCCATAATTGCGAATTAAATAAAATGTAGGCCCATAGCCAAGCGGTAAGGCAACGGACTTTGACTCCGTCACTCGTAGGTTCAAATCCTGCTGGGCCTGCCATTTTTATAAAGAAAGTCCACTATCCATGCGGGTGTGGCGAAATTGGCAGACGCACTAGACTTAGGATCTAGCGCTTTACGGCATGCAGGTTCAAGTCCTGTCACCCGCACCACATAACACTAAATGGTTTGATACGATTGTATCAGACTTTTTTTATTAATTAGGAAGTTCTATGTTTGATATATCCTTGAAAATTCCTACCCAAAATAACCCTTCCTCGAGGGTTCAATATATATAGTTGCTATTTGAAAATTGATTTAAATCGATTGTAATTCTCTATAACATTTAAACTATCATTATCACATACAGGACATCTAAACCAACCATCTTTATCGTCATCATAATTGTTGATGTACCAAACAGAATCTTGTAAGACTTCATAATCACAGATAATACATTTTAAATGCGCTTTACCGTTACCGTAGCGCTGGATGAACTGATACAAAAACCTGTACTTAGTGTAAACTAATATATATATATGAAGGAGGCATCATATGAAGGATAAAAAGAAAAAGAACTGTTTACAGTAAGTGAGCTAATAGAAATATTAAAAGTAAATAGAGCAACAGTATTAAGATATATTAAGCCAGGAAAGCTAAAAGGCTACTTAATGGGTAATGCTTATAGAATTCCAAGGAAAAACTTAATAGACTTTTTAGAAAAAGGAAGTAACTAACACCCGATAATGCCTGTGAACGGGTATTTAATGAGTATGAAGCATACACTAATATAATACGAAATAGTAGTGATTAGTATATGTTTTAATACTAGGGTAGAAAGAAGTGACTAATGGCAAGGCCAATGAAACGAGGTCTTGATTACTTTCCACTCGATGTGGATATTTTTAATGATGCCAAAATTGAGGAGCTAAACTTTAAGTATTCATTTTTAGGTGAGATCGTATATTTAAGATTACTTACAATGATTTATAGAAATGGTTATTATTTAGAAGTATCCGTTCCAATAGCTGCAAAGCAACTTATAAGAGCAATGGGTCCCTCGCTTTTAGGATTAGAAAAGAAAATAGAGGAGATTATTCTTTATTTAGGTGATTTAGATCTATTAGATAGAGACCTATTATTTAAGGGTGTTTTAACATCTAGAAACATTCAAAGACAGTTTATTTTATCTATTAAAAGAAGAAAAAGAATCAATATAAAAAAGCACTGGCTAATATCAAAAGATGAATTAGAAGAGTTAAATTTCTATGTTAATGATTAATACATACATGGTGAGGACAATAACACAGTTAATGATAGCAACAACAAAGTTAATGTTACCAATAATGAAGTTAATGCAAGTAGTAATGGTGATACTGTTAACATTAAGTACACAAAGGAAAGTAAAGAAGAGTAATGATAAAAAGATAAAAGAACTTTTCAAGTTCCAATTGCAAACTTCTTAACTAATAATTTAATTAAAAATAAGTATATAGAAGATGATCCATTTGAAATAATGAGATTTAATGGTTTATTTAATGAAACTGTTAAAGATTATGGATTTGATGATGTATTATCTGTAACAGATTATTTAATAAAATATTCTAAAAGGGAAGGAGTTATTATAGAAAATAAATTTTCTTTTTTTAAAGAGTCATTATATAAGAACTTAGAGATGTTAATTAAAAGAGGTGAGTATAAAAATGAAAGAATGGAAGAGTTCTTTAAACGCAAACTTCTATAGATGGATTAAAAGTGTTAGAAATGCTGATGATAAGATAAATGAATTTGAAGAAAGATTAGATTATTACAATTCAAAATTAATAGGTTATAAAAGCCCTTCATTTGATGAGCATATAAAAGGTGGTAATACTTATAGTGATAAATGGTTGTTACATTGGATTTTTAAGATAAGTGATACAGAAGATGAAATAAAGTCTTTGAAACAGTTAAAACTTGATTATAAGAGATTTAGGAAAGAAATAACAGATATTCAAAGAGAAGTATTAGATGATTATTATTTTAATAGAAAAACAAAGCTTGAAATATCTAGAAGTTATTGGTATAAATTGTTAAATGATATAAGTGTAGATTTTAACTTAAATGTATTAACATACTCTGAAAATTAATACAAAAGTATGGTATACTTATACTTAGACTAAAAATTAGAAATTGTTTTGTAAAATTAAACATTTAAATATAAATATTTAATTCTAAAATAATGTATTTGTAAAACATAAAGGATGATTTGATGGAAATATTGCTGGAAAACAAAGATTATAAAGAGTTAGTAAGTGAAATGATTGAAAAGAAAATTAAAGTAGATCTCATTCTAACTGATCCTCCATATGGTGTTAGTAGAAACCACCAATTAGGATTTTCAAACATGGGTAGGTCAGGTATGGATTATGGTGAGTGGGACTATGGTTTTGATCAAAGGGAATGGATAAGAGAATGCACGCCAGTCATAAAAGAAGGTGGTTCAATTATCATTTTTAATGATTGGAAAAACATGACAGATATAGTTGATGAACTGGAACAAAATGGTTTTGTTATAAAAGATTTAATTCGATGGGAAAAGACTAACCCAATGCCTAGAAATGTTAAAAGTAGATATGTAATGGATATTGAAGTAGCTGTATGGGCAGTTAAAGGAAAGAAAAGATGGACATTTAACAAACCAGAAGAAGTCCCTTATGTCAGACCCGTATTTACTTCTGGTTTAGTTTTAGGAAAAAAGAGAATACATCCAACACAAAAATCAAATAACGTGCTAGAAGAATTGATTAAAATACATACAAATCCTAATGATTTAGTGTTCGATCCATTTTTTGGGTCAGGAAGTACTGCAAAAGCATGCAAAAACTTAAACAGAAGATTTATTGGAAGTGAAATAGATGAAAAGTATTATAAAAAGGCTGTGAACAGTTTATGATTATAAGTCCGATTAGTTATCCTGGTAACAAATCAAAAGTACTAAATGAGCTCATACCAGAATTGAATACTAGTAGTTTAAATTTTATTGATGTTTTTGCTGGAAGTGGATTAGTAGCTATAAACACAAAATATAAAAATTTATATTGTAACGATTTATCAAAACCAGTAATTGATCTTTTAAAATATTTTTACTATACTCCAACAGAAGAAATATTAAAGAACACTGAAATGTTGATTTCTAAATATAAATTGACTTATTCACGAGTAAAACCAAAAGGTTACTACAAAATATACAAATATGAAGGACTATCCAATTATAATCGAGAAGGATTTTTAAGACTAAGAGAAAATTATAATAATAAACCATCTTCAGATAAGTTGTTTGTATTATTAATTTATAGTTTCAATCATTATATTAGGTTTAATAGTAAGGGAAAATTTAATGTTCCTGTAGGAAAAGTGGATTTCACAGAAACTACATATAAAAATACTATTGAGTTTAGTAATCATATTAAGACAAAAGAAGTTAACTTTAGTAATTTTGATTTCAGGGAGGAAGAATTATATAATATAGATGATTCAATATTTTATTTTGATCCACCATACCTAATTACTAATGCCCCGTATAATTCGCACTGGAATATTAATGATGAAAAAGAGCTACTAAATAAATTGGATGAATTAAATAAAGAAAACAAAAAGTTTGTACTTTCAAATGTTTTAAAATCAAACGGTAAGAATAATGATTTGCTTATTGAATGGTCACAGAAATATAATATCGTGCCTATACAAAGACAATATAGAAATGCAAACTATAGGCGTAAAAATAAAAGTGATGCAACAGAAGTTATAATAAAAAACTTTTAACGAGGAGGAGTTTTAATGGGTAGAAGTGGAGCTAGAAAAGGTTATAAAGTGTTTTCAATTAATACTACTATAAGAAATCCTAAACGTAATGTAGATTTTTTAAAAATATTTAAAAAGTATGATGGTTTGATAATGAATGATGAAATATCATATTTATATTTATTTGACTTAGTTAAAAATGGAATATATCAATTTATAAATATTCCCTTATCAGTAAAACATAAAATTGATAATGAACAAAAATTAACTTCTAGTGAAGTACTTGATGCAATTAAAGATAATCCTCAAGCAACAGGCCTACATGGAAGAGTAATGACGCAATTAAGATCTTTGAAAGATCAAGGGTTCTTAATTTTTGAACCAGCCGGGAAAAGATTAAATAAAATTAGTTTAACTAAACTAGGCAACGATTTAATATTAAATAAAGACGATGGGTCAACTGTTTTCACTAAGGCAATGATAGGTATGCAAGCAAATAGTCCACTGAGAAGCTCTCTTTATAATAAATCTGTACCATTTTTGAATACATTATTTGTGATAAATGAAGTAAATAGACTTTGGGAATTAAAAGGAAATGAAGGAAAAGGAATATTAAGACATGAGTTTGGTGCTTTTGTTTTATCTATGAAGGATTGTAATTACAAAAATGCCGCTGCTGAAATCATTAAATATCGTGAAAAATTTAGATATGAAGCAAATCAGCATTATATAGAACAATATTTAAAAAACAATGATATTTTGGAATTGGAATATAAATCAGTAACTGTAGACTATCCTGATGAAGTTTTTAGGAAATTTGAAATGACAGGCTTATTAGTCGATAGAGGAATGTTTAATTATAGATATATATCATTCTCAGACTATAATATTGAAAAAATAAAAATAATTCTTGAAAGGTATAAAGACTATAGGTTCATTGAGTTTGATAATCAAAAAGATTATTATCATCATTTAGAAAACATTGATATACCATGGGATAATGATGAACTTATTAGAAAGAAAGTTGTTGAATCTAAATCAAAAGCTCTAGGTTTAGCATTTGATGCTAAAATTGACCTTAGAAAACAAGAAGATTTGATTGATCAAATGTTTTATCGAAAAGCTTTGGATAATGCTATAAGTAAAATAGACTATGAACTCTTAAAAAATGAATTCAAAATAATTACTGGAAGGTCTACGTCTAAATCACAATTTGCAGATTTAGCTGAACCTTTAAGGCTAGAATATTTATTAGCATTGCTACTTGGAAAACTATATGGAACTAAACGTTTAGTGTCCAATATCATCTATGGAGAAGATGGCAGACCATTACATTATGCTCCAGCTGGAAAAAGTGATATTATCCTATATGACGAAGAAGGATCTTACATCTTTGAACCAACTATGCAAAGAAGTAGAACTCAATTGTTAAACAATGAAACTACAAATATTGTAAGACATGTAGATAATGAAAAGAAATCTAGTGGGCTTGACTTTAGAGTTAGTATGGTAGCTCCAGTTGTACATAGAGATGTTGCCGATTATTTTTTATATCAAGTAAATCAGAGAGATATCAAAATGCTACCGATGACTATTTCTAAAGCTACACAAGTTCTTTTAGAAAGTAAAAATATTAAAATGCTAAATATGAATTTTGATATGATTTTAGAAGATTTCAAAAAAAGTGATTTAACTAGCTTTGTAGATAGGATGAACGATGTCAGATTGTAAATCTTTAAGAAGCAAATATTAACTTTTAACAAAAAAATCACTTCACGAATGTTTGTAAAAGATTAAATGAAAAGAAACAAGTGATGCAAATACTACCTACAAGAAGCGACAATTATCTCTTTAACATTAATGCTCCATGGGAGGATTTAGGAAAATTTGAAATAATAGGAACAAATATTGTTTATTACATTGATGACGATATACTAGATAGATATCATAAAATTAATGGTGATGAAATAAATATTTATAAGATCACAAAAATACATGATTATGGTAGTGTTACAATGATAGATGAAATGTTTTTAATTAAAGTAAGTTATATAACAGCGTTTGATTTTGTTTATGAGATTGAGGATTTTGAATTATAACAACACCCGATAATACCTGTGAACGGTAACTTAAATATAACTAAATATTAGCAAAAGCCCTATGTTCTATATGTGAAATGGGGCTTTTTTGTTACTAGGTTGGTTTTGTTTTATTTTTAATAATATAATTGAATAAAGATTAAACAAAATTTTTGATACTAATTGACGTGATTAATTTTTGAGAATAAGCTGGTCATGTATTATTCATATATATATGTAGATTGCTTTTGTGTAAATGTCAATTTAAAAAAGAAGTTAAGAATGATATAAAAAGTTGAAGTTTTTAGTGTGTTGTATTTGTCATATTCAGAAGGTTATTATATTTTTGAAGATACAATAATTTGAACTGATACCAAAAACCTGTACTTTGATACAATATAAGTGTATGCAGGAGGGATCACATGAAAGATAAAAAGAAAACAAATAGACTATGGAGCTGAGAATTCAAATTAAAGGTCGTTTTAGACATCATTGAAAATGAGCTTTCATACAGTCAAGCAGCACGTAAATATGATATGTATTTATCATCAGGGAGTCTAAATGATACACTACCTGCTAGATGGGTATATCAGTATAGACTCTATGGTAAAGAACGATTCTTTCAAACTCCAAAAGATTACCGTAAGAATCCAGTTAGAAAGTTCCATAAACCATCTAAAGAGGTTGAAGAAAGTTTAGAACTCAAAGTTAAACACTTAGAGATGGAGCTTGAATATACAAAAAAACTTATCGCCTTAGTTCAAAAACAGGAACAAACAAACAAAAATACCAAGTAGTCAAAGAATTAAGGCGAAAATATGCATTAAAAGATCTACTTGAAATAGCTGGTTTTCCAAAATCTGTATATTACTACTATGAGCATCATAAATCAACAGATAAATATCATCGTATAAAAATCTTAATTTCAGATATTTTTGAATCAAGCAATAAAACATATGGTTATAGACGTATTAAACTCGCACCTTAAAAACTTCTATCAGGTCAAAATAGCCTATAAGACCGTTGTAAAGCTCATGAAAGAGCTACATATAGTTTGTAAAGTAAGAAAAAAGAGATATTGCTATATCTCTCAAATATCAAACAAAATTACACCAAATCTACTTAAGAGAGACTTTAAAAAAGATGAACCTAATATCGCATGGGTCACAGATGTATCAGAGTTTAGATTTAATCGTAAACGTTTATATCTATCTGTAATACAAGATCTTTACAATGGTGAAGTCAAAGCCTATCAAATCTCTAGAAGTCAAAACCAGGATTTGATTCTAAAAACTCTTAAGAAAGCAAACAACCCAAATGAAGACTTATCAAAGCTTCTCATACACTCTGATCAAGGTATTCTATATCAATCTCCTAAATATCGTAATTACCTTAAGAAATCATCATTTACTCAATCTATGAGTGCTAAAGGTAATGCCTATTAAATGTCAGTGGTTGAAAGCTTCTTCGGAACACTTAAGTGTGAAACCATCTATTTACAAAAGGTTAAATCATTGGCTGACTTAATTCAAACTATTGATGAATATATCTATTGGTATAATCACGAAAGAATTAAACTCACTCTAGGTGGTTATTTACCTATTCAATATAGGTTAATGAATCAACAAATGATATAATAACTACAAAGAACATAAAGTACAAGAAAATGGTATCAATTCAATAATTTAATAAAAAAATGTAGTATAGAATAAAATATTCCTTTGGAATGTGTGATGTCATGTAGTATAATCGCTATAACAAAGTAGGGAGTTTTTAAGATGAATCATGACAATCATAGTTTCAAAGAAAAGTTAATCATTTCAGCAACCAACTTCGCAAGAGAAGAAACAAATGTAGATCCAGGGCTATGGGTATTTATAAACAATGGAAATAACTTTAAATCAATTAACCATTCTGGTCTCTTTGAAAAGGATACCTTTGTCATTAGGTACAATCGTGATTGGATAAAGATTGCCAGTGAAGAACAAATCATTAAGACTGCATTTCATGAAACATTCCACGCAGTTCAACAACAAGCTCTTATTGGAATAAGACTAGGACTCAAGTCAGATATCTTTACTGAAGATGAATTAAACACCTTAGAACATGAATTTAAAGATGAAAACTATGATGATTCAATTGATACTTGGCATACCCACTTAAGCGAACAACAAGCAGAAACCTTTGCAGCATACTTATTTGAACGTTTTAAGCAAGATTTAGAAAAACACGAAGAACTAGTCACAAAATATTATAAAAAGTTTATAAACGAAGAATAGTACGATTAACGGCTTTACATTAATTAACGTCTTTGAATACATGATTACATATATGTAAAACTTCATCATTAGGCTATCATAAAAGGGTATTTTATGATACCATTTATTATGTCAATAATGTACGTTTATGAAGTCTTAAATAGGAAAATGATATGCTTTGGTGGGTATTAGATATATTTCTATGAGTAAATGCGAGTAAAACGAAAACACTTGAACAATGTCAAACTACTTGTCAGGATTTAAGTAATGCTGACAGTCAATTAAAGATTTAAAGGAGCAGAAATGGGAATGTTTTCTTCAATAAAAGAGTATTTTAGAAATAAGAAAATCAAAAAAGAACTATCTTCTTTTAAAAAGTTTTTATCTAAACTTGAAGAATCATTTTTGCATCTGCAGTTGATTCCTAACCCTACTGATAAAGTGTTAGCGTATCGTGAGAACATCAGCAAGAAAGAAGAATACTCTGCTTTTGCAATCAAGTATGATGAATTAACATCAAAAACAAAGATTCATAATGAAAGAGTTGATGAAATTAATCTAATCGTTGACTCATTTTCTTTTAGTAATAGTATTGCTCATTTTGATTTAATTGATCCTAAAGACTTTGATGAACTAATTGATATCACTAAAGAGATAACTAAATTCAAATCATACGAAAGTCGTCACAAGAGATTTATTCAAGAAGTAAATGAATTGAATGAAAACAGAGTTCAAATTGGCGAACAATTAGCCATTAAAAAAGAATGTTCCAAAACATATAATCATATCCTGTCGCAAGATTCCTATGTTGATAGGAAACAAGCATTGGAAATAAAGAGAATTTTAGAACAGGCAGAAAATAAATTAAAACAATACGTTAAATCGTATTTCGAAATTGAAGAGCTACGAATTTATAACGAACATATTGAGACCCATAACGAAAATTATATTGATAGTCATATAAATGATGAGTTATTTGAGGATGTTGGCGGAAGAACACTTGGAATAGACCAGAGGAAAGCTATACTCACTGATTCAATATCAAATCTAGTTATTGCGGGTGCAGGTTCAGGAAAAACACTAACTATTTGCGGTAAAGCAAAATGGCTTTTGGAAGACCAAAAAGTACCCAAAGAAGACATAGTTTTTCTTTCATATTCAAAAGCATCTGCTGATGATCTTGAACGCAAATTAAGTAAGATAGATGATAATCTGAATGTTTCAACGTTTCATAGTTTAGGATTGAAAATACTTGAAACCAAAGATAACAAAAAACAAAATGTTGAACCTAATTATGATGCTATCATTGAACGTTTCTTTAGTGAAGAAATGTTGTCATCCCAAAACATTGACATATTAAGAAAAGTGCTTGAATTCTATGGGAAATTCGCTTTTACTTTGGATGAGAAAAAGTACGAAACCAAAGGTGAGCATTTCGAAAAACTTAAAGAAGCTGATTTCCAGACATTGAAACAAATCTTAGTAAATTTATCGAACAACCAAGAAGAACGAGAAACAATCTTGAAAGAAAAGGTCAAGAGCTTTGAGGAAATGGCAATTGCCAATTTTTACTTTCTCAACGGTATTAAATATAGATACGAAAAGCCATTTCCAATTGATTCAGCAACTCCAGACTACCGACAATATAATCCAGATTTTACATTAATTGAATATGACATTTTCCATGAGCATTTTGGAGTGGACAGAAATGGTGAATGTACTCAATATTCAAAAGAAGAAGCGGATAGATATATTGAATCGATGACATGGAAAGAACAATTCCACAAACAACATAATACAAAATACTTAAAGACTTACTCTTATGAATTCAAGGAAGAAACAATATTTGAAAAACTCGAAGAAAATCTTAAATCATTCGGAGTTGAATTAAAACCGATATCTGCTGATGAAGTGAGAAATGCCCTTGGATCAGTATACAAAAATAGAAACTTCAAATCAGTTATCAAATTAGTCAAATCATTTATTAACTTATACAAGTCAAGATATTCGAATAATTCCCATTTTGAAATACTGAAATCTGAAGAATTTGCAAATCCTTATGAGAAACAAAGATCATTGCTTTTTCTAGATATATGTAAAGAAATATACGATTACTATAAAAGTCAATTAGATGGGAAGACTGACTTTGATGATATGATACTTGAAGCAATTAAGATTATTCCAACTAGCAGCCAATTCAAATACAAGTACATTATTGTAGATGAGTTCCAAGATATTTCTTACAGCCGAATGGAGTTATTAAGAACCTTGATTAGGCATGGAGATTCGAAGATATTTGCTGTTGGTGATGACTGGCAAAGTATCTATAGATTCGCAGGAAGTGATATTGGAATATTCATCAATTTTGATAATTATTTTGAGATGACTACAGAATGCAGATTAATAAGTAACTTTAGGAATTCAAAAGAATTGCATCAAATCATAGAGCCTTTTATTACTGCCAATCCGGAACAGAAGAAAAAGAATATTACCTGCAGTAATGAATTAACTAATCCGGTAAAAATCATCTACTATGAATCAAATAAAGCATCTGCGTTAAACGCTGCGTTAGTAGAAATTCAAAAAAAGAATCCA
>NZ_JADNRS010000038.1 GCF_015709225.1 Acholeplasma laidlawii
TAATTCTTCAGCATCAGTTAATACAGGTGTAGCACCTTCTGAAGCTTGAGAAGCTTTGTAGATTGTTACAAATGCATTGTTGCTAGCCCAACCTAATAAACCACCTTCGATTGATACATAATCACCAACTTCTAAAGCAGCGATGAATGTAGAATCATCTAATGCAGTAACTCTAGAATCCCAGAAGAATCTGATAGTCTTGTT
>NZ_JADNRS010000039.1 GCF_015709225.1 Acholeplasma laidlawii
TACCTGCTACTGATGCAAATGGTGTTCAAATTTCATGGGCATTCAAGAATGCTGATGATCCAAACAATGCATTATTAAACTTAACAAATGGTGCTGTTACAATGCCTGATGAAGGCTTAGCTACAGTTACTGTTATTGCTACATTCCAATCAGGTTCAGTAACTGATACTAAAGAAATTTCAATGGTTGTTGGTTTACCTGCAGTTTCAACTATTGCTCAAGCATTAGCTAAGACTTCTGGCTATGTAAGAATCCATGCAACAGTATTAGGTTACTCTGCAAATGATACAATCGTTGTATTTGACGAAACTGGCTTTATTGCAACATTCCACAACGCTAAAGACGTAGACTTAATTGCTCTTGTTGGTAAAGAAGTTGAAATCTTAGGTCAACGTGG
>NZ_JADNRS010000003.1 GCF_015709225.1 Acholeplasma laidlawii
AAAGTTATTCAGAATCCTTCAAACATAAAGTGATAGAAGCCTATAGAAATGGTGAAGGTGGTTATAGTGATCTGGCAGTCAAATATAAGATAAGTAATTATGCATTAATTGCAAGATGGGTATTAGGGTATAATAATATTAAAACTACTCATAGTGGATCAGGTGGTGTCAATATTATGGCCAAAAAAACATGCTTAGATGAAAGAATTGAAATTGTTGAATATTTAATTAAGCACGAGCTTGATTATCAAGGGACCGCCCTAAAGTTCAATGTCAACTATCAACAAGTCTATACTTGGTACAAAAAGTATCAATCCTTTGGTGTTAATGGACTTCATGATAAACGTGGTCGAAAAAAAGAACCTCAGGAACTATCTGAGATTGAACAATTAAGACGTGAGAACGAAAGACTCAAAAAGGAATTACATTTAAGCGAGGCAGCCAAAGAAGTTTTCAAAAAAAAACAAGAATTGGAGGCAAGAGCCCACTTAACAAGGTTAGGAACCAAGAAACATACGAAACAATAGATTACTTTAAAGATGTTTATGATATCAAATGGCTCTGTGAACTACTAGGCATCGCCAGATCATCATACTATAAATGGTCAAACAGAATCAAACCTGCATATGAAATAAAGAATGAAGAAACACTAGAAACCATACAAACCTACTATACCCATTTTAAAAAGCGATATGGCTATAGACGTATTAGAGATAACATCAACTTGTATACTGGGACAAATCATTCTGATAACTATATTTATCGTTTAATGCGTGCCTATAACCTAAAATCTATTATCCGTCGTAAACGTCCAGGTTTCGTTAAAACAAAACCCGAACAAATTGGTGAAAATAAACTAAATAGAGTATTCACTGCATCTAATCCAAATGAGAAATGGTTAAGTGATGTCACAGAATTTAAATATGGCTATGCAGGTCAAAAACTGTATTTATGTGCGATATTAGACTTATATGATAATAGTATAGTCGCTTATCATATACATCATAGAAATGATAATCATCTGGTTTTTACAACTTTAAAAAAAACTGTAAAAAACAATCCTAATACGCACCCAATGTTTCATAGTGATCGGGGATATCAATACACGAGTAGAGCATTTAAAAGTCTATTAGATAAACACAATATTGTGCAAAGTATGTCTAGAGTAGGTAAGTGTATTGATAACGGACCAATTGAAAATTTATGGGGCATCATCAAATCTGAAATGTATTATTTAGAAACTTTTGATACATCTGAAAAACTCACAAAAGCAATTGATGATTACATTAGATTCTATAATGAAGCAAGAATTCAACGCAAATTAAAAAGCCATACACCTTTAGAATATAGGCATATGGCTATCTAATTTTATACTATTTACCGTGTCTACTTGACAAGGGGCTGTTCATTTTAGTTTTTTTTTACATTATTTTTATTAGTTGTTGAAAATTGACGAAAAGTAAAGTATACTTATATTAACGGGTTATGAAAGCCCTACCAAGAAACATAAAAACAAAGGAGAATCAAGGATGAAAAAACTGTTACTCTTAATGATGGTACTTGTTGCTGGCTTTGCGTTAGCAGCATGTGGACCAAGTTCTTATGAAATCGCAATGATCACTGATACTGGTGATATTGATGATGAATCGTTTAATCAAGGTACATGGGAAGGTATTAAAGCTTTTGCCAAAGATAATGACAAAACTCATAAATACTACCAACCAGCTGGTGAATCAACTGCAGACTATTTAGCTGCAATCGACTTAGCAGTTGCTGGTGGCGCTAAAATCGTCATTACTCCAGGTTTCTATTTTGAAGTGCCTATCTTTGAAGCACAAACTACTTACCCAGATGTAAAATTCGTAATTTTAGATGGAACACCACACAATGGTGACTATAATACAGTAGTCAAAGACAATACATTATCAGTTTTCTTTAAAGAAGAACAGGCTGGTTTCTTAGCAGCTTATGCAACTTATAAAGAAGGATTTGATCAATTAGGATTTATGGGTGGTATCGCTGTTCCAGCGGTTCAAAGATTCGGTATTGGTTGGGTAGCAGGTGCTTATCAAGCTGCTAAGGATGCAAACGATACAGATTATGCATATGATCCAACATATTACACATATTTAGGTTCATTTGGTCCAAGTGATACAACTAAAACTACTGCGTCAGCTTGGTACTCACAAGGTGTTGAAGTAATTCATGCTGCAGCTGGTGGTGCTGGTTCATCAGTAATGGCTGCTGCACAAGAAGATACAACAACAGCAAATCCTAAATGGGTTGTGGGGGTTGACTCTGACCAATCAAGTAACTCACCAAGAGTATTAACATCAGCTATGAAGGGTGTTGGACAAGCTGCAATTCAAGCATTAGAAGCATTCTATAATGATGAATTCCCAGGTGGTGAAACTTGGAATCTAGATGTAATTGCAGATGCAGTTGGTCTACCAATGGCTAACTCAAGATTTGCTACATTTACTCAAGCAAACTATACAACTGTATTTAACACATTAAAAGCTGGTACAATTACTGTCCCAACTTCTGCTGCAGAATTAGAAGCATTCATTGTTGCCTTAGGCTATGAAGTGCCTGCTGGTTTATCAGCAAAAATTGCTCCAGAAGCTTAATAATAAATTAGAAAAGATTAACGTTAAATAAGGGGGACATTCATTTGTTCCCCTTATTTAAAATAAAATTGTTGGAGGCGTTATAATGGTAATAATGAGAGGTATCACCAAAAGGTTTGGTAAATTAGTTGCCAACGATTCAGTGGACTTTGAAGTTAAAAAAGGCGAAGTTCATGCACTTTTAGGGGAAAACGGTGCAGGAAAAAGTACTTTAATGTCTATTCTTTTTGGTCTATACACACAAGATGAAGGACAAATATTTATTAATGATGAATTAGCGCTTATTAAGCATCCAAATGATGCAGCTAAATACCGTATTGGTATGGTGCATCAACACTTTAAATTAGTTGAAATATTTTCTGCATTAGATAATATTATTTTAGGATCTGAAGAAACTAAAAACTCATTTATCGTGTACAAAAATGCGCGTAAAAAAATCATGGAGATCATTGAAAAATATAATCTACACATTGATTTAGATAAAAAGATTAGTGAGTTAACCGTTGGACAGCAACAAAAAGTAGAGATTATTAAAATGCTGTACAGAGACAGCGATATTTTAATTTTTGATGAGCCAACTGCTGTTTTAACACCTCAAGAAATTAATGAATTGATTGAGATTATTAAAAACTTTGCAAAAGAAGGTAAGGCTGTTATTTTAATTTCTCATAAATTAAACGAAATTAAAATGTCCTCTGATCGTTGTACGATTTTAAGACGTGGTAAAAAAATTGCTACACTTGATGTTAAGGATGTTACTACTGAAGAGATGGCAGAACTTATGGTGGGTAGACCGTTAATCCAAGAATATGATAAGGGTAAATTCAATCCAAAAGGAAATATTTTAGAAGTAAAAGAACTTACACTTAATGGTAAAGGCAAGGATATACTAAAATCTATTAACTTTGAAGTTAGAAGTGGTGAAATTGTAGGTATAGCAGGTATTGATGGTAATGGTCAAACAGAACTAGCAAATGCACTTACTGGACTATCACCAATTTCATCTGGTTTGATTAGACTTAAAGATAAAGATATTTCAAGACTTCCTATTCGTAAACGATATGAGGCTGGCTTATCTCATATTCCGGAAGATAGACATAAATTTGGTTTAGTATTAGACTTTAAATTATCTGACAACTTAGTCTTACAAGAATATTATAAAAAACCATACTCGACTTACGGTATACTAAATCATGATATTATTGAGGAACATGCTAAAAAGTTAGTTGAAAACTATGATGTACGTTCATCCAATAGTGTTGATACGATTGCTAGAAGCATGAGCGGTGGTAATCAACAAAAAGCTATTCTTGCTAGAGAAATTGAACGTGAACATGATTTATTATTGGCATTCCAACCAACTAGAGGTCTTGATGTTGGGGCAATTGAAAATATTCATAAAAACTTAATTAAAGAACGTGATAGTGGTCGTGGTGTTTTATTAATTAGTTATGAATTAGAAGAAATATTTAACTTATCCGACCGTATCTTAGTCATGTATGAAGGCGAAATCACAGGTTCATTTAAAACAAGTGAAATCACAGCCAATGAACTTGGACTATATATGTCAGGATCTAAAAGGAGCGTATAGTTATGGACAAGCAAGAAAATAAAACAAATGTAACTTTCAAAGATAAACTAATACGCATTTTAATAAACTTATTTAATGTATTAAAACCGAGTTTAATTTCGATTGGTGTAGGTCTTTCTTTCGGGTTCATTATTATGCTAATCTTTAATCCAGGAGGAGCTTTCCCAGGTTTAATTACTTTATTAACTGGTGGACTTGGCAGTGGTATTAAAGTTGCAGGTGATATTTTATTACATGCAGCACCGATTATCTTAACCGGGGTCGCATTGGTTGTAGCATTTAAAACAGGCTTATTTAATATTGGGGCATCTGGGCAAATGATCGTAGCGGGCTATGTTGCTATTCATGTAGGTGTATTATGGAATATTCCAGCACCATTTCATTGGATGGTTGCATTATTACTAGGTACAGTTGCAGGTGCAGTTTGGGGTGCTATTCCAGGTATTTTAAAGGCATTTACAAATACAAATGAAGTTGTATCGAGTATTATGCTGAACTATATTGGTACATTCCTTGCAGTGTTTTTGATTAAAGCCAATGTATATAACGGTGCTACAGCGAAATCTTTAAACATTCAAGCTAGTGCTGAACTTCCTAGATTAGGCGCTTTATTTGGTAACTCTAAGGCAAATATTGGTATATTTATAGCGATTGCAGTGGCAGTTCTAATGTATTATGTCTTTAAGAAAACTACACTAGGTTATGAACTTAAGGCTTCAGGATTTAACCGTGAAGCAAGTCGTTATGCAGGTATGAATGCAAAGAGAAATATCGTATTATCTATGCTTATATCTGGTGCCATTGTAGGTTTAGGTGGTGCAATTCAGTTCCTAGTAATAGGTACAAACTTAGGTACTACTTATGACTTATTACCACAAGGTTTTGATGGTATCTCTGTTGCCCTTCTGGGGTTAACTGAACCAATAGGTTCAGTCTTTGCAGGTACCTTTTTAAGTTATATCAGACAAGGTGGATTCTATATGCAAGTTAATGGATTCCCACAACAAATTATTGATATTATTATTGCAGTAATTGTTTATACAACATCTATTTCTGTTGCGATTCAATTATTCTTTGCAAACTTAAAAACTAAGAGATTAATGAAGAAAGCAGCAACCTCAGAAATTGAAGGAGGTATTGAACAATGACATTAATCGTACAACTTACTTTAGTGAGTTTAGTGCCACTTTTAATTGTTGCACTAGGCGGACTCATGTCAGAAAAAAGTGGTGTTACAAACATTGCGCTAGAAGGTTTAATGTTACTTGGAGCATTTGTTGGTGTATGGGTTATACGTGACCTTCAAAACGCTACAAATCCATTACCTATGCAACTGATTTATTTAATTGGTATTGTCGTAGGTGGTATTACTGGTGGTTTATTTGCGATGACGCATGCGATTGCCTCAATTAAATTTAATGCAGACCAAACAATTTCAGCAACAGCAATTAACTTATTTGCACCTGCTTTTGCAATTTATACAGCTCGTAGCCTTCAAGGTGCTCAACAAATTCGCTTTTCTGCAGCATTTAGAATTGATAAAGTACCATTCTTAGGTGATATACCTATTATTGGTGAATGGTTTTTCCAAAAAACTTATATTAGTTTATTTATTGCGGTTGGTATATTGGCATTTGTATGGATTTTACTATACAAAACGAAATCAGGGTTAAGAATTAGAGCTGTTGGTGAAAACCCACAAGCTGCAGACGCTCAAGGTATTAATATCTATAAAATTAGATATCTATCTGTATTTGCATCAGGGATCCTAGCGGGTATTGGTGGTGTTATCTTTGTTGTTACAACCTCTGCGTCATTTGATGCAACTGTTGCAGGTATGGGGTTCTTAGCAATTGCCGTTCTTATATTTGGTAACTGGCATCCAGGCAGAATCTTACTTTCAGCGATTGTATTCGGATTCTTTAGAACCATTGCGAGTGCGTACTCAGCGATTGGATTCTTAAGAGATTTAGACCTAGATACAGAAATTTATCAAATGATACCTTTCGTAATTACATTGATTGTTCTAGCAATTACTTCAAGAAATTCTAGAGCACCTAAAGCAATTGGTCAAATTTATGAAATGGGTAAACGTTAGTTTATAAAAATATGCGTATAACTTATCTTATTTAGACGAGTTATACGCTTTATTTATATAGGACTAAAAACACATGAATTTGATAGCATTTACATGGTTTTCATGGTTGACTTATCCTTTAAACTACTTAAAATAGAATGTGAAGGAAGTGAAGCATATGTTAATAGTTATTGGCGGCATGATCGGTTTAGGTAAAACCTCAGTTGGGGAAGCACTAGCCCAAGAATTTGATGGAAAGATGTATTATGAGAGTGTAGATGATAATCCAATACTACCCCTTTATTACACAGCAACAGAAGAAGAAACCCAAAAGAAACGTTATCCTTTTTTATTACAATTATGGTTTTTAAATTCTAGATTTAAAGCACTTAAAGATGCAGCGAATCACGCTGCACAAGGGTTTTCAATTGTAGATAGATCCATATATGAAGATTGGTATTTTGCAAAGATTAATCATGATCTAGAAAGAATGAATGACTTAGAGTTTTCTATCTATAAGGAATTACTAGATAATATGATGGAAGAAATCCAAGGTTTACCTAAAAAAGCACCGGATCTTATGATATATCTAAAAGGGTCTTTTGAATCTGTAATTGATAGGATCCAAAATAGAGGACGTGCATTTGAATTAGATGAAGGTCTTAAAAGTTATTATGAACTTCTATGGAAGGGTTATGATGCTTGGTTAGAACATCATTACAGACACAGTAAAGTATATATTCTAGATACAGATAAATATAATGTGGTACACAACTTAGAACATCGTAAGATTGTATTTAACGAAATTAGAAGTATATTAGATATAAAATAAAATAGAAAACAGAGTTACCTACTTCATCTTAAACCATGAATTAGGTATCGCTGTTTTTTTATAGAAAAATAAATGATAAAATAAATTATACCAATAAAACATGAACTAAGATTGTATATTAGGTGCGAGGAGAGTTATGGTATGAAAAATCTTGCTATCTTCCAACAGGTAGCTAAATAAAAAAGGAAACCAAGTTTTAAATCCCCTAACTTAGTTTCCTTTTTTTATGTATTAAGATAAATCTTTATATTTAACAATTGGATTTCTTGCGGCTTTTGCTTCATCTAGGCGTCTTACAACCGTGTGGTGCGGCGCGTTTTTGATGAATTCAGGTTTTGAAATTGCATCACTTGCAATGATTTTCATAGTATCGATAAAGTGATCTAGTGTTTCTAAACTTTCCACTTCGGTAGGTTCAATCATTAGTGATTGACTAAAGGTTAGTGGGAAATATATCGTTGGAGCATGGATACCATAATCGAGTAGACGCTTTGCAACATCTAAGGTTTTAATATCAGTTGACTGATCGATTAGGCCATCAAAAACAAACTCATGCATCGCGTGTGCCTTTATAGGTAGTTTAAATAGGTGTTTTAAACTTTCTTTAATATAGTTTGCATTGAGTGTAGCAAGCGGACCGATTTTACCTAAATATTCTTCACCAAGCGTTCTAATATAAACGTAAGCTCTTAAGTAAACTGAGGCATTACCATAAAAGGCAGATAAGGCACCAATTGTTTCTCTTGGTGTTTCAAAATAATATGTACTACCTTCTTTATAAACAACAGGGCCAGGTAAATAGTCTTTTAAGAACGTTTTAACGCCAACCGGACCAGAACCTGGTCCACCACCACCGTGTGGTGTTGAAAAGGTTTTATGTAAGTTTAGGTGAGTAATATCAAAACCCATATCACCAGGACGAGCAATACCTAATAAAGCATTAAGGTTTGCACCATCGTAATAGAGTAATCCACCACAATCATGAATTAAATCAGCAACTTCTAAGATATCTTTTTCAAACATCCCTACGGTATTAGGATTAGTTAACATTAAGCCTGCCACGGAATCGTCCAAAGCTTCTTTTAAGGATTCAACATTAATTGTACCATCTAAATTAGATTTGACTTCAACTACATCAAATCCAGCAACCGTAGCAGAAGCAGGGTTTGTACCATGTGCTGAATCTGGAACAATAATTTTATTACGTTTTAAGTCACCTCTATCAAGGTGATACTTTTTAATGATCATTAACCCTGCGAGTTCACCTTGTGCACCAGCGTAAGTATTTAATGAATATGCATCCATACCAGTAATTTTAGATAAGTAACTACCAAGTTCAAAGTAAACTTGTAAGAAACCTTGTGACACTTGATTTGGTTGGAGCGGATGGATTTGAGAAAATCCAGGTAGTGTGGCAAGTTCATCGTTAATTTTAGGATTATACTTCATGGTACACGATCCTAAAGGATAAAAACCGGTTTCAACTCCGAAGTTTTTAAGGGATACATTTGTATAGTGTCTAACAACATCAAGCTCTGTAACTTCTGGTAAATTCGCAGCTTCATTTCTTAATAACTCTTTTGGTAATTTAACATGAGGAAAACTATCTTTTGGTAAATTATGACCAATACGACCAGGTTTAGAGATTTCAAATATTAATTTGTCATAGTATTTTGCTTTCATTTGAAGTCACCTATCACCTTAACAAAACTATCAATTTCTTGTTTACTTCGTTTTTCAGTAACAGCAAAGGTTAACAAACCATTACCTAAATCAACAGGTCCTAGAAATCCGTTTTCAACTAAATAATCATCTAAGGATTTTGTATTACCTTCGTACTTTAAGGTAAATTCATTTAAATGAGGTCGTTTAAAGGGATCTTTAAATAGAGGTAGTTTAAGTAGTTCGTGTTTTAAATAGGAAGCACCATTTAAAGATAACTGAGCAATATCAATAAAGCCTTGTTTACCTAGGCTAGATAAGTAAATTGCTACACTTAAAGCCATTAAAGACTGATTTGAACAAATATTAGAGTTTGCTTTTGCGCGTCTTATATGTTGTTCGCGTGCTTGAAGTGTTAATACAAAAGCACGTTTACCGTCAACATCAGTTGTTACCCCGCAAATTCTACCTGGCATTTTTCTAATGAGTTTCTTAGTGGTTGCTAAATATCCTGCATAAGCTCCACCAAAGGATAAAGGCATACCTAAACTTTGAAGATTTCCTGTTGCAATATCAACGCCATAAGCTTCTGGTGTTTTAAGTAGTGCTAAACTTTGTGGGTTTTGATTTAAGATAAATAATGCATTATTTTCATGTAATAAATTAGCAACACCATCCAAATTTTCAATATGACCATATTTGTTTGGATTTTGAACAATAAATGCTGCAGCATCTGTAACAAGATGCTTTAATTCGCTTAAATGGGTAACACCATGTAATTCGGGTACCATCACAAAATCAACATCTCTATAAGTACCATAAGTTTTAATGATTTCTATAGTTCTAGGATGTAGTGTTTCTGATAGAAGGACTTTTTTTCTTTTAGTTTCTGCAAGTGCCATAAACATAGCCTCAGCAGTTGCAGTAGGTCCATCATACATACTTGCGTTAGTAATATCCATACCAGTTATTTCACAAATCATGGATTGGAATTCAAATATATATTGAAGTGTTCCTTGACTAACCTCTGGCTGATAAGGTGTGTAGGATGTCAAAAACTCTTGTCTTGATGTCAGTGATTTTACTATCGAGGGTGTATAGACATCATATGCACCAAAACCTCTAAATATCGTTAGAGGTTTATTTTTACTTGAAAGTTCAATGAGTTCTTTAGTAAGTTCCAAATCAGATAATTGATTTGGAATACCATAAGGTTTATTGAATTTTAATGATTTAGGTATATGAGAAGTTAAATCATCGATATGCTTAACACCGATGGTTTCCAACATATGCTCTATATCATGTTTAGTATGTGGTAGGTATTTATGCATAGATACTACCTAGAGTGTAGCTTCGTAGTCTGTTACATTTAATAATGAATTTGCTTCTTCAGGATTTGAAATTTCAATTTCTACAATAAAGTTTCCAAATGGATCTTCATTGATCAGTTGAGGTTCTTGGTCTAAGGAAGTATTTACTGCAACTACTTTACCAGATAATGGCATATATAAATCAGATGCGATCTTTACAGATTCTACAGCTGCAAATACATCACCTTTTTTAAAAGATTGACCCACTGATGGTAAATCAAAGAATACGATATCACCTAAATGCATTGCGGCATAAGAAGAAATACCTACTTTAGCTTTATTACCTTCGATAAATACCCATTCATGTGTGTCTAAATATAATACGTCGTTTTTGTTCATGTTGATGTTCTCCCTTTTCTATACTTTATTATTTTTATTTATAAATTTTTTGTTTCTAACAACAGCTTTAACAAATTTATTTCTAATTTTTACATCTATGATTGTACCTAATTTAGCGCAATTTATGTCGATTAATGCAAATCCTAATGCTAAATTCGTAGAAGGGGATAAATAACCTGTGGTTACTTGTCCAATAAGTTGATCATCTTTATAGATTTCGTATCCAGATCTAGCAATATTCTTTTCTAGTAACTCAAATCCAACATTTTTTCTTAGTGGATTTTCTTTATACGCCAATAATGCATTTTTACCAATAAAGTCTTCCTTTTTAAAATCAACAGCAAACCCTAACCCGGCTTCTATAGGATTTATGGTTTCATTCATTTCATTACCATATAAAGGCATACCCGCTTCAAATCGAAGTGTATCTCTAGCACCTAAACCAATGGGTTTTACACCTAACTTATATAAGTCATCCCAAATCAAAGAAGCATAGGTATCATAAGTATAAATTTCAAAGCCGTCTTCACCTGTATAACCTGATCTTGAAATTAGTAATGGACCATGTTCATTATGTGTAAACATAAAGTCTGATGAATGTTTTGGTAAATCTCTAAATAATTTACTTAAAATATTAAAACTGTTTGGACCTTGAACTGCAATACAGTTAAACTTATCACTGATATTTCTTAAGTGTATATCAAATGAATGTTTTATTGAAGAAAGATGATTAAAATCTTTTTCAATATTTGAAGCATTGACTACGAGTAAAATTTGATCAGAACTAAATGGATAAACCATTAAGTCATCGATGATACCACCATCACTTTTAAGAAGGAGTGCATATTGGTTTTGATATCTTAGCTCGGTGGTTGAAGATAACACATAATTTGCATAAGCTAAAGCATCTTTACCTTCAATCAGGATTTGACCCATATGAGATACATCAAACATACCAACATCTTTTCTAACCTGATGATGTTCTAGTGCAATGGAAGTATAATATAGTGGCATTTGAAATCCACCAAAATCTATTAAGTTTGCACCCAAATCAACATGTTTTTGATATAAACTTGTTGTTTTTAAATTATCCATAAATAATTACCTTAATCCTTATGTTATGATATATCTATTATAAACGATAAGTAAGTTTTTATCGTCTAATCTAAACTTTAAAATGTTAGAATGAATTTATGAGGTGTGTGTGTTTGAAAAAGTATTTTGTCTTTTCTGATATTCATGGAAACTTAAGACCCTTAGTAGAAGCTTTACATAAAGTCGGTTTTGACATGGAAAATGAAAATCATATACTTTTATCTTTGGGGGATCATTTTGATCGTGGTGTTGAAAATTTGGAAGTATTAGGTTATTTGATGTATTTTAATAAGTTAAATAGAATCATCATGATTAGAGGTAATCATGATGATTTCTTACTGGATTTTTTAAAAGGAACTTCAGATGGCATATTTAATATTCAAAAAAACGGTTTTGGTAATACCTTAGCCCAATTAGCTAGTAAAAATGCAACCACAATACCTAAGATGAGAGATTCTATTAATGAAAGATTTCCGGATTTAATCGCACTTTTAGAATCCATGATTCACAAATTTCAGTTAGGTAAATATATATTTACCCATGCAGGTTATGCCTATAGTAATAAACAAGGATGGTATTTATATAACTTTGCATCTACACCCTATTTTTTAAAACATTTTGACACGAAAGACAATTATTATGTATTTGGTCATGCCCATGCTAAAGCTATGAATTATTACGAGTTAGGTGTTGAAAGTAATGATATTTTTGAAATGGGTAATTTTATAGGCATTGATGCGAATACTGTGTTAACTAAAGAAGTTCATGTGTTAATTTTTGACGAAGATGGAAATAGACTGTTGTAACTTATAAATAGATGTATTTGAATAAAAAAATCCGCTTAGGTTTGTCCCAGGCGGATTTCTTTATCTATATTTTAAAATACTGATTATATTTTTTCGATTAATGATTTACCAGTCATTGCTTTAGGTTTTTCAATACCTAATAAATCTAGTAATGTAGGTGCAACGTCACATAGTGCACCACTATTTAATTTGATACCTTTTTTAGTTACTACAACTGGTACTAAGTTTGTTGTATGTGCTGTATGTGGTCTACCTTCTTGATCACGCATTTGTTCTGCATTACCATGGTCAGCTAAGATGATTGCTACACCACCAAGTTCATTGATGATAAAGTCTGTAACTTTACCAACACACTCAACAGTCACTTCAACTGCCTTTTTGGTAGCTTCGATATTACCTGTATGTCCAACCATGTCTGGGTTTGCGAAGTTAAGGATCATTGTTTGATACTCGCCTGTTTTTAATTCTGCAATAACTTTATCAGTTAATTCATATGCTGACATTTCAGGTTTTAGATCATATGTTGGAACCTTTGGTGATTCCGCTAGAATTCTAGTTGAGTTTGATAAAGGTACTTCTTTACCTCCATCAAAGAAGAAGGTAACGTGTGGATATTTTTCTGTTTCAGCTGCACGGATTTGTTTGAAACCATTTTTCTCAATAACTTCACCATATAGATCATCAAATGTTTGAAGTTCGAATGCCAAAGGTCCTTTAACAGTTTCTTTATAATGCATCATTGATACTAAGAAGATGTTTTTGGGTGCTTTAGAAACATTTAACATTGGTTTACCATCTGTGTAAATTGTTTTAGCAGCACTTGGATTAGATAATGCAGTTGCAATACGAATTGCTCTGTCAGGTCTAAAGTTTGCAAAGATGACGGCATCATCATTTTCAATAAGACCTTTTTCGTTTACGATAAATGGTTTAATGAATTCATCTTGGATGCCACTCTTGTAACTAGATTCAATACCATCCAGTGCACTGTTAAAGTGTGGGCCATCACCTAATGTCATAGCATCAAATGCTAATTGAATACGGTCCCAGTTGTTATCTCTATCCATTGCATAATATCTACCTGAAACTGTTGCTACATTAAAACCATAATCTACTAATGTTTTAACAAAACCATATCCAGATTCTTGTGGCGTATCACGGCCATCAGTAAATACATGCAGGTAAGTTTTATCTAAGATGTTTTGTTGTTTAGCAAAATCATATAATGCTAAATAGTGTCCCATTTGAGCATGTACTCCACCATCAGAAACTAGACCCATGATGTGTAATTTAGAATTATGTTTCTTAGCATGTGCAACTGCATCTAAAAATGCTTGGTTCTTAAAAAAGGAACCATCTTTAATAGCAACATTAATTCTAGAAAGTGATTGCCAAACAATACGTCCAGCACCTAAGTTTAAGTGACCCACTTCACTATTACCCATTTGTCCTTCTGGTAACCCAACAGCCTCACCAGATGTTACTAGTGTACTATTTGGATATTCTTTAAGTAAGTTGTCTAAATATGTTGTATCTGCAAGAGTTACAGAGTTTGAATCAGATGCTGGAGCTATACCAAGACCATCCATGATAATTAAAGCTGCAAATTTTTCTTTCATATATATACCTCGTTTCTATTTCAATAGTATTATACTATACTTTGTAAAACGTTTAATTATTTTATATATATGAAAGGGCATACATTTTTAAAATATTAAAAATATGTAAAAAATGAGCATATCTAAGCTGCTAAAGTATGCTAAATATAGATTGTGAAAATCCCATAATTAATATATTTAAAACCACATTTAAATTCTAATAAGTTTAAAATTATCGTTTCTTTGGTATATATTTGTATATGATGTTATAATTTCTACGAATCCAATTAAATCATCTTCGGGGCGAGGCGCAATTCCTCACCGGCAGTTAAAGTCTGCGAGCAAATTTACATTTGCAGGATCCTGTGTAATTCAGGTACCGACAGTATAGTCTGGATGAGAGAAGAAAATTATTCCTTTTTTAGGTATTTTTGGTTACCCGAACTTTATTTTGTTGGGTAACTTTTTATTTACTAAGGAGGTTGCCACATGCAACAAATTATAGAGTTTCTACAAAATAATATGCAAATTATAGAGATAAGTTTAATTACTATCTTTGCGATTGCATTAATCATCTTATTTATCTTTGCTTTTAAAGTTGAAGGTAAACTAGAAAGTCATACTAAGAGAGTGAAAAAAATGGTTACAATATCCATTTTATCTGCAATCAGTGTGATACTTTATTATTTCATAAAGTTCCCGCTTGGCTGGATACTGCCATTTATTCCACAATTTTTGGATATACAGTTCTCAGCACTTCCAATTTATATTGGTGGATTCATGTTTGGTCCAATTAGTGGGAGTATTATTGCTATTATAAGGTTCATAGTGAAGTTACCGGGATCCACTACACTAGGTACAGGAGAACTAGCCGACTTACTTATTGGACTTGCTACTGTATTAGTATCCTCAATAATGTATCATAAAAATAAGACGAAAAGAACTGCGAGAACAGCTTCAATTTCAATTGTTTTTGTTTGGGTTATTGCAGCTGTTTTATCTAACTGGTTATTCATATTACCTTTTTATATGAATCTTTACGGTTTTGATGCCGTCTTAGGCATGTTAACAGTTATACCGGGTGTGAATGAACAAAATTATATGTTGTTGTATATTTTATATGCAGTTATACCGTTTAACATTATTTTGTCAGGTATGGTAAGTTTCTTAACCTTTGTTTTATACAAACGTTTATCAATTGTTTATAAAAAGATTTAGTTAAATATTCTATAATTAGAGTAAGTATGCGTTTTCATTGCAACATTACTTTCACTAAAGGTTTAATTATTGTATAATATAGATGGAAAAATTCTATAAAAAATTTTATAAAGGAGAATTAAAATATGCCATTTATTACAAGCGTATATGCTAGAGAAGTACTTGATAGCCGTGGTAACCCAACTGTTGAAGTTGAAATCGTTACAGACTCAGGTGCATTTGGTAGAACATTAGTACCATCAGGTGCTTCAACAGGTGAACACGAAGCTGTTGAATTACGTGACGGTGATAAATCACGTTACTTAGGTAAAGGTGTTTTAAAGGCTGTTGAAAATGTTAATGACATTATCGGACCAGCAATCTTAGGAGATTCAGTTTTAGATCAAGTAGCTCTTGATAGAAAATTAATCGCTTTAGATGGTACAAAAAACAAAGGTAAATTAGGTGCAAACGCTATTTTAGGTGTTTCAATTGCTGCTGCTAAAGCTGCTGCTGATTTATTAAACCTTGAATTATACCAATACTTAGGCGGATTTAACGCTAAACAATTACCAGTTCCAATGATGAACATCATCAATGGTGGTGCACACTCAGATGCTCCAATCGATTTCCAAGAATTTATGGTTTTCCCAGTAGGCGCACCTTCATTTAAAGAAGCAATCCGTTGGGGAGCTGAAATCTTCCATGCTTTAAAAGCTATTTTAAAGAAAAAAGGTCTTTCAACTGCAGTAGGTGATGAAGGTGGATTTGCTCCAAACTTAGCATCTAATGAAGATACAATCGATAACATTTTAGAAGCTATTAAAAATGCTGGTTATAAAGCTGGTGAAGAAGTATTTATCGGTTTTGACGTAGCTGCTTCAGAATTCTTTGACAAAGCTAAAGGTAAATATGTATTCAAAAAATCTACAAAAGAAGAATTTACTTCTGCTGAATTAGTAGAATACTATGCTGGATTAGTTCAAAAATACCCAATTATCTCAATTGAAGATGGTATGGATGAAAATGACTGGGATGGCTGGAAGTTATTAACTGACAAATTAGGTTCAAAAATCCAATTAGTTGGGGATGACCTATTTGTTACAAACACTGAATATCTTGCAAGAGGTATCAAAACAAATACAGCAAACTCAATTTTAGTTAAAGTAAACCAAATTGGTACATTAACTGAAACATTTGACGCAATCGAAATGGCTAAACGTGCTGGTTATACAGCAGTTATCTCACACCGTTCAGGTGAAACAGAAGATACAACAATTGCTGATATCGCTGTTGCTGCAAACACAGGACAAATTAAAACTGGTTCAGCTTCACGTACAGACCGTGTTGCTAAATACAACCAATTAATGCGTATTGAAGATCAACTAGGTGAAGATGCTGTTTACTTAGGTAAAGATTCATTCTACAACCTAAAAAAATAATTATTAAAATATAAGCGTAAAGTGCTGCAATTAATTTGCAGCACTTTTTATTTAGAAGAGAAAGAATATATATTTTATATATAAAATCCATATTCTTTCGATGAGTGTCTGTTATCATGTTATAATATTTAGTGATAGACATAGAATTAAACATATACATTATGGGGGTAATCATATGAGAATAGCGCTCATTGCACATGATAAAAAGAAAGAGTTAATGATTCAATTTGCTAAAGATCATGAAGACTATTTATCAAACCATACACTATACGCAACAGGTACAACTGGTAAACGTATTATGGAAAACACAAAACTCAAAGTAAATTTAAAAAAATCAGGTCCACTAGGTGGTGACCAAGAAATTGGTTCAATGATTGCTAATGGTAAACTTGATTTAGTATTTTTCTTTAGAGACCCATTAACTGCACAACCACATGAACCTGATGTATCTGCATTATTAAGACTTTGCGATGTTTATGATGTTCCATTAGCAACTAATAATGCTGCAGCGGACTTGTTTATCAAACACTTAAAAGGGAAGTAATCTATATGAAACAAGAGTTCACACCTAAAGAACTCCAAAAGATGGAGCAACAAAGACGTAAAAAAAGAAATGTGAAAGACTTTATTAATAAGGATTATATTGATGAAAAAGGTGATGCCATTGTTGATGTAGTCATCAATGATCGCAGTCAGCTCTTTTCACCATATTCTAATAAGATGTTATTAAAAAATGAAATATTTACGTACTTAGATACAATCGCCGATCCGATTCCTAATATTTATCCATTAGTGATTAATTTTATTGTTACAGACTTATCAATGATTAACCAAGAATATGTTAAAGAAGCCTTAAAAAGATATTACTGGTTTAGTTATAAGGCAATGGAATCTAAACTAAAAAGAGATTTTATATTTATATTTGTTTATTTTATACTAGGTTTATTATTAATCATTGGATTTAACTTAATTAATTTTAATGAACTAGGTATAAATTCAACTTGGCAAAGCGTTATAGATAGTGTGATTACTATCTTTGTATGGGTTATTGTTTGGGAAGCTATTTCCCAACTCATCATTGGTCGTAAAGAAAAAAAGGATGAAATGCTTAACGAAAAGCAAATGGCTCTAGCTGAAATCAAGTTTTATGAAAGTTTAAGTGATGCAGATACTAAAGTCAATTAACAAAAATGAGAAAAGAGGTGTCTGACACCATGAATAAAAAATTTATTAAATGGTTTTATGACCAAAAAAATATACAAGTATCTTATGAACTTGTAAAAGAAGTATATAAAGAGAAAACCGATGAGTTATTAGAATCACATAAAGAGTATTTTGATATTATAGATAAAGTATACATCCAATTAAAAAAGCGCTATGCATTAGGAAAAATTACGATCAAAAGAACTATCGCTTTTTTAATGATGTCAGAAGGTTTAAAAGATATTGCTATTGATTTATTTGATTTAAATGGGGCGATGGAAAGTGATATTGTACTTGCAGATATTGTAGGATACAACCCATATATTAAAGAGATTATTCACTCAAATTTAACTAAGTTAATCGCAGACGTTAAAATACGTAGTGATAAGAAGATGAGATTTGATGCGAATGAAGCTCAAAATAAATTAATTATTGTGAAAGATGTACCAGATTATCTAGTAGACGGACATGTTGTGCTACTTGATGTAACTGAAGTTACAAGAACTCGAATATTTACTAAATTTAGAGAAGTTATAGGTCATAAAAACGATCCAGACATGGAAATTGTTAAGATTGTTTATGAATATGAATGGCCACTTAAATTTAGTAAAGAAGTATTAAATGAACTACATCATATCCAAATCGATCATGATTATGAACGTAAAACAAGAAGAGATATCACAGATAAATTAGTTGTAACAATAGATGGTGCAGATGCAAAAGACTTAGATGATGCGATTAGTTTAGAATATTTAGAAAATGGTAATTTTAAGCTAGGTGTTCATATCGCAGACGTCTCATATTTTGTAAGAGAATGTAGCTATTTAAATGAAGCGGCTTATAATCGTGCAACATCAGTATACTTAGCAGATAGAGTGATTCCTATGATACCTCATGGTTTAAGCAATGATTTATGTAGTTTAAATCCAAATGAAAATAAATATACGATTACTTGTGAAATGGAATTAAACCCTGAAATAGAAGTGGTTAGTTATGATATTTATGCATCCATTATCCAAAGTAAACATCGCCTAACCTATCATGATGTGAATCAACTATTTAAAGAAGATCAATCTACGGGTTTTAAGGAAGTAGATAAGATGTTAATTACGATGAATGAGATTGCTCAAAAGTTAAAACAAATACGTCAAGAACGTGGTGCGATTGATTTTAATTCTACAGAACTTAAATTTGTATTAGATGTCAATGGTGATGTTTTAGGTGTTGAAGAGCGCACCACAGATGAGGCAGAAGCATTAAT
Source organism: Acholeplasma laidlawii (assembly GCF_015709225.1). Lineage (GTDB taxonomy): Bacteria > Bacillota_I > Bacilli_A > Acholeplasmatales > Acholeplasmataceae > Acholeplasma > Acholeplasma laidlawii_A. Next base: position 19,104 of record NZ_JADNRS010000003.1, read on the forward strand.
TGAATCCTTCATGATACTTGCAAATGAAACAGTCTCAAGACATTTCTTCTTTAATGATTTACCAGGTATTTATCGAATTCATGAAAAGCCTACCTCAGAAAAATTAGATATTGCTTTTGAATCCAGTGCTAAACTCGGTTTTAGAGTTGATCAAAGTGCTAAATCAAGCGCTCAAAAACTTCAAAGATTAACAAAAAAAGTTGTAGACACGCCTTACGAATATATTATTAATATGATTTTATTAAGAAGTATGCAAAAAGCAATATATTCAGAAAAACCAATTGGCCACTTTGGTCTAGGTAGTGCGTATTACTCACACTTTACATCGCCAATTAGAAGATATCCAGACCTTTTACTACATCGTATGATTAGAGACTTAATCCTAAATAATCCGGATGCTGAAACCCTTAAAAAATTAAAGAAACACTATAGAGATTTAATGCCTTCATATTCAGAGCATACGTCTAATCAAGAACGTCAAGCTGTAAACATGGAACGCGAAGTCAATAAATTAAAGAGTCGTCAATATATGACACAGTTTATTAATCAGTCTTTTGATGGACAAATTGTATCTATGATGCCAAGTGGATTCTTTGTGAAATTAGAAAATGGTATTGAAGGATTAGTGAACGTTAGAAACGTAAATCAATATTTAATCTATGATGATGAAGCACTCTTATTTTATACAGAACGTGGTAAGAGATACCGATTAGGTGATAAAATTAGAGTAAAGCTCATTAAAGTAGATGAAGTAGAAAACAATATCGACTTTACAATTGATCCACAAAACAAAGCAGAAGACTATAAAACACATAAAACAAGTACATCTAAGGTTAAACGTAAACCCAATCCGGCAGATATGGGAAAATCTAGAAGCGCTAAATCTAAAGCACCAATAAGGGGTAAAAAAGGATTTGGACCTAAGAAAAAAAGATAGTACACAAAGGAATCTCATATGAAAATTATTACTCAAAATAAAAAAGCACATTTTGAATATTTTATTGAACAAAAATTTGTGGCTGGTATTAAACTTCAAGGTAGTGAAGTTAAAAGTATCAGGGCAGGTAAATGTTCAATCAATGAAGCCTATATCACATTTAGAAATGGAGAAGTTTTTATCTTAAACATGCACATTGCAAAATTTGATGCATCCTCTATTTTTAATCATGAAGAAACAAGAACTAGAAAACTGTTATTAAATCGAAGTGAAATTGATAAGCTAATGGGATCACAAACTAGAGATGGTATGACAATTATTCCTCTAACTGTAGAACTTCATGAAGGTTTAATTAAAGTTGTCATAGCTCTTGCTAAAGGTAAAAAGTTGTTTGATAAACGTGAAACGATTAAAGAACGTGATATTAAACGTGAACAACAACAATCACTTAAAGGTAAAATAAGATGAACCAAAAAATAAAAGTGGGATTAATGCTTGGTGGCGGTGGTGCAAAGGGAAGTTACCAACTAGGTGTCATCAAGGCATTAGAAGAATTAAATCTCTTAAAACACATTGATGTAATATCAGGTGTTTCAATAGGTGCAATCAACACACTTTTATTAATGAGCAAAAAAAGCCATAAAGAAATGGTCAAGATTTGGGATATCATGGACTCGGAAAATGTCTTTGGTTCAAAACAATCTATCTTAAAAGATAAAAGACTTTATGATTTTAGACCGGTTGCAGAAAAGTTAATTGAAAGTGTAGATCTTAAACGCATTAAAAGATCTAAGTATCAAGGTTTTGCAACTGCAGCACGTATTTATGATAAGGAATCATTTATACATCAAATTAAAACAGATACCATGGAAAAGAAAGTATTTAATTTAAATGAAGTAGAAGATCCCTTCATTTCAGTGATGGCATCCTCTTCAATTCCACTGGTATTTGGTCCAACAACTATTGGCGAACATAAATATGTAGACGGTGGTGTTATTGATAACTATCCTGTACAACCTTTAATTGATGCAGGGTGCAACTTTATTTTTGCAATTGCATTAGATGACTGGTTTAATCCACATATTTATGATAATCATGATATTACAATTGTTAACTTTACATCCACATCTGCATTTGAATCCAATCGTTTAGCAGATATGTTAGATGTTGTGAAGTTTAATCCGGAATTTAAAACTGAAAAAGAAGAACTTGGATACTATGTGGCTAAAACAATGATCTCAAAAATGATAGATGAACGCATGATCAAGCGTTCCTTTGGCTTTACATCCTTTATAAAAAAGACTGGGTTTAAAGTTTTAGAACTATCCAAATTTGAAGAGATGTTTGTGAAACATCGAAAACTTCAGGAACGATCAAAACTAAAGAAAATGATTAAAGAAAATAAAAAGTTAAGAAAAAGTAAAAAAGGGGTAGAAAAAGTAAATGAATGAATTAGATATTATACGTTTTATACAAGGTATTAGAAATTCTTTTTTAGATACACTCATGGAACTCTTAACAGAGTTAGGTGATCAGCTCGTATTTATTGCAATTGCTTTGGTGATTTATTGGTTTTTTAATAAAAGGATAGCATTTAAACTGGTATTTGTTTTTATAAGTAGTGCTATTGTAAATGAACTATTAAAGGGTATTATTGCAAGAAATAGACCGTATGTAGAAGACCCTTCACTTGGAGTAGGTACCCTCACACATGGATATAGTTTCCCTTCAGGACATGCTCAAAATACAGGTGTCATTACAACTGTATTGTACAAGAATTATTCAAATAAATCTAAATGGTTAAAATGGGTATTACTAGCTGCAATAATCATAGTACCATTTACCCGTATGTACTTGGGGCAACACTACCTAACTGACGTCCTTGCAGGTTTGGCATTAGGTATTGTTATAGCACTAGGAGTTTCTGTATTAGTTGATATGATGGGTGATAAAGAACACTTGTTTGGATTACTCATTACAATTCCTTTAGTTCTTATTGTATTTATTATTTCAAGTTTTGGACAAACATATGAAGAACTTAAGAATCTATTTGTTGCAGTGGGTGGATTAACTGGATTCTTTGTAGGTTATGCAGTAGATAAACTCTATATCCAATATAATGACTTACCAAAAGGTATTAAGGTATTATATAGAGCACTTGTAGGGGCTTTAATTGTTGGCGCTTTCTATTTAGGGTTAAGTTTCTTATTTGATATGATTGCAGTTGATAATTTATACCTAGATTTTGTTAGATACCTATTTGTAGGTTTTGGTGGTAGTGCAATTTCTATGTTTGTATTCAAAATGTTAAAGGTGTAGTATGGTATTTCATAAATCGTTTAAAGAGTTAACTAAAGAAGAACTTGTTGAAATATTTAAACTAAGACAAACTGTTTTTATGGTTGAACAAGAAATTATTGAAGTTGATATTGACGACCATGATCTTGTATGTGAACATTTATTTATTAAAAAAGATGGAAAAATTGTTTCATATGCTAGGCTTATAGAAGAAAAAGAAGAACTTTATATTGGTAGAGTCGCTACCCTAAAAGAATATAGAAAAATAGGTTTTTCCACTGAAATCATAAAATACTTACAAGAAAAACATGATGTACTTGCTGTAAGTAGTCAAGATGTTAGAATAGACTTCTATAAAAAATTAGATTTTAAAGTCGTTGGAAGAAAATATAAAGATGCAGGTATTTGGCATCAAAAAATGGTCTATATTAAGTAGATCATTTTTCACTTGTATCCGTAGCTTAACTGGATAAAGCATTCCCCTCCGAAGGGAAAGAGTGTCAGTTCAAACCTGATCGGATACACCATTATTGTTTATTTAAGTCTTGACTATTAATTAATATTTTCGAGAGGAAAAAATGTCTAAAAGAGTTTGTTTTGTACTGATGTTAACTTTACTAACACTTTTAATCTACTTAGTTTTTAAAATTAAGTTTATGTCATATACATCAATCGTTATCCTTATAGTATCTACATTACTACTCGATATCGTATACACTTATAAAAAACCTAAATACAGTAAGGTATTGGTTATCTCTAATTTATTATCAACAGTGATATTTAGTGTATATATAGTAGTTGCTATAAATGAAAATCCACCAGTAAATGCAGGCGATTTTTTATTATTACCAATCTTGTTATTTATTGTGTCATTTTCAATAATTATCACAACTCATTTGGCAATGATTATAAAATTACTTTTAGACTCACAAAAAACGTCTTAAATTTATATTTGGTGTATGTTTTTGTATTAAGGTTCGCGCTAACTATTATATTTTTAGGGCCGGAAACACCACCAATTAATTGAAGATGTTTTATTACACCAACTATTTTAAATATCTTTTAAAAACACTAAGCACAATCCGATCGGATTGTATTTTTATTAGAAGCATTAAATATTTACAGGTTTAGTGATAAAATAGAAGTATACAGGGAGGTTATACTTATGAAAGTTATAACAATAGGTGAACTTTTAATAGATTTCATACCTAAAGAAAAAGGGGTGAATCTAAAAGGAGTCCAAAACTTTATAAAACATGCAGGTGGAGCACCAGCAAATGTAGCAGCAGTGGTTGCTAAACTTGGTGGTGAGTCTATATTTTTAGGACAAGTTGGTCATGACAGTTTCGGTAGTTATTTGATTGATAAACTAAAATCATTTAATGTAGAAACTAAATATATTCACCAAACTTCTAAAAGACCAACATCACTGGCATTTGTGAGTTTAACAGATGTAGGTGATAGAGATTTTGTATTCTATAGAAATCCTGGAGCTGATGAATTATATGAAGCATCTATGGTGCCTAAAAAAGAATTTGACAGAAACATCCTACATTTTTGTTCTGTATCGCTAACGGAAAACCCAATTAAAGAAGCACATATCAAAGCAATTGAACTTACTAGAAAGCATAACGGATTAGTAAGTTTTGATCCAAATATCAGACTTGCTCTATGGCAAGATCATAAAAAAATGCTGGATGTCATTTATGAATTCTTACACTTAACAGATATCGTTAAAGTATCTAGTGATGAATTAAATTTTATGACAGGCTTTGATGATGAACAAGTAGCGATTAAATCCCTATTTGTTGGTCAAGTGAAAGTAGTCATTGTGACTAAAGGTAAAGAAGGTTCTAGACTATATTTTAAAGATATCGATGCAGTCATTAAACATCCTGGATTTACAGTAAGTAGTATTGATACCACAGGTGCAGGTGATGCATTTATGGGTGCCTTCCTATATCAACTCAGTAAAAACAATCTTATCTTAAATCAATATAACAGTTATGACATTCTAAAATTTGCAAACGCCTATGCAGCACTATCTACTACAAAATTAGGAGCGATGGAAAACATTCCTAGTCTTGAAGAAGTTGAGGCAATGATTAATAACTACAAAGAATGATATATAATAGCCTTATAAGGTACTTATGTGTTGATTATCATCTATATTCACTATTCTAATAAGACCGCTTTCGCGGCCTAATTAACGCTTTAAATGTACATGAATCATAGTATTAACATTATGTAAAATATATTAATTACTACAAAATATCATCACCAAGCAGTTAACTGCCATGGTGATTTTTTGTATCTAAAATGATGTGTATTTTCAACTTGCTTTCATCAATTTGGTTGTATATAATCAAGAAACTAGGGAGGCACAACAAAATGGAAGACCTTAAAATATACCAACTAAATAAAACGATTTTATGTATAGACCTTAAAAGTTTTTATGCATCAGTTGAATGTGTTTTAAGAGGGCTTGATCCATTTAAAACACCGCTAGTAGTTGCTGATAAATCTAGAGGCGGTGGTTCTATTGTACTTGCGGTTTCACCTTACTTAAAATCCTTAGGTGTACCATCACGCTGCAGAATATTTGAACTACCTGAGGATTTAAATATTATTTATGCAAAACCTCAAATGCAAACATATCTGGAATATTCAGCTTCAGTCATTGGCGTCTATTTAGACTTCATCAGTGAAAATGATCTTTACGTGTATTCGATTGATGAGGCTTTTCTAGATTTAACAAGTTATTTAGCATACTATAAAAAGACAGATGTAGAACTAGCTCAAGAAATCCTAACTAGAATCACATCTAAATTAGGTTTAACTGCAACGTGTGGTATAGGACCTAATATGTTAATGTCTAAACTAAGTATGGATATTGAAGCTAAAAAGAACCGTAATAACATTGCTAAATGGAACTATGATGACATCAAAAATCACCTATGGCCAGTCACACCACTATCTAAAATGTGGGGTATTGGGCATAGAATGGAATCACATTTAAATAAGCTTGGATTATTTACAATAGGAGATATCGCAAACTATCCTAAAGAGAAGTTAAAACGCAGATTTGGTGTCTTAGGAGAAGAGTTATGGTATCACACCCATGGCATCGATCTAAGTGAAATTAAAGATAAATATAAGCTTAGAACAAAACCTAAATCCTTTGGTTCGGGTCAAGTACTGTTTAGAGATTATAACGAAACAGAAATCATGACTATTATATTAGAAATGGTGGATGACGTAACACGCAGACTTAGAATTGCTAAAAAGCGTGCCCAAACGATTAGTTTGTCTATTGGATACACAAAAAGTGTTGGTGGAGGTTTTTCTAGACAAGTTACACTTGAACAACCCACTTCATCTGAATCTACTATATATCAAACATGCCTAGACTTGTTTGATATGTATTATGAGGGTTTTCCAATTCGTACAGTAGGCGTACATCTTTCTAAATTAACTGATAATAAAGTATATCAATACTCACTGTTTGAAGATGCAGATAAGTTAGAAAAAGAATATCAACTTCATATGACAATGGATAAAATTAAACATAAATTTGGTAAAAATTCAGTCATTAGATTATCCTCTGAACAAGAACATGCAACTGCCAAACAAAGAAACAAGCAAATAGGTGGCCATCATGTATAAAGATAGGGGCATTATCAAATGGGCACCATTTGATGCATTAAATGGATTTCATGAAACAATTGAAGCCTATAAGTATGAAAAAGGTAAAAAAGATAGACCAATACTTTTAGAAGATAAGTTAAATAGATTAGATGAACTACTTAAAGAAGCTATTGAAAATAGATTAGAAATTCAAATTTACTATTATTTTGATGGCTATATTAAAAATATCTATGGGCATGTTAAAAAGTTAGATCGTAATTATAGATATATGATATTGGATAATGGCATTAGATTAGCCTTAGATGATATAGTAAATATCATACATCTACCTAAGGATTAATGATTTGATGAAAGTATAAAATGTGTGAACTATTTACACATTTGGGTTACGAAAATGACTTAACTGGGCAGTTTGTGTTAAAAAATACACTATGAAACGCTTACATAAAATGATTTGCTAAACCAAGTTTACAAATCATTTTTTATCGTCTATAATAGTTAGGTACCTAACTAATAAGGAGTGATATCAATGGAAAAACAACTCATTAAAGAATTGTTTATATTAACAAGTAAATTAAAAAGAATGCTAGATAAAAAGTATTTAGAAAATGGTATACATACTGGCCAAGCTAGAGTTTTAATGTATTTACATAGAAATAAGGGTGAGGTTGTATATCAAAAGGATATAGAAGCCTTTTTTCAAATTCGTGGTGGTACAGTCACGGGTATGATAGATACTTTACAAAATTATGAATATATTCAAAGAATAGATTCAGAAATTGATAAAAGAAAAAAACGTATTGTATTAACACCTAAAGGTGAAGCGGCTGCATTAAATGCAATTAAAACAACACAGGATATGGAAAATAGTATCTATGAGTTATTAACAGGTCAAGAACTTGTTGTATTTCAAGGTGTTGTTGAAAAGATGAATGGATTTATAGATGAGGAGGAAGCAAATTGAGAAAGTTATTTAAATATTTTAATACCGTTAAAAAAGAGTTGTTTCTAATTCCTATTTTAATTATTGTCGAAGTTATATTTGAAATACTTATTCCTATATTTATGAGTAAGTTAATTGATGATGGGGTAAACGCGGTGGATAGTTTGGGTGTAGCTAGTCCAAATAAAGAAGTTATTATTTATTATGGAGTACTTATGATCATTTCAGCAGTGATTGCTTTAGCATTTGGTGTTTTAGTTACTAAAACAGCAGCTAAGGTATCTACTGAGTTTGGTCATAATCTTCGTCAAGCACAGTTTGAAAAGATTCAAACTTATTCATTTGAAAACATAGACAACTTTAAAACATCTAGTTTAATTACTAGAATGACAATGGATGTCAATATGATTCAACAATCTTTAAATATGACATTAAGAGTTGCATTAAGAGCTCCTGCATTACTTATCTTTTCTATTGGTAGTATTGCAATATTTGCAGGTACTTTAGCGGCAATATTTGTCATTGTAGTACCTATTTTAGTGATTGGGTTTTACTTGATCTTAAGTAGAGCACATAAACACTTTGTTAGAATGTTTACTAAAATTGACCATTTAAACCTTACAATTCAAGAAGATTTAATCGGTATACGTACTGTAAAGTCTTTTGTAAGAGAAGACTATGAAACTAACCGATTTGACAGAGCTACAAAGGATGTGAGAGATATATCTGTTAAGGCTGAAAAAATTATTACATTCAATAGACCCTTAATGCAATTTTCAATTGGATTAAGTTTCGTACTGATTGGATGGTTTGGTTCTCAAATGATGAGTATTGGTGATTTAACGGAAGGTCAATTTGCTAATACAATTACATATGTCAACCAAGTATTATTTAGTTTATTAATGCTTAGTCAAATATTTTTAATGTTTGCGATGTCAAGAGCATCAATTGGTCGTATTAATGAAGTATTAGATGAAGAACCTTACTTAAAAGAAACCGAAAATCCAGTACATGACGTACTAGATGGTTCATTTAGTTTTAATCAGGTTAGTTTTAAGTATGGACAAATATCAGAAAAATACGTCTTAAAAGATGTGAATTTAAATGTAGAAAGTGGTTCTTATGTTGGTATATTTGGATCGACTGGTACAGGTAAATCTACCCTTGTTCAACTACTTGCTAGACTTTATGATACAACAAGTGGAGAAGTCATAGTGGGTGGTAAAAACGTTAAACACTATGGTTTAGAGGCATTAAGAAAAGAAGTTATTTTAGTACTTCAAAAAAATGTATTATTTAGTGGTAGTGTTAGCGAAAACATCCAGTGGGGTAAAAAAGATGCCACTGATGAAGAAATCATTCAAGTATTAAAACAAGCCCAAGCTTATGATTTTGTAATGGCAATGGAAAAAGGATTAGACACACATATAGAACAAGGTGGTGTCAACTTAAGTGGTGGACAACGCCAACGCTTAACGATTGCTAGAGCACTAATTGGTAATCCTAAAATATTAATACTAGATGATTCCACATCTGCGGTAGATACTAAAACAGATGCCTTAATAAGAGAAGCATTTAGAAAAGATATGCCACATATGACAAAAGTAGTCATCAGTCAAAGATTAAGTTCAATTGAAGATGCCAATCAAATCATATTAATGGATGAACAAGGTATCAATTCAATTGGTACGCATGAAGAATTATATCAACATAACACAATGTATAAGACGATATATGATGCACAAAGCAAATCAAAGGAGGTAGCTGAATAATGACAAAACATGAAACCAAAAAACTAAAAAAATCTACAACCTTTGTAAGATTGATGAAACTTGTTTTCGTAAGAAATAAATTACCTTTAATTTTAGTGCTAATCTTTATGGTGGTCTCTACAATCGCAAACGTAAGTGGGTTAAATACGTTACAAAATGTTATGGATGAAGCACTTCGCATGTATGAAGTAGGTAGTACGGATTTTAGTGGCATCATTAAGTTATTAGGTATGATGGTTTTATTCTATGTAATTAATATTTCATTTACCTTTGCACACTTAAGACTGATGGTGCATGTCAGTCAAAATAGCTTAGTGCATTTAAGAACGAGTTTATTTGATCACATGATGGATTTACCACTTAAGTATTTTGACTCAAATAAACATGGTGATATCATGAGTAGATTCACCAATGACGTGGATGCAACACGTCAAATGGTATCTCAAAGTTTACCGCAGTTAACTGTGTCTTTCATGTTAATGGCCGGGTACTTTATAGCCATGCTTGCTATTTCTTGGGTAATTGGATTATTTACTTTAGTATTTGCTATAATTTTAATTGGTATTACTAGAATCATTAGTAAAAGAACTAGAAAGTACTTTAATGCACAACAAAAAAATACAGGTCTATTAAACGGTTATATTGAAGAAATGATAGAAGGACAAAAAGTTGTTAAAGTATTTAGACACGAACAAGAAGCAATTGAAGGTTTTGGCATGTTAAATGAAAAAGTAAAAGACTCAGCTAGAATTTCAATGACACGAAGTGGTATGCTTATTCCGATATCCATTAATCTAGGTTTCTTAGGGTTTGCATTAACTGCAATCTTTGGAGGTATGCTTGTACTAAACGGTTATCTATCTGTTTCAGGATTAGTCTTATACTTAATATTCACTAGACAATTCATGGGGCCGGTCAATCAAATGAGCCAACAATTAAACTTTGTTCAAATGGCACTTGCAGGCGCAAGCCGTGTATTTGAAGTGATGGATCTTGAAAAAGAAGTTGATGATGGCTATGTAACTTTAACCTATGCTAAATATGAGCATAAAGAACTAGTAGAATCTGATGAACCAACTGATATTTGGGCATGGAATAATAAAGGTAAATTAACTAGATTAAAAGGTGATGTGAGATTAGATCACGTAGATTTTGGATATAGCAGTGATAAATTAGTTTTAAAAGATATATCTGTATTTGCAAAACCGGGACAAAAAATAGCCTTTGTTGGTTCAACTGGTGCTGGTAAAACAACCATTACAAATCTAATTAACCGTTTCTATGAAATTAACAATGGAACAATTACATTTGATGGTATTGATATTAAGGACATTAAAAAGTCATCACTTAGAAGATCATTAGGAATAGTTTTACAAGATACGCACCTTTTCCAAACAACAGTACGAGAAAACATTAGATACGGTAAGTTAGATGCAACTGATAAAGATGTAGTTGTGGCAGCTAAACTTGCTAATGCTCACGAATTTATCTTAAAACTTCCTAATGGCTACGATACAATTATCACAGATGATGGTGCAAACTTAAGCCAAGGACAACGTCAGTTATTATCGATTGCACGTGCTGCAATCTCAAATCCGCCAGTATTAATCTTAGATGAAGCAACTTCATCTATTGACACTTATACTGAAAAATTAATCCAAGATGGTATGGATAGATTAATGACAGGTAGAACTGTATTTGTCATTGCGCATAGACTATCCACCATTAAAAACTCAAAAGCTATCATTTTACTTGAAGGTGGTAACATCATAGAACGTGGTAGTCATAATGAACTAATTGATTTAAAAGGAACTTATTATGAACTTTTTACAGGTAGTTTTGAATTAGAGTAAAAAAAATAGGAGAATAAAATTATTCTCCTTTATTTTTACCTTTAAATCGCGCTAATATCTCGTCCCAGTGACGTAAAATCTTTTGTCCAATATAGAATATAATGACATAGATTGCTATCCAAATAACCCAACCCCAAACGGTATCTAGTCGAATGAGGCTTGCACCGTATGCAGTTAAATATATAGGGATTGTTCTAGTTATAAGTAGAGTGATTGAAAAGAATCTAAATCGCATGGGTGTAATACCAGCGACCATACAAATGATGTCATCAGGAAACCCTGGAAGTAGCATTGTTAAGAAAAAAACTACCTTTTCACGGCCTTTCATCATATCTAGGTACTTATCTAACTCTTTATCACCTAATATCCAGCGAAGCAGTTTAGTACCAAATATACGACCTACATAAAAACTAATCACACTACCAATTAATACACCAATTATAGCAAGTGTTGCTCCCTCAAATGGGCCATAAACGTAAGTGCCTGCAAATATGGTAGGAATATTGGTTACGGGTATGATGGTTGTTTGAAGTAAGTTGATGAGTATATAGATAACTTTACCTAAATTACCGTAACTTTCTATCTTTTCTTTAATAAAATCAGCATCTGTAAAATATTTGTTTAGTCCAAGTAAAAAATAAAGTAGTATAAATATACCAACAATGGCTACAAGTATTATAGAAGTTATAAGTATTTTTTTCTTTGTATCTTTGTTCATCATAATCACCTAACTTATTATATCAAAATTTTAGTCTAATGGGTTTGTGCCACAATTAAAGAATAAAAAAACTCTAACTAGACCCAAAATTTAGGTGCTGTTAGAGTTTTTAAACTATATGAATTAATCTGCTAGTAAATCAACATACTTATCAGTTTTGTAGGTTGTTTGAAGCGCATCTAAATCAATTTCTTGATCGGTGTTTACACCTGGTACATTAAATCCGTTGATTTGGTAAAACTCATCTAAGAATAATTTAGTACCTTCTAAATCTAAGAATGATTGATCAATGTCTTTATGCATCAGTTTATTAATACGTTCTTGAAGTTTAGAATCCATTTCTAGATGGTCTAAACGGATGCGTCCGTTTTCATCTAGAATTCTGTTGTTGCCATAGATCATATCTTTAAATAATCTGTGTTTATGTTCTAGTGTAGTTTCATGTGTACCATTTTTAGTCATTTCATCAAATAGATAGGATACGTAAATTGGCATTTGAGGAATAAATACACTTGCCTTAGATACAATAGCTTTACTTGAAGAAATCAGTGCTTCACCATTATATTTAGCTTTTAATGAGTTGTTTAATCTATCAGCAGTAGCTTCTAAATCTAGTTTAGCTTGGCCGATTGTACCAGAGCGGTAAATTGCATCTGTATTTTTTCCACCAATATATGTGTAAGAAATGGTTTTAAAATCTTGAGCTAAAACACCTGCGTTATCTAAGTAAGTTACCCAGTCACTCCAGTCTCCCCCACCCATAACAAACACAGTATCTTTTGTTTCTTGTTCTGTAGCTGGTTCAACAGTTAATGGTTCTACATGCATCGATTTAATATCAATGGTGCGCCCTACAGCTGGTTTACCTAAAGGTTTAATGGAAGAACGTATAAGTTCGCCAGTTTCAACATTTTTACGTGCACCAGATGCTAGTGAATAAATAAGTAAATCAATTTGGCCAAATTCTTTTTGGATTTTTTCTAGAATAGCCCTTTTGGTTTCAGGAATAAATGCATCTGCGTTAAAGTCAAAATGTTTTTGATCTAGATCTTTTACTGCATCCTGGAAGAATAAGTTATTCCAGTAACCAGCAGAACCAGTTTTACTACCACGTGGTATGCTTTCAAATGATACGTTGATAGTGTTTGCGTTTGCTGCAAATGCTAAACTAATACGAGATGCTAGTCCGTAACCTGACGATCCCCCAACAATTAATACATTTTTAGGACCTTTATATTTAGGTAATTTTTTAACATCTTCAATATAGTTATTGACCATTTTTTGAACACCTAATGGATTTGAGTTTGTAAAGAAGTTACTACGTATAGACGGTTTAATAATCATGATTGTCTCCTTAATTTTAGTAAAATGTTTTGAATATCAAAACTATTTATATATTATACATGAAATTTGTCTTTAGTGGTAAAAAGTAGTTGTTTATTCGTTATATGTATTTTTAATATAGTATTAGGTGTGTATAAAAAAAGAACCCAAGCATTGGATTCTTTAATCACAATAACTTGGATTCTAGAAATGTTATTTAAGTTCTAAATAACGTTTTTCAGGTTCTTTTCTAGTTTCTTTTGGAAGTTCGATATGTAACATACCGTTTTCAAAAGTACCATTGATTTCATCAAGATGTAGGTTACCTACATAATAACTACGCTTCATAGTACCTTCATATCTTTCTTTTCTAATGTACTTAGTACCTTGATCTTTGGTTTCTGAATTCTTAGAAGTATGAGCTTCAATAGTTAAGTAACCATCCTCTAAGCTTACCTTTACATCCTCTTTTTTAAATCCAGGAAGTTCTACACATAATGAGTAACCATTTTGTGTTTCCTTAATATCTGTTCTCATTAAGTTAGAAGTAGTCACCGGATTAAGCACATTGAAGTCTTCAAAGAAATCATAAAAGAAACTTCTATTTTTGTTCAATAAACTCAACATAGTTTTTACACTCCCTTTATTTTTATTTTTGAACTTGATGTATCTTTCCAAGTCCACATATAGTATATCGAATATTATTGGCACTGTCAAGAATAGAGTGCTAATTTTGTGATATTTTATAGATTCTATATAAAGAAAGCTCAATCCTTTTTAGATTGAGCTTCAATGATTATTAATGTATTAAAATACTTTTCCAGGGTTTAATAAGTTTTTAGGATCAAGTGCTTTTTTAATTAATTTCATCACATGGATGTTATCTTGGTTTGTCATTTTTAGGAAATGTTCTCTCTTGAAGTAACCAACACCGTGCTCTGCAGAAATTAAGCCACCTAAACGATACACTTCTTTATAGAGATCATCTAAGAATGCATGACGTTTTGCTTGCCAAACGTCATCTGAAAGTGCATCTTTCATCATGATTGTATGGATATTACCATCACCAGAGTGACCGAAGTTTAACACTCTGATACCATGTTTAATTTCTAACTCTTTAGTATAACGAATCATGTCAGCAAATTTATTAATAGGTACAACTTCGTCTAACATTTCAAAATATGTAGCATTCATAATACCGTAAAGAATAGAGTCTCTCATTTGCCATGCTTCAACAGCCTCTTTTTCATTTAAGAAAATTTGCTCGATAGCTTTTTTATCACCAATTTGGTGAATTAGGTCTAACGAATTATTGATGTTAGTTAGTTCATTACCATCAACAGTTAATAAGATGTAGGCTTCACCTGTTTGTGAGATGAATTTCTTATTTAAGAAAGATTCACTAAATTTAATGGATTCACGGTCAAATAACTCAAGTGCAGCTGGCAAGATACCAGTTTTTAATATCTCAATTACTGTATCTGTTGCTGTAAATGGATCATTAAATGCTAACACCATAGATTTGTTGAATTTAGGTTTTGGTACAAGTTTTAACGAAACTTGAGTTGTAATACCTAAAGTTCCTTCAGAACCGATAAATAAATCTAGTAAATCATAACCTGAAGCATCTTTAATTGTTTTACCACCAAGTGCTAATTTAGTACCATCTGCTAAGACAACATGTAAACTTCGAACGTTTTCTCTTGTAGCACCATATTTAATTGCACGCATACCACCAGCATTGGTAGATACGTTACCACCAATAGAAGACATTTTAGATGCAGGGTCTGGTGCATACATTAAACCGTGTTCATCTGCAATTTTTTGAACATTTTCTAATGTGATACCAGGTTCTACGGTTAAGGTCATCGTTTCTAAATCAACTTCAACGACTTTATTCATTAAACTTAAGTCGATGATTAATTCGCCACCAACTACCGGTATTTGAGAACCAGCAGCACCAGTATTTGCACCACGTGCAATAATTGGCATATTTTGGGCATTTGCAAATTGAACTGCTTTAATAACTTCATCTTCATTTATAGGTTTTACAACACCATAAACTTTGTTCGCACCAAAAGGGTTTTGGTATACATCAGGTACATCAGTACCGATAAATACTCTACTTGAATCTTGGATTATGTTTTTCATATGAACTCCTTATATATTTTATATATACTTTTATTATATTGAATACGCTTACTTTATTCAATTTTGAGGACTTGGCATATATTAAATATTCAAGTTATGAAAAATACTTTTAACTTATCTTAAATAAACCATAGCTATCATAAAAAAAACAAACTTTTTAGTTTGCTTTTTTAACGAATTCTGATTTTAATTTCATTTGGCCGAAATCTTTAATTTTACAGTCGATATCATGGCCATCTTTTGCATCTTCAATTAATCTAATACCTGTAACTTTTGTACCTTGCTTAATCACACCAGAAGAACCTTTTACTTTAAGATCTTTAATGACGATAACATCATCTCCATCTACTAATATATTATTATTGGCATCTTTGACAGTAAACTTGTTTTCACTTTCAAGTTGAGCAGGATCCCAACTATACTGACAAGCAGAACAAACCATCATGTCGTTATCTTCATATGTATATTCAAATCCACAACTTGGACAACTCATATAAACTACACCTACCTTATTCTCATTATGTTCATTCATTATACCATAATCAATTTTGGACCCAAAATGTGGGTAAATATGACGATTACGCATTAAAATTATTATATTTTTATTTTTTACCAATAAAACACACCAGGTCTTTCGTATATATGGTGAAAGGTAGGATTTACATATGAAAAAAACATTTAGTATTCCATTATTAATTATTACGGCCTTAACATTAGTTGGTTGTAAATCTGAAAACTCAAACTTACTCGAGTTTAATAATAAAGAAAGCGTGATGGCATTTCAACTAAGTTCATCTGTTGATGTCATAGAACAAGAAACACCAGAAACAACTACAACAAATAAAGAAACTGTTGAAGTTGTAACAGAAGAACAAGTAGAAGCTGTAGAAGAGATTAGCCCATATGTGGTCATGTTTGAAAATATGTTAGCTTCAAAAAACGGGTTTAGCCATGAAACTAAACCATCAAATTTAGAAGGTTATACACATATGCAAGTCGTAACTATTCCAGACTTCGAAGGTCAATCTAATACGTATGTTATGTATTATAATATAACTAGCAATTTAGAAGATGACAACGACGATATGGATGATGATCATGATGAAGACGATGATGATCATGATGATTTGAGTATTTAATTATAAGATGAAAACTTGATTTAGGTCAAGTATTTATTTTTATGTTCATACTATAATAAGGGTGTAGAAAAAGAAAAGAGGTATGAACAATGAAACAATCAAGTTTTATAGTAGCTAAAAGTGAGTATATGGATAAATTGAAAATGTATGTACCAATCGTTGATCGTGTACATGGTAAATTACATCCTGAGTTTCATGAGGTAAGACGCGTATTTGAATTACTTAATGATAAACTCAATCAAAATAATTTAGACTTAAAAACTGAGTTTGAAGCATTAAAAGTAATCACTAATCATTATAAAGTACCACATGATGTGTGTGAAAGTTATGAAGCGGTATACCAAATGCTTGATGAGTTAAATAAAGCATATGATGAAAGTGCGGTGATTTAATGGTCTCATTTATATATAAACAAAAGATAAAGATTATGATACTTTCTATTTTATTGATTGTATCAGGGTTTATCTCACGTTACGCTTTTGATCAAAAACTGATATTTGATGTAACACTTATGGCTGCATCCATAATTGGGGTGTTACCGATTGCTATATCTGCCTTTCAAGCATTAAAAGTAAAAGTTATTAGTATTGATTTACTTGTTACAATTGCAGTTTTAGGTGCGTTTATTATTAAGGCATACGAAGAGTCTGCAATTGTTACATTCTTATTTTTATTTGGTGCCTATTTGGAACAAAGAACACTTAATAAGACAAGATCAGCGATTAAGGCACTAACTGAAATGGCACCAGAAACTGCACTTAAAAAGATGGATGATGGTGAGTTTTTAGAAGTTGGTATTGATGATGTAGAAGTAACTGATATTTTATTAGTTAAAACGGGTGCTAAGGTGCCTGTGGATGGTATTGTTTTAAGTGGTAGTGCCTATATTAATGAAGCAAGTATTACAGGTGAAGCAGTATCTGTTAAAAAAGTTGTCGACTCCAAAGTATTTGCAGGTACGATTTTAGATAATGGAACAATACAAATCGTTGCACAAAAAGTAGGAGAAGATACTACGTTTGGTAAAATCATAGAACTTGTTGAAGAAGCACAAGATTCGAAGTCTGAGGCTGAAAAGTTTATTGATAGGTTTGCTACATGGTATACGCCGTTTGTTTTAGTACTTGCGCTTATTGTTTGGGTGATTACACAAGATGTAGCATTAGCTATTACAATACTCGTACTAGGTTGCCCGGGTGCACTTGTCATTGGTGTTCCAGTATCTAATGTTGCTGGTATTGGAAACGGTGCAAGACATGGTGTTTTACTAAAGGGAAGTGAGGTTATTGGTAACTTTAGTAAGGTTGATACCATCGTTTTTGATAAAACAGGAACACTTACAATAGGACATCCTGTATTAAGATATGAGGCTTATTTTGAGTTGGATAAAATAGAAATCATACCTTATATTTACAGTATAGAAAAACAATCAGATCATCCGCTTGCAAAGGCTATTACAGGTCACATAAAAGATGCTAAAACACTACACATAGACCACACAGATGTTATCAAAGGTGGTGGGATTGTTGCAAGTATCCATAAAAAAAGAGTACTTGTTGGAAATTTAGTACTCATGAAAGATAATGGTATAGAAATAAAGTCAGATATCATGGATGAAATCAATAGATTAGAACATGAAGGACACTCCATAGTTCTTGCAGCTATTGATGAAAAGTTAGTAAGTTTAATGGGGATTCGTGATGAAGTAAGACCCAATCTTGTAAAGGATTTAAAACGAATCAAAAAAATGGGTGTTAAAAACTTGATTGTATTATCTGGAGATAATCAAGGTAGTGTAGATATCGTTGCTAAAGAGTTAGGACTTTCAAAAGCAGTTGGAAACATGTTGCCAGAAGATAAAGCAAACTACATTAAAAAACTCATGAGTGAAGGTCATATGATTGCTTTTGTTGGTGATGGCGTAAATGATAGTCCATCCATCGCGCTTGCACATATTGGTATCGCTATGGGTGGTGGAACTGATGTTGCGATTGAAACATCTGATGTTGTATTAATGAATGATAATATCAATAAACTACCACATGCTTTAGGCCTAGCAAAAGCTACTAAACATAATATGATCCAAAATATATTAATCGCGATTGGTGTTGTTGTCGTATTATTAGTAAGTTTATTTTGGGGCGAGTGGGTCAATATGAGTATTGGTATGCTAGTTCATGAAGCAAGTATCTTAGTAGTCATCCTAAATGCCATGAGACTTTTAAGGTATAAAACGAAGAATAATTGATTTAAATCAAGGTTTATTAGAATACTAGAGTATATAATATGACTATAAAATAAAAATAAAGGGAGTAATACATATGAAAAAAACCACAATTCAATTAGAAACATTAACTTGTCCATCATGTCTACAAAAAATTAATAATGCAGTTAAGGGATTAGATGGTGTAGATAAAGATAGTGTCAATGTTATGTTTAATTCAAGTAAAGTTAAATTAGAATTTGATGACACAAAACTAGATATTGATAAAATTGAACAAGTAATTAAGTCTCAAGGGTATGAAGTAATCAAATCTAATACAAAAGATATCTAAGCAAAAAAAGAAAACGATTTGTTAGCATGAATCATTTGACTTCAAATCTATAATCATATATAATCACTTAGGCTAAACGAGTAAAGGAAATAATATATGAACTTATTTGAAATTGATCATATCCATTTAGATTTAGAAGTATCCAGTAAAGATGAGCTATTTGACTTTATTGCTAATACACTTAAAGCATTAGGACGTATTACTGAAAGTGCTGATTTTAAAAAAGCGTTAGAAAAACGTGAAAGCGAAATTTCAACAGGTCTTGGTGAAGGTATCGGTATGCCACATACTTTAGATACATCTGTGATGTTTCCAACGATGCTATATATTCGCTTAAAAAACGAAATAGACTATCAAGCAATCGATGGTTTACCAGTGAAGGAAATATATGCAATTGCAATGCCAAATAGCTATCAAAAAGAGCATCTAGTATTAATCAGTAAGATTGCAACTATCTATTTTGAAGAAGCATCAAAACAAGAAATTAGAGCGCTAGATACAAAGGAAAGTATTCATAGTTTCATCTCTAAAAACTTAAAATAACACAAAGTCCGCATAAATTATCGTTTATGCGGTTTTATTTTTTATGGCATGTTAAAATAATTTTAGGTGATGACATGAGAGTTGAAATTTGGTTTGACTTCAATCAAGAGAGTTTAGAAGTCATAAATAATTTAAATAATGCCTTTGAGCGCTTTAAACATTCTAAAGATGTGGATATCTTATTTAGATCTTTACCGCAAAAAGAAGAGCACTTTAAATACCATGAAATATTCCAATACGGAAGAAAAAAAGGGTTAAAACATAGTTATTTATGTACTGTTTTTGAACTCTTTAGTAGTAAAGTTGATTTGACAACTGTGTTAGAAAGCCGTTTATCACCATATTATGTAGATATTAAAGATTTACAAACAAATTTAAAAGAACATAAGAGTTTAAGAATTGTTAAAAATCAATTAGAACATGCAACACTTCAAAAGATTGATACTGCTCCAACACTTACTTTTACCCATGGGTTTAGATTAGTGGGCGTTAGTTCTATTTCTGATATTGAACAAACCCTAATTAAGATGTATGAAAAAGACTCAGGTATTAAATACTGTATAGAAGAAGATTGTGAAAGATGATGTGAAAATCATCTTTTTTTGTAAATATGCATAAAAATGAGTGACATCATGGTATACTTGATAAGGTTCAAAAAACGAAAAAGAAATAAGGGATACTAAATGGCAATTTTATTTAACGATTTACCAATATTAGATACAACAAAAGTAGCATTAGAAAAATTAGGTTTTACTGAAGCTACACCAATACAGGAACAAGCAATTCCAAAGATGATTTTAGGTTTAGACTTAATCGGTCAAGCTCAAACAGGAACAGGAAAGACATTTGCTTTTGGCATACCGATGGTCGAAAAAACTGATACATCCTTAAGACAAACTCAAGGTTTAATTTTAACTCCAACTAGAGAATTAACAAATCAAGTATACAAAGAAATTATTAAATTAGTTAAGTTTTACCCAGAATTAAGAGTTACAACCATCGTTGGTGGTGAGTCCTATGAAAAACAATTCAAGGAATTAGACAGAAAACCACATATCATTGTTGCAACACCAGGTCGTATTATTGATCATATCGATCGTGGTACAGTGGATTTATCACACATTACAACACTTACATTAGATGAAGCTGATGAAATGTTAAAAATGGGTTTCCAAGATGATATCGAACGCATTTTACAAACAACACCAGAAACACGTCAAACTGTATTATTTTCTGCAACAATGCCAGCATTTATTAAAAAGATAGCTAAAAACTATCAAAAAAATCCTGAGCTTATTAAAATTGAAGCAAAAAGTTTAACAGTTGATCGTATTTCTCAAGCTTACTTCTTAGTTAAAGAAAAAGAAAAACAAAGTTTATTAGAACGTCTATTAGATTATGAAAACCCATCAACTGCAATTATTTTTGTGAATACAAAAGCAGGTGCTGATAGAATTACTGAAAGTTTACAAAAAGCAGGATTTACTGCTGATGCACTACATGGTGACTTAAAACAATCACAACGTACATACGTTATGAACCGTTTTAGAAGTAAACAACTATCTATCTTAGTAGCAACAGACGTTGCAGCTAGAGGGTTAGACGTTGATGATGTTGAAGTTATTGTAAACTATGATTTACCTCAACAAGATGAAATCTATGTTCACCGTATTGGCCGTACAGGTCGTGCCGGTAAAAAAGGTAAAGCATTCACATTTGTTACACCACTTAAACGTCGTATGTTAGATATGTTAGCTCACTACACTAAAGCTGATATTAAACGCTTAGAAGTACCAACTGCTGATGATGTTTACAAAGAACAACTTAAAACATTCAAACATAAAATTAAAACTGAACTAGCAAATGAATATCCAAACCATTTAGAAGCTATTAAAGAATTATTAGTGGATGAAGGTTCTAAGGATCAATTATTAAATTACTTACTAGACAGCATGCTACCTTCTAAGAAAACTTATGAAACAATTGAAATCATTCCTGAAAAAGCACCAAGAAGAAGTCAAGGTGAAAGAGGAAATGATAAAGGTAGAAGAGATTCAAGATCATCAAGAGATGGTTCACCAGCACGTGGTAGCGGTCAATATGTTGACTTCACCCTAAATATTGGTAAAGCAGATGGTTTAACACCTCCTACACTATTTAAATTCATGGAAAAAGAATATGGCATCTTCTCTAAAAATATTGGAGACATTAGACATAATAAAAATGAAACAGTATTTGGTCTTAGAAAAGATTCTGTAAGACGTCTTAATGCAAATAAAGAAGTGAATTACAAAGGTAGAAAAGTAGTTATCAAAACATTAAACTAAATAGCACATTCGTGCTATTTTTTATATATATAGATACAAAAACCATTTAAAAATAAGTCATATTGCAATAACACCCTTTTAACACCTTAATGGTTCTATATTATAAATATAGACTATCTATAAATATTCTAAGTAATAAAGTATAGTATTAGTGAAATAATCGTTAAAAAATGATACAATAAGTTAGAAAAGGCAATAGGAGGATTTAGTCTTGCATCTATTTGATAACATCCCAGATACACTATTTAATGTCTTATCTTCTCCAAACAAACATATATATGTAGACTGTCTGTTTATCATATATGATGCCACCAACTCAATTGAAAATGCGTTTCAAGGTGAACGAGGCTATGTGATTGATAAGCTAGTTGACTATTTTGATGAACTTAAAGAAGAGTTTCAGATGGGGGATAGTGAAGTCACAACTTCACGTCAAAAGTCTGTTTCTGTCATTAATATATTGAAGCAAAATGGTTGGTTAGGTGAGGAAGAACTAGGGGATTATAAAACGTCATTAAATTTATTTGATTACTCCATAAAAATCATTGATTTACTAAAAAGAATTCAAACGGGTGAAGAAAACGAGTATACCGGTGAAATCTACACCGTGTACTCTCTTTTGTCATCTTTTGATATTATTGATGGTTTAACCATTGTAGAACAAGCATATCAAAAAATTGAAGATGTCTTAAGAAAACTAAAAACATTAAAAGCAAACATCTATCGTTTCTACTTTGATTTAGTTAAAAAGGATAGAAAAGATGATTTACAAAAAGTTTTAGAAAAACTTCTTATAGACTATAAAACAAACTTCTTTGATAGTGCATACTACCATTTAAAGACCACAGATTCACTACCAAGATATAAACGTAGTATTTTAGAAAATATATCCTATATTTACCAAAATGAAGGTTATATGGAAACCATGGCTGAACAAGCACTTACTAAAAGAAAAGCACTTCAATATAATGATGCTTATAACTATGTAGAAGAGCGTATTCGTTATATAAAAGATTCTATAGATGCCATTGAGTATTTAATCGAAGGTATTGATAATAAAAACGAATTATATATCAATGCTGCTGCATCTAAAATTATGTTTTTAACTAATACATCTGAAGATTTAGAAGGCTTAATGAATCGTTTATTTAAAATCATTTTAAGTGATAAAAAGGTAGATTACAGTCAAATATTTAACCTTTTTAGAGCTAGAAACTTAGATGAAAACTCGCTTCAAACAGTTAGAAGGCCAAGAGTTGATGCCGTTGCAGAGGAAATTGACTATAACCAAGATATCTCTGATGAGGTTAAGGAACGTAAGATGGCAAGCTTACTTAAGGCAAACTTGTTTTCTAAAAAAGAAATTAACAACTATGTCACTTACCTACTAGGTGATGCACCAAAGATATTAGCAAGTCATATCGAATTAGAATCAAATGATGATTTTGTTAAACTGATCTTAATCTTCTTATTTAGTAAATCAACAGGTATGGTTTACGATGTTAGATTATTAAATTATGATACGAGAATTGGACATATTAAATTTACTGATTTTGAAATCTTTGTTAAAGGAAAAAGCTTATGATGAACAAAAACCAAGCAATAAAAAAACTAAGTGAAGAGTTTGTAGTATTAAAAGAAGCAGAAAAAACTGTTTTTTCTAGAATTGTAAACAAATTACTTCAAGTGAACTTCATCACTAGAAAAAAGATTGCTGATGCAAATGATTACCGTTTTGTATTAGCGTATAAGGAAATATTTGAAGCCTATTTTTGTTTATCAGATTTTGAACTCATTATTGAGCGCCATGAAGAAGTTTTATATATCAAAAATATATCAAACTTCAATCACTTAAGACTTAGAAAAGCTGAAAGTATTTTATTACTTATTATTAGAATGTTATATCAATCCAAGATGGATGTAATCACACTGGATGAAAACGTTGAAATATACTTAAGTGAGGTTCATGATGAACTCACTAAAGTAGGTTATCTAGATAATAAACGTATGACTAAGGAGACATTGAAACCTAGTCTTCAATTATTAAAAGGTTACAACATCATTGATTATATGGATAGTAAATTAAATGACGATGCTAGAATTAAAATATATCCAACAATTTTATATGTTATTAGAACAGACAGTATTAAAGAATTATTAGATCACATAGATGACTATGTTAAAGGGGGTAATGTAAATGAAGAAATTGACGAAGATTAAACTTATTAACTGGCATTTATTTACAGACCAAACCATTAAAATAGATGGTAATACATTAATCTCTGGTGAAAATGGTGCTGGTAAATCAACACTACTTGACGCCCTACAATATCTATTAGTCGGTGGAAGATCTGGTGCTAAATTTAATATTGCAGCAACTGATGATGCCAAACGTACCCTTGAAGGTTACGTTCGTGGTCGTATTGGTGCTGAAAATAAAGAATTCATCCGTTCAGGCGATGTCATTACGCATGTTGCACTAGAGTTTTATGATGAACAAAGTGATGAATTTGGTATTATTGGTGCAGTCCTAGAGTTACCTAAAATGGGTAACTTAAAAGAAAGATTTTATTTACTAGAAAACCTAAATATTCATGATGGTATTTTTATGGATAAAAATACGCCAAGAGATTACCGCTCCATGAAGGCATATTTAAAAACATTATCCATTGATTTTATGCCGTTTGACTCACAACGCCAATACCGTGATGCTCTTGCTAAATACTTTGGTATTGATGCTAAAAAGTACTCAAAAATATTACCTAAAGCTCTTGCTTTTAGACCAATCGACTTACAGTCATTTGTTTTTGAGTTTTTATTAGATGATGAACCAATTGATATTCAAAGTCTAAAAAATAACGTGACCCAACTTAAACGTGTTGAAGGTCAAATTCGTTTAGATAAAGAAAAATTAGAAAAATTAGAAAAAATTATTACTTTGGGCGAGTCTCTTAATCAAAACCTAGATCAAATTACGACCAATGAGTTAATTGATCAAATGGCATTCATTGAAAAAAGAGAGACCTTTTTAAGCCATTCAGAAAATCTACTTGATAAAGTCAATGCTAAGTATGAAGTACTTAAACGTCAAAAAGATGATTTAGATAGACAAATAACATCGAATGATGAAACGATTTTAGAACTTGAAACATCACGTCAAAATGATGATATCACGCGTACCCTTTCAAACCTAAAAGAACAGTTACATACCAAAGGTAACCAGTATAATGAACAAAAAGAAATCGTAAGTGATTTAAAATCAACCTTAAATAGAGAACTTGATCTATATAGAGACTTTGTGAATTTAAATCCAAATACACATATCTCTGCATTCTTAAAATATTATTCTAGTCACGAAGAAAACTCAAACATCTTAGAATTAAGCAGCTACATTGAAGGTGCACAATCTGCAGCTAGTGGTTATTTAAATGCTTTAAGTGTAGAAAAATCTGAACTTGAAAAAGAAAGAGGTAATATCTTAAATGAATTAAGAATTGCTGAAAACAGGTTAAATGCATTAAAGAGAAATGTTAAAACATATCCTAGAAATGTTCAATCATTAATGGATGCTATTAATACAGAACTATCAAACTATTATAAAAAAGATGTACGTGTGCGTGCTTTTTCAGATTTAATTGAAGTTAAAGATGAAGCATGGCGTGATGCATTAGAAGGTTACCTAAATACAAGACGTTTTGACTTGATTATTGATCCACTATACTTTAATGATGCACTTGAAGTCTATGACCGTGTTAAAAATGAATTATCTATTTACGGTGTAGGGTTAGTCAATACATCTAAAATTGGTGAATACACAACACATTTACCAAATTCACTTGCTGCTAAAGTAACAACAGATCATCCTTATGCTAGAAACTATGTCAACATGACCATGGGTTATGTTGTCACAGTTGATAATTTAAGTGATTTAAAAAATCATCAAAGATCAATTACTAAGTCTGCAATGACTTATGCTAACCACACAGCAAGACAAATCAATCCAAGTCAATATCAAGTACCTTACATTGGTAATTCATCTACACATCTTCAAGTAGAGATGGATACAAAGTTAGTAGGTGAACTGACAAGTGAACTTAAACGTGTATCTAATTTACTTGAAAAAAATCAAATGTCCTTGAGATTATTACAACAATCTAAACTGACTCATATTGTATCTTCAAATCAAATTAGATACTTTGATAATATTAAACAAACAAGAAAAGAATACATTGAACTAGAACAAAAAGTAGCGAATTTATCAAGTAATCCTAAGATTGCTGAATTAGAGTCACAACTTGATGAAGAGCGTAACAAGAAACGTCAACTACGTCTGGATTTTGAAAAGTTAGCTGATCAAATGGCTGATTTACGTAGTGAAAAAACACGTATTCTTGAACAAATTGAAGAATCACGTGATGCATTATCCAATTATCTAAAGGAACAAAAAGAGTGGAATCAAAAATATCCAACACTTTTACCGATAGCATATAACCAGTTTAATGCATTAAAAGTGAGATATCAGTCAAATTATGACTTGATTTCTAGAGATTTAGCGCAATCTACAATTCAAATTAAATCTCAAAATGCACGTGCAGAAGCTGATGTTGTAAACTTAATGCGTGCATATATTACAAACTATCACTTTGGTG
Source organism: Acholeplasma laidlawii (assembly GCF_015709225.1). Lineage (GTDB taxonomy): Bacteria > Bacillota_I > Bacilli_A > Acholeplasmatales > Acholeplasmataceae > Acholeplasma > Acholeplasma laidlawii_A. The sequence goes on from NZ_JADNRS010000003.1 coordinate 45,960, forward strand.
CTGCACCAGATCTATCAGAGCTCATTGAATTTGAAAAAGAGTTTGTCTTAATTAAAGACAATAATTTAATGAAGTATGAACAAGAAGCAATTGACTTAAGAAAAGCTTCTGAAACCGGATTTAGAGAAGAATTTGTAGGTAAACTAAGAGCATCGATTGAAGCCGCTCAAATTCAAATTGCAGAACTTAACCAAGCCTTAACTGGAAAGCACTTTGGTACGGACAGTTATGAACTTGTTACAAAACCATCAGAGAATCCAGAGTTTAGAACTTACTATGATATCATTATGGACTCTGATGCGGTAGCTAAACATACCTTATTTACAGAAAACCTATCTAAACGTAAAGAAATTATATTAATGGAGTTATTTAATAAGATTGCTTCATTTGATCCTGAAAATGATAAATTTGCATTACAATTTTTAGATTACCGTTATTACATGAGTTATGATATTGAAGTCACAAACGAAAATGGTAACAAATCATACTTTAGTAAGGTAAGTAAAGAAAAATCCGGTGGTGAGACCCAAGTACCATTCTATATTGTTATTGCAGCAAGTTTCCAACAACTATTAAGTAAGAACAAACGTATTGATGCTGGTTGTATGGTATTATTTGACGAAGCATTTAACAACATGGATGAGTCTAGAATTGATGCGATGATGAAGTTCTATAACTCATTAAGTATTCAATTATTTATCGCAGTTCCACCTCAAAGAGTAAGTAATATTGTAAACTATGTAACAACATCACTAGCGATAGTTAAAGATAACGATTTTGCAATTGTAGAGGCATTTAAAAGAGAGGTTATTTAACCCTAATGACAAAACTTAAAGGTAATGGTGTATCCAGTGGTATAGCAATTGCTAAGGTACATCAATTCAAACTAAATAACATGTTTGCAATGAATAAGTATGCAACCGACAAAGCGTTTGAAATCAAACGCTTAGGGGATGCACTTTATAAGGCAGATAAGGAACTTGAAAATCTAACCAAACAAGCTGAAGAAAGAATTGGGGATGAACATGCCCAAATCTTTAGAGCACAGCAAATGATGATTAAAGACCCTGAAATGATAAAAAATGCGCATGTTAAAATAAATGACTTTAATCTAGATGCTGCCTACGCATTTAAGCAAACCATGAGTGAAATGATTGATTTGTTTGAGTTAAGTGATAATCCATACATTAAGGAACGTATCTCTGATTTAGAAGATATTTCAAACAGAGTATTACATATTTTAAGTGGAAAAACGCATAGTCTTTATGTATTTAATGAAGATGTGATACTTGTAGCAACTGATTTAGTCCCTTCAGAAACAATCAATTTAGACACAACTTTTATTAAAGGTATTGTCATTGAAAAAGGATCTAAAACAAGTCACTCAGCAATTCTTGCTAGAAATTTAGGTATTCCTGCAATTACTGGTGTTGATGTAAGTAAAATACATCACGACACACTTGCAATCATTGATGGACACACAGGGGATATTTTATTAGAACCTAGTGAAGATACCATCAAAACATACCAAACTAAACAGCAAGAAGCACTTAAATTACAATCAACGTATGAAACAATAAAAGACCTTAAAACAGCAACCATAGACCATCATGAAGTCCATTTAGCTGCAAACATTGGTGTTGATCTAGACATTCAAGAAGCACTAGATGCTAATGCTTCAGGTATTGGTTTATTACGTACAGAAAACCAGTATTTAGAATCTGATGATTTTCCAACCGAAGATGAACTATTTATCTTCTATGAAAAGGTAGCAACATCATTTGAAACTAATGAAGTCACTATTAGAACGCTTGATATTGGTGGCGATAAAAACTTAAGTTACCTCAATATGCGTAAAGAATTAAACCCATTTTTAGGTAATAGAGCAATCAGATATAGCCTAAGTTATCCATCATTATTTAAAACTCAACTTCGTGCTATCTTACGTGCTAATAAACATCAAAATATTAAAGTCATGTTTCCAATGATTTCTACTTTAAAAGAACTCATGGATGCGAAGAAGATACTAGATGAAACCTATCAAGCATTAAAGATTGAAGGACATGAAGTAAATTATCCAAAAATTGGTATGATGGTTGAAGTACCATCCGCTGCACTTGGTATAGAAAAGTTTTTACCACATATTGACTTCATCAGTATTGGAACCAATGATCTGATTCAATACATGTTTGCAGCAGATAGAATGAATGAACGTGTAGCATATCTTTATCAACCATATAATCCAATTTTATTGTCCACCATTAAATCTATGATTGACAAGGCTAATAAGCATGGTATAATAGTTAGCGTGTGCGGTGAAATGGCTGGCCATAAAGCTCAAAGTTTACTACTTATTGGCTTAGGTATCAAACATTTAAGCATGCATGCAAACTTAATTTTAGAAAACAAATACTTGATTTCTAAAACAACTTATAAGGCACTAGAAGAAATTGCCGAAAAAGCATTATTACTAGATTACCCTTACGAAGTTGAAGCACTTATAAATACATATATTAAAGGACTTAAAAATTAAGTCCTTCACACGGAACAATACTCAAGAGGCTGAAGAGGCACGCTTGGAAAGCGTGTAGGGTGTAATAGCCGCGAGGGTTCAAATCCCTCTTGTTCCGCCAGTTGAATTTAGACAGTCTGATACTCAAGTATCAGACTTTTTTT
>NZ_JADNRS010000040.1 GCF_015709225.1 Acholeplasma laidlawii
TACGTATCTGAACTTGCACATGCACGTTTAGGTAAGGCGCATTCAAAAATTATTGTGGCTCATATCGGTAATGGTGCATCCATTACAGCAATTAGAGATGGTAAGAGTATTGACACATCCATGGGTTTAACACCACTTGAAGGCTTCCCAATGGGAACACGTAGTGGTAATATAGACCCATCAATCTTCCAATTAATGCAACAAAAAGAAGGTTATTCATTAGAAAAAACTTTAAATGAGTTAAATAAAAATAGTGGATATCTAGGTATTTCAGGGGTTTCACATGACTCTAGAGATATTATTGCTGCAGCAGAAGGCGGAAACAAACGTGCTCAGTTAGCACTTGATATTCAAGCTAAACGTATTGTTGATTACATCGCATCCTACTATGTTTTATTAGGTGGATTAGATGCTTTAGTATTTACTGCAGGTATTGGAGAAAATGCTAGAGAAGTTAGAAAACTTATTTGTGACAGACTTGGTGTGTTAGGCATCAAATTAGATGATAATAAGAATAATTCAAGAGG
>NZ_JADNRS010000041.1 GCF_015709225.1 Acholeplasma laidlawii
TAGTCCTTTTTTATCCTAAGTAATACGCTTTCTTATGTGCTTATAATTATATCGTAAAATCATGTATTTATCAAATTAATATTTGATATAGGTTAAAAAAAAGGAGGGTTCTTTCGAACACTCCTTCTTTGTAAAGATTAAATTGTTATGCTAAGAAATCCCAGTCAAATGAACCTAATAATTCAGCTACTTGAGGGTCTGTAGTTGCAGCACCAGCTGAAGGAATTGATAATAACACTTCCCATTCTGCACGAACCCAAGTTGTTGATGGACCTGTAACATCGGTTTTTCTTCCAACAACTTTGTCAACAGTATCAGTGCCATCACCTTCACCAGATAATGACCAACCAGCACCTGGGTCTTGTCCTTGAACACCAAACACATCAATTAATTCATTGTTCTTAAATAGACCAATCGCATCGTCACCATTAGGGTTTAAATTATTTGTAGTTAAGTCACCAGGGAAATTACCATCAGTTGAGTTAACGATCACATACACTTCACCATGAGCTAATGTACCAGTTAATTGAATTGGAGTTGCAGCCCATGCACCACCATTAGGACCCATTTTAACTGTATAGATTGATAAGTCTACTGTTGCACCAGTACCGTTGAAGATTTGGATTGCTTTTCTGTTACCAGGAGCACCTTCAACATACATTGAGATGAATAAGTCTGAAGCAAATACTTCAACAACTGCAGTACCTTTAACAGTGATTTCAAATACTTTAGTATCTTCTTCTTCACCGTTAGTTAATGTAGCTGTTAATGTAACAACAACATCATTTTCGCCTCTTGTAATTTTACCGTCTAAAGCGATAACAGCATCATTTGAAGTAGCCCAAACAACCGTTGAACCTTTAGTTAATTCAGTAGGTAATACTAAATCTTCAGTAGTTGTAGCAGGTAATG
>NZ_JADNRS010000042.1 GCF_015709225.1 Acholeplasma laidlawii
TATATTCATTGATGAAATCGATGCTGTAGGTCGTCAACGTGGTGCTGGTATGGGTGGCGGTAATGATGAAAGAGAACAAACATTAAACCAACTACTTGTTGAAATGGACGGTTTTGGTGCAAACTTAGGTATCATCATTATGGCTGCAACAAACAGACCAGACGTATTAGATCCTGCATTATTAAGACCAGGTCGTTTTGATAGACAAATTACAATGCAAGTACCTGATCAAAAATCTCGTGAAGAAATATTAAAAGTTCATGCACGTAGTAAAAAATTAGATCCAACTATTAAATTTAGTGAAGTTGCAATGCGTATTCCAGGATTTACGGGTGCTGATATTGAAAACTTATTAAATGAGGCGGCATTATTAGCTGCTAGAGAATCTAGAACAGTAATTTCAATGCAAGACATTGATGAAGCGGCTTACCGTGTAACTATGGGACCTGCTAAGAAATCTAGAAAATACTCACCAAATGAAAAGAAAATGGTTGCCTACCATGAAGCCGGTCATGCGGTTATTGGATTAAAGGTGAACTTAGCTTCTACTGTTCAAAAAGTAACTATTGTCCCACGTGGACGTGCTGGTGGTTATGCACTATATACACCAGTTGAAGAAAAATTCAACTATGCTAAAAGTGAGTTACTAGCAATGATTACTTCTGCTTTAGGTGGACGTGTTGCTGAAGAAATTATGTTTGATGATGTTACAACCGGAGCATATGATGACTTTAAACGTGCAACCAAGTTAGCACGTAGTATGGTTACAGAATATGGTATGTCTGATCTTGGACCTATCCAATATGAATCAGATAGCGGAAACGTCTTCTTAGGTAGAGATTACTTAAAAGATAAAAACTTCTCTGATGCAGTTGCATTAGAAATTGATAGAGAAGTTCGTGCGATTATAACAGAGTGTTACGAACATGCTAGAAAAGTAATTAACGAAAATAAAACTTTACTAGATAATATTGCTAAATACTTAATTGCCGTAGAAACACTTACTAAAACTGATATTGATGAAATAGCGTCTACTGGACAACTACAATGGTGGGATAACCGTGAAGTTGAAGAAGACTTAAAGAAAAGCGAATAAATATTTTGAGAATTGATAAATTTTTAAAAGTTTCACGCTTAATTAAACGTCGTAGCGTGGCTAAAGATGTTGCAGATGCACAACGTATTTATGTCAATGGCCAACTAGCAAAACCCGGTAAAACAGTAAAAGTAGGCGACCAAGTTCAATTGCATCTTGGCCTTAAAATTATTACTATTGAAATAACTTCACTCACTTTACTCAAAGACCAAGACATGTATACACTCATTTCCGAAGAAAAACGGTCTTTATGATCGTTTTTTAATGGAAATTATAATATAATAAGTAAGAATAAGGAGAAAATCAAATATGTTTCCTGATGATTTAAATGAACAACAAAAAATAAGACTTCAAAAAGTTGAAGACTTAAGAAAATTAGGTGTCGATCCTTTTGGACATCGCTTTGATCGCACACATTTATCAAATGAAATTCATGCTTCTTATGGTAATTTAACTCGTGAAGAATTAGATGCTAAAGAAGTACATGTTATTATTGCAGGTCGTATTGTATTAAGACGTACCCAAGGTAAAGCAGGCTTTATCCAACTACAAGATAAAGAAGGCCGTATTCAAGTATATGTTCGTCTAGATGCAGTAGGGGAATTCCAATTTGAATTATTTAAACACTCTGATTTAGGTGATATCGTTGGTATTAAGGGTGTATTATTTAGAACTAAAACAGATGAACTTACTGTTAAAGCAAGTGAATTTGTTCACTTAACTAAAGCTATTACACCACTTCCTGATAAATTCCATGGTCTACAAGACAAGGAAGAAGCAAGACGTCGCAGATATGTAGATTTAATTGTTAACGAAGATTCTATGCGTGTTGCAAGAACTAGTCCAAGAATTATTCGTGCATTCCAACACTATTTTGACTCTAACGGTTTTATTGAAGTTGAAACACCTGTACTACATCCAATTTTAGGTGGTGCAGCTGCTAGACCATTTGTTACACATCATAACACACTGGATATGGACTTCTACCTACGTATTGCTACAGAGTTACCATTAAAAAGATTAATTGTTGGTGGTATGGAACGCGTTTACGAAATTGGCCGTCTATTTAGAAACGAAGGGATTAGTGCTAAACATAACCCTGAGTTTACAACCGTTGAAGCTTACCAAGCATTTGGTGATGTTACAGACATGATGAAACTCGTTGAAGACTGTTTATCTAGTGTAGCTTTTGAAGTAAATGGTTCATATGATGTTGTATTTAATGATCAAACAATTCATTTAAAAGACTTTAAGCGTGCACATATGGTTGATTTAATTAAAGAACAAACTGGTGAAGACTTCTTTAACCACTATAGCCTAGATGAAGCTAAACAAATTGCTAAAAAGCATAACGTACAAGTGGAACCTCACTTTACAGTAGGCCATATCATTGAAGCATTCTTTAATGACTATGTTGAAAAAACAATCATCCAACCTACAATCGTATTTGGTCACCCAATAGAAATCTCACCACTTGCAAAATCAAATGATAAAGATCCTAGATTTACAGATCGTTTTGAATTGTTTATCATGGGTTCTGAATATGCAAATGCATTTTCAGAGTTAAATGATCCAGTAGATCAAAAAAATAGATTCTTAGATCAATTAAAACAAAAAGAAAAAGGCGATGACGAAGCATCCGAAATGGATATTGACTTTGTTGAGGCACTTGAATATGGTATGCCTCCAACTGGTGGTATTGGTATTGGTATTGATAGATTCATTATGCTACTTACAAATACACTAAATATTCGTGATGTTATCTTATTTCCTCACGCTAGAATTAAAACTAAATAATATATCAAAAAACCTCCAAAATATTGGAGGTTTTTGTTTATACTACATAATAAACTAAGATATCTGACCAATAGTTTCCGCAATCATATAAACAAACATAACTGTATAAGAAAGCGAGACTATGGATAAGGTAAATGTTATACCACTTCTTTTACTTCTTCTAATAATAAATACAATGAGAGAAATTAAAAACATAATAATCGGTATTCTAAAGTCATAAGTAAAAATAAAGCGAGACATAAAATTCATATGTATAGGATCATTATTCCCAATAGACTTATTCATGAATATAAATAATACCCCAATCATTGATAAAAAAAGTACTAATATGGTTAATGCTATATGTATCTTACCTAGTGTTTTCTTCATCTTTAAACCCCCGTTTAATAACTTATTTTATATATATATATATGATTTGTCAAATGATTGCGTTTATTAATGTGTGACTTACCTTATATTTCGATATAACTTCTATAGCCCCTTGATTGATAATAGCTATCTGCACCATTATGAAATATAAATGCACGGCCATATCTTTTTTCAGCATTTAAAGCACCACCTAAATCTCTTATAGATTTTGGTGTTGCAATCCATGATGAGGTCTTAAGATCAAAATCTTCTAGTGTTTGCATATATAGATACATTGTTTCTGTAACTAATTTTGAACCAAGATTACTTATATCTTTTTCAACACTTGATTCTGGTTTAAATTTCTTTCTGTCATGCCATGCTTTTTCGTCATAACAAAAACTTCTTCTGTTTGGAGATTCCTTAGAGAAATCTACATAATATAGTTTTCCTTCAAAGGCAATAACATCAACTTCTCCGCCACTATCTTCCATCTTTTGTAGAATTGTTAATATCTTTGGATCTTGTTTTATCTTTTGATAAACACTGTCCCAAGAGACACCCTCATGTCTATGTGGGTGTTTCTTAAATCTCTGTTCTAATATATCTAATAACTTCATAAAGTTACCTCCTTAGAGTTTTAGAAGTACAACGCCTATATTTGTATGTCTACCATACATGATCTTATACTTTTTATTAATTTCAACATTTGTTACAATAATCATTTTTTCTTCATTTGTATCTAAATCTAAGAATACTTGTCCAGTATATACGATTTCTTTATTATCTTTAGGTGAAATACCGCGCTTGTTATATTTAGTGAATAAAGCATTGATAACTGGTAGTTTATCTTTTTTAAGTGCACTTATATCTAGTGTTGCACCAATGGTAATATAAACACCAAATAATGCGAGTAACCCAGTAACACCTATAATGATCCAGTTAAATACCACCATCGACTGATCATTAGCATTGACATTCATATCAAATATAGTAAATCCACATACAACACATGCCGCTAAAAAGATAAAAAGTGCGTAACGTCTTCTTGAACTAAATTTAATTTTTAATATATCTTTTACTATCATTATTTTTTCTCCTTAGATACTTTTACCCATTGATTCAAACTTTGAGATTGATAGATAGCTTCTATGAGTTGCATAGAGTGTAGTCCATCTTCAAAGTTTGCATAATCCGATACAAAGTTTATATTTTCTATTTCATGATAAAACTGTCTAAAACTTTCTGTAAATGATTCTACAAACGTCACCGCTTGGTGTAGTTTGCCATTTTTAAGTGTATCTATATGTGTTGTTTCAATACCTTTAAATCGCTCATTTAAGGCGGCATATAGTATACTTGATGTCTTATCGCTATCTAGCTTAAAAGAGCCATTTAACCCTGATAGCGTGTAGCTAAGTAGGTTATCATTACCAATTAGTGATTGACTAATAGTTGCAGATCCAATCGCGTTTTTATCTGTCTTATAAATGACAACACCAATGTCTTCAGTATCTACAAGTTTTCCGCCTCTGATTGGGTATACTTGTTTAAATAATGCAGATACTTCTGTAATTTTATGTCCGGTTAAAAATTCTATTAAATCAAAATAGTGTGTACCAATATCGGCAATTACTCTTGTTAAACCACCATACTTTTGGTTGTCTCGCCAGTTATAAATATTAGGACTTGCTGCCCAACCTTGCGTGTATTCACCGTGTATTGATATGATAGGTCCAATATCCTCTATATGTGTTTTAACAAATTGGTTGTTTGCATAAAACCTATTATGGAAGTGTATTTTAGCAACCAAACCTTTAAATTTAGCTAAATGATATAACTTTATTGCTTCATCTACATTCATGGTCATAGGTTTCTCAAGTATGACATGTAAATTATGATTCAAAGCGTAAGATGCAATCTCGTAGTGTACATCGTTTGATGTACATATGTGAACAGCATCTAGCGCTTCTTTATCTATCATTTCTTTATAGTCTGTATAATATGCATGGATGCCTAGACTTTTGGCCTTTTCTTCTATTTGGTGTCTAGAACTGATTGAAACTACTTTAACATGATCTAATTTTCTTAATGCTTCTATATGTACTAATGAAATTCTTCCAATACCGATGATACCTACTTTATATGTTTTCATTTTAACACCTATATGTCAAACTTTTCTAATTTATTTAAAATATTTTGAGCATCTTCTTTATACCAATCAGGGTATTTTGGATCAAGAATAGTTTCTCTAATCATGTCGTTATATGCCACATTTTTTTGTCTAAGTAATATCGTAAGGGCGTTTCTTAAAAGCAATGTTTTACCACGCCATGTATAGGCATGTTTTCCGTATTTATCCATAAACTCTTTGTTTGTCAAATCAAACAAATCTTTGATGATAACATAGGATGTTGGCTTTTCTCTAAATGCTTCTACTTTATTTGAGTTCACACCTTTATTATACCGACACACACGTTGACATATATCACACCCCATTAAAAGCGTGTTCTTACTGATTTCATAATCAGTTAGAGCACGTTTTTCTTGGTTATACCCACTAATACAGGTTGGCCAATCAAAACCATTATCTAAAGCTTTTACAGGGCACGCTTTAATACATATCGTACAATCCCCACAAGATAGTTTATTTTCTTCAATTATTTCTGGATGTTTTTCTTTAGTAAGAACTAGTCCAATAAAGAAAAAACTACCTAAGTCTTTCTGAATCATTAAATTGTTTTTACCATGAAAGGCTAAACCTGTCATTTCTAAACACTTACGCTCATTAATTGTATGATTATCCACTAATGCCTTGTATTCAATATTTAGATCTCTTAGTGCTTCATGCATCATAGAACGCATGACATCATGATAATCATAACCATAAGTATACATCGATGCAGTTAGCTTATCCTTTTCATGTTTTAGGTATGTATTTGGATAACCTAAGCCTACAACAAAAATGGATTCATATCCTACGAGGTTATAATCAAATTTAATTGATTGGTATCTATCTGCATCAATAGTACCAACAAAATCAAATGCTTCTTTTAATTTTTCATACACCATTTAAAATCACCTAAAAGTTTATATATATGATTATAACATTATATGAGGTACCAGGTTTCAATTTAAGTCCTTTTTAAGGTAAGAAAAAGGAATGATTTCTCATTCCTTTATAATTCCTAATTCATCTGCAATTTCTAAGAAGATGCTGTCAATTGGATAATACTCAATATTGAGTCTCTTAAATATTTGTAAACTCATATCATCTAGTTTTTTATAGAGTGTTTCATCTATTTTTTCTTTGTTGGTAAGTTTTGATATGATTAATGTCTCAAAATTCAATAATTGTTCCATACTTTGTGCATCATAATTTTCTAAATCCAGAAGTTCATGTTGGAAATCTATTGTGTTTAACAATAAATTAACTTTTTTAGCGTCTACATTCATTGCTAAGTAGTCATTGTTATATACGTTAACCAATATTTTCTCGATTTCTTCCACTTGAGTATGAATATAATGAAATCCAAATGAAAAGTTGTCATGATCATCTTCATTATATGTAGGATCATCAATTAACTTGTTATATAGATGATCTACTACATTGAATACATTCTCAAATCTAAATAGTAATAATGAATCTAACTGTTTTAATTTCGAGAGTAGTTCTTCATGTTCAAGTAGCCATCCAGCATATTCATTGTAGATTAATTCATGTTCCATGTTCATACCTCACTAAATAATTTATTGAGTTATAAGAATAAAATTAAGCTTTATTTACTGAACCAAACATTGTTAATTTATCTTTAATAACTTGTTTCATAGCTACATAACCAGGATTTAATAATTTTCTTGGGTCAAATCCTTTAGATTCTAGGTCTTTACCTTCTTCAATGTATTTTCTAGTTGCAGCGGCAAATGCTAATTGTAACTCAGTGTTTACGTTAATTTTTGCAATACCTAATGAAATAGCTTTAGTAATTTGGTCTGCAGGAATACCTGTACCACCGTGTAATACTAAAGGTACACCATTTGTAACTTCACTTACAGTTTTTAATACACCAAAGTCTAAACCTTTCCAGTTTGCAGGGTATTTACCATGGATATTACCAATACCAGCAGCGAATAGATCTACACCAGTAGCTGCAATAATACGGCATTCTTCTGGATCAGCTAATTCACCAGTACCAACAACACCGTCTTCTTCTCCACCAATTGAACCCACTTCAGCTTCTACAGATACACCTACAGCGTGTGCAACTGCTACAACTTCTTGAGTTTTCTTTAAGTTTTCTTCAAATGGATAGTGTGAACCATCAAACATAACTGAAGTAAAACCAGCGCGGATTGCTTTAAAAGCACCTTCATAAGTACCATGGTCTAGATGGACTGCAACAGGAACACTAATGTTCATTGCTTTGTCTAATGTAGACACCATAGCCATTACGTTTTCATAACCACCCATGTATTTAGCTGCACCTTCTGATACACCTAAAATTACTGGTGATTTTAATTCTTCAACAGTAGATAATACTGCTTTAATCCATTCAAGGTTGTTGATGTTGATTTGTGCAACAGCATAACCTTCAGCCTTAGCTTTTTGTAACATTTCTTTTGCGGAAACTAACATTTTTTGAATCCTCCTTATCGTTTTGCCAATAGATATTATATATCTAATTGTATTTTTTTACAAACATTTAGGGTGATTATCGATTAATTTTGTTATTTTTAAGAGACATTTCTATAAAATCTCTAAATAACGGGTGAGGACGTAGTGGTCTTGATAAAAACTCTGGGTGATATTGTACACCAACAAACCAAACATGGTTTTTTAGCTCAACAATTTCTACTAAATTTTGGTTAGGATGTATGCCACTAAAGATAAAGTTATTATCTTTAAATAACGACTCATATTGATTGTTAAATTCATAACGATGTCTATGACGTTCTTTAATTAAATCTTGTCCATAAGACTTATATGCAACCGTGTTTTGTTCAATCTTACAATCATATAATCCTAATCTTAATGTCCCACCTAAATCAGTGCCTGGTGTTTCTAATGTATGGATAAGTGGCATCTTTGTATTCGAATCAATTTCTGTTGTTTCTGCATCTTTATAGCCTAATACATTTCTAGCATATTCAATGATTGCTAATTGCATACCATAACATATACCAAAGAAAGGTACGTTATGTTCTCTGGCATATTTGATAGCTAATAGCTTACCGTTAGTTGCCCTTTTACCAAATCCACCCGGCACTAAAATACCGTTACAAGACTTCAAGGTTTCTTCATAGTTATCACTCGTTAATTTTTCAGCATTTAACCATTTAATTTTAACTTCACAGCGGTGATGGAAACCTGCATGTTTTAGTGATTCTGATACCGATAAATATGCATCTTGTAGCGTCACATACTTACCTACAAGTCCAATAGTAATACGATGTTGTGGGGTTTTAATACGTTCAATTAAATCTATCCAAGAAGACATATCCGGTATCACATGATTATCTATTTGGAAATGTTTTAAGATATAGTCATCTATTTTTTGTTTTCTAAAGTTTAGAATAGATTCATAAATAACATTCACATCTAAAGATTCAAATACTGCTTCTTTATCCACATCACAAAATAAAGCAATCTTTTCCTTCACATCACTACTAATATTGACTTCACTTCTTAAAATAATAATATCTGGTTGAATACCGAGTGATCTTAACTCTTTTACGGAGTGTTGTGTTGGTTTAGTTTTAATTTCATTAGAAGCTTTTAAAAATGGAACTAATGTATTGTGTATGTAAAGCGTGTTTTTATACCCGAAATCACGTCTTGCCTGACGTATTGCTTCAAGATATGGTAACGATTCAATATCACCCACTGTACCACCAATTTCAGTGATAATAACGTCTGCACCAGATATTTGAGCTGCTTCTTTTAGTTTTAATTTGATTTCATCTGTCACGTGAGGAATAACTTGTACCGTTGCACCTAAATACTCACCTCTACGTTCCTTATTAATAACATTTTGATATATTTTACCTGTAGTAATAGAAGATTCTTTTGTTAGATTAATGTCGATAAAACGTTCATAATGCCCTAAATCTAAATCTGTTTCAGCACCATCATCTGTAACAAAAACTTCTCCGTGCTGAAAAGGACTCATTGTGCCTGGATCCACGTTAATATAAGGATCGAACTTTTGGGTAAACACCTTTAACCCTCTAGATTTTAAAATCTGACCGATTGCAGATGCTGATATACCCTTACCTAAAGATGAAACAACTCCGCCTGTAACAAATATAAATTTTGTAGCCATAATAGATTCCTTACCTTTCTTTAAATAAATAAAAAGTCTCCTAAAAAGGAGACTTCTTTGAATTGTCGAATTATGGTGTGCCCTTATTAATTGTATCAAAGACGCCTTAAAGTTTCAACACTTATATGAAAATATAATTACCAAAATTTTTAATTGACTTAAGGTTTCATTGCTCCAAATAAAACGAACCAAGGCACTTGATCGAGTGCTGGATTACCTGTCATATATACAATAATCACTATCCATGGTGCAATCCCTGCAATAGAACCCCAAATAAATGGACCCCAGTTAATTTTACTTTTAGCTTCGTTAAGTTGTTCCATAACAAGGCCAAAAAGGTTCATCGCAGCGTTCACAATAAAGATTAATATTAATGACCCAATATCGGTAATACCAAACAAGGTAGATATTAAAACGATCATAATAGAACTGCTTAATGCATATTCAAACCATCTAAATCTATTACTACCTTTTTCTAAATCTTTAGCATAGACATCAAATAAGTTATTTGGAATATCAGATTAATGCATGTGCCAGTGCCGAAATAATTAGAAAACTAGCAACTAATATACCAAATGGTAAGACAAATAGGTCTTTACTTGCTACAACTAGACCATTAATAGGTCCGTCATAAGTGATATAAAACTGTACAATTTGAGGTTACAGATTTAAAATACCATCCTTCAAAGTAATTCGTCTTTTGTAAGCCTTGATACTTATCGTCTCTAAACACATTTCTCATGTAATTTACCCTTTGTATATAGTTTAATTTGTTGTATCATTATTTACTTTTTTTACATATAAATGCACTTACTGATGGCATAAATAAACAAAAAAGAGGTTGCCCTCTTATTTGTCATACATATCTTCATAGTCATCCATGATGTCGTTGTAGTCATCTTCATCGTAGTCATCATCTAAGTCTAAATCAACGTCATCCAAGCCATCATCTTCGTCGGTTGAGACTAAATCTAGTCCAACATCAACATAAGCTTTTTCTTCTTTAATTTCTTCATCTAGTTCTTCATCGTCTTCCTCATCAAGTTCATCTTCGTTGTCTTCATCGACCAAGTCTACTTCTAAGTCTTCAATATCTGCTAAATTAAAATCTGAAAAGTCAATTTCATCATCAGAAATGTCTTCAATTTCTTCTGGAGAAATGAATGCGTAACCATCTTTATCCCAATATTCTAAATGTCCATCTTTTAGTGTCCATTTATCATCCCCTACAAAAACAAATTTACCTGATAAAGTAATATCCATGTATAGTTGTGTCATTGCATCTACATCTTCAATATCCATACCACTATGTTTAGCAGTAGCTTCAATTAGATCGTAAATTGACATAGGTTCTTTGTTTTCTTTAAGAATATATGTGATGGTCTCTAATAAAGATAATTCATTTAATTTTTTGTCAGCCATTTTGTGCCCTCCTAAAAACCGCTTATATTGTATATTAAACACTTCAATATTGCAACAACTTTTTGCAATTAAGATAAATTTTAATACTTTTGTCGGTTTTCTACAGCTTTAGTTAGTGTTAATTGGTCTGCGTATTTTAAATCAGCGCCTACCGGTAAGCCATATCCTAATCTAGATATTGTAAGATCTAGGTCTTTATATAATGATTTAATGTATTGAGCGGTGAGTTCACCCTCAACGTTGGAGTTCGTCGCAATGATGATTTCTTTGATTTCTTTAACTCTTTTAGTTAACTTATCAAAGTTTAAATCTTTAGGTTCTATACCTTTTGAAAAATCGATGAGTCCATTTAATACATGGTAGTTACCATGGAATGTTTTAGTTTTTTCAATAGCAAAAACATCTTTAGAATCCGCTACCACCATAATTTGGGTTTTATCTTTTGTTTCATCTTTACAGATTGAACATATATGGTCATCTGTTAGAAGACCACATATATCACAAAAAGATATTTTGGTTTTTAATTCTATAAGATGTGTTCCAAAATGCTTTAAGTCTTCACTATCCCAATTGGTTAAGTGTAGCGCTAAGCGTTCTGCAGTTTTTTCGCCAATGCCTGGTAACTTTTTTAAGTCATCAATAAGTTCTAGTATAATTGTTGGGTACATTAAAATCCTAATCCACCCATGCCACCTGAGAATTGTCCCATGGTTTCTTCTTGAGTTTTATCAATTTGTGCAAGTGCATCATTTACAGCAAGTAAAATAGCATCTTGTAGTAACTCTACTTCTTCTAGTAAAGCTTCATCAATTTTTACATCGATAACTTGTCTAGTGCCTTGCATAATGACTGTAACACCACTTGCTTTACCTGTGAATTCAGATGATTCAATTTGTTCTTGAGCATCTTGAATTTGTTTTTGCATTTTCTTTAATTTATTTAACATATTCGGATTCATATTTATTCCTCTACTTTCACTTTTTCTTTTCCAAAATATTCTACAGCAAACTCAACGATTTCAGGTACTTTTTGTTCTGATTTAGTTTCATTTATTGGAGTTTCATATAAATGGAGATCTATTTCTTTAAGTTTAGGTTTTGAAGTACCTGCATTGTACTGTGCTGCATAATCAGCTTTTAAAATCATCCAGTCCGGTTTAAATAGTACTGTGTAATCTCTGACTAATTTTTGCTTTTGATTTAATATATCTAAAACCTTTTGTTTAATTTCTGGCTTTAACATTGTCTTAGCCGTATATAAATCATCATATACTAGCAGCATGACATCCTCATTACCTACAGCTTCTAATGTGCCTTCACTTAAGAGTTCAGCAACAGGTTTAAGGCTTGGGTTATCATAATCTTTAAGTACTGGCCAACCTCTATTTAATAAACTACGCTTTTGTCTATCTGCATGGTTTAATATATCTTCTATTTCTTTAACAGTAACTAGCGCTTTAAGATTGGTTGGTCTAGAAGCTGGTGTGTTTTGTACATGTATTTTGACTGCTTCTTGGCTAACTTGAGTCTTATTTACCATGTCTTTTAATTTTAAGATGTCACTTTCTAGATGTGTGATTTTTTCTTCTAGTGAAACCATTTCAATAGATTCATGGTTAATCATCTTAATTAAAGCAAGTTCTAAGTATGCACGTTTAGAGGTTGTGAACTTCAGTTCTTGTTGTAAGTCATTTAGAATATCTAAATATGCATAGATTAAGTTTGGTTTGATATCTTTAAGATCCGGATATTTCTTATCTGGTCTTATTTTATCTAATAACACATCACGTAAAGCTAAGATAATATCAGATACCATACGTGCAATGTCTTTACCATCTTTAATAATTTGATTTAATAGATCTAGTGCCTTTTGAGGTTGTTTTAGATATATAACTTTTAAGAGTTCATTAATATATCTTCTAGATAAACCACCTGATACGGTATAGATATCTTCTTCAGTGATTTCATCATTTGTAAATGAGACCACTTGGTCAAGTAAACTTAATGCGTCTCGCATACCACCTTCTGCAGTACGTGCAATTGCAGTTAAAGCTTCTGGTGTGATTTTTAAATTTTCTTTGCTAATAATTTGTTTTAAATTTTCCTCTATTTGATCCATTTCAATGTTCTTGAAATCAAATCGTTGACAGCGACTTAAAATAGTTGCAGGTACTTTATGAGGTTCTGTTGTTGCTAAAATAAATACTACATACTTTGGTGGTTCTTCAAGTGTTTTTAAGAGTGCATTAAAGGCTGCTGTTGTAAGCATATGGACCTCATCGATAATATAGACTTTATATTTACCGATACTTGGTGTATATTTCACTTTATCTCTTAAATCTCTAATCTCATCTACACCATTATTCGATGCAGCGTCAATCTCAATAATATCTGGTACATCACCACGCTCAACACCTAAACAAACGTCACATTTACCACAAGGCTCTTTTGCTGGTGCTTCTAAACAGTTTAGAGCTTTAGCAACGATTTTAGCAACCGAGGTTTTCCCGGTTCCACGAGGACCAGAGAAAATGTAGGCATGTCCAAATTTTTCATTCAAGAGTGCATTTTGAAGGGTTTGAACAATTACTTTTTGTCCAAAAACATCTTTAAAAAACTTAGGTCTATAGGTACGATAAAGTGCTACATAACTCATTTTTTAAACACCCCTTCTAATGATAGTTCTTTTAGTCGCCTAATTATATCATATATAAGTTTGAAACTTAACTATTTGCCAAGACAGAATTTAGAAAATAATTCTGTCAATAAATCACCATATTGGTGATTTCCTAGAATTTCACCTAAGCGGTTCCAAGCAGTTGTAAGATCAACCGCATAGATATCAACAGGCATGTCATGGTGGATAGCGTTTATAACGCTTTCCAGTGATGTTTTAGCCTCTTTTAGTTTTTGTATATGACGGACATTAGATAAGTAATTAAAGTCCTTATCTACAAGGTTATCGAGTTTTAAAGTTTTAAGAATTTCTGATTCTAAAATACTTAATCCTTCTTTTTCTAATGTAGATATTTGAACATTTGTATCTATTTCTAAATATGATGGTAAATCTTTTTTATTTCCAATAATAATTCTATTCTTGTGTTCAGTTAACGAAAGAAGCATCTCATCTTCTTTTGTTAGTTTTTGACTTAAGTCTAAAATAAGTAAGACAAGTTCTGCTTCATGAATTGCTTTTCTACTTCGGTCTACACCAATCTTTTCGATTAAATCTAATGCATCTCTAATACCTGCAGTATCAATTAACTGTAAGGTTACACCGTCTAAGTTTACAAATGCATCAATAGTGTCTCTTGTAGTACCAGCAATATCAGAAACAATGGCACGCTCTTCATTAAGAAGTGCGTTTAATAAACTTGATTTACCTACATTTGGACGTCCAACAATGACTGTTTTAACACCTTCTCTAATGTACTGAGTACGTTTAGATTTGGTTAGAATATCATTGATTTCATCTAATAAATCATTGACTCTAGGATAAATAAGTTCTTTACTCATGATGATGGCATCATCATACTCTGGGTAATCAATATTCACTTCAATTTGTGCAATTAAAGTTAAAACTTTGGATTTTAAATTTTCAATCATGGATGAAGTATTTTTATTTAAAGCTTTATTAGCAACCTTAATTGCGTTTTCGTTTGTAGCGTGAATAATATCCATAATCGCTTCCGCTTGAACAAGATCAATTCGACCATTTAAAAATGCTCTTTTTGAAAACTCTCCGGGTTGTGCAAGTTCAATACCTGTTTCTAAAATACGCTCTAATACTTTTTGAGTAATCAGTATACCACCATGTGTAGATATTTCTACAACGTCTTCTTTTGTAAAAGACTTCGGTGCGATAAAAACAGAAATCATAACTTCATCTAAAATAGACCCATCTTCATTTAAGATGTGTCCATAATGAATGGTATGACTCTTAACCTTGTTTAAGTTTTTACCCTTAAATATTTGATTTACTTTTGAAATTGCTTCATCGCCTGATACTCTAATTACAGAAATACCTGCAGTCCCTAATGGGGTTGCGATTGCAGCAATGGTTTGAAATTGCATACTTCACCTGTTATTTTTATTTATTTATTTCATCATTTATAGCTTTGGGTGAATGCTTCATATCTTCAATGACTGGTACAAACGGGTTTACACCGCGTCTAAAGTCTCTTAGAATAATAAAGCCAGCAACAAACACACCAAATGCTATACCTTCATATAAAAAGCCCATACCTAAAACGATACCTAGTAATGCACTAAACCAAATGGTTGATGCAGTTGTAATACCATGGATAATATTATTAGAGTCCTTCATAATAACACCAGCTCCAATAAAACCGATCCCTGTAACAACTTGTGCAATCACTCTTTGTGATTGCGGTGATTCAATACCATTGGTAATTTCTTGGAAGAATATCATACGTTGCATAATCGCAATCATAAGTGCCGATATACCCACTAACACATGACTTGAAATACCTGCAGCTTTTCCTACGTTTTGTCTTTCTAGACCGATTAAAAATGTGATTGTTATAACTACTAATGCTGGGATAAGGATCATGAACATCCACTGCTCCCATGTCAGAAACGATTCAATCAAGTTGAATCCTTCCGGTAACTCGAAAAATGCATTCATTTGTTAAAATCCCCCCTTTAGAAATTTTATAATATTGCGTGTACTGCCTTGATGAAATCATCAAGTTCATCCCAACTATTTAATGCTGCACCACTTGCTTTTGCATGTCCGCCACCATTAAATAAGTTAGCAACTTTATCAATGTCCGGTCCACTTGAACGTAATCTAACACGTACTAAGTCACCATCTTCTATAAATATAGCCCAGACATCAAAACCTTTAATCCCTGATAACATATTCACTACTGAACTTGCTTCTTCGTATGTAAGATTAAATTCTTGTCTAATTTTATCTGTGATCTTTAAGTAAATAAAACCTTTGTCTGTAGTCACAAAGTTTTGGTAAACAAAACCTTTAAAACGTAACATGTCTAAAGTTTCATTAGACATTGCACGGTCTATTTCTTCAACATCTGCACCTTTTGTTAATAGCATACCAGCCATTTGATGTGTTAATTCAGATACGCCACGATATTTAAATCTACCAGTATCCGTTAAGATACCTGTATACATTGCAACCGCACCTGGTTTCGTCACTTCAAATTCTTTAACTTGTGTAGACATATATGCAATCATTTGTGCACATGATGGGAAGTTTGTATCTACCCATTCTACATCACCAAAACTATCTACAGGGATGTGGTGATCAATTTTAATAATTTCTTGACCTAACATATATTTTTGATTAGAAATTCTTAATTTGTTTGCTGTATCTACTACAATTGATAGGCTATCTTGATAAAAACTATCTTCTAAATTAGATTCACCAACAATAATATCTGGTGTACCTACAAAACTTACAAAATCAGAAGTTTCACCTGTTACAAATACATCTTTTTCAGGAAATGCATTTTTAATGATGTTTTGTAACCCAAATTGTGCACCATAACAGTCACCATCCGGTCTTACATGACCATAAATTATGATTCTTTGGTATTTCTTTATTTTCTTTAATATTTCCTTAAACATTACTTTCTACCATCCTTTCGTCAAAACTTTGTACGACCTCTAATGCTTGTTCCCAACTATAGAGTGTTGCGCCACATGCATTAGCGTGTCCACCACCACCAAATTTTTTAGCAATATCGACAATTGAGACATCTTTGCTTCTAAATTCACCAATGATTTCGCCTTTTTCATTTTCACTGAAATTCGCCCAAATACGTACTTCTTTAATACCCGCCATAATGTTTACCGTACCACGGGAAACATCTTGGAAGGTTAAACCCGATTCACTAATTGATTTAAAATCATTAAACCTATATGCTACATTATGATCTGACAAACTAAAACTTCTAAACTTTTCTTTAGCCATGCGTTTTGCAAGTGTTTCAAGCTGTTGGAAATCACTTAAACTTTGTAAATCAACATCAAATTCCATTAAACGAGCTACAACATCAAATGTGTTTTTTGCATTTTGTTTGCTGATGTATTGAAAACGACCACTATCACCAACAATACCTGCATAAATATGAGATGCGGCCATATCGTTAAATTTCAAATTACCCTTAATCGCAATCTCACCAATCATTTGACTACATGAAATTAAATCCGGTCTGTGATAAAACAGATCGGGACTGATGTTTGAGTCATTTCTATGATGATCTATATTAATAAGTGTTTTACCTAATTTATAACGTGTATCTGATACTAAGGCTTCTGCAGCAGTATCTAAAACAAAAACAAGTGCGCCTTCATAGACTGAATCATCAATGACATCCATTGTATGTTCATAAGGATATTGTTGCGTATCACCTACAGCATAAACCGTTTTATGTTTAAAGTTTTCTTTGATAATTTCTTTTAAACCGAGTTGTGATCCATAAGCATCAAGGTCTGGTTGTTTATGCCTGTGAATAATGATTGTTGAATGTTTCTGTATTTCATTTATAATTTGATTTTCCATATATTCCTACCTAAAATTAGAATAGTATAGTATAACATAAATTTAGTATTTTTACGATATGCAAGCTCAATTTTTATAATAAAAACCACTTAAAATGAAATTATCGAATTAAGTGGTTTTAATATGTTAAAATAATGTTATTTTTACCAAGGTAATGGGTTATGTGGTTCCCATGTTGGATTTGTTGTTGCTAATCCACCAGTACCATTGTTTGCTTGATAATTCCAGTCTGGAGATTTTTCTCCATCTGGATTTCCTGGATAACCATGCATTCCCCATCCTTGAGATCTTGCATATTCTTCAGCAAACTTTAAGAATGTTAAGTATGGAACGTCTTTGTATGTTAAAAGGGTATCATAATTGCTGAATGTAAGAGAAACATCGTCTGATAAACCTTCTTTAACAATTAAGAATTGTGATAAGTGACCATTAATCCATACTAAACCTAGATTACGTCCATTACCTTCTTGTAGTGCATAACCAGGAATAGATTGAATAATGATTTCTTTGCTTGTTGCATTATTTAATAGATACTCTTTATTGAATTTACTTGCAACATAACCCCATGGTGCAGCTATTACATAAGCACCATTGACCTCAGGTGTATCAATATAGAAATATCTCATAGAACCACCAGGATAGCCATTTCCGGCACGGAATGTTGCTGTATCTCCATCTGCAATACTTTGAAGTGTTACTAAAGCAGTACCACCACCACCTACAGTAGAATTTGTAGCATCTACAAATGGTAGGTCATGATACCTTTCTTCTAGACTTGGACCTTCAAGTAATTGTTCTAGTGTTTTGATTTGATATAACTCATTTTTCAGATAATTAAATGCTTCTGGTTTATAGCTAATAAATTTATAAGCTGTGTAGTTTGTATCTGGTTTAAATTCCGCTGGATTTCCAAGTCTGATCATTGTTTGATTTCTTGAAAAATCTAGGTCCATTCCAATTGAACCTACCAAGTCATGTGCTTTCCCAGATACTCTTAGTTCAATGGCGTCATTACCATTAAACGGTAATGGACCATCTTCATAAGTAAAATCAATCAGTGGTTTAACGGATGTTACTGTTTGTTGATTACTACCAATAACGAAATATCCTTTGGCTGCAATTTCACCAGTTAATTTGATTTTTACAGATACTTCTTCAGAACCATTTGAATAAAAATATAGTTCATGATTGCTTAACTTAGCTACTTCATCACTTGGATTATATAACTCAATTAAATTATCACTTTGATAAGCAGTTGTATATACTTTTGAAATTACTACATTAGATGCTACATTATCACATGATACAAGTATGAATGCTGCAAATACTAATATAAATATACTTAATTTTTTTAACATTTTTTTGCTTCCCCCTACATTTCTTTCTTATGTTTTATTGCTTCTATTTCTTGTCTTTTTTGTGCTTTTTTTGCGCTTCGCTTCATTTTATATCTAGTATATACTTCTTTATGGAAAAAGATAAAGTAAGTAAGTGGAATTACTACAAGCAGTAGTAATGAAATGTTTTTTAGATATAAATTGTTATACTTATTTAGTTGACTGATTAAATTAGCATCATAATATAATTCTATATTTTCTTGAATATCGCTAAGAGATTCATCTGATAAAAATTTAATATCATCTGATGTGATATGTTCGATATCTCTTGGATACGTATTACTAAATTTATCAGGAATTTGATTTACTAAATCTGAGTTATATAAAGTGACTAACTCTCTACTAAAATAATTTATATCATCATACGCGATATGAATTGATTCAAATGAAATAGTTGATTCAGACTTTAGTCTATCAAAATTAATCAAGAGTAATTTTGAAGTATCATCATATAGTGTAATGAATGTTTCTTCAAATGTTTGTTTATTTGTTTGTCCAATAGTTATCGCTTGATTAAATTTGATGGTTGCACGAATCGTACTATACGCATCTTCATCTTTTAATAGCGTTGGATCTGTAATATTTAAATCCCTTATTAAAATCGCTAGTGAATGTTCATAGGAACTTAAATTTTCAGCAACTTTATATATGTAAACTTTGAGTTCATCTTCACCATCAATGAAATGTTGTTCATAAAGCGGTTCTTTAAAAATAATCGCATTTGTTCCATCACCTCTATTAGCAACCAATGTTGCAGCAAGTAACTTTACATTATCTTCTTCTACTTCACTTTGTAAATCCTTTAGAAAGTCTACGCGTTTTTGAGCCTCAGTGTATAAAGAAACCATGAATGTTGCCATTCCAATAAAAATGATATATAAAATTATAAAAAACCAGTTTTTTGTCATAGATTTATCCTTAAATGCAACCTAAATAATGTCTTTTAATTATACAATAAATAGCATGTTTTTTCAATTTATTATGTGTTTTATTACTAATATGTTTGAATTTATATATTTTAGAAAAGAAAAGCCTATGCTTCATTCTTAAAGAAGCATAGGCTCTAATTTTTTATCACATTATACTTGCTATATTGCTATGAAATATAAATAATTAATTAATTAATTACGTAAATCTTTAGGTTATCTACACCAATAGCATAAGCTGTGTTTGTAGTTGATGTAGCAGCTGGTGCTTCATAGACTAATCTATATGTTCCAGCACCAGTGAGGTTAATTGAAACAGTGGTTAATGCATCTTTAGTTAATTGACTAAATACATCATCACCAACTGTAACCCAATTTTCACCTTCAAGTTTTTCAACTCTTACTGATGAACCTGCTAACGCTACTGTTTGATCATGATTATTTTGATTAGATACTGCGAAGTCAAATTCGATTTTTGATGCGTTTGCATAAGCAGCAGCAGTTAAATCAAATTGAATGTAAGAATGAGTAGCTCCTGAAATAGGTGCCATTACTAGATATGCAGCACTGTCAATCCATGGTGCAAAAGTATTTGTATAAATCTGTACTCTATTTTTGTCTAATGTAAATGAATCCCCATTTGTATTTGAGAAAACTAAATTTCCTGCACCATAACCTGTCTTTTGAACAATCCCAAAATCAAATGTGTAAGCTACAGTTTCAACTGCTGCTTCAGCTTTTACAGTGATTTCAAACACTTTAGTGTCTGTTGCTTCACCATTTGTTAAAGCTGCTGTTAATGTAACTACAGTATCAGCTGCTGGTTTAGTGTATGTACCATCGTTGCCTAAAACTTCTGGATGTGATGATGTCCATACTACTGTTGTACCGTTTGCTAATGTCGCAGGTAATTCTAATGATTCTAGTGTTGATGCTGGTAATTCTAATAATTGTTTGTCTAATGCTAATTCATCTGCATCAGTTAACACTGGTGATTCACCTACAGCAACTTGTGTTGCAGCGTGAATACCAATTGCGCCATTATTTGATCTCCAAGTTAATAATGCATCTGTAAATGACACATAATCACCAACTTTTAAGCCCTTAATGAAGTCAGATGAACCAACTAGTGGTTGTCTTGAATCCCAGTAGAATCTAATAGTCTTTAATGTAACTTCATCTTCTAAGATTAATTCAACGTTACCGTAATCATTAGCGATAACTTCTTTAACCTTTAAGTTAGAAACTGAAACTAAATTTGATTGGAATGGTAATAGACTTTCTGCATCCCATAAAGTGATTGTTCTAAGGTCTGTAGCTACCGGCAGTGTACCATCTAATTCTAAATCAGTAACTTCTGGACTACCTAATTGGATTAATCCGCTAAATACTGTTCTAGTACCAATAACTTCTACTTGTTTACCAACTAATAATGCTAAGTCAGCTGCATCATCTACTGAAGCATATACAGTGATTGCACCAGTTTCGTCAGCAACAGAAATTTGTCTATGTGCATTGTACCCTAATACAGTACCTGTAATCATAAATTTATAGGTATTGTTAGTAGCTGCTAAAACTTCAGCAATTGTTGATGGAGCAACTTCGCCCACTCTAATTGTAAATTCTTTAGTAGTTGAAACTTCACCTAATGTCAATGTAGCAACTAATTTAACATCTTTTTGACCAGATGCTGGAAGTGTTACTTTACCATCAGCTAATTTAATTAATGCGTTGTTTGCATCTTCTGAATCTTTGAATGACCAAGCGATATTTACTTCATCAGATTTATTAGCTAATGTTAATGTTTGATTTTCTTTGTAAACTTCAACTGGTAATTTAAGTGCGCTTTTAGCAACGTCAACTTTTTGTTCTTCATTTAAGTTTGCAGTAATGCCTTCTTCTCCACCAACATAGTAAACAGCAAATGCTAAGTTATTTGATCTGTATGTATAAATAACTACATCCATTTCAACTTCAAAGCCTGCAAAACTACGTACGTAAGGGAAATCAGCTGTTCCGTAATAGAACATAAAGCCGCTTGCAGGTGTATCTGGTTCACCTAATACTAATGCATCTTTAGCTGCATCAATAATGTAAGTATTATAGTTACCTGAATCGCCTTCAATCATGAAGATATTACCTTTAACAGTTGCATAAATTGGTTCAAAGTTTCCGTCTGCAACAGCTGGATAATTATGTTCACCTGCTGTTGTTAATTCACTGATCTTAGAATCAACACTGTTAACAGTTTCTTTATTTGGGTATTGTGGTGTTGCAGATGTTTTTTCAACACCTGTAGATTTCACTAATTCCCAAATACCGAAGTACCATTCTAAAGCACCAGTAACATCGTATACTTTACCAACTTCAAAAGTTGTTTGGCTGTTGAATAATTGAATAATAGCTGTTCCATCATAACCAAAGAATACATCACCTTTTGCAAAGATTGTTACGTTTGGAATCGTTACTGTATATTCGCCACCATCATAAGTTTCATCTCTGATAGCTAGAATGTCAGCAATTGTGTTGATTTCAATTTCTTCTACTGTATTTTCTTTAACAGTTAATGTTTTTTCCCATTTCTTCTCTAAGATTTCATCAGATAATTCTGATTTTAATTTTAAAGTAGCTGTAATTTTAACAGTAGCATCGCCTTGACCTTTAGCTGGACGGTTTACAGTTGCTGTAACTTCATTGTTAACAGCATCTCCAAATGAAATAACACCTGGATTATCTGATGTCCATACAGCTTCAATTCCACCAGCAAGCATGCTTGGTACAACGAAGTTTGCTGTAATATTTGATGGATCACTAATTAAAATGTCCATACCTGCATGAGCCGTATCTAATTTAGCTTGAGCCCCATCTTCCTTAACTGTAGGTTCACAAGCCACTAGGACTAAACCAACAAGCAGGATTGCAATAAAACTTAATATTTTTTTCATGTATTTTCTCTCCTTTTAGATTTTTGTAAATAGCATGAATAAATCAATTGGTAATAAAATTATAAGTGTTTTGGTATTCTCTATCAATGTATGTATTTAAATCTTCATCACTTGTTGCTTTATATGAGAATATTTTAACTAATAATGGTCCAACTTCAGTTCTTGTTTTAGAACTTAAATTAAATACTGCTGAAGTAAAGAAGATATCACCATTATTTCTAAACATATCAATCGCTTCTTTAACAAGTTTATTTTGTGCTTCTGCTAATGTAGTTGGATTTTCTTTAATACCAGCTACATAATTTGTCCATGTTTCTGTTTCATATGCAGAATAACGGATTGGTGCATATCCTGAAGGAATTGCATACTCTGCTGTTTTTTCTGCTGAAATCATGTATTTAGCAAATAACCAAGCAGCGATCATACGTTGCTCATTGTCTTGTTTGAATAAGTTAATGTTTGGTCCTTGTTGAATTTGAGCACGTTCTTTACCTTCGAAGTGAGGAAGTGGTGCAACACCAACTCGAACACCTTTATTAAATGATGATGCATCATAAGCATATCTTGTACCACCGGTTGAACCTACATACATGTATAGTTTTTCGCCAGTTTTGAAGATGTCAGATGTGAATGCTTCAGCATTTAGTGTTCTAGTTAACATTAAGTTTTTATCTACTTTATCTTTAAAGTATTTGATCATTTCTTTAGATTGAGCATTGTTAAATAATACTTCACCACGTCCAGTTTCAGCATTATAACCTGTATAAGGAGCACCCCATTGTTCTGATCCAGTGATAAACATGTTATCTTCTGAGTCATAACCAAATGGAATTGCTTGTGGTTCACGAGATTTAATATCTTGTGCAATCTCAAATAGAGTTTCCCATGTTAGGCCAGCTTCTACGTGTTCTGTATATGTTTTACCATTTAATGAATGTTGGTCAAAGTATGTCTTGTTATAGAAGAAACCTTCACTTGATTTTGTAAATGGTAAAGATAATACTGTACCTTCGTTATCATATGAAGTACCTTCAGCCCATAGAGATGGTAAGAAGTCTGCTAATTCTTCTTCAGAGTATCCTAGTGTTGGATGGCTAATAAAGTTGTTTAATGCCAGAGGTGCTTTTGCAATCGCATAACGTGAAATATGGTCTGGATAACTCTCTGCGATATCTGGTGTATTACCAGCAGGAATAGATAAACTCACTTTCTCAGCTAGTTGATTATAGTCTGCACCAGCTTTTGTTAGTACAACAGTAATATTTGGATACATTTCTTTAAATTCTGTAACCCACTTGGTCACCATTTCTTCATTTGCTGCACCCATTCTGTGCCAGAAATGAATTGTTACTGGTGTTTCGGTATCAAACTCTGTATCTGGTGATAATTCATACCACTCAACAAGTTTTCCACTACCACCCGGTACACGATCACCACCACCCGGTACACGATCACCATCACATGCTACTAAGGTGAATGTGAAAGCAACCATGATAATGCTTAGTAATATTTTTTTCATGTCTTTCTCCTTTTAAAAATTGAATTTGGCTATTAACCTTTAACTCCCGATCTAGAAACACCACTCATAATGTACTTTCTAAAGAAAATAAATAAGAGTAATAATGGAACTGTAACAATCACTGTTGCAGCCATTTGATAGTTTAATAATGGACGACCAACGCCTGATTCTGCTTGGTCAATAAATGAACCTCTTAACCATGTAGTTACTAAACGATATTCCTCGTGAGCAACTAAGTTTGGCCAAATATAAGCGTTCCATGTTCCCATTAGCTTTAAGATAACAATTGTAATGATAGATGATTTTGCCATAGGTACCATAACACGTACTAAGTATTTGAAATCGCCACAACCATCAACTTTTGCTGCATAATATAATTCGTTAGGAATTTGTTTAAATGTCTGTCTTAATAAGTAAATATGGAAGATTGAGACCATAAATGGCACAATCATCGCTAAATAAGATCCAACACCTTGGGCATCTACCCACCCAAATTTGGCTACTGTAACAAAGTTAGAAATAACCATCATTTCACCAGGAATCATCATTGTTGCAAGTAAGATAGTGAAAATTAAATCTTTACCTTTAAAGTTTAATCTTGCTAGTGCAAAAGCCACAATAATCGAAAATATTGTTCCACCTACAGTAGAGAATACTGCTACTACAAGTGTGTTTGTTAAATATCTAGGAAAATTAATGTTTGTTGTACTTGATGTATATAAGAATACATTAATGTAGTTTTTGGGAGAAAACTCTTTAGGGAATAAACTTACATTAAGAGAGTTTAGCACTTCATCGGTACTTTGTAGTGATACGTTTAACATCCAATAAAATGGAATGATTACTATAATCGACATAATAGCCAAGAAAAAGTATATACCAAACTTACCTAAGAAGGCTGCTGATTTTTGAGCTTTTAGTTTCTGGTTGACTTTATAATCAACTTTAAAATTCGCATTTGCTGTCATTTTTTTCCTCCTTAGTAATGAACACGTTTTTTACTTACGTATAAGTTCACAATTGTAAATACTAATATGATTAAGAATAGTATTACCGCACCTGCTGCACCTCTAGAATAGTAAGAAATGCCATTTCCATCTAGACCATATTGGTTGATTTTGTCATAAACATAAGCAACTGAGGTCCATCTGTCGGGTGATAATCTAGCGCCTGTGCCTGCAACCGCAAGTACAGATTCATACGCTTTAAATGCACCAATGAATGAAGTAATCAAAATGTAACTAATTAATGGTGATAATAAAGGTATTGTAATTTTTGTTAATACTCTACGTTTTGGTGTACCATCAATTTTAGCTGCATCATAGTATTGTTTAGAGATGTTTTGTAATCCACCTATAAATACTAAAATCTTAAATGGAAGTGCACTCCATATAGTATATATTAATACTACAAACATCCAGTTATTATATGTAGCTGTAGGTCCAATCCAGTCAGTTGTCATTTCAAATAATGTATTGATAAGACCTTCTGCAACCACACCTTGAGTTAATGGGTGTGAAAACATTACGGCAAATACCATACCAATAGCAAGTGTATTGGTTACATATGGAATGAAGAATATTGTTTGGAATATTCTTTGTAGCGGCTTAATTGAATTTAGTGCTACAGCAATAAGTATTGCTAATATGGTTGAAATTGGAACAGATACAAAGACGAGTAACATTGTATTCTTTAAAGCACCAATATAATATGGGTCTTTAAATAATGCCATGTATGCTGCAGCGTCAAAGTAAGTGCCAAAATCATCAGCAATGGAGTTATAGCCGGAGAAAAATGATATTAAGACTGTCTTGATCAAAGGATAGAACGTAAACAGTGATAATAAGATCAACGGCAAGGCTATATACAACCACGCTTTATAATCTTTTTTATTTTCTAACATTACGCTAATCTCCTACCACTAACCTTATCAAAAATATAAGTTTTATTTGGTTTAAGATTGAACTTAATTTCTTTCTTATTTTTCAAGTCTAAATTTTCATTTGTTAAAATAATTCTCATAGAATCAGATTGTAAATTTTTATGTTTAGAAACTAGTGCTAAGTCTCTACCGATTGTTTCTACAAAAAGCGGCTCAACTAGTAATGAACCATTATCAGATAGTTCATAACCTTCAGGTCTTACCCCTAGAACTACTTCACCTTTAAGGTCTTTATCTAATTTCTTAGATTCAAAGACAACTTTCCCATCAATTGAAACTTTTTGGTTTTCAATTGTTGCGCTATAAACACTAATAGGCGGTGTTCCTAAGAATTTAGCAGAAAACAGGTTTTCTGGTTCGTTGTAAACTTCTTGAGGAACACCAGTTTGTTGTTCTTCACCAAAGTTCATTAACATAATTTCATCAGAAATTGACATTGCCTCTTCTTGGTCGTGGGTAACGAATACTGTTGTAATACCAGTTTCTCTTTGGATACGTTTGATTTCTTCTCTAGTTTGAAGTCTTAATCTAGCATCTAGGTTTGAAAGTGGTTCGTCAAGTAGTAAAACTCTAGGTTTTTTAACTAACGCTCTGGCAATCGCAACACGTTGTTGTTGACCACCTGATAATTGAGCAGGTGTTTTATCTAGTTGATCTTCAATACCAACTAATTTAGCCATTGCAACAGCATCATCATTCATTTGTTTCTTGTAGTTGATTGCTTTTGCTTTTTTAACAATACTTACAGACTCAGGCATAATTTTTTCAATTTCAATTTCATATTTTGCTTGAAGTTCATTCTTGTTTGCATGAGCTCCACTTAATTCTTTTTTAATTGCTTTTGCTTTAGTTTCAAATGCTTTTTCAACTTCAGCATAAGTTGTATTAATTATGTCTTTTAATTCTTTCAAGTTTGCTGGTGTAATCTTAGCTTTTTCTTCTAAGTATTTGTTTTCGAATACTTTAACTTTATTGTTTAAGTCTAGTTTAAGACTTGCTAAGTTATCCTTAAGCGCTTGCTTTAATTCCGGAGTTTTAACCTGTGCTTCTTTAAATTCTTTTTCAAATGCTAGTTTGGCACTTTGGTATTGTGCTTTTAACTCGGATTCATGTCTTCGATATTTATTTTTTAAAGACTCTGATCTATCTTCATACTCATATAAGGTTTTAGCTTCATTTGGTGTTTCAATCAAATGCGCTTTCTTATATGCTTCTTCAATTGATCTTTTACGAATGTTCATATTTTCTAAAGGAAATAGTATGTTCTTTCGTACAGTCATATGAGGATATAATGCATAGTTTTGGAAAACTAATCCAATACCTCTTTTTTCTGGTGATAATTCAGTTACGTCTTCATCACCAAAAAAGATTCTACCTTCAGTTGGGTAAAGTAATCCGGAAATCATATATAATGTTGTTGATTTTCCACATCCTGATGGTCCTAGAAGACCAACTAGTTTGCCTGACGGAATCACAATATCTAAATTAGATACAGCTCTAGTTTCAGTCTTTGCTTTTAAATCTGTAAATACCTTGGTTAAACCCTCGAGTTTAATTTCCATTGTGTTGTACACTCCTTTTGATTTATAACAATATTAAAAAAACGCAAAACTACACACCCGTGTGTTTTACGCTATAAATAGGTTTAGATAAAAAAATGAAGTCTGTTCGTGTTGTCTCATATATATTAGCATTCTTTGAAGCAGCACAATAAAATATCATTTTAATACCTCCGACATTTGTTATTATACTTCATACGCTAAATAATTTCAAGAATTCGAGTTCTATTTGTGCATACATTAAGTATATTTTCTAGTCGCATTTTCCGGATTTTCGGGTAAACGCTTACATCTATGATGTAATGATATACCCGATTGACTAGGTATTTATACTTAAGTTTGATCACTTAAAGATCTAACAATCTATCCTTTATTCGGTTGAAGTGCCATAGATATTTATAATGGTATTGTCCATGACTATTCATTGTATCATATTTTATATTTGTTGTATAGTATAAAATGTAAAACGTTTACATTCTTGTCCGTCAGACGAAATTTTTAGATGACTAATAATAGATACGTGACTAGTGAAATAGTCAAAACCATAATGAAATTTACAGTACTGTTATTAACAAATTTTTTGCCCGATATAAGTATAAAATGCTCGGTATTTGATATCATTTCCGCTATTTTTCCACTTTTTATGTCTTTATATTTCGCTTGTAAAAATACACCTAAGTAGCTATCTAAAATACTACCAAAAAATCCAGCTATTGTAATAACTACACTAAATTCTATAAGCACGTCAAGACTAAATCCTTCACTTAAAAAGTAGAGTGCTGAAAACGTCAAACTAATGATTGATGCGCCTAAAAATGAAGCTACTACACCAAGCATACTCACAGCTCCAGATAAACCTTTTTCCATAGCTTTAAATGTAACTATGGAGTAGGTTTTACCTTTACTTAAACTACCTATTTCAGAAGCCCAAGTGTCAGCTGTGGATGCTGCTATAGCAACCACAGCGACAATAAGATATGTTAAATCATGTAAAAAATAATATAGTGTTAAGAAAAATAAGGATACTACCGAGTTAGAAATCACTTGAATGTAGTCTCTTCCAAATTTCTCTTTTTCGTTTTTATTGAACTTAGAAATAATACTTGAACTAATAAAGAAGAAAATAAGTATACTCCAAGCAATATAGGATCCAAAAGCATAAAATAGCATACCAATAATACTGGCAGTGACAAAACCACTGAGTGTCAGTGATCTTTTCTTATATGCAACAAATGCTACCGATAAACTTAATAATAGACCGATGATATATGGTGCAAACATATGCTAGTTCATGCTCCTTAATGTATATTACTTATAAATACTTGAAACAATTTCCCTTTTTCTTTCATCAGATACAACACTTCTAATGTTATATACATCATAGTTATTCAATCTAATGGTATGAATAATTTCTTCATACATCTTGGATGCTAGTAAGAGCGGCTTTCTAGCATCTGGTTTAAATAGGTGTAGTTTTTCTAATGCAATTTCATATTTTTTATGCGCATAATTTGCAAGGTATTCAAACATTTCTATGAACCCGTGATTGACTACACCTAATTCTAAATCTTTTTGTGTGTAATTAAATTGATGCATGACATCTAAAGGGATATAGATGCGTTTTCTTTTACGATCCTCACCAATATCTCTTAAAATATTTGTAATTTGCATCGCTTCACCTAAGTTTCTTGCTACAAGCTTTAATTCGCCAATTACACTTTTTGGTGCTAGTACATAACTTAACATCTCGCCTACAACACCCGCTACATGATAACAATACTTTAATAAATCATCAAGTGTTTTGGGTTGTGTAAACAAGAAGTCCTGTCGTTGCCCTTCAATTAAGTCAAAATATGGTTTAAAATCATACGCTTTAGGGTAATAATGCTTAATTACTTCATTTAAACTTCTAAAGATAAAATCCGTTGGTACGTCCCCTTTAATCATATCCATTAATTTTGATTCATAACTATTTAGTAAATCAATATCTTTATATTCATCAATGGCATCATCTACAACTCTACAATAAGCATATATTGCATAGATCGCTTGGCGATCTTGCTTGGCTTTTAGCATACTAAAAGCCTTATAAAAGGTTTTAGAGTTTTCTTTTATAATTAATTCACACTTATTAAAATCACTTTTGAGTTGTTTAGATAATTTCATCATTATTTAAGATCCTTATGCAGTTCATTTACTGCTAATTTTGCACTATTTAAAACAATCGGAACACCTGCACCTGGGTGATTACTACTACCAGCTGAATATAAATTCTTTAAATATCTAAATTTATTTTGTGGTCTATAGTAGTTTGATTGAAGTAACGTTGGACGAAGACCGAAGGTTGCACCAAATTGTAGATTGAATTTAGATTCAAAATCATTTGGACTATATACGTTAAGATAATCTATATTATCTTTGATGTCTTTAAATACTTCATGCTCAGACATCATATTTAATATTTTATTCTTATATGTTTCTACTGCTTTATCATCCCATTTTTCAGGGCTATCTGATTTATTAGGTACCGGAACTAGAACATACATTGATTCTTTACCTTCTGGTGCCATGGAACTATCTATACGACTTGGTGTGTATACATAGTATGATGGATCTTTAGGTGTATTACCTACAAATATGTCATTAATGTTACCATTGAAGTCATTGGTAAAGAAGAATGTATGAGTTTTTAAGTCATAACGTTTTTTAGTACCGATGTATAGTATAAATGATGAGGAAGAATATAGCATTTTATTGACTTTCTTTTCAGTATATTTTCCTTTATTTTTCTTTTCTTTGATTAAGTTGTTCATAACCCATGGAAAATCCGCATTGGTTAAAACAGCATCATAGTTCTGGGTCACTTTACCATCAACTTTTAATGCTTTGATTTCTTTTTTCTCAATAAGTAATTCTTCTACATTTTGGTTAAGTAAGATTTTACCACCCATCTCTAAAAATCTTTTCTCCATAGCTTTGGCCATACTATACATACCACCTTTAATATAGTGAACACCATATAGTAATTCAATCATTGGAATAATTGTGTATATTGATGGTCCATTATATGGTGATATACCAATATATAGTGTCTGGAATGCTAAAGATTGTCTTAATTTTTCATTTTTAACAAACTTAGCAATTGATTTATAAGCAGAATTAAATGTTTTTAATTTCATACCTTGATATAGCATTTTAGGATTATAAAAATCTGTTGGTTTTCTAAAACTACGATCAATAAAGTGATTTTTAGCAACTAAATAACGTTTATAGACATCTGCTAAATATGCTAGATAACCTTGAGCATCTTCTTCGCTAATCTTTTCGTTTTCAATCGTCATTTCAACTAAATCGTTAGTAGCGATTAAGTTGGTCTTGTCACGATATTTGATTTCAAACATTGGATCAACGCGTACCATGTCAATATAATCTTTATAGTCTACACCACTAACTTTAAATACTTCTTTATATATATCTGGCATCATAACAATCGTTGGTCCTACATCAAATGTAAACCCATCTTCCTTAATTTGATACATTCTGCCACCTACTTTTTCATTCTTTTCATAGATGGTCACATCATATCCAAGTGCCTTAAGACGAATAGCTGAGGCTAAACCTGCTGTTCCTGCACCAATAATCGCTATTTTTTTCAATTTAAAATCCTCTTTCTTAAATAAGTAATAGTAAATAATACATAAATGAGGCACCTAATGGTACGGATAGGTTATCCAGTCCTTTAGGTGTTAAATATTCTGTTAAAGTTGCAAATACTGCAACTGCTAATGCAATCCAAAGACGCATTAAACTGTTTGAATAGATAATAATTAGACTTCCAGCAATTAAAGATACGATAAACATTGTAACTACACCTACAACCGTTTTACCGTGTCCAATATCTTTTGTGCCATATTTTTTACCAAATACAGCGGCTAATCCATCACCATAACCCATAATCATAACACCCAATAAACCAATATAAGCATTATTTAAGACATAAAATGAGAAGAATATGAGTATTGTAAGGGAGATTGGGTAATATACTGTACCCAAATTTCCCTTACCATTACGCTCCATTGACTTAATTAGATTTGTCTTATAAGAAATATAGTTTAATACAATAAATGATACCGGTGGAATTAAGGTAATAAGTATATCGCTTGGATCTTGCATAAAGATCAGTGCAATAAAATACCAATTCGATACACCTATATGAATAAATTTTCTACTACCTTCTTCACCAATAATACCTTTTTTACTTAAGATGGTTGATAAACCTATCATTAAACCTATAAACCCATATGATGATAATAAGTAATAAAGAATATGCATAGACACCTCTTATGATTTTTGTCTTAAGGTTAATACACCATCAACAATGACATATACCTTATCACAATACTCTAATAAGCGCTCATCATGGGTCACCATGATGGTAGCTTTCTTTTGTGCTTTAGTCTCTCTTGCCAGTAACTTAATTACTTCAAATGCCTTGGTAGTATCTAAACTCGCAGTTGGTTCATCAGCAAAGATAACATTTGGTTGGTGATACAACGCTTTAGCAATTGCTGCACGTTGGCGTTCCCCTCCAGATAATGCACTTGGGTATTTATTTCTTAACTTATCTACACCCAACTTTTCAAATAACTCGTTCATCCATTCATTATTTACTTTAGTTTTAGTGATTTTGTTATATAAAACCATTTGTTCTTTAACAGTTAAAAATGGAATTAAGTTTGAAGCTTGTAAGATAAACCCAATTTGGTCTAGTCTTATTTTTGATTTTTGGTCATTCGTGAGTTCACTAAACGGTTTTCCATTAATTAATACTTTACCAGTAGTTGGCTTTTGTAGACCACCGAGAATGGTTAAAAATGTAGATTTACCAGATCCTGAAGGTCCAATAATACCAATCAGTTCACCTTCATATGCTATAAAATTTGTTGGTTTTAGTGCCGAAATTACATTATCACCTTGTAAAAAATCTTTGGATACATTGATCATTTCAATAAGTGCTTTCATATTATCCCCCTATAGCTTTTAATGGATCTATCTTAAGTACAGCGCGTACTGAGAAAAGCGCACCTAAGAAACCAAATAAGAAAAATGCAACTGTTATCACACCATAAAATAAGGTGTTGATCGCAAACGGTATAATATCACCTAAGAAGATGCCGGATACAATCGTTAAGATTAAACCAATAAATATACCAATGAATACAAGTAAGAATGTCTGAGTAACCACCGAATTTGCAATATAAAAATTAGAAATGCCTTGTGCTTTCATGACACCAAACATTGGTGTTTTTTGAATGGTTAGTACATATATGAAAATTCCTAATACAAACGCTACAATGATAATTAAGAAAATAATCATTGTACCAAAAGTTAAGACTTGTGCAGTATAACCTGGTAGTGTTGCAATATAGTTAGCTGTAGTATATGTAGCTAACTTTATATCTAAATTGCCAGTTGAACCTCGTACAATAATGCCACTATATAAATCCGGTGGTGTTTCTGTACTGTATCTATATTTTTGCCATGTCTCCATTGCCATATAGATTACAGGTGCTGTTTGATACGTACTTTTTGTAGAAAAACCAATGATTGTAAATACCGTATCTGTTCCTGATACAGCAATTGTACTTCCAATCTCATAACCTTCTTTTTTAAGTGAATCATCTACAACAACTTCATTATCTTGAAGCGTTAAATTACGAACCTCTGTAGGTTTTAAGAAAGAATCATTATCAATACCGAAAAAATATACATTTATTCTTGAATCCACATTCACTTCTGCATTTGGATTATTAATAACTGCCGGAAACAAACCTATTCTAGCTTTAATGCCATCTACTTCTAATGAATCAAAATCGTTATTGGTCATAAATGACATCATAATAGAGTCATTAGAGTCCACCGTAATAACAACCTCATCTGAACCCCATTTATTCACTGCATTGGTATAAGATGAAGCCAAACCATATGCGAGTGAGGTTAAAAAGTATACTAAATAACTAATTAATACTATCACAGAGATAATTAATGCAAATTTACCCTTGGTGTACTTTAATTCTTTTATTGCTAAAAACATATACATTACCTCCTTATTTATCTTTATTTAATAGTTTTTCAATGTCTTTTGCTATTTTTTCGGGTTTTACAAGTGGTGCATAACGTTTAATAACGCGGCCATTTTGGTCTACTAAAAACTTAGTGAAATTCCACTTGATATTTTTATTAAATAACCCTTTTTGATGTCTTTTTAAATAGGTATATAAAATAGACTCATCTGGTCCATTCACCTCTATTTTAGTAAATCTTTTGAAATCTGTTTTATAGTTGTTCACACAAAACTCATCAATTGTTTCAACACTATCTTTAGCATCTTTAAATTGATTACTTGGAAAATCTAAGATTTCAAACCCTTTATCTTTGTATGTTGCATACAATTTTTGTAGTCCGTCATACTGTGGTGTGAAAAAACATGTTGTAGCTGTGTTAACGATTAACAGAACCTTACCTTTATATGAATCTAAGGTAACAATATTATTGTGCATATCTTCAACACGTATTTGATAGATACTCATTTTTTGATTCCTTCCTTTTTATAATTTTTTATTCTTTTAATTATAGTATAATTATTATACGAACCACATCTATGGGGGATGCCATGATTTCTATAGCTATATGTGATAATGAGCAAATATTTTTAGATCATTATCAATCAAAACTTGAATCTATTGCAAGAAAACTTCCAATCGATTTAGATATTCACCGCTTTCATAGCGGTGAAGCTTTACTGTTTCACTTAGAGGATCGCCCTAACCAATTTCAAATTATCTATTTAGATATTGTTATGGGCGGTATCAACGGTATTGAAACAGCTTTGAGGATTCGTAAATTAAACAGTGCCGTTAAAATTATTTTCTTAACTTCTTCTACAGATTATGTATTTAATGCATTTGATGCAAATGCATCTCATTACTTAATTAAAGATTTACATGATGATAAATTTGATGATGTATTTATAAATGTTTATAATCAAGTTAAATCACATAACAGTGAACCTTTATTTTCCATTACAACCAAACAAGAAAATTATTTAATACCTTTTAGTGAGATTGCTTATTTTGAAAGTTATAAGCGATTCGTTATTTGTCATAAATCAAACAAAGAACGCATAGAGTATTATTATAAGATTAGTGACTTAGTAACAGAACTTGAAGATAAACCTTTCATTCTGATTCACCGTTCATTTTTAGTGAATATGCAATATATTTTAAAACTTTCTAAGACAGATGTTTATTTAAAAAATGGTGTTGTGCTTCCTGTTTCTAGGAACAATTATGAAGTAGTCAAAGATAAACTGTTTAACTATAACAACCAAAATCGTTTGAAATGAAGGTAGACTATCATGGATATACTTAATATTAGTTTTGCTATTTTAATATCCAGCGTTTTTTCATATTTTTATATCAGAATATATTCAAAATATTTTGTTTTGAGAGCGCACTATTATATCGGTTTTATTATATTCTTACTTACGATACTTATTCAATTCGTCACCGTCTTACCATTTGGATTAAGTGTCGGCTATTTAGGTTTATTATCTTTCATAACTTACCCACTCGCCTTATCACTGGTCTATAAAACAAACATCTTTAATATAACTTTTTTATCCTTAAATGCAATCCTTAAAATCTATGTAGACTTTATATTCTTTTCAAGTTTATTTGCTCTTATTGAGCAAAATCAGTTAACACTTACCTGGATATATAGTTCTAATTATTATCATTTAAGCCAAGCACTTGCATATACTGTTTCCTTAATTTTGCTACTTCTTTTTGATGCTAAACTTTTATCTGATAAACTTAAAGACTTCTTTTCTCAACGTAGTAACTTATTACTCATTATATCTATTCAAGTAATTTTAATAATCAATCTAATTTGGATGAGTGCAACCACCGAAGTGCTTCCATTTAGATGGTATAACATTATCTTATTATTACTTGCATTTAGTGTAGAGGGTATCTATCTACTACTTAGATTGTTTACCGCTAACTCTACTTACTTTAGTGTGTTTAAGACACATACGGATACTTTAAGGAAACAACTAAGCTATCAACTAGATCACTATAAAGTCTTTGAAACCCAAACTCAAGAACTACTACGCTTTAAGCATGACTATAATAAAGTCTTAAACTCTATTGCCACTCTAGCTGATAGAGGCGACCTGGATTCCATTAAACATATTGTAAGTGACTCTAATATGGAACTTGATAGTCTTCAAATTAACTATAATAAATATTCAAATAATCTCGTATATGATGCACTCTTAAATGACTATAGAAAGCGATTTGTAGCTATTGGAGCAAATTTTGAATCGATTTTCTATATTAACTTTAATTTAGACATTTCGGAAATAAATATGATTAAGCTATTTTATAATGTTTTAGAAAATGCTTATGAAGCCTTACTACACGTGGAAGATGCATCCAAGCGTTTAATCAAGATAGATAGTGAACGCATGGATGCATACATTAAAGTATCTTTTGTTAATACTATGAACGCTAAATTTTCTAGTCTTAACCTAAAATCGACAAAAGCTGATAAACTCCAACATGGCTTTGGTGCTTCTATCATTGATAAGATTTTGATTCAATATAACGGTTTTTCAAATCGCTACACTACAAGTGATAATGGTGTAGATTATTATCACTTAGAGATATTCTTACCAGTTATGAACTAAGCTCATTTTTTAGGTGGTAGTGGGAAGAAGATTGATGTTTTACTTGCGTATGCTTGATATGCCAAATTCGTTTTATATTTCTTTTCAAGTAATGGAACACCTGTTACATAAAGTAATAAATATGTAATAATTAACGGACTTATAAGTCCTATAAAACTTATAATATTCATTGTTCCTAATGTAGCAATACCAATTCCCCACCATAGGGTAGCTTCCCCAAAATAATTAGGGTGTCTGGAAAACTTCCAGACATTATTTTGCATAATTTTCCCTTTATTTGAAGGATCTTTTTTAAATTTTTGTAGTGAGTGATCTGCAAGAACTTCAAAGATAAAGCCAATAAAGAATATCATAGAACCAAGGGATATAAGTATAATACTTACTATATCAAATGTCTTATTGGATATTAAATTTGTCAAGATGATTGGTAATGCTATGATATAACTAAATATGGACTGTGTCAAGAAAACATATAATAAGGCTTTTAACTTTACATGTGTTTTCCATCTTTTTCTAAAGTTTTGATATCTAAAATCTTCTTCTTTGTTAAAGTTTCTTTTAAATAGATATAAAGATAACCTTAAGCCCCAAATAATTGTT
Organism: Acholeplasma laidlawii; assembly: GCF_015709225.1. GTDB lineage: Bacteria > Bacillota_I > Bacilli_A > Acholeplasmatales > Acholeplasmataceae > Acholeplasma > Acholeplasma laidlawii_A. Next base: position 37,179 of record NZ_JADNRS010000042.1, read on the forward strand.
AGTCCTGTAACAATTAAGCCTGTGATCGTATATTGATCACCAAGTATGAGTGAAGATACTGCACTTACTACGATTCCCATTCCCCAAGCTACATCTACTAAGCCGTTATTCTTTTTAATTTGGGCAATGACATACCAAATTAGAAAGTATGCTAGTAAGATAAGATAAATATATAAATAATTCATTATAAATCCTTTCTAATAAATCCAATTGCTATAGAGTTTAACCCTGAGTTCATAGCAATAATAGATGATATTTCCCCTACATATACCGGTGCTTTACCGATCTTTTTAATAATTTGTGTCTTTATCTTTTCTGCTAGTTTTAAATTAGATACATGAACAATTGCGTAATTTTCAATACCTGATGTCTTGTGTATGCGATCTACCATGTTAACAAGTTTATTAATATTACGTTTTTGACCAATCGTTTTTGATAATACAACACCTTCACCCGCATCATTAATAGATACAATAGGTTTTAGTTTTAATAACTTACCTAAAGTCCCCAGGCTCTTTTTGATTCTACCACTTCGTACCATGTTATCTAAGGTATCTACGTGAACCAATATTTTAGTATTTTTAACTAATTTATTTACTTTTAATTTGATGTCTTCAAAAGGCATTTTTTGTTCAATCATTTTAGCAACTTCATAAACAATCAAACCTTCTGAGACGCTATTTTGTTTGGTATCGATGAGTAATACATCTTTATCTTTATAACCTTCAAGAGCTTTGGTAAATAAGTTATGTATACCACTCATTTTTGAAGATACGGTTAAGATGATTAATTTTTTATAGTGTTTTAATAAAAAATTAATCTGCGCATCGATTGCTTTAAAACTCGGTGTAAATGATGTAGGAAACTTTTCATGCTTACTGATGTAGTGGAAGAGTTGGTGGTTATTAATTGTTAATTTATCGTAATAGACTATATCATTAAAGTTGATACCAATTGGATAGACATGTATAGGGTGACTATCAACAAATATTTTAGGTAGATCAGCAATTGAATCAGTTAGTATACAAATCTCATTATCCTTTGCCTGCGTAGCTTGGTATTGTTTTCTCATATCATCTACTTTTGATTCTAAGATTTGTCCAAGATGACTTAATTTTTCTACGATGATCTCAGGGTGATTGGTGTGTAAGTGTACACGTTTAAGTCGCTTAGTTTCTCCAATTACTAATGAATCCCCTAATTGATCAAGTAGTTCTTTTAATGTGTGCTTATCCGTTGTTGTTTGAAGTAGTACCTCTGTACAATAACGATAAGTAATATCCATATGATCATGTTCAATGGTTTCAGGTTCTTCAAAACTTATTGATGGTTCTATAACATCCTGTGTAACTCTATTAGTAATGCTTTGTAGAAAGCCTTCTACAAAGAGAGTAAACCCAAGTGCCCCTGCATCTACTACACCAAATGTTTTTAGAACTTCAAGTTCTAACTTTGTTTGTTCAAGTGCCATGTTAAGTTCTTGGATGATATAGTCTACATATGCTTCTATATTATCAATTGGTTGTTTAGTGTTTTTTAGTGTTTCACTTAGCTTACGCATCAACGTTACCATAGTGCCCTCAACTGGTTCATTTATGGCCTTGTATGCATGTATCACACCGGATTCAATTCTTCTAATAAATTCAGGATAATCTATAGTTTGATGAGCCTTTGTAAGACCATATAGAAATTGAGAAAAGATTAAACCTGAGTTTCCACGTGACCCGATTAGTGCAGCATCTGCTAAGGATTCCAGTGTTTCATCAATGGTGTTACCCAATTTAGTCTGTTCAATGATTGATTTCATTAAAGCACTTAAATTATTTCCTGTATCTTGATCTTGGACGGGAAATACATTTAATTGATTTAATGTATCCTTTTTTTCTATTACTCTTTTAGCACCCTGAATTAAAGCATCATACATACTTTTATTTTCAATCATTTGAAATTCATTCATTTTTCGAAGAACCTCCTATATACAACATAGGTTATTATACTTGTTACTAAAGTTAGGGATGTCCCCCAAATTAAGTCAATGACAACAATAAGTAGTGGGAAGTCTTTCATAGTGGCATAGTTAGTTAAATCGTATGCTCCGTATGTAGCAAACCCATAAATGAGTGCGTAAATTATAGTTTTTTTAATTGATTTTTCTTTAATTCCAGGTTTTAATACGAGTACGAGTAGCCCTATAACAAATGCTATATAGAATATAACTGCAGGAACTAGTTTAAACTCATTACTAATTAAATGACCTAACTCTTCTTTGTATAGGTCTTTTGAAAGTACACCTAACCAGAGTAAATCAATTAATAAAAAGACGATAGTTGCAATAATAAATAAAATAACATTCTTTTTCATTTAGACACTCCTTTTCATTACTTGACTAAAGTATACGCCTTTTGATTAAATAAATTTTCTTGATGTTACAAAATGTCGTTTTTTTGTAACCAAATGTAAAAAAAGACCACTTCATGAAGTGATCTTTATAGTTTATTAACATATTCTAGGTAAGATTTCATATCGAATTTTCGAATTAAACCCTGTTCATTCATGTATCTTAATTTACCAAATATAGCACGTTCTTGCCAAGCTCTATCATGTTTACCAAAATTCCATGCAATATTACCATAAGAGTTTGGATTTCTTCCATCGATAAAATATTTATTATTTAAGTGGACAATGATTTGGTAGGCATCTTTCATAGATCCTGACCATTCCATAATTTTTTTTGCCCAATACATTCTTAAGTAGTTAGCCATAAAGCCTGTAATACGTGCTTCTTTCATAGCTGCATTAAAATAAATATCATGAGTTTTACTAAATTCTATCTCATCTAAACTATAGATATGATTTCTTATGTCTTTATCATGCTCATGCATCGTTTCATATGCCCAAGCTTCTGTCATATATTCAAATCTATCATAATCTTTAATATAAGTAACAAAGTTATATGCAAGAGATCTTCTAACCACTAATTGTTCGATAAAGCCTTCTGACATTTCAGGGTAGAGTTTATAGTATGGATGATCGTAAAGCATACGTAATATTTCTTGATCAGATACTTGTCCGAATTGTAGATACATCGACATATAAGGTTGTATATGTAGTGCAGGATCAGATCTTTTATCATAATCTTTAAGCAGTTGGTTAAAGAAGTATTCTAAATGTTTATAGGCTTCTTTTCTACCACCTTTAAATTTATGATAGGGTTTAACACTTATATCAATTGGTAGTTTATTCACTATATCCGCTATATTTGAAAGATTTAGTGGTTCGTGAATTTGGATTTTTGATAAATTATCTAATCTAGATAATTCTTTATAATCCATATATTGATGTAATTTTTCCATCACTTTGGATCTAATTACATAGGCACCATAAGCAGCTTTTGGATATAATGCTTCAACTGGGATAATAAGATCAGACTCTACTTGAATAATGTCTATGACATATGTATCCTTTATGATTTTATAGACTTCATTTCTCATATGTCTTTGGGGTTTTAAATATCCTCTATCCATAATGATGGTATCCACATCTTCTAAATAAGGTTTGATATTATCTGTTAGTTTCCCAATACTAAGCTCAAAGTGAATGTTTTCTTTACAACAATCTTCCTGAATTTCTTTTAGTCCTTCTAGCATAAATGTATAGTGTCTAAGGTTTGCTTCTGGGTAGTTTGGTAGTATATTAAACCATACAATTAATGGTAGTCTCTTCTTATTAGCAAGTTCTATGGCATAATTTAAGGCATGGTTATACTGGATGCGCATCGATTGCTGCATCCAGTATAAAATGAACTTACCCTTATTTTTTGTGTTATGTTCTAAAATCTGTTTAACTCTATCATTGTGTATCATAGTTTTAATTAAAATAATATATTTTTAGGTGTTCTAGGGAATGGTATAACATCTCTAATATTTTCTACACCAGTTACATAGATTAAGTATCTTTCAAAGCCTAATCCAAAACCAGATGTTTGAACACCGCCATAACGTCTAAGGTCTAAATACCAATCAAGATCTTTAATGGGTACATGCATCTCTTCCATACGTTTAAGTAAAACATCTAATCTTTCTTCTCTTTGAGATCCGCCCACTAATTCACCTGAACCAGGTACTAATAGGTCTACTGCAGCAACCGTTTTTTGATCATCATTTAATCTCATATAAAATGCTTTAATATCTTTTGGCCAGTCTGTTACAAACACCGGACCATGAAATGCTTTTTCTGTTAGATATCTTTCATGTTCTTTGGCTAAGTCTTCACCATGTTTTGGTTGATTTTCAAATTTATGGTTTGACTTTATTAAGATATTAATAGCTTCTTCATGTGTAATACGTTTAAATGATGAGTTTAGAAGATCATCTAGTTTCTTTAATAAGCCCTTTTCTACAAATTTATCAAAGAATTGCATTTCTTCTTTTGCATGTTCTAGGACATAAGATGTAACATATTTCACCATACGTTCAATAAGTTCCATATTGTCATTTAAGTCTGCAAAAGCAATCTCTGGTTCAATCATCCAAAACTCTGATGCATGGGTTGTAGTATTAGAGTTTTCCGCTCTAAATGTTGGACCAAAGGTATAGATATTTCTAAATGCGTGAGCATAAGCTTCACCTTCTAATTGTCCTGTAACGGTTAGGTTAGCTTCTCTGCCAAAAAAATCTTTACTATAATCAATTGTTGAGTCTTCATTTCTAGGCGGTTTATTTATGTCTAGTGTAGTTACTTTAAACATGGCTCCTGCACCTTCACCATCGTTTGCAGTTAAAATCGGTGTATGTACATAGACAAAATCTTGTTCTTGGAAGAATTTATGAATGGCGTAAGCCGCAATACTCCTAACTCTAAAAACTGCAGAGAATAAATTTGTTCTTGGGCGAAGATGTGCAACTTCTCTTAAAAATTCTCTTGTATGGCGTTTTGGTTGGATTGGATAGTTTTCACCTGCATCCCCTAATAGTTTCACTTCTAGTGCTTTAATTTCAAATGGCTGGCTTCTATCTGGTGTTAAAACAAGTGTACCTACAACTTCAATAGAAGCGCCCACAGATAAACGTGTCACTGCATCAAAATCTTTAGTTGTCGCTCTTTCATATACCACTTGAATGTTTTCAAAAAAACTACCGTCATTTAAGTTAATAAACCCAAATTCTTTTTGATCGCGGTGGTTTCTAATCCACCCATTTAATATAACTTCTTGATCTGCATATTGTGCAGGATTTTTATATATTGTTCTAATTGTTAAATCCATAAGTTTTCTCCTTTTATAATAATAAAGTCCTTAGACTAAAATTTAGTCTAAGGACGATTAATCGCGGTACCACCTTAGTTCTAGATCAAGAAACTTAATCTAGCGCTCATTTTGCTTATATAACGGATAAGCAATCCGTACAGTTCTACTAACATTTACATGTGTTCTTCTGTCTCTAAAAAGTGTTATTTCAAATCAGCATATGTGTTAATTTTCACCAACCATTAACTCTCTTAAACATATCGTCTGTTTTACTCTTCTTTTTTATGATGTATATGAAGTTTATATTACTATTGTATCACTAATTTATAAAATTAGTCATCACTATTTATATTATTAAAGTCGGAATGTTCAATTTTGTAGACATTCTTATTTAAACGGTTCATCGGTATCATCAAAGTCTTAATACTTTCTGATAACCTTTTAATATCTTTTTCCAAAGTACTAAAACGCTCAAATACTAGTCTAAAATCGTTATATAGTTTGTTGATTTCATCAAGCATTTTTTCAGCATTCTTTTCTTTTTCTAGATCTTGATTGATGACTAGTATCATTGTAAGCATATAGACCAAAGTAGTAGGTGATGTGATCCACACTTTCTTTTTAGATGCATACTCTACTAAATGAATATAGTTTGCTTGAATCTCTGAGAATACTGCCTCACTTGGAATAAACATTAAAGCGTAGTCTGTTGTTTCATTTTTGATGATATATCTACTAGCAATATCATCAATATGTTTTTTAATATTTTGTTCAAAGAGTTTAGATGCATTTTTTCTTTCACTATCCGTTGAGTTTGAATCATACATTCTAATATAATTTTCTAGTGAAAACTTTGAGTCAATTGGTATATTTAGTGCATCACCACTACCATAGACTATGGCATCTACAACTGTTTGATTAGAGAGTTTATGCTGTTTGGTAAAGAGCTTTTTATTGTTTTCACCAAAGACATTTTCAAGTATTTGGTATAGCTGTAACTCACCATACATACCTCTTAATTTCTTATCTGATAAATATGTTTTTAAATCATTTACATGCACGGATAGGTTTTCAATATTCTTTTGTGTAGTATCTATAATAGTGAGTTTTTCAAGCATAGAACTAAATAGTTTATCGCTTGATTGAAAACCTTCTTTAAGTCTTGTTTCTACTTTATCATTCATGGATTGTAAATCCACATTGATTTTGGTCGAAATGGCTTCTTTAAAGTAATTAATAGTTCTTTCTAATTCCAGTTGGCTTTGCATATTTTGTTTATCTAGTGCTGATTTGAAATCAGTTTTCAAATACTCTATTTTAGATAAAATTTCTTGTTGTTGTCTAGCTTTTATTTCATTACTAGGATACTTTTTACCCTTAATAAGTATGATTATTAGAATCATTAAAAATAATATAATAACAATCATACTGATGAGTAAAATAATTTCTGTATTAGTCACTTTATACCTCCATATCTTCTAAGTAATAAACATGTATACCATCAGGCTTGGTTTCTTTATAAATCGTCATATACGTATCACTTGATAGTAAGATATCATACATGCTAGGAAATATGCCATCACGGTCTAGTGTATAATTTGTACCTAGATCTTTATTTATTTGACCAAAGGCACGTGTGACTAAATCTGTACAATAATATTTATATTTGGTATCAAATATAAATAAGTAATTGTATAGACCTCTGTTTGTTTTATCTTTTGCATAATTAACTGCAACATCTAGTTCTAAATCAAACGTTTCTATGTTTCTACTCTTTAACCTAAGTGACATAATTTCATCTCTATAAAATCTACCGTAATAAGGAAATTCTGAGTGTGTTTCATTTCTGAATGGAGTCATCCAGTAATTTGAAACAGATTGAACACTTAAGCCATACTTATCAGTCTCATCATATCCACGGTGCATGATTACATTAAATATGGTAGTAAAATCTAAGGTACCATTATCACCAATTCCGGTGGACTGATAAATTTGATTATTGTCCCCTACTAATGCAGCATGTCCACCTAGCCAGTAGCCATAAATTTGATCTACAACAGGTATATATGGGAATGGTGACTCAAAAGTTAAGAGAATATCGCCTTTTTGTCCAGGATTAACTTTTTTTGCATCATAAAATACAGAACGTGTGTCAGACAACTCATAATCATAGGTTCTTTTTATTTTATGATAAAAGTAGGTTGTGTCATGCTGACTTACCTCTACCGTTTCATATGCTCTACTTTTAAACTCATTAATGATCTGATTTTTCTTAATATTTTCATAGGTTGATTCTCCTATAAAGTAAGCTATCAGTAAGATAAATGCTAAAGCAATGTATTTAATTATTTTTTTAAGTACTTTAGTTATTTTCTTTTTATTTTTCATAAGTAAATTATAACATTAAATCATTATTTTAATATGCTTTGATTTAGGTGAAAAAAAATATCTCAAATAATGGGAGATATTTTATAATTTAAGTATTTATTTTTTTGGTCTGATGATGATTGCGCGTTCTTCGCCTTCACCTTCAGAATATGTCTCAACATCACGCCACTCTGTAAGTTTTGAGTGTACGATGCGGCGATCAAATGCATTCATTGGGTCAAGTTTTACTGCAATCCCGCTTCTTGCTACATCTTTAGCGGTTTTAGTTGCCATAATTTCTAATTGACGTTTTCTTGATGCATGATAGTTTCCAATATCTAGCGTAACTAGTATTGGTTCTTCAACAAACGTTGATAAATGATTTCTTAGTAATGTTTGAAAAGCTAATAAAGTTTTACCTTCTTTACCTATTAATAAAGCATTTTCTGAAGTTTGAAGGCGGTAAGTGATTGTAGATTCATCTGGTGATTGAACTTCCATTTTAACATCAATACCTAATGCAGTTACCATACTTTCTAAGTATTGTTTACCTTCAATAGCTAAATCAATATTAGGGCTTGCTTTATAAAGTGTGCTTCCACCAACACCAAGAAAGCCTTTTTTCTCTTTTAAAACTTCTAATTTTATTTTATTTTCCGATATTTTTAGTATATCTGAAGCTTTTTTTGTTGCTTCTTGAAGCGTTTTAGCTTCGATTTCAATTACTTTTAGCATGTCTAACCCCTTTCTTAGATAATGCTTTGTGAAGCTCTAGATTTTTCGTATTTCTTTTCAGATAATTTTCTATTAATGAATGATTGTCCAATAGAGAATAAGTTACCAATCACCCAGTAAAATCCTAGCGCATTTACTGATGTGATTGTAGTTAATACCATCATACCAATCATTACGTTTGATACAGTCTTCATTGTTTTTGCTTGTTGTTCTGCTTGTTCAGTCTTTACTTGAGTTCCTGTGTTTTTAGCATAACTTGGTTTCTTTTGAGATAGGCGTTGTAATAACCACATAGTCACACCAACGATTGCAGCTAAGATATAACTTGTTACGTCATTAAATCCACCCGCTGATAGATCAATTAATCCAAATAAGATTTTATGATTATTTACATTTGCAGCATACATACCACCAGGTACTGTAATACGGTAAACAGTTTGGAACATTGCTAAGAATATTGGCATTTGAAGAATTGGTGTAAAACATCCTAATACTGAAATACCATGTTTCTTATATAGTTGCATCATTTCCATTTGCATTTTTTGTTGTGAAGCAGGGTCTTTTTTCAGTGCATATTTATTTTGTAATTTAGTTAACTCAGGTTGTGCAACAGCCATTTTAATTGACATATCATTTGCTTTGGCATAAATTGGCCATGCAATTGTACGAACAATAATGGTTGCAAATAAGATACCTAAACCAAAGCTATTTAAACCAAATAAGGATGCAAAGAATTGCATTATAAACGAAATTGGGATAATGAAAACCCAGTCCCATACATAGCCTAACCATGAGTTTTCCATTTTAGTGTTAATTGGTAGTTGGTTATCTGCTGGTTTGTAAGATAAATTCTTAATGACTTGAACTGTATCGTTTAGATCGTGGAATTTAAATGATAAAACGTTATTTGAATTGATCTTAAACACATTATCTTCATAGTTTTCAGGTGTTACCAAATACTTTTGAGCATTAGCTCCAGTTTCTTTAATAACTTCTGTGTTTGATTTTGTTTTAAACTGTGCAGAGATTACTTGTACATTATCTAGATCAATTTGATTAGTAATAACTGTGAAGAATAGTGCATTAACATTTTTAATTTTGTCTGCAGCGTTTTCAACTCCATAAGTTGGACTTAAGGCAGATACGACAATTTCATTCGGGTCACTTACTGTACCCTCATAACCTGTTTGGTATGCATATACATTATATTTGTGACCACGAACTGTGATTTCATAGATATTATTACCTAAGGAAACACTTGTTACTTCAGTAGATGCAACATCTACTCTAGTTGATGTCTTATTTTTTTGAATGGAATAAAATTCAAAATCCCCTGTTTCAATGATTGGACCATTCGCATTGGTTTCATCCATCGTATATACTATTTTATTAGGTGATAGGAACGTATCAATTTCAGATGTATCGGGTGAACATGCAACCAATACTAATCCAAACACTAACACCGTAAGTACTGCTAATATTTTACGCATTAATTTTGAACCTCTTTTTCTATGATTTTTGCTTTAATAAGCAATTTAGTTATATTTTCTTTTATTAAATCAAACGGTAAGAGATTTGATTGTGGTCGTACCACTATAACAAATCTATACTTAGGATTTATATATTTTGAATAATTTGAAACAATATATCGAAGTCGACGTTTAGCTTGGTTTCTTTCTACTGCGTTTCCGAATTTCTTGCCGATCGATATCGCATACTTAAAGTGAGGTGTTTCATGGGGTATAAAGTATATAACAAAATATCCGTTACCAACGGATTTTTTTTCCTTAAAAACTAAATCCAATTCGTTTTTACTTTTTATAGAATATACTCTCTTCACTACTTACCTCAAATTAAAAAATAAAGGACTACCTAAAACAAATAAACAAAATTTGTTAATGATCTGGTAGTCCTGGTATTTATTAACTTTAATATAATTTTATTAAACAGTTAAAGATTGGCGACCCTTAGCTCTTCTTCTTGCTAATACTTTACGTCCATTAGCAGTAGCCATACGAGCTCTAAATCCGTGCCTTCTTTGATGTTTGATTTTACTTGGTTGATATGTTCTTTTCATAATCAAAAAACCACCTTTCTTATGAAACCTTGCTTTTCTTATTATAAATAAAGTGTACTTAAAAGTCAAACATAAAATGGTCTTTCTTTTATTTATTTTTTATTTGATTTTTCCCACAATTTTTAATATGAATGTTCCCCACATTTATTGTCCACACATTGTGGATAAAGTTTCCACATTTTATTCACAATGTTGATAAGTAGCGTAAGTATATTTAACAGCCTTACAAAGCAAATGACACACTGAAAGTTATCCACAATTCAATATTTAAAGAGCACTGAAATCAAAAAGTTATCCACAAATAATGTGGAAAACTTTTTATTAAATTTGTCGTTTCTTATGCTATCATAGTTTTACATAAATTATTAATTCAGGGAGGCAGTCATGAGTCCAAACAGCACACTATGGCAGACAATATTACAGGATTTAGAAAAACTATACAACGAGGAGACTTACAACGAGCTATTTCTACCAGTGACTTCTACTTTTAAAGATCAAAACGGATTACTTACAATGGTTGTAGCAAATGAGTTCTTAAAGAATCGTATCAATAAACTATACATCGCAAAAATTAACGAACTTGCTACTAAGTATTCAAGTACTCCAGTTAGATTGAAATTCATATCACAAGAGGAAGTTATTGAAGAACCAGTAGCGGATCGTAAATTAACCATTGATTATCGTCAAGGTAACTTAAACTCTACATATACCTTTGACTCTTTTGTTGTTGGAAAATCTAACATGTTTGCTTTTCGTATGGCGATGAAGGTTGCTGATCAACCTGGAGCAGTAGCAAACCCCTTCTACATATTTGGTGATGTAGGTTTAGGTAAAACCCATCTTATGCAAGCAATAGGTAACTATATATTAGATAATGATGTTGAAAAACGTATATTATATGTTAAAGCTGATAATTTTATTGAAGACTTTGTATCACTTTTATCAAGAAATAAAAATAAGACTGAAGAATTCAATGCTAAATATAAAGATATAGATGTTATATTAGTGGATGATATTCAAATTATGGCCAACGCTAGTAAAACTCAAATGGAATTCTTTAAACTCTTTGACTATCTATATTTAAATAATAAGCAAATTGTCATTACATCTGATAAACCAGCTTCACAATTAACAAATATTATGCCGCGATTAACAACACGTTTTGAAGCTGGTCTATCTGTAGACATACAAATACCTGAATTAGAACATAGAATAAGCATTTTAAAGAGAAAAACAGCTACATTAGATGCAAACTTAGAGGTAGGAGAGGATATCTTAACCTTTATTGCATCTCAATTTGCAGCAAATATTAGAGAAATGGAAGGTGCACTCATTCGTTTAATTAGTTATGCACAAACCTTTAATCTAGAAATAACAATGGATGTTGTTGAAGAAGCACTTGGTGCTGTCTTAAAAACAAAGAAGAAAACAAATCAATTAAACGAAAATAACTACGATAAGATCCAAAGTATCGTTGCAGATTACTTCCAAGTGTCATTACCAGACTTAATTGGTAAAAAAAGACATGCTAAATTCACATTACCTAGACATATCGCAATGTATCTTATCAAACTCAAATTCAATATACCTTATAAAACGATTGGTTCTTTGTTTAATGATAGAGACCACTCTACTGTATTGGCTGCTTGTGAGAAAGTAGAACGCGATATGAGGATGGATTCGAACTTAAAGTTTGCTGTTGACTCAATTGTCAAAAAAATAGATTCACCATCATTAAAGTGATAAATGTTTATAAAAATGATTAAATGTGGTAAAATAAATGGTAGATGAAGCGATTATTGCTAGTTTCCCACTTTCCCACAGACACTAACAATAACAAAGAAGAAATAATAATTAATAAAAGGGGTAAAATATGAATTTTACAATTGAAAGAGATATCTTACTAAACCATCTAATCCATGTTCAAAAAGGATTACCAAATAAAACACCTCTACCTATTTTATATGCAATTAAATTTGAAGTGTTTTCAGATTATATTCAATTAACTGCTTCTAATTCAGATATAGCTATTCAAGTATTAATAGATGATCCATCATTAGTTGTTCATAAGACAGGAAAAATTGCGTTACCTGGACGTTATTTTATTGATATTATTAGAAAAGTAGCTGCTAAGCGTATTGAAGTTGCACTACAAGAAGAAAGACTTTTAGTTATTAAAGCAGATCGCTCAGAATTTAAATTAAAACTTATGGATATTGATGACTATCCAGATGTTGATTTTTTAGACTTAGCAGAACCAGTGATTCTCTCATCTGATATGGTTAAAGAAATTATTAAAGAAACTAATTTTGCTACAGCTGATAATGAGAAGCGTCCAATTCTAACTGGTGTGAACTTTAAATATCAAGATAACCACTTATTTGCAGTCGCAACAGACTCTTACCGTTTATCTCAAAAGAATTTAAAACTAAGAACACATTCTAAAACATTTAATATTGTTATTCCAAATAAATCATTAGATGATCTATCAAAAATATTAGATCATGTGAATGAAGAAATTGAAGTATTTATTAATCCAAATAAAATACTATTTAAAATGAATAAGATTTGGTTCCAAACTAGATTATTAGAAGGCACATACCCAGATACAGCGAAAATCATACCTGTTAATTTTCCTACTGTCATTACATTTAATAAAGAAGAATTATTAAACGCAGTGGACCGTGTCTCTTTATTATCTCCAAGAGATAGAGAATCAAACTATAATATTATTAAATTAACATTAAGACCAGATCAAGTTGTTGAAATATCTTCAACAAACACTGAAGTCGGTGATGCAAAAGAAGAAATTATTCCATCAGATGATGTAGTCGGTGAACTAATTTCAATCGCATTTAGTTCTAAATACTTAAATGAAGCACTTAAAGCATTTAATTCGACTGAAGTTACACTAAACTTTGCAGGTGAAATTAAACCGTTTGTAGTAAAAGGAAACCAAGATCCTGATCTACTACATTTAATCTTACCAGTACGTATTGACTAATAAATATAGATAAAAAATAAATGTCTTAAGAACCCATAAAACCGGTCTTAAGGCATTTTTTATAGAAATTTTAAAAATCGGATTAAAAAGTACATTAAAATCTAAATGCTTCAAAAACAGCCGAAATCACCATTTTTCATATATAGGCCATAGTAAACATTAATATAGATAAAAAGCGTTAAAAAGTGCGCTTTTTTACTTATATTATGTTATAATATAATAGGTAGGTGAATGAAGCGTATGAATCATTTTGAGCTAGAAGGCGAGTTTATAACCATCGCACAATTATTAAAAGCTTTAGACTACATCGGTTCCGGAGGGGAAACGAAGTATTTTTTATATGAGCATGTAGTATTACTAAATGATGCAGAAGTTTACGAGAAGAAAAAGAAGATTAAAAAAGGTGATGTTGTTACGATTAACGGCAACAAGATTTTAATTAAATGATTACTTCAATTGAATTGAGAAACTTTAGAAATTTAGAAAATTATAAAGTTTTAATCGATAAACCACTCGTGATTATTCAAGGCTTAAACGGAGTTGGAAAAACTTCCATTCTAGAATCGATTTACTTTGCCGCAACAACGAAGTCACATCGAACAAGCGTTGAAAAGGATATGATTCAATATGAGAAACCCTATGCTTCAGTCAAACTTATAGAGGATTTGAAATTACATGAGATTGTACTTACACCAAATGGTAAAAGAACAACCATCAATAAATCAGAAGTTAGAAAAATTTCTGACTATATAGGTCAATTAAGAGTTGTAATGTTTGCTCCTGAAGACTTAATGCTTATCAAGGGAAGTCCTTCCGAGCGACGTTACTTTTTAGATATGGAACTTATGCAAGTATCTAAAACTTATTTAAGAAATTTAAATAGTTATAAAAAGATCTTAAAACAAAGAAATGCCTTACTTAAGAAAAATAGAAATCTAACAGATTATACATTCTTAAATATTTTAGGGGAACAACTCTATGATGTAGGTATTCAAATTTTTGATGAAAGACAAAAATTTATTGAAGTACTGAATCAAAAATTTAAAGTTAATAAAACTAAGTATAAGGACTTTGATGTTGAGATTCAATATGAACCTAATGTCACTAAAGAAAACTTCCTTAAACATCTTAAAACAAAACAAAAACAAGATATTATGTATGAGACAACAACTGCTGGTATACACAAAGACGACTTTAAACTACTTTATAAGGGTTTAAATGCAAAAGACAGTGCATCACAGGGAACAAGTAGATTAATTGTCATAGAACTTAAATTAGCCCTCTTAGAATGGATTAAAGAAGTGACTCAGACGGATGCAGTCTTACTATTAGATGATGTATTATCTGAATTAGATTTAGAACGTCAAAACTTGTTTATGAGTCAACTATCAAAAAATCATCAAGTATTTATTACAACAGCACTACCAATAAATGGACAAATAGATTTTCAAAAAATAGTATTACAAGAAGGAGAAACAATCAATGCCAAATAATAATAACAGTCATTATACTGCAGATAATATTCAAATATTGGAAGGATTAGAAGCAGTTAAAAAAAGACCAGGTATGTATATCGGATCCACAGGAGAACGTGGACTTCACCACTTAGTTTGGGAAATCGTTGATAACTCAATTGACGAGGCTTTAGGCGGATATGCTGATGAAATCACCATAGAGATTTTAAAAGGTGAAGTCATACGTGTTACTGATAATGGACGCGGTATTCCAGTTGATATCCACCCTAAGACAAAAAGACCGGCTGTCGAAACAATTTTAACAACGCTCCATGCGGGTGGTAAATTTGATAAAGGGTCCTATAAAGTTTCTGGTGGTCTACATGGTGTAGGGGCATCTGTAGTCAATGGTTTATCTGAATGGTTTGTTGTAGAAATTCATAAAGATGGAACGATTTATGAACAAAAATATGAACGTGGTATTCCAGCATACGATCTTAAAATAAAAGGTAATACAGACAAAACAGGTACGATTATTTCATTCCAAGCGGATCCACTTATTTTTACTGAAACAGTTATATACAATTATGAAACTTTAAGAACTAGAATCCAACAATTAGCATTCTTAAATAAGGGACTTAAACTTAATTTAATCGATGATCGCTTTGAAGAATCCAGAACAGAATCTTTCCACTATGAAGGTGGTATTACGGAATATGTTAAGTTCTTAAATCAGTCTAAATCAAAGATTCATAATGACATTATTTATATCGATAAAGAACAAGATGGTATTACAGTTGAACTAGCTATGCAGTTTGTAGATAGCTATTCTCCAAACCTTCACTCCTTTACAAATAACATCTCAACTACTGAAGGTGGAATGCACGAAGATGGCTTTAAGATGGCATTAACACGTGTTATATCTAAGTATGCAGATGATTTAAAAATGAAAAAAGATGATAGTATTTCAGGTGAGGATACTAGAGAAGGTTTAACTGCAATTATCTCAGTTAAACATCCAGAACCACAATTTGAAGGCCAAACTAAAACCAAATTAGGTAACCCTGAAGTTCGTGCAATTACATCCCAAATTACAAGTGAAGCAATAGAACGTTTCTTAATGGAAAACCCAACACAAGCTAAAGCGATTGTTGAAAAAGTTTTACTTGCAACACGCGCACGTGTTGCTGCAAGAAAAGCTAAAGATTTAACAAGAAGAAAATCACCACTTGATGCTTTAGGATTTGCAAGTAAATTAGCGGATTGCCGCAGTAAAGATCCTGAAAAATCAGAAATCTATATTGTGGAAGGGGACTCTGCGGGTGGTTCTGCAAAACAAGGAAGAGACTCAGAATTCCAAGCAATTATGCCATTACGTGGAAAGGTCTTAAACGTAGAAAAAGCACGTTTAGATAAAATGCTTTCCAATAAAGAAATTGTGAATTTAATCCAAGCAATGGGTACAGGTATTTCTGATGAGTTTGATATTACAAAAGCTCGTTATCATAAAATTGTTATTATGACCGATGCTGACGTCGACGGTGCACATATTAGAACCCTACTATTAACATTCTTATTTAGACATATGAGACCATTAATTGATGCTGGTTATGTATATGCAGCTCAACCACCACTATATAAAATTTCTTGGGGCAGAAATTTTCAATATGCTTACAATGAACAAGAATTAAATGAACTACTAAAAACAATTGAAACAAAACCTACTATTCAACGTTATAAAGGTTTAGGAGAAATGGATGCTGAGCAATTATGGGACACAACAATGGACCCTGCAAAGCGTACCTTACTTCAAATTAAATTAGATGATGCTATTGAAGCTGATCAAGTGTTTTCTATGTTAATGGGTGAAGAAGTTGAACCAAGAAAAGACTTCATACAAAAGAATGCACAATATGCAACAGACATTGATGCATAGGAAAGGATGTAAATAATAATGAGTGAAAATACAGATAAACTACATGATAAGATTAAAGAAGTAAACATTACTTCAGAGATGAAAACATCCTTCTTAAACTATGCGATGAGTGTTATTGTATCTCGTGCACTTCCAAATGCTAAAGATGGATTAAAACCAGTTCAAAGACGTATTCTTTACGGTATGCATGAAAATAACATGTATGCAAATACTGCACATAAAAAATCAGCGAGAATCGTTGGGGATGTTATGGGGAAATATCACCCTCATGGTGACTCTTCAATTTATGATGCAATGGTGCGTATGGCACAACCATTTAGTTACAGAAAACCATTAGTTGACGGTCACGGTAACTTTGGTTCTGTTGACGGTGATGGTGCTGCTGCGATGCGTTATACCGAAGCTAGACTATCTAAAATAGCTGGTGAAATGGTTAGGGATATTGACAAAAACACAGTAAATTTTGTAGATAACTATGATGGTTCAGAACGTGAACCACAAGTATTACCATCTAGATATCCAAACTTATTAGTAAACGGTTCAACCGGTATTGCTGTTGGTATGGCTACAAATATTCCACCACATAATTTAGGTGAAGTCATTGATGCAATCTTTGCATATATAGATAATCCTGATATTACAATACTAGAATTAATGCAATACATTAAGGGACCAGACTTCCCAACAGGTGGTCAAATTCTTGGTATTACAGGTCTTCGTCAAGCATATGAAACAGGTAAAGGTATTATTGCTGTTCGTGCTCAACACGAGATTGTTGAAACTAAAAATAGAACAGAATTAATTATTACTGAAATACCTTATCAAGTAAATAAAACGACATTAATTGAAAGAATTGCTGAAGTTGTTAAAAATAAGATCATTGAAGGTATTTCAGACTTAAGAGATGAATCTAATAGAAAAGGTATGCGTATCGTTATTGAACTTAGAAAAGATACTAATCCATCTGTTACGTTAAATAACTTATATAAACATACTCAACTTCAAACATCCTTTGGTATTAATATGATTGCTTTAGTCGATGGACAACCAAGACTACTAAGCTTAAAAGATGCATTAACACATTATATTGCTCACCAAATTGAAATTATTACACGTCGTACACAATATGATTTAGAAAAAGCTGAAGCTAGAATGCATATTTTAGAAGCACTTGTTAAAGCTTTAAATGATGTAGATAATGTCATTAAAATCATTAAAGAAGCAAAAAATCCAGAAGATGCTAGAAATAACTTAATAGCTACCTATGATTTCACAGAAATCCAAGCACGCTCTATTTTAACCATGCAACTTCAAAGATTAACAGGGCTTGAAATCGATAAAATTCATGAAGAAGCAGATAATTTAGCACACAAAATCACTGAATACAAAAATATCTTAGGTGATGAAGATCTAAAAATTGAAATTATAAAGTCTGAACTTCAAGAAATTAAAGATAAATATGATGATCCTCGTATGTCAGAAGTGAATTTATATGAAGACCTTGATATTGATAATGAAGATTTAATCCCTGTTGAAGATATCGTTGTAACCGTAACAAATAATGGTTACATCAAACGTATGAATTTAGATGAGTATAAACTACAAAACAGAGGTGGCGTCGGCATGAGTGGTGTTAAACTACATGACGATGACTTTGTTGAGCATATTGCGATGACATCAACACATGACTTCCACTTATTCTTTACCAACCTAGGTCGAGTATTTAAACTTAAAGGGTATACCTTACCATCTGGATCACGTCAATCTAAAGGGGTACCAATTGTAAACTACCTAAACTTCCAACCAGGAGAAAAATTAGCAAGCTTTACAACCATTAAAGACTTTGATGCTGAAGATCACTATTTATTCTTTGTTACTAAGAAAGGTATCGTAAAACGTACACATATTAATAACTACAAGAATATTAGACAAAACGGTATTATAGCAATCAGTTTAAGAGAAGATGATGAACTCTTGGTGACGAAATCAACCAATGGTCATAAACATATCTTACTAGGTGCATCAAACGGTAAAGCTATCCACTTCCTTGAAACAGATATTAGAGAAATTGGACGTACAGCAACCGGTGTCCGCGGTATGGACATACCAGATGATGAAGAAATTGTTGGTTTTGCAGTAGTAGACGGTATTGAAGACGATATCTTAGTCATTACCGAAAACGGCTATGGAAAGCGTACATCGATTACTGAATATAGACTTCAAAACAGAGGTGGTAAAGGTGTTAAGACATTAAATGTAACAGATAAAAACGGTAAGTTAAAAACTTTACGTAAGGTTACAAATGATGAAGACATCATTGTAGTAAGTGATAGAGGTATTACAATCCGTATGCCAATTGATCAAATCTCACAAACAAAACGTGCAACTCAAGGTGTAAGAATTATTACACTTAAAGGTGATCAAAAAGTATCAACAATAGCAATTGTAGATCATCAAGAACCTGAAGAAGAAGTTGTATCTAATGAAGCTGTAGTAACTCAAGAACAAATGGCTCTAAGTAATCAAAAAAAGGTCTTAGAAGTTGTTGAACTTGAAGCACTAGAAGAATCAGTAGATGAAGAAGATACAAAAAACGCTAAACAAACTAAATTAGATTTATAATCATATAAGACAAAAACCACAGACCAATAAAATTACTTTATTTTATCTGTGGTTTTTTTATATATTAAGAAATAACACTTATACTTACAACTAATAAATTATAACTATGATTGACATGTATTAATGATTGTTGTAAGATATGAGTGAAGTAATACAGATAATACAGATTGAAAAAACATTGAGGGATAAAATGAAAAAAATACTGGGTATATAGATAAGTTAACTGACATATTTAGTGATATAGATGAAAGCATTTTTGAAGTAAAGTTTTTAATGGATAGACATTTAAATACAAATATTATTATCGAACCATTTCATATCGAAATAGAAAGCCAGGATTACGAAAGTCTTTCAACATACTTACTAACCATTATTGATAACATATAACATTTAATTAAGACAACATACAAAGGAGATCATTATAAGTGAAACTTGATCTTTATATGCAAATTAAAAATCATTATGAAACACTTATTAAAACAGGTGTATTTAAAACAGGAGATATGTTACCTTCCTTAAGAACAGTCGCTGGGGAATTAGGTGTTAATCCTAATACTGTAGAAAAAGCCTACCAAGAGTTAATGAAAGATGGTCTTATTGAGATAATCCCTAAAAAGGGTGCATTTGTTAAAGGGTTTATTCATAATCCGAGTGAGAAGTTAGAGGCTCAATTAAAAGTGCTTTTATCAGAATTAAAAAACTTTAAGACAAAAAAAGAGATTATAAAACGTATTAATGAGTTATTGGAGGATTCACATGATTAAAATAAATAACCTAAGAAAATCATATGATCAAAATGTTGTATTAAATTCTATGAATATCGAAATAAGACAGGGTACAATATTTGGTTTAATAGGTATCAATGGAAGTGGAAAATCTACATTATTAAGATTAATTTCCGGTGTTATCCAACCAGATGAAGGATGTATAGAAATTAATGGACAATTGTTAACTGATAGTTTAGAAGAAAGAAATAATATATTCTACTTACCAGATAATCCTGCTCATGGGCAGTTTACAACGTTTGAACATCTTTTTGAATTGTATAATGTTTTTTATTCAATGAATAGAACAGTTTTTAATGAAGTACTTGAGTTATTTAATTTAGAGTCAAATTTAGAATTATCTAAATGCTCCAAAGGTATGAAACGTCAAGGATATATTGCACTAGCATTTGCTACAGAAGCTAAATACCTACTACTAGATGAAGCATTTGATGGACTAGACCCAGTATCAAGACTAAAATTCAGCAAATATTTGATGAAGTCATTTAATGAGGAAAAAATTATTATCATCTCCAGTCATTCCTTAAGAGAACTTGAAGATATATGTGATAGTTTTGGAATAATTGATCGCGGTCATTTCAAGACATATGGAAATATAACAGATGCTGTATCTAAGGTTATTAAGTACAGGATTATCGCCTCTGATATTGAAAAACCTGTATTGAAAAATAAAGATGATTTTATTCATTCTAAGCGTGATGGTAGAGTTGTTACTGCATATTTAAATAACCAAAAGGATATTAAAGGGTTAATTTTAGAAGAAAACATCTTAGCTTTAGACCAACTAGATATGACATTTGAGGAGTATTTTATGATTCAGGAGGCAACTAAGCTATGAAAAAATACATTCAGTATTTATTTAAAAATGCTTTCTTAGAAACAGTGATCATTTCAAGTGTTACATTACTTGCTAATATATTCATTGTATATTTGGATAGAAATAGTTATGCTAGGTTTAACTTGTATAATGGAGTCTGGAGATATAGTGTACCAAGTTCATTTGCCATTATGTTGATGATTACACTAACTATTAGTCTAATTGTTATTCTACTTCTTAGGGTTTATAAATTAAAATCTAAAGATTATAAAGATGTTATTTATGCGCTACCTATAGCTAGAAACAAATTAGTTTTATCACACTTAATTGTTGGATTTATTCAAGTATTGATAGTTATGACCATAACGTTTATTGGAACCACTGTAGTGTTTTATTTCTTATCAAATAAGGCGTTTAATATGGGATTAATATGGCTTACTTATGCGGCTTTGTTGTTACTATTGATTATATTATTTGGTTTAATGCAACTTATTATTTTTAGATCAAACAATATCATTGATGCTGCAGGATTGGTCTTTGCATATTTTATTTTAAGTTTCCTTATTATGTATACAATACCAGCATTTAAATATGGTTATAATATTTCAAACCTAGGATTCAATGAGATGGTGATTTACCCGTATTATAGTGCAGTTGAATGGATGATGTATCTACTTAATCAAGCAACACCACCATATACAGGTGAATATATACTGATGATGACAGAAAATGATGTATTAGTAGTTGTAGTTCATGCAATTATTTATGTAGTATTAAGTACATTTTGTGTGTGGTATGTAGTAAATAAATCAAAAACTGATAAGGTAGAAAATATTGGAGGCGTAACGACATCAGGTATTGGATATAAGGTAATAAATCCCTTGATAATATTATTTTCAAGTATGTTACTATTTATTCTAAATTATGAAAGTTTAACCAGTCTCATATTCTTATTGCCTATGTTATTGTCAGTGTATTATGTTATGTACATCATTTATAGAAGAAAGTTTAGAATATCAAAATATGATTATTTGGTGGTTGGTGTGACTATACTCATATCTTCTCTAATAGTTTATATAACATATGCTTTGATTTAATATCATAATAACCCAAATAGGGCATAAACAAATATATTGTTTGTGCCCTATGTTTTTACATAATGTAAAATCTTTCACATATATTAGTAATTCACAAATGTAATAGTGTAAAAATGATAAAATGTAAATAGTTTATAATGTATACATTCATTTATCTTAATGTTGTATACCGGGAAGGTAAGTATAAATATGTTAGAAGTAAGAAAATTAACTAAGTACTATGAAATAGGTGAACAAAGATTTGATGCTGTTAAGGGTATCAATTTAACCTTTAGACAAGATGAATTTGTCTCTATTTTGGGTGAATCAGGATCAGGAAAAACAACTTTATTAAATTTAATTGGTGGTTTAGATAGATACAATAGTGGAGATATTATCATTGATAATGTATCTACTAAAAATTATAAAGATAAAGACTGGGATGCATATAGAAACCATAGAGTAGGTTTTGTATTCCAAAACTATAATTTAATTACACACTTAGATGTGTTATCTAACGTTGAGTTAGCTCAAACTTTATCTGGTGTTTCAAGAGAAGTTAGAAGAAAAAGAGCACTTGATGTTTTAACCAGAGTGGGATTAAAAGATCATGTCAATAAGAAACCTAATCAATTGTCTGGTGGTCAACAACAGCGTGTTTCTATCGCAAGAGCACTTGTTAATAACCCAACAATTATTCTGGCTGATGAACCAACTGGTGCATTAGATAGTGAAACATCTGAAGACATTATGAATCTACTAAAAGAAATATCTAAAGACAAACTCATCATTATGGTAACCCATAATGCCGATTTAGCAAAGAGATTTTCAAATAGAATTGTAAGATTAAAAGATGGTGAAGTTATAGGGGACACCAATCCATATGATAAGAAGGATAATAAAGTATTAAAAAATGAAACAAGTAAGTCAAGTATGAGTTACTTTACTGCATTAAGACTATCCTTTAAAAACATGCTTACTAAAAAGACAAGAACGCTTATTACAGCACTTGCCGGATCTATCGGTATTATTGGGGTAGCACTTGTAATGTCTTTACAATATGGATTTACAGAGTACTTAAATGATATGGAGCGCGGTACATTTGCAGGACTACCACTTGAGGTGAGTCGTTCTTATACCGACTTTAGTGCAATCATCAATGCTAACCGTGACCGTGTCGAACTTGAACCTGTTGAAGGTGGGGTCGTTGGTTATGAACCAGAAATTAGTTTTGCTTTTGCAACCAATGATATTACACAAGATTATATTGATTACATAGAAAATAGTGAGTT
>NZ_JADNRS010000043.1 GCF_015709225.1 Acholeplasma laidlawii
TCATCTCAATTTTATACCATTTTTTCGGAGGATTAGCTCAGTTGGGAGAGCACCTGCCTTACAAGCAGGGGGTCGGCGGTTCGAGCCCGTCATCCTCCACCACTTTACTAGCCGAAATAGCTCAATCGGTAGAGCAACTGATTTGTAATCAGTAGGTTGCGGGTTCAATTCCTGTTTTCGGCACCACTACATGTCCCGTTAGCTCAGGTGGTAGAGCACTTGACTTTTAATCAAGGTGTCGATGGTTCGAGTCCATCACGGGACACCACTTTTATAATTTAATGCCCGGGTGGTGAAATCGGTAGACACGCAGGACTTAAAATCCTGTGGCATAACAGCCATGTCGGTTCAAGTCCGACCCCGGGCACCACTAAAAAATTAATTAAATTGTTGAGGCTTTAGCTCAGCTGGGAGAGCGCCTGCCTTGCACGCAGGAGGTCAGCGGTTCGATCCCGCTAAGCTCCACCAGTTTACGATTCAAATTAGTATCAAAAGTTTCTAACCAATATATGGCGGTGTAGCTCAGCTGGCTAGAGCGTGCGGTTCATACCCGCAAGGTCGAGGGTTCAAGTCCCCCCGCCGCTACCAGTACGGACCCGTAGCTCAGTTGGTTAGAGCTACCGGCTCATAACCGGTCGGTCGTTGGTTCGAGTCCAACCGGGTCCACCAGTATTAACTTTTAAATAAACGTGGAGGAATACCCAAGAGGCTGAAGGGATCGGTCTTGAAAACCGACAGGGTGTAAAAGCCGCGGGGGTTCAAATCCCTCTTCCTCCGCCACTACAAATTTAAAACCATTTATGGTATAATAACAACATATCGCGGGATAGAGCAGTCTGGTAGCTCGTCGGGCTCATAACCCGAAGGTCGATGGTTCAAATCCATCTCCCGCAACCAATTAAAATTTAAAAAGGTCCGGTGGTGTAGGGGTTAACATGCCTGCCTGTCACGCAGGAGATCGCGGGTTCAAATCCCGTCCGGACCGCCATTTTAGTGGCTCTGTAGCTCAGTCGGTAGAGCAGTGGCCTGAAGAGCCTCGTGTCAGCGGTTCGATTCCGCTTGGAGCCACCACTTATGATCTTAGCAAAGTCTGTTATATACAGACTTTTTTTATTGTTTAAAGATAGAAATTTGGTATAATAGGGTTAAAATAAAGGGGAAAGTTATGAAAATATTAGGAAATATTATTTGGTTTATATTTGGTGGTTTTTTTGCTGCATTAATTTGGATCATTTTAGGTGTACTTTTATGCATTAGTGTTATTGGTATTCCAATTGGACTACAATTCTTTAAGTTTGCACAATTGGTTATCTGGCCATTTGGAAATGATGTCATCATAAATTTTGATAAACATCCAATACTAAATATATTATGGATCATCTTCTTAGGGTGGGAAACAGCATTGGGCTATATCATTATAGGTGCACTATTTTGTGTGACTATCATAGGTATCCCATTTGGATTACAATGGTTTAAACTATCTAAATTAGCACTTATACCATTTGGTGCAACAATAAGGTCTACTTAAAAAGTAGGCTTTTTATTTGGGAAATTCTGGGTTTGGGTGTAATGTCTATCTTAATTTGATATACTAATGTGTAGTTAATATATATAAAGTATATACATCATATTAAATTAAAGTAATTACAACTAGAAAGAAGAGGTATAAAATGAATATAGGATTCATAGGAACGGGCATCATGGGAAGTCCAATTGCAAGACATCTTGCTGAAGCGGGTCATACATTGACGGTATATAACAGGACAAAAGAAAAAGCCGAAAAACTTTCTGATATCGCTTATGTGGCATCTAACATTGAAGAACTAACACAAAGATCAAATATCATATTTATGATAGTGGGCTATCCAAAAGATGTAGAAGCTGTAGCTTTAGAGGTATTCAAGACAGCAAAACCGGGTACTATAATTGTTGATATGACCACCTCATCACCATCACTTGCAGAACACTTATATGAAATGGCTAATCAAAAAAACCTACACATGATGGATGCACCAGTAACTGGTGGTGAAGTTGGCGCTATTGCTGGTACGCTTTCTATTATGGTAGGTGGTGATGAAGCATACTTTGAAATCATTAAGCCATTATTAGAAACCTTTGGTAAAACGATCCAGTATATGGGTAAAGCTGGCAATGGTCAACGTACTAAACTAGCAAATCAAATTGCGATTGCCGGTACACTTGCAGGCACGGTTGAGAGTTTATATTATGCGAATTCGCTAAATTTAGATCTTACAAAGGCATTTGATATTTTCATGGGAGGTAGTGCATCAAGTACTCAAATGAAAACAAATGGTTTACATATGATTAATAAGTACTATGAACCAGGATTTTATATTAAACATTTCTTAAAAGACTTAAATTTAGCCATTGAATCTAGTGTTAAGCATCTAGAAGTAACAGTTATAGTACGAGATATGCTAGAAGTATTAGTAGATAATAACCATGAAAATAAAGGTACCCAAGCTCTAATACTATATTACCTAGATAATTTAGCAATTTTGTAACAATATTCGCTTGATTATTCATTTAATGGTATGCATTTTCATAATTATGTGATAAACTTAATCTATAAAAATTATTTTGATACTCAAAGTATTTTAAGGGAGAAAAATTATGAAAAAAATAGCAGTCGCAGTATTATCTACATCCGGAATGGATTATCTAAAAGAAAAAGATCAAACAGAGATTATAAGACTTACCGTATTCTTTGATGGAAAGGAATACGTAGACCATACAGAAATTAAATCTGATGAGTTCTATACAATGATGGTGGATAAACCAAACGCGGATATTCATACTTCACAAGTATCAACCGGTAAATTCCAGGAAGTTTATGAAAAAATTAAAAACAGAGGTTATTCAGACCTAATTGTTGTATCTATTTCATCAAAGTTAAGTGGAACTTATCAGGGTGCTTTACTTGCTCGTGATTTAGTAGAGGGTTTAAATGTTGAAGTAATTGATTCAAAAAGTGTTTCATTTGGAGAGTTTGTATTAGCTAGAAAGGCACTTGAACTGATTAATCAAGGTAAAGATGTAGCTGAAATTGTATCCAGTTTAAATGATATAAGATCGAAAGTTAAGATTTATGTTTTAGTAGATACACTAAAATATCTCGTGAAAAATGGTAGATTATCTGCAGCAGCAGGTTTAATTGGAACATTACTGAAGATCAAACCACTTCTAAAAATTATGGATGATGGTTCACTTAAACCTTATGAAAAAATTAGAACAACTACTAAAGCTCAAAAAAGAGTATTAGAAATCATCTTAGAAGAAACTAAAGATAAAGATGTTGAGTATTATATAGCTTATACAACTAATTTAAGTAAAGCTGAAGAATTAAAAGAAGAATTAACTGCAGCAAAGCCGAATGCAACCGTAACAATTATTCCACTTACACCAGTTGTAGGTGCACATGCTGGACCTGGTACAATCGGTCTAGGATATTTTGAAATTTAAGGAGCGTATAAATGCCATCTGCAAAAGAAATCATAAACACATTACTTGTTGACGTATTCAATCATATCTTAAGAATTGAAGAAGAAAAACTTAAAGAAAACAACGTTAAGTTATCAATGACTGAAGTACACGTACTTGAGGCGATTAGAAATACCGAGATTCCTACCATGGGCGAGGTTGCTAAAAGATTACGTGTAACACTAGGTACTTTAACAACATCCATTAACATTCTAGTTAGAAAAAAGATGGTATACAGATATTCAGATGATAAAGACAGACGTAAAGTATACTTAAAATTAACAGATGAAGCACTTAAAGTTCTATTAATTCATGATAACTTTCATGAGGATATGATCACATCGTTGTTTCATGATACAGACATAGAAAACGATGAAGTATTATTGAAATCGTTGGAAAATATTACAACTTATTTCAAGTCCAAGTATTAATTTGAAAAAACTATATAAATAGTCCCACAAAGCGAAGTTAGATATCATAAATCTAACTTCTTTTTTGTAATATAGACAGTTTTTAGTATAATAATATGTGGTTTTTTTATAAGAAAAACCTATAGAAATTTAGTATAAGGGAGTAAGCATTGAAAGAAAATTTTATCAGAGGAACATACCTCGAAATAGATTTTGGCAAACAAATCATAGCACATCAACAAGATGTAGAAACCATCAATAATATATTGGATGATATCATCAATACAAAGAATGAAGGTTATGTTCAAAGGTATCATCAAGGATTTTTAGATATTAACGATCCGGATATTCTGGACAAACTACCCGTGATAGTAGAAGTCCTAAAACTAGAGTTTATAAATTCTATAACAATAGGAAAAAGTGTATCAAGTATCATAACTAATTTTATTAATAACTTAGAAGAATCGTCTATTTATCATGAAGAGATAATCAGTTATATGTGGGAAATACTAGATCAAATGCATATTAAAATGCATTACATGTTACTTGATAATCAATCAAAGTTAGTTGTTGAAATGAAGAATTATCAACCTAAATATCTATTTGATTTACCAGATAATGTAGTTGGTGTTCTTTATAAAGATAGACCAAGTTCATTGGAGACGTGTATCCTGGATTCAAAATGTATTCTGTACTTGGTATCAAGTGGTACCTATAAAGTAAGATGCAGTTATAAATTTAAAAAATACGATTTAGGATTACTTCCGGGTTTGGAACTTGAATATACTAAACTGACGAGAAAAGACAGAGGCAAATTTCAGTTGGGTGTAGCAATACATAAGCTATCTCAAATACATAAATCCAGACACTTAGATCCTGACTTTATCATAGTAGAGCCTGAAAAAGGCTATATTCAAAACGCTGGTATTGCTTGTCTAACCAGACGACAGGTGTTTTATAAGAAACTATTTGAAACTTTTCCAAATAGTGATATACTAATTGCTTTGCCAAAACTAGAGTTACTTGATGTATACTTTAGTCAAGGTAACGAAACAAAACTAGATATAACAACCATCACAAATCATTCAAATATCTATGAAATAGAACTGAAATCAGCATTTAAAACACCAAATGATCGTGTATGTATTACAATCCCTGATATTGAGGATGTTAACGCGTTTAATCAAATAAAAAAGTATTTAGAAAACATAAGTATTAAGAAGCTAGGATATAAGTTAGAAATTGGCTTAGAAGTGAATACAGAGTATAGTAGTTTGAATCTATCAGCGTTCAAAGGATTTGAATACGCCATCATTGATTTAGATAAAAGATTTGAACTATTACTACCGGAGGAGGTCAATAGTATTAAATATGCTCTACAACATTCAGATTTAAGAAATATTTTGTACAGAAAATCTAAAAGAACTTATGTGATGGGAAAAGATCTATATAATCCAGATTTTTTACAAAAACTCATATATAGAGGATTTAGAAAATTTACGATAAAACCTGATCTTTTTCCACTCTATAGCGAGATCATTTATAGATATAATCAAGGTGAGAGATTATATGGTAAAACAGTGTGAAAATACCACATTTTAAACATAAAGATATACAAAAAGACAAAAAAGGGTTGCAATAAAAACTCTTTTTTTATATAATAATAAGGCTTGCGTAAATACAAGTAAAGCGTTGATCTGGAAGGTTGTTGATACACCGATAGCCGTTGTCGATGTATCGAGTATTTCCAGGGAGTAAAGTCTATGCAAGGATTATAGGCGAAAGGAGAATAAAAATGGCAAAAGATATTATTAAAATCAGTTTAAAAGCATACGATCACAGATTAATTGATCAGGCTGCTAAGAAGATTATTGAAAGCGTTGAAAAGACAGGGGTAGTAGTCCAAGGTCCAATTCCGCTTCCAACTAAAAAAGAAATCTTTACTGTGTTAAGAAGTCCACACGTCAACAAAGACAGTCGTGAACAATTCGAAAGAAGAACACATAAGAGATTAATTCAAATCTTAGATCCGAATTCAAAAACAATCGATGCTTTAATGAGAATTGATTTACCATCAGGAATTGACATCGTTCTGAAAAAATAAAACAGATGTTACAAGGCTAAAAAAATAAAAAGAAAGAGGAAAGACAATGGCCAAAGGAATCTTAGGTAGAAAAATTGGAATGACACAAATTTTCGATGAAAATGGTGTATTAATTCCTGTCACTGTAATTGATGTTGAAGGCAACGTTGTACTACAACAAAAAACTGTTGAAGTAGATGGTTACCAAGCAACTCAAGTTGGATTTGAATCCAAACGTGAAAAATTAAGTAACAAGCCTGAATTAGGGCACGTGAAAAAAGCAAATACTGCACCTAAGCGCTTCGTTAAAGAAATTCGATTTGATGCGCTTAATAATGAACTGTTAGCTTTAGAAGTAGGAACGGAAATTAAAGCTGACTTATTCACAGCAGGAGAAGATGTAGACGTAACAGGTACATCAAAAGGTAAAGGCTTCCAAGGTAATATTAAACGCCACAACCAATCAAGAGGACCTATGACTCACGGTTCTAGATATCATAGAGGCGTTGGTTCATTAGGAGCTGTTAAAGGAAACATGAAGGGTAAAAGATTACCTGGACAAATGGGTAATGAACAAGTAACTGTTCAAAACTTAAAAATTGTTGCGGTTGATACAGAAAATGATTTACTACTAGTATCTGGTTCAGTACCAGGACCTAGAAAAGGGTATGTCGTTGTAAGAAGCGCAATTAAGAAAGGTAACTAAGGAGAATAATTATGCCAACATTAAATTTATTCAATCAAGCTGGTGAAAAGATTTCTGAAGTTGCTTTAAATGACGCAATCTTCGGTATCACACCTAACCAACAAGTGCTATATGATGTTGTCAATGCTCAACGCGCAGCGTTAAGACAAGGTACAGCAAAAACGAAGACTCGTGCTGAAGTTCGCGGTGGTGGTAAAAAACCATGGAGACAAAAAGGTACAGGTCGTGCACGTCAAGGTTCAATCCGCTCACCACAATGGAGAGGCGGCGGGATCGTTTTCGGACCAATCCCAAGAAGTTATGCTGTGAAAGTTAACCAAAAAGTTAAACAATTAGCTTTAAAGAGTGCACTTTCATATCATGTACTTGCTGAAAATTTAGTTTTAGTAGACAACATTACTGTTGCTGAGCCTAAAACAAAATTATTCATCGAAATCATGAACAACTTAAATCTAGACGATAGATCAATCGTGTTAGTAGACAGTGTTGATAAAAATTTATTACTAGCATCAAACAACCTACCAGGATCAGTAGTTAGAGAAGTATCTCAAGTATCAGTATATGAGTTACTTAAGTTCAAACAAGTGGTCTTGACACAAGGTGCTGTTAAATACTACGAGGAGGTACTAGGATAATGGCTAAAGTAGTAGAAGCTAAATATTATGATTTATTACGTGCGCCGATTATTACTGAGCAATCAATGAAACTCGTCGAAGAAAGTAATAGATACACATTCAAAGTACCAAAAACTGCAAACAAAGTTGAAATCAAAAAAGCAGTTGAAGCGGTCTTTGAAGTTAAAGTACTAAAAGTTAACACCATTACTGTTTTACCTAAACGTAAAAAAGTTGGTAAGTATGAAGGTTTAAAGCCAGGATACAAAAAAGCGATTGTCCAGCTTGTAGAAGGACAAAAGATTGCTGCATTCGCAGTTTAATCAATAGTGAAAGATATAGGAGAATTAACTTATGGCAGTTAAAATTTATAAAAGAACGACCAATGGTCGTCGTAATATGAGTGTTCTTACCTTTGATGAAATTACAACATCTACTCCTGAAAAATCACTTCTTGCGCCAATTACTAAAACTGGTGGTCGTAACAACCAGGGTAAATTAACCGTTAGACATATCGGTGGTGGAGCAAAGAGAAAATATCGTATCATTGACTTTAAACGTGATAAAGATAATGTTCCAGGAAAAGTAACATCAATTGAGTATGATCCAAATAGAACAGCGAATATCGCATTAATTACTTATTTAGATGGTGAAAAAAGATATATCATCGCACCTAAAGGCTTACAAGTTGGAGCGTTAATCGTTTCAGGTAGCGAAATTGATATTAAAGTTGGTAATGCATTACCAGTTATGAGTATCCCAGTAGGTACAATTGTACACAACATCGAGTTAAAACCTGGTCGTGGTGGACAAATTGCAAGAAGTGCTGGTACATCCGCACAAATCTTAGGACGTGAAGAAAAATACGTTTTAGTCCGTCTACAATCTGGTGAAGTACGTCGTATCTTAGGTACATGTAAAGCAACAATCGGTGAAGTTGGTAACGAATCACACGAATTAGTTCGTATCGGTAAAGCTGGTAGAACACGTCACCTAGGTGTACGTCCAACAGTACGTGGATCTGTTATGAACCCGAACGATCACCCACACGGTGGTGGTGAAGGTAAACAACCAATCGGTAGAAAACAACAAATGACCCCTTGGGGTAAAAAAGCACGTGGTATTAAAACTCGTGATAAGAAAAAAGCGTCTACAAGCATGATCGTAAGACGTAGAAACGGATAAGGAGGGTAACCCATGGCACGTTCACTTAAAAAAGGACCTTTCGCTGATCAATCATTATTAGATAAGGTCGCAAAACAAGCTAAATCAAACGATAAAAAAGTAATCCAAACATGGAGTCGTCGTTCAACGATATTCCCAGAATTTATTGGTTTCACGATTGCTGTATACAATGGTCGCGAACACGTACCTGTATACGTTACTGAAGACATGGTTGGACATAAATTAGGAGAATTTGCTCCTACACGTACATTCCGTGGACACAAAAAAGAAGACAAGAAAGTTAAGAGATAGGAGAAAGATAATATGGAAGCTAAAGCAATTGGAAAAACCATTAGAATCGCTCCTAGGAAAGTACGTCTTGTCGTCGATTTAATTCGTGGTAAGAATGTTAAGGAAGCACAAGCTATTCTAATGTTTACACCTCGTGGTGCATCACCAGTTATTGCAAAAGTCTTAGACTCAGCAATCGCGAATGCAACACACAACTTAAATTTAAACCCAGAAAACTTATTTGTTAAAGAAGTATGGGCTAACGAATCAATTACTATGAAAAGAATGTTACCACGCGCTAAAGGTAGTGGACATTTAATCAGAAAACGTACATCACACATTACTGTGGTTGTCGCAGAAAGGGAGTAATTAAAGCATGGGACAAAAAACAAATCCAAACGGACTTAGATTAGGTATCATCCGTACTTGGGAATCAAAATGGTATGCTGATCAAAAAGATGTACCAGCACTTATTAAAGAAGATGCTTTAATTAGAGAATTCCTAAACGAGAACTTTAGTAAAGCGGGTGTATCTCAAATTGAGATTGAACGCGTTAAAGCTAAGTCTAAAGAAAGAGTTACAATTAAACTTTATGTTTCAAAACCTGGTATTGCATTAGGTAAAGAAGCATCAGTTAAAAATAAAGCAGTTTCTAATTTAGAATACTTAACTAAAAAAGAAGTTATCTTAAATATTATTGAAGTAAGACGCCCTGAAAAAGTTGCAGTTTTAGTTGCTCAAAGCATTGCAGAACAATTAGAAAACCGTGCTTCATTCAGACGTGCTCAAAAAATGGCTATTCAACGTGCCCTTAAATCAGGCGCTAAAGGTATTAGAACTTTAGTATCTGGTCGTTTAGGTGGAGCAGAAATGGCTAGAAGCGAAGGTTATTCAGAAGGACGCGTGCCTCTACATACATTAAGAGCAGACGTAGATTATGCTACAGCAGAAGCAAGTACTACTTATGGTATCTTAGGTATTAAAGTATGGATTTATCATGGTGAAGTATTACCAGGACAATCTATTTTAGACACAAGAAAACCTTTTGAAGCTGGTAATCAAAGACGTGGTCAAAAACGTCGTCCACGTAATGACCAACCAGGTCAAAGACCTCAACAAAGAAAAAGAAATAGCAAGGAGGACTAATTACT
The DNA here is from genome assembly GCF_015709225.1 of Acholeplasma laidlawii. Classification (GTDB taxonomy): domain Bacteria; phylum Bacillota_I; class Bacilli_A; order Acholeplasmatales; family Acholeplasmataceae; genus Acholeplasma; species Acholeplasma laidlawii_A. The sequence goes on from NZ_JADNRS010000043.1 coordinate 9,922, forward strand.
ATGTTAATGCCAAAAAGAACAAAATACCGTCGTCCTCATCGTGTTTCCTATGAAGGAAAAGCGAAAGGTAGAAACGAAATTATAAATGGTGATTTTGCATTAGTGGCTAAAGAAGGTGCTTGGATAACAAACCGTCAAATCGAAGCGGCTCGTATCGCGATGACTCGTGAAATGAAACGTTTAGGTAAAGTATGGATTAATATCTTCCCACACTTAGCTAAAACTAAAAAACCTATGGAAGTACGTATGGGTTCCGGTAAAGGGGCTCCAGATTCATGGGTTGCAGTAGTAAAAGAAGGTAAAATCATGTTTGAAATTAACGGTGTAAGTGAAGCAACTGCTAGAGAAGCTCTTCGTAAAGCAGGTCACAAATTACCAATTAAAGTTAAAATTGTCAAGAGAGGTGAAGAAGCGTGAAAGCAGCTGATATCAGAAATTTAGATTCAAATCAAATTCATAACAAAATTGCTGAATTAAAAGCTGAATTATTCAATTTACGCTTTCAGCACGCTGTTGGTCAATTAGAAAACACAGCAAGATTAAGAACTGTTAAAAAAACTATCGCTCAAATGAAAACAATCATTTCTGAGCGTGGCGAGTAAGAGAGGATATGACAATGGAACAAGTTAAAAATAAAAAACTTTATACTGGAAAAGTTGTATCTGACAAAATGGATAAAACCATTACTGTACAAGTGGAAACTCACAAAGTGCACCGTATCTACGGTAAAGCTGTGAAAGTTTCAAAAAAATTCCATGCACATGATGAAAATAATGTTGCAAAAATGGGCGATACTGTAACAATAGCTGAACATAGACCATTATCTAAAACAAAGAAATTTATTTTAGTAAGCGTCGATAAAACAGCAGAAATTGTTTAAGAAGGGACGGAAAAATATATGTTACAACAAGAATCAAGATTATTAGTTGCTGACAATTCCGGAGCACGTGAAGTTCTAGTTATTAGAGTTTTAGGTGGTACCCGCCGTCGTTATGCAAACATTGGCGATATCGTTACTGTCACAGTTAAAAAAGCTAGCCCAACTGGCACTGTTAAAAAAGGTGATGTTGTTAAAGCAGTTGTTGTTAGAACAAAACATGGCATTAGAAGAGCTGATGGTTCAACTATCAAGTTCGATGATAATGCAGCAGTTATTATTAAAGATGATATGAACCCAAGAGGTACACGTATCTTCGGACCGGTAGCAAGAGAACTTAGAGAGAAGAACTTCATGAAGATCGTCTCACTTGCACCAGAAGTATTGTAAGGAGGAAGCCCATATGAATATTAAAACTGGAGACACAGTTGTAGTTATTGCAGGTGGTGACCAATTTGCAGTAGATAAAAAAGGTGTAAAAACTAGAAAAACTGGTCGCGTATTAAAAATTGACCGTGTTAAAAACACAGTTATCGTAGAAGGTGTTAACATTGTTAAAAAACATCAAAGACCTACATCAGCAAACGATAAAGGTGGAATTGTTGAAATTCCAGCTCCAATCCATGCAAGTAATGTAGCAATCCTTGATCCAAAAACAAACACACCTACACGTATTGGACATCGTATTGAAAATGGTGTTAAAGTACGTTATGCTAAGAAATCTGGTCAAACTTTAGACAAAACAGCTAAACCTGCAAAAGCTAAAGCCGAAAAGGTAGAAAAAGCAGCTACATCAAGCACAGACAAACCAGCTAAAGTTACTAAGGCAGCTAAAGAAGCTAAACCAGTAAAAGCTGTTAAATCACAAAAAGTTGAAAAGAACACAAGCGTACAAAAGAAAGGAGCTAGTGGTAAATAATGAGCGCAGCATTTAAAGAATTATACAACACAAAAATTGTTCCTAAACTAGTTTCTGACTTTAATTACGATTCAGTGATGCAAGTTCCAAAATTAGATAAAATTGTTGTTAACATGGGTGTTGGTGAGGCAGTATCTAACTCTAAATTACTTGATCAAGCAGTTGAAGAGTTAACATTACTAACTGGTCAAAAACCTGTTATTACTAAAGCAAAGAAATCTATTTCAAACTTTAAATTACGTGAAGGTCAATCCATTGGTGCTAAAGTAACTTTAAGAGGTGATAGAATGTATTACTTCTTAGAAAAATTAGTATCGGTAGCATTACCGCGTGTTAGAGACTTCCGTGGGGTATCCGCAAACGCATTTGACGGTCGTGGAAACTACACATTAGGTGTAAAAGAACAAATCATTTTCCCTGAAATAAACATTGATAAAGTAAATAAAGTTCGTGGGATGGACATTATTATTGTAACAACGGCACAAACCGATGCAGAAGCTAAAGGCTTATTAACTGAATTCGGTTTCCCGTTCAAGAAGTGAGGTGTAGATTATGGCAAAGAAATCAAAAATCGCTAAAGATAAAAAACAGCGCGAAATCGTAGCAATCTACGCTGAAAAACGTAGAGCTTTGAAAGAAGCTGGAGATTACCAAGGTTTATCTAGTCTACCAAAAGATGCATCACCGGTAAGATTAAGAAATAGAGATTCATTAGACGGTAGACCAAGAGCATATATGAGAAAATTCGGTGTATCTCGTATAACATTCAGAGAATTAGCACATAAGGGAGAAATTCCTGGTGTTAAAAAAGCTAGCTGGTAAGGAGGAAGAACAATGGTTATGACTGATCCAATTGCGGACCTATTAACGCGAATCCGTAATGCGAATAAAGCGCGTCATCCTAAAGTTGATATGCCATCTTCAAAACTTAAGTTAGAAATACTTAAAGTTATGAAGCAAGAAGGATTTATTAAAGACTTTTCAGTAAACAAGGATAAATTTCCAAAAATTACTGTAACTTTAAAATATTCTGATACAAATGAGCGTGTCATCAAAGGATTAAAAAGGATATCGAAGCCAGGTCTTCGTGTCTATGCAAGTATAGATAACTTACCACGTGTACTAAATGGTTTAGGTGTGGCATTAGTATCTACATCAAAAGGAATTTTAACAGACCGTGAAGCTCGTCAACAACAAATTGGTGGCGAAGTTCTAGCGTATGTCTGGTAATAAAGGAGGAATACAAAAATGAGTCGTATAGGCAATAAAGTTATTGTTGTTCCTGCTGGTGTTACCGTTGACATTAAAGAAGGAAACTTCTTAACTGTTAAGGGCCCAAAAGGTCAACTTGAAAAACAATTAAACTCAGATTTAAGCATTACATTAGATGGCAACTTACTAACAGTAAAACGTCCAAACAATGAAATGTTCATGAGAAAAATCCACGGAACAACGCGTGCCCTATTATTTAATATGGTACATGGTGTATCTGAAGGATTCTCTAAGAAATTAGAAATTAAAGGGGTTGGGTATAGAGCTCAACTTCAAGGTAACACTTTAGTATTACAATTAGGTTTCTCACACAATATTGAAATGCCATTACCAGAAGGTATTTCATTAGATGTTCCTAAAAATACTGAAATTACTGTAAATGGTATTGATAAAGCGGTTGTAGGACAATTCGCTGCAGAAATTAGAAAACACAGAAAACCAGAACCTTACAAAGGCAAAGGTATTCGTTATGTTGACGAATATGTTGCTCGTAAAGCTGGTAAAACTGCGAAGTAAGGAGTATAGACTATGATTAATAAAAAATCATCTAACGAGACGAGACAAAAAAGACATTTAAGAATCAGAAAACAGGTCATCGGTACTCCAGATCGTCCAAGATTAAACGTATTTCGTTCCAATACCGCGATTTATGTTCAAATCATTAATGACGAAACTCATAACACACTAACAAGTGCAAACACTAAAGAACTAAAAGTGGGCGCTAACATTGAAGGTGCTACAGCATTAGGTAAAGCTGTTGCTGAGCAAGCTTTAAAGTTAGGTATCACAAAAGTTGTCTTTGACCGCGGTGGTTATTTATACCACGGACGTGTGAAGGCATTAGCTGAAGCAGCAAGAGCTGCCGGCTTAGAATTCTAGGAAAGGAGTCTATCATGGCACAAAATTTTACAGATAACAAAGAAGAAATCGTTTTTGAAGAAGAAGTTGTAGCGATTAATCGTGTAACTAAAGTCGTTAAAGGTGGACGCCGTTTCCGTTTTGCTGCACTTGTTGTTGTAGGTAACAAACAAGGTAAAGTTGGTTTTGGTACAGGTAAAGCATCCGAAGTACCTGAAGCAATCAAAAAAGCAGTGGAAAATGCTAAGAGAAATATCATTGATATTCCGTTAAAGAACTCTACAATTCCTCACCAAGTACTAGGCGTATTCGGTGGTGGACGTATCGTTATTAAACCTGCTGCACCTGGTACAGGGATCATTGCAGGTGGTGCGGCTCGTATCATCTTTGACTTAGCTGGTATCCATGACGTATTAAGTAAATCATTAGGTTCTAAAACTGCAATTAACGTAGTGCGTGCTACTTTCCAAGGTTTAGAATCTCTAACAACACCAGAAGCTGTAGCTAAGCTACGTGGTGTATCTATCGAGAACTTGGTGTAAACTTATGTTAAAGATTACATTAAAGAAATCATTAATCGGTAGACGTCCAAACCAAGTTAAAACCGCTCACGCACTCGGTTTAAGAAAAATTGGACAAAGTGTTTCAAAAGTAGAAAACGACGCTATCAACGGTATGATCAACACAATTGGTCACCTAGTTGTAGTGGAAAAAGAATAAGGAGGCAAACCATGATATTAAGCAATTTAAAACCAGTTCCTGGAGCAAGACATTCTAAAAAACGTTTAGGACGCGGACCAGGTAGTGGTACAGGTAAAACCTCTGGTAAAGGACATAAAGGTCAAAAAGCAAGATCTGGTGGCGGTGTACGTCCAGGATTCGAAGGTGGACAAATTCCATTCTTCCAACGTATTCCAAAACGTGGATTCAACAACCACACTAGAGTAGAGTACGCGATTGTGAACACCAAAGAGCTTAATGTTTTTGAAGACGGTACTGTCGTAACACCTGAATTACTATTACAAACTAAATTAGTTTCTAAAGTATTAGCAGGCGTTAAAATATTAGCTGATGGAAAGTTAGAGAAAAAGCTAACTGTTAAAGCAAACAAATTCTCAAACAGTGCTAAAGAAGCAATTGAAGCAGCTGGTGGAACAATCGAGGTGATCTAAAATGTGGCAGCGCATAAAAAATGTATTAGCAAATAATTCAGTTATGGCTCGTGTGGGTATAACGTTATTACTTATCTTCATATTTAGAGTCGCAAGTTACATCCCAATTCCATTGTTTAACATTGAACTTTTCAGAAGCAATCAAACATGGTCATCAGGATTCTTAGGTATTTTAAATAGCTATACAGGACAAGCATTGGCACGTTTTAGTGTGTTATCTCTAGGGATTTCACCTTATATCACTGCATCTATTGCAGTACAATTATTACAAACAGTTGTTCCTTCTATGAAAGAGTGGCAAGAACAAGGTGATACGGGGAAAGTTAAAACTCAACGTATGACTAAGTACTTAGCAATCGTATTAGCGTTTGCTCAAAGTTTACTCTTAATTTTAGGTACAGGTGTTAGAGGCTCACAAATTCAAGTGGGCGTAGATAGTGGATTCTTTACTTACTTTTATATGGCTTTAGTTGTAACTGCAGGTTCTGCATTTGCAATTTGGCTAGCTGATCTAATTACAGCTAAAGGTGTTGGTAATGGTTCATCTATATTAATTGGTGTGGGTGTGTTAACATCTATTCCGATTATGATCACAACTTTAAGTGATAAATACTTAGGTACAGGTGAATGGACTGACATCTTAATCTATGTATTAATTCTATTACTTTATGTAGGTATTTTATTAGGTGTTGTTTATATGAACATCGCTAAACGTAAGATTCCTATAAACTATGCAAATAGACAAGGTGGTAAAACAAGAACAGATTCAAATATCCCATTAAAGATTAACTCTGCTGGGGTATTACCTGTAATCTTCGCATCAACCATCCTATCAGTTCCACTTTCCATTGTTGGTTTCTTAGAAGGTAGTTTAGGTGCAGGGACTCAAAGTTGGATCAATGCAATCTTCAATTACCAAGAACCACTTGGATTCATTATTTATCTTATCTTAATCATTGCATTCTCATTCTTCTATACATTCATGGTAACAAATCCACATAAGATTGCTGATAACTTATCAAAATCTAATGCATATGTGCCAGGTGTAAGACCAGGAGATGATACTAAAAACTATATTGCTAGAATTCTATTTAAAGTCACAGTTATTGGTACAGTATACTTAGTTGTATTAGCTGCACTTCCAATTATTACTGCATGGGTATTCGGCTTTGTAGGTGCAGAAGCTGCAAGCATCACCTTAGGTGGAACCGGGCTATTAATCGTAGTTGGGGTTGCTGCAGACACTACACAACAACTTGAAGCACAAGCTAATCAAGAGACGTATCAAGGATTGTTCTAATGAAAACAAGGATGATATTTGTAGGCCCTCCTGGGGCAGGCAAGGGATCACAGGCAAAAATAATTTCACAGACATTAAATATCCCACATATATCAACCGGTGATATGTTCAGAACACATATAAAGGGTAGTACGCCACTTGGTTTGGAAGCTAAAAAGTATACAGACCAAGGGCTGCTTGTACCTGATGATGTAACCAATCAAATGGTTAAAGATCGCCTAAGTCAGAAAGATGTTGAAAAAGGATTTATCTTCGATGGATATCCAAGAACACCTGATCAAGCAATTTTCTTAGACAATCTATTAACGGTAACAAATCAAAAACTTGATATAGTATTAAATATTTCATCAAGTGATGAAGTTATTGTTAAACGAATCACAGGTAGAAGAACATGCCCAGTATGTGGTGCTATATATCATGTTGATAACTATCCACCAAAAGTGGCAGGTATTTGTGATAATGATGGTGCAACCTTGGTTCAAAGAAAAGATGATCAAAAAGAAACAATTATTCGTAGACTTAGTGTTTACAAAGAAGAGACATTCCCGCTAATTAAGTATTATGCAAATAAGAACTTACTTATGGATGTTGATGGTAATCAACCTTTAGAGATGATTACAAAACATGTATTAGAAATTCTGGAGCAAAAATGATTACAATAAAAAGTTCTAGAGAAATTGAACTCATGAAAACAGCTGGTGACATCTTGGCACGTACTAGGGAATATCTAATTCCTTTCATTAAGCCAGGTGTTACCACACATGAGCTTGATATGCTCGCACATAATTTCATACTCGAAAATGATGCAACACCGTCATTTAAAGGATACCAAGGATTTGATGGATCGATTTGTGCATCTGTCAATGAAGTTGTGATTCACGGTATACCTTCCAAAAAGAAGGTTCTCAAAGATGGCGATATTCTATCACTCGATTTAGGTGTGAATTATAAGGGTTATCACGCTGACTCTGCATGGACATTTCCTGTTGGGGTTATCTCAAATGAAGTCAAAAAGTTGTTAGAAGTAACAGAAGAAGCACTATGGAATGGCTTAGCGGTTATTAAACCAGGTGCAAGCGTCAATGAGATTTCTAAAGCAGTTGAACAAACCATTAGACCACATGGCTATGGTATTGTTGAAGAATTTACCGGTCATGGCATCGGTCAAAGTCTCCATGAAGATCCAGCAATTCCTAACTTTGGTTATGAACCAAATAATGTGATATTAAAAGCTGGAATGACCTTTTGTGTAGAACCAATGGTCAATATAGGTACTAAAAGAGTTCGTATCTTAAAAGACGGTTGGACAACAGTTACACAAGACAAATCATATAGTGCACATTTCGAGCATACGGTACTTGTAACCGAAACAGGCTATGAAGTATTGACTAAAACAAAGGAGTAATTATGGCAAGAGAAGATTTAATAGAAGTTGAAGCAAAGGTTAAAGAAATTTTACCGAACACAAAATTTATAGTTGAGCTAGACAACGGTCACACGGTTATAGCACACGTATCTGGTAAAATCCGTATCCACAACATACGCATTTTACCTGGTGATAAAGTAACAGTTGAATTATCACCATATGATTTATCACGCGGACGTATTACATACCGCAAAAAATAAGGAGCAATTAAAATGAAAGTTAAAGCATCAGTTAAAAAGCGCAGCGCAGATGACATCATTGTGCGCCGTAAAGGTCGCGTATACGTGATCAACAAAAAAAATAGAAGACACAATCAAAGACAAGGTTAAGGAGATTAAACTATGGCAAGAATTGCAGGAGTAGACATCCCTACTCAAAAACGAGTGGTTATCTCGTTACAATACATCTATGGCATTGGTCAAACTACAGCACAAGAAGTGCTAAAGAATGCTAATGTATCAGAAGATATTCGTGTTAAAGACCTAAATGACGATCAATTATCAGCAATCCGTGGCGAAGTAGCGAAAATCGTTACAGAAGGTGACTTACGTAGAGAGTCAACATTAAACATCAAACGTTTAATGGAAATTGGTTCATATCGCGGTATTAGACACCGTAAAGGCTTACCTGTAAACGGTCAAAACACAAGAAACAATGCACGTACTCGTAAAGGGAAACCTAAAGCGGTTACTGGAAAGAAACAGGCAGGTAAATAATAATGGCAGCTCAAAAAAGAAAAACAACTAAAAGAAGAGTAAGAAAAAACATACCTTCAGGTATTGCTCACATTCATACAACTTTCAATAATACAATCGTAACTATCACAGACCCAGCAGGTAACGCTATCTCTTGGTCAAGTGCTGGTGCTTTAGGTATTAAAGGATCAAGAAAATCTACACCATTTGCAGCTCAACTTACAAGTGAAGCAGCAGCTAAAGGTGCAATGGACAACGGTATGGCTCGTGTAGAAGTATATGTTAAAGGTCCAGGACCTGGTAGAGAGGCTGCAATTAGAAGTTTACAAGCAGCAGGATTAGAAATTACAGCGATTAAAGATGTGACGCCAGTTCCTCATAATGGATGTCGTCCACCAAAACGTCCACGTAACTAATTTAAACCATAGGAGGTAAACTTGTGAAAGATTTAAAATTTGAAAAACCAACATCTGTCGAAGAAATATCTCAAGAAGGTAACTTGGGACGCTTCTTAATCAAACCACTTGAACGCGGTTATGGGTTAACCTTAGGTAATGCATTAAGACGTGTCTTATTATCATCATTACCAGGTGCTGCAATCGTCAATGTTAAAATTGAAGGTGTGGAGCACGAGTTTTCTACCATTGAAGGCGTTTATGAAGATGTGATGGGAATCGTTCTTAACCTTAAAAAGGTCGTATTCTCAGTTGATTCACAAGATCCACAGTATGAACAACAATTAGAATTATATGCAGAAGGTCCAGCTGTGATTACTGCAGGTGATTTTAATTTGGCAGACGACATCGAAGTTGTCAATAAAGACCAACATATTGCAACACTAGCAGAAGGTGCTAAGTTCAATATGACAGTTACAGTTAGACGTGGTATTGGTTATGTACCGGCTGACCAAAATAAACAATATTCTAAATACGAATTAAACGTTATTCCAATTGACTCACTTTATACACCAGTTGAACGCGTTATCTACAGTGTAGAAAAAACACGTGGTGATTTAGATGAACTAACAATTGAAATTGAAACAAATGGTGCTATCTTAGCCAAAGAAGCTTTAGCACTTGCATCTAAGATGTTAGTGGATCACTTCCAAGTACTTGTAGATATTTCTGAAAGAGCTAGTGAATTTGATTTCATTCGCGATATTGAAGAAGAACCAGCAAGCAAAAAATCAGATACTAAGATTGAACAACTTGATTTATCAGTTCGTTTATTCAACTCACTAAAACGTAGTGGTATCACTACAGTTGGTGAATTACTAAAATTATCTGAAGAAGAAGTTATGAGACTACGTTCATTAGGTAGAAAATCATTCAAAGAATTAAAAGAAAAATTAGCAGAACATGGACTTGAATTCGAGCACTCTACTTCAAAAGAAGCAAGATTCGGATTTGATTCAGACGAAGATAAGGAGTAATAATTATGGCAATACCATCAAGACTACGCCGTACGACTGATCAAAGAGAAGCTTTACTACGCGATTTAGTAACAGACTTAATCATCAATGATCGTATTACGACAACAGAAGCAAAAGCAAAATCCGTACAACGCGTTGCTGATAAAATGGTCACATTAGCTAAAAAAGGTACTTTAGCAGCTCGTAGACAAGCAGCTGAAACAGTACGTTTAGAAGATGCTGGTGAAGGCAAAGATGCACTTCAAAAGCTATTTAGCGTAATTGCACCACGTTACAACGATCGTACAGGTGGATATACAAGAATTATTAAAACTGTGCCTCGCCGTGGCGATGCAGCACCGATGGCAATCATCGAATTTATTTAATATTAAATTCTAAAAACCTTCTATCATTAGAAGGTTTTTTATTTTACTTTTACTAATTATCTTAAGTAAATTAAATCGTATTAAAAACAACACCTAATATTTTAGTTATCAAAATGAATAAAGATTGGTAATTCATGCTATAATAATAGTAATCAATACATACATAAGTATTTTTTCAATACGTATTAAATGTATGAGACGGAGGTAAAAGGGAAATGAGCAAAGACATGAAAGTCTATAAAGCTGACAATGGGGAAACAGTTTTATTTTCAAAAGGTAAAGCTTGGCATGTTCATACAGATGGTTTAACAGATCATTATAAAGCAGTCAATGGAGATAAGGTTAAGCTAACCGGTAAAGTTGTATTTATATCAAAGAGTGTCAAGAAAGTTACTATCACTCAAAATCAATATGAAATAGTAAAACGTTCAGCGAATGAACGCCAATATATCACATTTGATTTTGTTAATTTAAATGAAGTACGCCTTGGTACACGTGTATTTTTAACTGAAGCGGGTCAATCAAAACGTGAAAAACGTGATCACAAACGTTCTCTTCGCGAACAGAAAAGCCAAGCACTTGCAGATAAAAAAGCTGCAGCAATTCAAAAAAAGGCTGATAAGCGCATGAAAAAAGAAGAAAAACGCATATCAAAAAAAGATAAAAATAACATAGACATGTTTGATGAATAATTTAGATAGGTGCTTAAATGTAAGCACCTATTTTTATGATTAGGTTCTATGGTACAATAAATTAAGTAAACCAATGAGGAGGCAAGATGAGAAAAATAGCAATTTTACTTATGATAGTAAGTAGTATCTTTCTTTTAAGTTCATGTGATATAATCACGGACTTACTAAATGAAAAGAATTATGAAGTGACTTTTCATATTGTTGATGAAGAAAGTTATAGTGTGATGGTAACTGATTTTACTAATGAAGATTTTAATATGAGTCAACTACCCAATAAAACAGGGTATGATTTTAAAGGATGGTATTTAAATGAAAATTTTACAAATGCCTATATCCCTAAATATGCGTATGAGTCTGCATTAAACCTTTATGCGAAGTTTGAAGTAAAGACTTTTAATGTAAGTATTTATGATACAGTTATGAATGAAATAAATATTTTTAACATTAATTATGGTAGTACATTAAGTGATATCGTATATAGTCATGAAGGTGTTATCTTAACTGGATATAAATATATTGAAGATGATGCTACATTTGATATAAGTACAGAAGTTACAACCGATTTAGACCTTTATACAGTCTTTGAATCAAGGGAAGGTTATGTACTAGTAACATTTGAAACAAACACGGATATACCTACTATAAATAGAGTTTCAACGGCTAATATAGAATTAGAGATGCCAAATAATCCAGTAAAAGAAGGTCAAATATTTGTTGGCTGGTTTACGGATAACACCTATTTAACATTCTATGACTTTAATGAATTAGTAACAACAGATCTTACACTTCATGGTAAGTTTGTAACACCGACTACAATGGATTATGAAGTCGATGATACAGTGGTGAGTTTTGAAGGATTAAATGATGCCCTACAGTATCAATATTATATTAAAAACGGTGACATATTAGATGAACCATTTACTGAAACATTAACAAATTACATTGACTTAAAACCATTTGAAAGTCTATTTTTAAATGAGACAGAAATGATTGTTAAAGTAGTATTTCCATCTGGGGAACAATATGTATTGTTTAATGTATTTTTAAAGTTTGATGACCTTACAATATATAAAGAAAACTTTGAATCCAGTGCATTTTTAGCAAGAACAAATTATTCCAATAATACAACACCAAGAATTGATGGACCATTAGATTATCAGTACAGTATCTTAAATGGTACAGCATCGACTACAAAACCGATTGAAGGTTTGAAGTCTGTACAACTTAGAAATGGCACCAATACGCCATACTTGCAAACTAACTTTTTATTAGAGGGTGTTACAAAGATAAGTTTTCTAGCAAAATCTTCAAATCATAATTTATCTTTAAAGGTCTTAAATAGTTTAGGTGAAGTCCTAGCGACATATCCATTTGAACTTACAGCAACACCAATAGTTTATCAAGCAACAATCAATCAAATTGGTCCAATCAAACTTAAATTTGAACTTGTAGCAACATCTAATATTACAACTGGTGAACAAATATTTATCGATGATATCAAAGTATTTGGTAGTACTTCATCTAAAGTATTAGTTGAAATTATTAAAGAAGAAGAACCAGATACAGACCTAGAAGCCATTAGACAAGCCTTTGAAACACATAGAAGTAAATTAACGCCTCCAGGATTTAATGCACTATCTAATGAAGGATTACTCGGGTATTACGCTTCATTAAATGGTTTAACAGGTAATGCATTTAAAACAGAACTTACAAATATATTAGTTAATACACATAGAAGACTCATTAGTTATGATGAAGCAAGGTTCGTTCTTGAAATGTCAGATATCGTAACTAATGGAGATAAAACTTATTTAGATGGTATTTACTCTGGTCATGAAATTGTTCGTTATTGGGACGGTGGTGCTACATGGGCTAGGGAACATGTTTGGCCAAACTCTAGACTAGCAATGGATAGAGTATCCGGATCAAATAGAAATCAAGCGAGTGATGTGCATAATTTAAGAGCAATAGACCCTAGAGTAAATAGTTCTAGATCAAATAGATATTTTATGGAAGCAACAAGTTATGGACTTGTAGGAACTACTGCCTATTATCCAGGGGAAAATTATAAAGGTGATGTTGCTCGTATATTATTTTATATGGTAGCAAGATATCCTGATATATTAACATTGCGTGATGATAATATTGTTGATAGTGCCTATACAAGTGAAGGTGCAGTCATGGGTGTCTTATCACTACTTATTAAGTGGCATGAATTAGATCCAGTATCACCGTTTGAAATCAACAGAAATAACGTAATTTACAGTTTCCAAGGTAATAGAAATCCATTTATAGATTTTCCGGAGTATGTAGATGTCTACTTTAACTAGATGTCATTGGGCAAAATCTACTGAAAACATGGCACACTATCATGATCATGAATGGGGTGTACCTGTATATGATGATTTAAAACTATTTAAAAAGTTACTTTTAGACATGCAACAAGCAGGACTGTCTTGGTCAATTGTTTTAAACAAGAGAAAAGATATCTTAGAAGCGTTTGATAACTTTGATCCATACATCATGATAAGTTATGATGATGAAAAAATAAATAGTTTACTAAATAACCCTAAGATTATTAGAAACAGGCTTAAAATAGAAGCTATGATTCATAATGCAAAAATGTATATAAAGCATTTTGGACAAACAGTAAGTTTTTCAAACTTTTTATGGTCCTATGTGGACCATAAAGTAGTGGTACACGACATTAAAGTACCTAAACATACACCAACTGAAACAGATATATCTAAACTTATCAGTAAAGAATTAAAAAGATTAGGATTTAAATTTGTAGGCAGTATTACAATTTATGCCTTCTTACAAGCAGTTGGTATATATAATGATCACCAAAATGATTGTTTTAAAAAAAGATAACAGGAGAACAAAGTCATGAAGTTTAATGAATATACTTATGAAAGACCTAACTTAGAGGATTTAAAATCTAAATTAGAAGAACTTACCAATAATTTAACTGAAGCACAAGATGCTAAAGAAGCATTAAGTGTTGTCAAACTATACCATAAGATCATGGATAATGTGGATACACAAATGCAACTTGTCTTAATTAGACACTCAATTGATACATCGAATACCTTTTATGATGATGAACAAGCATTTGTTGATAATGCAGCGCCTTTAATTGAATCCTCTGCAGTTAAATTTACTAATGCACTTTTATCATCTAAGTTTAGAAGTGAATTAGAAGCATCGCTTGGTGAACTTATCTTTAAAAAAGCAGAACTAAGTAATAAAACATTCAATGATGAAGTCATTGCTGACTTACAGTTGGAAAACAAATATACAACAGAGTATGTCAAAATTAGATCAAGTGCTCAAATAACATTTGAAGGTAAAGTTTATAACTTATCCCAAATGGCACCTTTTACAACACATAAAGATAGAAAAATTAGAAAAGAAGCAGCTAAAGCAATATCTAATTGGTATAAAGAAAAAGAGCCCCTTTTTGATGAAGTCTATGATAACCTAGTTAAAGTACGTACAACAATCGCAACCAAATTAGGATATGAAAACTTCATCCAATTAGGTTATGATAGATTAAAACGTGTAGACTATCATGCAGAAGATGTTCAATCCTATAGAGAACAAATTGCAGAAAAAATAGTACCAGTTGTAAGTGATTTAATGAAACGTCGTCAAAAACGCTTAGGCTTAGATAAAATGATGAGCTATGACTTAGGGTTAACCTTCTTAAATGGAAACACTAAACCTAAAGGGGATAGAGCATGGCAAGTTGAACAGGCGATTAAAATGTATGATGAATTAAGCCCGGAAACATCGAAGTTCTTTAGATTTTTAGTCGACAGTGAACTATTAGATTTAGATAGTAAAGCGAATAAAGAAGGTGGCGGTTATTGTACATATATCCCAGATTATCAAGCGCCATTTATCTTTGCTAATTTTAATGGTACATCAGGTGATGTTGACGTATTAACGCACGAAGCAGGTCATGCTTTCCAAGTATATATGTCTAAAGACTTAATCCCTGAATACAGATGGCCAGGCTATGAAGCAGCAGAAATTCACTCGATGAGTATGGAATTTCTAGCATGGCCATATATGGAGTTATTCTTTAAAGAAGATACAGATAAATATAAATTTGCACACCTTTCTGGTGGACTTGAATTTTTACCATATGGAGCACTTGTAGACCACTTCCAACATGAAGTGTATGGTAATCCAAATATGACACCTAAAATGCGTAAAGATACTTGGAAAAAGTTAGAAAGAATCTATCAACCATGGAAGATTTATGAAGGAGCAGATCCAGTAGGTGAAGGTTTATTCTGGTTTAGACAAGGACATATCTTCCAAGATCCGTTCTATTATATTGATTATACACTCGCACAAGTACTTGCATTTGACTTCTGGGGACACAATCAAAAAGACCCTAAAAAGACTTGGCAACGCTATTTAGAATTATGTAAGATGGGTGGTCAATATAGTTTTGTTAGACTTCTTAATGAAGCTAAATTACCAAATCCATTTATGGATGGTACAATAGAAGAAATTCTAAAACCTGTCAATGCATATTTAAGTAGTATTGATGATTCTAAATTCTAAGTTACAAAAAAATCCTATCAAAACGATAGGATTTTTTATTGAGTGTAATTTAATCAATAAGTTTTACAAAATCTAAATTCAGTACATGGTGATAAACTTGATGTAGAAGTTTTTCTAATATATCAAGATCAACATCTTCTAATTTTTTGATGTACAGACAACCTTTTCCTGTGGTGTATTTTCCAAGACTACTTAATATGTCAAACTGATTCACATCATAAGATAAATAAAGTGTGATGGCTTGTTTTCTACTAGATAATCCAATAATAGGCATATGACCTGATGTTTTAGATGGATACTTGTAGAATAGATTACCATATCCGATGATACTACTGCCCCAAAGTTTTGGAGATCTCCCAGTTACTTTAGATAGTAGATTCGTAAGTATTAAAATATCATCTAATCTATTAGATTCAATCGTTAGTAAGTAATTATCAATATGAGTACTTGTTATTTCCATGCGAACTACCTCTTAGGTACTGATTTATTCCATGAGCAGCCATAAACCCATCATGAATTGCTTTTGGTATTTGTAGCATGCCACCAACGCAATCACCTGCTGCAAACAAACCCTTAATATTTGTTTGCATATAATTATCTACAACGATATTATCATCTTTCATAAGGACACCTAATTTTAAGGATAACTCGGTTGCCATAGGGTGACTTATCGCTAAGAACACACCATTGACCTGATAACTATCATTTGTTGTTTTTATATGTGTTAGTCGTTTTTCACCAATAAATGCAACTAATTTATCTTTTATCACGGGATATTTTTTATGTGTATAAGGTAAACCATTTGTGAAAATCATGATATCTTTAGTATAATTTTCTAGCGTTTCTAGTTCATGTTCTAAATAAGCACCATTGCCTATTAAAGCAACTTTCTTATTTTTGTAGAATAAACCATCGCAAGTCGTACATAAATGAATACCTTTAGATTTAAATGTCTGATAGCCCTCTAAATTAATTTGAACTCTAGGTTTACCAGTAGCTAAGACCACTGTCTTAGCTTCATAGGTTTGGTGCGTTGTAGTAACTACAAAGTGACCAGATAAATCCTCAATGTTCAATACGGACTCATTTTTAACTTCAATACCGAGTTGACGTGATTGCATAATGCCTTTAGTAATTAACTGTTCTCCAGCAATAGGACCATGACCGTAAAGATTATCAATTACATCTAAATTAGAAAGTTGACCTTTATCTTTACCTAATACCAGAACAGAAAGATTTAACTTTCTTAAATTAATGGCAGTAGATATACCAGCTGGACCAACACCAATCACGATAGCATCCATCATATACTTAACCAACTTTCAATATCTTCATAACTATGCAATCCAGTTAATTCTTTAACCTGGCTACCATGTTCAAATAAAATCATTGTGGGTAGACTAAAAATATCAAATAAATCAGCAAGTTCACTTTCAGTTTCACAATTAATTTTAAATACTTTTATTTTTCCGTAATAATCATCAGAAATATCTTCTAATATAGTTAAAAGTGATTGGCAACTTTTACAAGCAGGACCATAAAACTCAATTAATACATAACCTGATGTTTTGTGGACCAAATCCCTAAAGTTTTCTTTTGTTAAATCAAATAACATGAGTGATCACATCCTTATAATCTTATATTTATTATAACGCAATAAGGCATAATATTTTACCAAATAGAACAGATATGTGAAACTTACGAAAATAAAAAAATATACCATAAACATATTTTAGGCCAAGTACATCGCCAAATTAGGCGTGAATAATGATATAATAAAAAGAAGCAAGATTGGTGGTTATTATTTTGATAAAAGTAGAAAATTTAAATTTTACATATGATGAAACTAAAGAGACAATTAAGGACTTAACTTTTAATATACCTAAAGGTAGTTGGGTATCTATTTTAGGTCACAATGGTAGTGGTAAATCTACACTAGCCAAACTATTAGTTGGATTACTTAAAGCTGAAAGCGGCAATATTTATATTGATGATATTTTGTTAACAGAAGATACGGTTAATGATGTTAGAAAAAAGGTGGGTATTGTATTTCAAAACCCAGATAACCAATTTGTTGGTGTTACAGTTAGACATGATATTGCTTTTGGATTAGAAAATATGCAAATACCTCAAAAAGAGATTGTTGAACGTGTTGAAAAATACGCTAAATTAGTAGGGATGGAAGATTACCTTAAAAAAGAACCATTCCAATTATCTGGCGGACAAAAGCAAAGAGTTGCAATCGCTGGTGCGCTTGCAATGCATAAAGATTTGATTATTTTTGATGAATCCACATCCATGCTAGATCCTGAGGGTGTAGCAGAAGTAACTTCTTTAATTACGAAACTTAACCACGAACAAAATCAAACAATTATTACAATTACCCATGATTTAGACTTTGCTTTAAAAAGCGATTATGCAATCATTTTAAAAGATGGAAGATTAATAGCTGAAGGTAAACCATCTGAACTGTTTTTACAAAAAGAATTATTAGAACAATCTAAATTAACAATACCTTTAGGTTTAAAGGTATATATTGACGTGTTAAATGATCAAGAACTAAAAAATAATAAAAAACTGGTAGAAGAACTATGGACATACAACTTAAAGAAGTAGGACATGCCTACAAAGGATTTAAGGAACTATATCATGCAATAAATAATATCAACTTAACCATTCATGAGACTGGTGAGTTTATTGCTATTGTAGGTCAAACAGGTAGTGGCAAATCCACACTTGTTCAACACCTTAATGCTCTAATGCGTCCAACATCTGGTCAAATTAATATACTAGGTACAATGCTACCTTCGAAAAAGAAAATTAAGGTGAACCACTTACGTCAAAAAGTAGGTTTAGTCTTTCAATTTCCCGAATATCAATTATTTGAAGTTGACATCTTAAAGGATGTTGAATTTGGTCCATCTAACTTTAAAGAAACTAAAGCACATGCCCATGAATATGCTAAAGAAGCACTGCAAATTGTAGGTATTGATGAATCTTTATATCACGAATCACCATTTAGAATATCAGGTGGTCAAATGAGAAGAGTAGCCATTGCAGGTATTCTAGCAATGAAACCACATATTTTAGTGTTAGATGAACCAACACGTGGTCTAGATCCTCAGGGTAAAGATGATATCATGGATATGTTTAATGATATCCATATAAAAGAAAATAAAACGATTGTCATGATTTCTCATGACATGGATATTGTTGCTAAATATGCCAAACGTGTGGTTGTATTAGACAAGGGTCAAATCGTGTTTGATGGACCCAAAGAAGTACTATTTACACATAAAGACTTTGATACATTCCACTTAGACTATCCAACACCAATGAAAGTACTAAATCATCTACATCATACATTAGGCTATCCTAAGAAGTTAGTACTATCCAATGAAGAACTCCTTAAACACTTAAAGGAGGTACAAGAATGAATATTAAAATAGGGCAATATATTGCAGGAAATTCTATTTTACATAAACTAGATCCTAGAATTAAAATCATGAGCATGATTTTACTTATTGTAGCAATCTTTTTAGTACCAATTAGTTCAGAACCTGAAAATATTATTTGGATGATTTCATTATTTCTATTTTCATTAGGTATAGTCTTTTTATCAGGTATTCGTATTGGTAAGGTACTTCAAGGTCTTAAAGCTATTGTATTTTTAATGACATTCACATTTATCATTCAACTATTTACCATACAACCTGCAGATCAAACTGCATTACTTGATCAACCAATGACTTTAAGCTTTATATCGGTGATAGGTTTAGTAGTATTGACATTCTTATATCACTATTTAAAACCTAAAATCAAGTTTCGTACTACTTGGTTTTTCACTTATGTAGTATTGATATTTGTTTTACAGTGGGCGGTTAGAATGTATATACCATCTTATGACATAGTATTTAACTTTGATTATGATTTTAAAGTATTTCCGGAGGGGCTAGTTCGTGGTGGTTTCATCTTCTTAAGAATTATTGCTGTAATGGTTGTCGCATCCTTGCTGACATTTACAACATCTACAATTGAATTAAATGATGGCTTAGAATCTTTAATGAAACCATTAAGAATTATTAAAATTCCTACATATATTTTCTCAATGATGATATCTTTAACTTTAAGATCTATTCCAACATTACTTGTTGAAACAGATAAGATTATGAAAGCTCAAACCTCTCGAGGTGCTGATTTTAATGAGTCTACACTACGTCAAAAGATTAGACAAATCATTGCACTATTAATTCCTGTATTTGTTATTAGTTTTGATAGAGCAGATGATTTAAGTAATGCGATGGAAGCAAGAGGCTATATTATAGGAGAACCTAGAACAAAGTTAGATGTCTATAAAATTAACTATAAAGATATATTAAGTTTAAGTGTTGTTATACTTATAATTGTTGGATTGTTGGTGACTAGATTTGCGTTATAAGGCAGTGTTTAGTTATGATGGCACTAATTATAGTGGCTATCAAAAACAAATTAATCAATTAGGTATCCAAACAGTTATAGAAAAAGCATTTAGACTAATGACACAAATAGATATAGAAACCTTTGCCGCTTCTAGAACAGATAAGGGTGTACATGCACTACATCAAGTGCTTCATTTTGATTCAGATATTGAATTATCATCCGATCAATGGGTAGATGCTTTAAATAAAAGACTACCAACAGATATTAGAGTGATGAAAGTTACACCTGTAAGGGAGGACTTTCATGCAAGACACAGCGCGAAGTCTAAAAGATATATTTATAAAATAGCAAAACAACCATCTACAGTTTTTAGAGGAAACCACGAACTTTATGTAAAAAACTTTGACATCGATCTTGTTAAGGATAAGTTACATACTATTGTAGGGACTCACGACTTTAGTGGGTTTAGTCCAAATAAGGAACAAAAACCACCAATCAAAACAGTTTATAGTTTTGATTATAAAGAAACTAAAACACACTATATATTTAGCATCCACGGAAATAGTTTTTTAAGATATATGGTGCGTATTATTATGGGGAATGTGATTGCAATAGCAACCTCAAAAAAACCTCAAAATCAATTAGAAATATTACTAGAAACTAAAAATAGAGCGTTATCTGCAAAAACTGCAGATGCTAAAGGTCTTTATTTAAAACATATTTATTATTAAGATTAGGAAAAGGGGCATGCATTATGTTTATTACATTTGAAGGCGGAGAAGGTAGTGGAAAAACCACCTTAATCGAAAAACTAAAACACACACTACTAGAGAAACAATATGATGTATTAACCACGCGTGAACCTGGTGGATCTAAGGTTGCGGAAAAAATTCGTTCAGTATTATTGGACAATAAAAACACAGAAATCACTGCACATACCGAAGCACTTTTATTTGCAGCAAGTAGAGCACAACACTTAGATGAGGTCATTATTCCTAATTTAGATAAAATTATACTTTGTGACCGATATATTGATTCATCTTTTGCGTATCAAGCATTTGGTAGAAACCTTGGTATGGAATTTGTTCAAAGTATTAATAGTTACGCTTTAAAATACTTACCCGATTTAACATTTTATATTGACTTAGATCCTAAAACAGGGATAGACAGAGTAAAGAAAAACAGATTACATAAAACGGATAGACTAGATATGGAAGTTCAAACATTTCATCAAAAGGTACGCGAAGGTTACCTACATATATCTGAAATGTTTAATGACCGTATCATCGTTATCGATGGTAATCAAACGATTGATGCAATCTATCAAGTTATATTGGATAACATATTAAGACGCCTATGAATAAAATAGTTGAAAGATTTAAATACGCAATTGAAAAAGAAAGACTTTCCCACTTATATGTTATAAGTGGGTCTTTAGGTATTACCAAACAAAATTTAGTAAAAGATATCGCTTATTTAATCTTTAAACATCATAACGACTATTCAACCCTAAAACATCAATTAGATAACTTGAATCATCCGAATTTAGTCTATATTACAAGTGAAGGTCAATCTATAAAAAAAGACCAGATCATGAGTCTACAACAAGAGTTTTCTAAAACATCTTTAGTGAGTGGTCCTAGAATTTTTATTATAGAACAAGCAGAGTCTATGTCTACTCAAGCAGCAAACTCTTTATTAAAATTCTTAGAAGAACCAAAAGATGATGCCACTATTGGATTTTTACTCGTAGACGATATCAACCTCATGTTACCTACTATTTTGAGCCGTGCTCAAATTATTAGGTTAACAGACACTTTTGATGATAGTTTTATACAAGTGTTAGTGGAACAAGAAATAGATATTAAAAATGCACATTTTATTACCTCATTAACCAAAGAGTTAAATGAAGCTTTAGCTATTTTTGCAGACCAAAAATATATGGATACTGTGGAGTTTATTGATACCTTTATCAACTGGCTTAACAATCCAAGAACACCGCTTACGCCACTGTTTATGATGATAAGTCAATCACTATATCAAGATAAAGAATATATCATCTTTATTTTAGATACAATGTGTCAAATCTTTTTAGACATACTGCATTTACATATGAATCAAAAAGTGACCTATGAATTTATGATGGAATCCTTATTAGAGTATGTAAAGCGTATTCAATCAGATACGGCACAACGTGTCATATTAAGATTACAAGATCAAATTAAAAATTTAAGATTACCAGTCAATATAAGTTTACAACTTACCTCATTAGCACTGGATTTAGAAAGTATTATTAGAAATGGTTAAAAGAGATTTATTAGGTACTAAATTATATATTGAATCAGATATTGGTAAAGCATTTAATATGGATACCATTATTTTAAGTGACTTTGTAAGAATTCCTAAAGATACCAAATCTATTTTAGACTTTGGAACGGGTAATGGGGCGATTATGCTGTATTTATCTCAAAGATTTCAAGGACAGATCACTGGCATTGAACTTCAAGAAAAACGTTATGAACTTGCAGTTCATAACATTAAACTCAATAACCTAGAATATAGACTTGATGTAGTTAACATGGACTTAAAGACTTATAGATCTAAAAAACATGCAGATATCATTGTATCAAACCCACCGTTTTTTAAGGTCAATAGTCAAACCAAACAAAGTATAGACATGGATATGCAAATTGCTAAACATGAAATACATCTTAATTTAGAAACCTTAATTGAAGCTGTTAGTAAAAACATTAAACATGGTGGACTATTCTTCATGGTACATAAAGCAGATAGATTAGAAGAAATTATTTTAGTACTTAACAAATTTGACTTTAAATTAAAACGTATGAGACTTGTTCATCCATCACTTCATCATGAACCAAATCAAGTCTTGATTGAAGCTAAATTTAAAGGCAAGGGCCATTTAATTGTAGAACCACCTTTAATTCAGTATAAAGAAAAAGGCATCTACAGCGATGAGATGCAATCAATTTATGATGGAAGGATGTATCATAAATGAACATACAAATAAGTTATGATGTTAATAAACCAACACTATACATTGTAAGTACACCAATTGGTAGTTTGAAAGATATTACCTTAAGAGCTATTGAAGTATTAAAAAGTGTAGACATCATTTTATGTGAAGACACCAGAGTGACCTCCAAACTTCTAGATGCATATGATATTCATGTGCCCCTAAAAAGTTATCAAAAATTTAATGAGCGCTCTATGGTAGATCAAGTCATTGATTATCTAGACAAACAAATGTCAGTCGCACTTGTATCCGATGCAGGGACACCCTTAATTAGTGACCCGGGCTTTATTTTAGTCGATGATCTAGTTAGTAAAAATTATAATGTTGTAAGTATACCAGGTGCATCTGCACTACTTGCATCCCTTGTCACATCAGGGATACTTACTCAGCCATTTACCTTTATAGGGTTTTTACCAAGAAAACTTGGTGAAATTAATAAAGTATTAAAGATGTATGTTTCAAGAAAAGAAACCTTAATTATTTATGAATCTCCAAACCGTGTTCAAAAAACACTCTCCTATATGCTAGATATACTAGGTAATAGAAAGGTGAGTGTAGCAAGAGAACTTACAAAGAAGTTTGAAACTTATTATAGAGGCTACATCAAAGATATTTTAGAAACTACACTAGACACACGTGGTGAATACGTTATTGTTGTAGAAGGAAGCACTACAAGTGATGTCAAAATTGAAGATCCTGTCGAACTTGTCTTAAGTTATATGAAACAAGGTTATGACGAAAAAAATGCCATCAAACAAGCAAGTAAGGATTTAAATGTTCATAAATCAGAAGTCTACAAAATATATAAAATAGATAAAAAGAGTTGAAATAATCTGTTGAAAAACGTAATTTATGGTACATATTTTATTTAATGAATCTAGGGTGGTTTTATTTTATTTTTTATATTATAATATACTTATAATTGAATCTATACGATGAAAAAGAAGTGTGTAGTCTTTTAAAATTTTAAAGAGAGTCTTTTGTGGGTGGAAGAAAGATAAATTTAGATTACGCGTATGGCTTTTGGAGTAATTTATCCGATATGTAGGGTAAATCGTGAAATCTTTGCGTTAAAAGAGTAAAGTGCTATGTACCTTGTATATAGAACTAAGGTGGTACCGCGGATTATTAAATGATGTTCGTCCTTAGACTAGTTTTTAGTTTAAGGATTTTTTTATGGAAAGGAATAAAAAAATGGATAAGAAAAAATATTATATATCAACAGCAATTGCATATGCATCAGCAATTCCTCATATCGGTAACGTATATGAAATTATTTTAGCAGACGCAATTGCCCGTTTTAAGCGTTTAGAAGGCTATGACGTATATTTTCAAACAGGAACCGATGAACACGGTCAAAAGATTGAAAATAACGCTAGAAATCAAAATTTAGAGACTTCTGATTATGTAGATATGATCTCTAATGAGATTAAACGTATTTTTGATTTAGTGAATGTGAAGTATGACAAATTTATACGTACAACAGATACATATCATAAAGAAACTGTTCAAAATATCTTTGAAAGATTACTTGAGCAAGGTGATATTTATCTAGGTAAATATGAAGGATGGTACTCTGTTGCTGATGAGGCATTTTTAAATAAGACAGATATCGTTGATGGGGTAGCTCCTAGTGGAGATATTCCTGTATGGATGAGTGAGGATACTTACTTTTTTAAATTAAGTAAATATCAAGATAGAATCATTAAACACATTAAAGAGAACCCTTCATTTATTGAACCTGAAAATAGACGTAATGAAGTACTACAAAGTTTCTTAAGTGAAAAACTGCCAGATTTAAGTGTATCTAGAACTTCTTTTAAATGGGGGATTCCAGTTAAAAGTAATCCAGAGCATGTGATTTATGTATGGATAGATGCTTTAAGTAACTATATTACAGGTTTAGGTTATAATCTAGATAGTAGTAGTGATACTATGAAAGAGTTTTGGCCAGCTGATCTTCATTTAATTGGTAAAGATATTATGCGTTTCCACGCAATCTATTGGCCAGCATTATTACTAGCACTAGATTTACCATTACCTAAAAAGATATTTGGTCACCCATGGGTTTTAGTAGATAAAAATAAGATGAGTAAGTCTGTTGGCAATACGCTTTATACAGATAATTTGGTTAAACATTTTGGTGTAGATGCTCTAAGATATTATGTATTACACGAAATACCTTTTGCAGCTGATGGTAATATTACTTATGAGTTAATGATTGAAAGAAATAACTCAGATTTAGCAAACACTTTAGGTAATTTAGTCAACCGTACAATTGGTATGGTGAATAAATACCAAAACGGTTTAGTTAAAAAAGTATTGATTAATGAACCATTTGAATATAGTTTAAAGAATAAGTGTGAAGCGCTACTAGATAAAGTATCTACATTAATGAACGAACTTAGAGTAGGTGATGCTATTGAAGAACTTATGATTGTTGCTAGAGCAGCAAATAAGTATATCGATCTATCTGAACCTTGGAATTTAAATAAAAACGGCGAAACTGAAAAGTTAAGTCATGTATTATATAGTTTAGTTGAGACGATTCGCTTCTTAGCTGTCTTCCTACAAAGTTATATGCCAGAAACTGCTATAAAAATATTTGAGCAATTAAATATTGAAGCATCTGGATTAGATAGTGTTAAAACATTTGGGTTATACCCAGAACAACAAATTGGTACTGCAAAAGTATTATTTGAAAGATTTGATTTAGAAAAGAAATTAAATGAGATTATAGGATAAATAGATGAACAAACTTAAAAGTTGGATTGGTTCCACAAAATTTCAAAGGCAAATTAAACCAGAAATAAAAAGAACGATTGCTGTCATAGTCTTTACAGTGATTTATGGTATTGGTGTTACCTGGTTTTTAGAGGCTAGTGTTATACCAATGTATACTGGTGGTATACCAGGCTTAGCACAATTATTTAGGGATTTTCTTAAGTTCACACTAGGTGTTGATACTTCCGGGTGGGAAGGTTTATTTTTCGGTCTATTTATTACATTATCTAATATACCAATTATGATTTTAGGTTGGTTTGGTGTATCCAAAAAGTTTGTTATTTACTCCATGATTTCAGTGCTTATTCAAGCAACCATGTTAGGATTTATTCCGTCTATTAATATTGGTCTTTCCAGTGAATCCCAAGCCTTAACAGCGACCATTTTAGGTGGTATCTTAATTGGTATTGGCGTGGGTGGTGCATTAAAATTTGGTACATCAACAGGTGGGCTTGATGTCATTGCACAATACATTTCATTAAAAAAAGGACAAAGCGTAGGCTTTATCTCTATGGTGTTAAACATTGTCATGGCATTACTTGGTGGGTTAATTACTGCACCTGATTTAATTTCAAGAGGTGTTTTACCAGGTGTTACCCAAACACTTGCTGCAGCAGGTATCGTTATTAGTTATACCATCTTAAGATTAATTATTACAACCATAGTAACGGATAAATTACATACAGCATACCACTTTACAATGGTTGAAGTGATCACTAATAATCCACAAGATATTGTTTCCGATATTTTATCAAACATTTACCGTGGGGTTACATTAATTAATGTTCAAGGTGGTTATACAAAACAAGATAAGACATTAATTAAAGTAGTGATTTCAAGTTATGAGTTTACTACACTTCATCAGCTTGTTAATAGGCTAGATAGTAAAGCGTTTATTGTTGTTACTCCAGTAAAACAAGTCTATGGTAATTTTAAAAAGCGTACCATCGCATAATAATTTTTAATAGGGGGATTTATGAAAGACTTTATTATAGCTACAACACCAACACTTGAAGGATATCGTATTGTTAAATACATTGATGTTATCTTTGAAGAAAATATTTTTGGGATAAGTTTAAATACATCTGTCCAATCATTTAATGATATATTTAAAGGCTTTTCAGGTGAACGATATGATGCAATGTCTGATCGTATCGAAGAAGTAAAAATAGAGGTTAAAAAACGTTTTATTAGAAAAGCTATTCGCCATGGTGCAAATGCACTTATTGGTGTTGATATTGAAACGACCACAACCCAAAATGGTGGTATTACAATTTCAATGTCGGGTACAGCTGTTGTTGTTGAAAAAATATAATGGTGTAGCCTAATTTAGGCTACACCATTTTCTTTTACTTAAATATTATGAAATAAATTTGGATTAATTAAAGGTAGTAGTAAAGGCTGTAAGTAGGCGCTAGCAGTCACACTTGAAATTAAGCTTCTTAAGTGTGGATAAATAATTTGAACAGCTGGTAATTGTAAAAAGTTTTCAATATCAATTTCATTAGAGTCTTCAGAGAAGTTAAATGTTGCAGACATATGTGCTGTTAAGTCAATTGGAAAGGGGTGTGTTTCACTATTTAAAACACTAAACATTAGAGTCAGTGTATAAGTGTAGTCGTCTTCTTTAACGAGTTGTTTAGTGTATATGGGATTCATTTTAAAGTTACCTTTTAAATTATGATTCATAATAGATATTTTTTTAGTTTGAATGATAGTATTAAGTACTTTCATATATTCACATCCTTTTACTTTATTCTAACACACAATCACTCTATGGTTAAAACATTATAGTTTTTCTAATCTATTAATATGGTTTATGAGATAATTTAATCAAATAAGATTAAAAAACTAGCAAATATACTGGAAAATCATCCGGTAACTGCAATTTCAAATGACTATAGACTTAAATTTAGCTATGGCTCTACCAAAATAGAACTGCCTTTCGACTTTAGTAAGGTGTATGAAATATCAGATAAAAAATTATATGAACATAAAGCTAGTAAAAATAACTTAAGAAGATAAGGCGTAGTCGATTTATTTTAATACGAAAATAATCACATATTTAGTATGATATACTTGACAAATTACAGGTAATATTATAAGATATCTCACGGTACGTTTTAAAGCTTATATTCCACAGCCCTTATAGCAGTGTAAAATTATAAGGAGAAAGTTTAAAAAAATATGAAAACATTTATGGCAAATGAATCAACAATCCAACGCAAGTGGTATGTTGTCGATGCTGAAGGTAAAACTTTAGGTCGTTTAGCAACTGTAGTTGCTAGCGTTTTAAAAGGAAAACATAAACCAACCTACACTCCACATGTAGACTCAGGTGACTATGTGATCGTGATTAACGCAGAAAAAATTAAATTAACTGGTAACAAATGGAATGATAAGATCTATTATAAGCATTCAGGTTATGAATCAGGTCTAACTGAAACACCAGCTAAAGAATTAGTAGTCAAAAAACCTACAGCTTTAGTTGAAAAAGCAGTTAAAGGTATGATTCCACATACATCTCTTGGTAGAGATATGTTTAGAAAACTGTTTGTATATGCAGGACCTGAACATAAACATCAAGCACAACAACCAGAAAGTTTGGAGGTATAATTACATGGCAAAAGATTTAGTTCAATACTTAGGTACAGGACGCAGAAAGTCATCTGTTGCTCGTGTTATCCTAACTCCTGGTACAGGAAAGTTTATTATTAATGGTAGAGAGTTTGAAGAATATATTCCTTCAGCTGCAACACGCCTAGACGTTCTACAACCATTAGAATTAACTGAAAATGTTGGTAAATTTGATGTTAGAGCTAACGTTAACGGTGGCGGTTTAACTGGACAAGCAGGTGCAATCCGTTTAGGTATTACACGTGCACTTATGGAAGTTGATGAAGACTTACGTAAAGTGTTAAAACCAGCTGGTTTAGTAACTCGTGATCCAAGAGCTAAAGAACGTTATAAATACGGTCTAAGAAAAGCACGTCGTGCAACTCAATTCTCAAAACGTTAATATTTATATACAATCAAAAGAAAACTTCCATTATCTGGAAGTTTTTTCTTTTCTGTTGATTTTATAGTAGTATAATCTCACCATTTGACACTTAAATCGGTGAAATCAAGGTGATTCGGTAATTAGGCATAAGAAGTTGTATAAATAACGAGCATAATACATAATAAACTTGTTTATTTAGTCGAAATAATTTATAATAAAGGTTGCGAAATGAGGGTGAACATGAAAAAGTTTAGAGCGCGTTATGCACCATCACCTACAGGACATTTACACATCGGTAATGCTAGAACAGCATTATTCAATTACTTATTTGCTCGTCACCATGGTGGCGACTTCATTATAAGAATTGAAGATACTGATGTTGCAAGAAATGTTGAAGGTGGTATTACATCTCAATTAAATAATTTAAAATGGTTAGGTATGGACTGGGATGAAGGCGTTGATGTTGGAGGTCCTTTTGGTCCTTATAATCAATTAAGCCGTCTAGAACTGTACAAAAAGTACGCATTTGAGCTGCTTGAAAAAGGTTACGCTTATAAAGATTTTAAAGAAGGATCGGAAGAGTTTGCTATTCGTTTTAGGGTGCCAGAAAATGTATTATACGAATTTGACGATGTCATTCGTGGTACACTAAAATTCGAATCTAAAGATGTAGAAGACTGGATTATCTTAAAAGATAACGGTATTCCTACTTATAACTTTGCAGTTGTTATTGATGATCACTATATGGAAATATCACACGTATTTAGAGGTGAAGAACATATTACCAACACACCTAAACAACTCATGGTATATGATGCATTAGGTTGGGATTATCCAACATTTGGCCACATGACAATTATTGTAAATGAAGACCGTAAAAAATTAAGTAAAAGAGATACAAACACGATTCAATTTATTGAAGACTATAAAAACTTAGGCTTCTTGCCAGAAGCGATGTTAAACTTCTTATCATTACTAGGATGGAGTCCTAAAGATGATGAAGAAATTTTATCAAAAGATGAACTTATTTCATTATTTGATGAAAACAGACTAAGTGCTGCACCAAGTTACTTTGATAAACAAAAATTAGCTTACATCAACTCTAGATACTTAAAAGCTTTATCTATGGATGAACTAAAAGATCTAACCAGACCATTTTTAATCAATCACGGGATTAAAATTAAAAATGAAGCATGGTTAGAAAGTTTATTATCCATCTTAAAAGATAGATTATCCTATGGTGCTGAAATCACTAAGTACTATGATCAATTCTTCCACCATGACTTTGTTTTAGAACCAGCTGTATTAGAAGAAATTAAAGAATTTGATAATGAAGTTGTTATTAAAGGATTTATGGATGCAATAGCGTCTGTTGACTTTACAGATGACGTGGCAATTAACCAAGCACTTAAAGATACCGGAAAAGCTTTAAATATTAAAGGGAAACCACTATTCATGCCAATTAGAATAGCAACCACTGGTGAAGCGCATGGACCGAGTCTTCCAGTATCATTGAGTTTACTAGGTAAAGAACTAGTTATGAAACGCATGAACAAAACTTTAGAAGTACTAAAAGGAGAAACTAAATGAAAAAAGTTTTAACAATTGTTGCTTTTGCATTATTGCTTGTACTAGCAGGTTGTACATCACAGGCAAGATCTAATGCAAGAGCATATGTAACATCTATCTCTGCAAAATCTACAGAAGTTCAATTTAAGGTAGAGTTAAGAGACCCTGATACAGAATTAGATAGCAAAACACTGGTTGTCAGAGTAAAAACAAGCGGGGAAGCAGATCTTGACCAAACATTAGAGTTATCGACTGCAACACCAACTAAAACAATCAACTTTACAGATTTAAAAACGGATAGTAGCTATGATGTATATGTCTTTGGTCAAAAAGATAATAAACAAGTTCAACTATATTATTCTAGTGCTACATTTAAAACACTAAGTCCTGGTGATGAAGAAGCAAATCCGATTTTTATTACAACAACAGAAGAATTTAAATCAATGGATTCTAAAAAGCATTACGCTTTAGGTAATGACCTAGACTTTGGTAATGCATCGATGATGCCTTTATTCACATCAGGCACACCATTTAGTGGTAGTTTTGATGGTAAAGATTTTACCTTAAAAAATATTAATATTACATCAGCAGATGATGTATATAAATCATATCTATCAATCTTTGGTTATGCATCTAAGTCAACGATTAAAAATGTTAAATTAGATAATGTACATATCAATAATGAAGCGAAGCCATATATTGGTATACACTATGTAGGCTTAATTGTTAGTAAAGTATCTAACAATGCATTCTTATTAGAAAACATTGAAATATCAAACTCAAGTGTAACCATTAGCCATAATAGAAATCAATCTGTCACAAACCGTAACTTATATGTAGGTTTAGTAGGTGGTTCTATGCAAGGCACATTAAAAAATATCGTAGTTAAAGACTCTATCTTAAATGTTGAACAAAATGCCTTAAATGGTGTATATGCTGGTGCACAAGCTGCAACTGCAGGTACATATGTAGGTGGTGTGTTTGGTTTAATTGAACAAGACAAAGGTACTGGTATTGAAAAAATAGCTGTAGTAGATACAGATGTTAATGTGAACATCAACCAAGATAAAGCAAGCTTAGGTACAGGTGTATTATTTGTTGGTGGTGTATTTGGAGCATATAGAAGTGATAGAAACACTGCTGAAATTTATTCAAATGCAGTAATCTCTATATCACACACAAAACATGCAAATACAGCAATAGATAAATTAGATACAATTTATGCTGGTGGTATTGTTGGATCTATTATTAAATCAAGATTAAATGAAGTCTTATTCAATGGTGAACTTACTATTAGTGCATCTGATGTATTAAACAGAGTACACACAAGTTTAGTTGCAGGACAAGCTACAACATCATCTACTAAGTTATTAGCAGGTGGTATTATTGAAGTTACAACTACAAATGGTAACCAGGTTGCTACAACAAGTGAGCTGTATCCATATGCTTGGTCAAACAAAGTAAATGAAGTAAAAATGCTAAGCAATGCAGCAATTAACTTTGATGGTACAGCAGTTGATTTATCATCATTTAATGTAGTTACATCAGCAGCTGATTTCTTAACATCTGAGTTTGTTTTAAGTCATTTAAACTAAACATAATTTAGTCAGATATCAATTCAATAAATATATAGTATAATTAAGGCTGGCAAATATCATTTGCCAGCTTTTATTGTTAAAAAAGGACACATTATGGCACTTACACTTATAATATTTTCACTTACAGTAGTAATACTTATTTTAATGGTCATGTTTAAACCAAAACTTTATTTTGGTAATTTTTCTATAGAATCATTTTGGCTTGTTGCTGTCATTGGTGCACTATTTTTAGTTATATTTCAGCAAGTATCACCAAATGAAATCTATCAAAGTTTAACCAGAAGTACTGGGATGAATCCAATTAAACTACTTATTATTTTTATTTCTATAAGTGGTTTATCTGTTATGCTTGATGAACTAGGTTTCTTTAAGAAGGTTTCTGTCTTAGTTTTAAAAGCGGCGGGTACGAGTCAATTAAAGATTTTTATCTATTTATATATGACCGTATCCTTCCTAACGATATTTACATCCAATGACATTATTATTTTAACATTCACACCAATTATCATTTACTTTTCTAAACACGCTAAGATTAACCCAATTCCTTATTTATTATCAGAGTTTGTTGCAGCGAATACTTGGAGCTTAATGTTTATGATTGGTAATCCTACCAATATTTATTTAGCTTCAGCATTTGATATTACATTTTTTGAATACTTTAAAGTGATGTTCATACCAACAATTGCTGCAGGTACATTTACATTTCTAGTGTTATGGTTGTTATTTAATAAAGATTTAAGAAAACCAATTGATAAAACGATACTAGATAATGTGGTCCTTGATAGACCGGTTCTTGTATGGGTTACTTTAATAAACCTAATACTCGCAACCACCTTCCTTACCATCTCATCTTATATTGCTATAGAAATGTATTTGATTGCACTATGTTTCTTACTCTTTAATGCATCTTTTATGGCTTTTTATCAAGTGCTTATTTTAAGAGAATATCCGGCATACTTTTTAAACGCAGTTAAAAGAATGCCGTGGAATTTAATGCCCTTTGTTATCTCTATGTTTATTATGGTCATTAGTCTTAATAAATATGGGGTTACAGAAAATATAGAGGCTATGTTATCTAATCTAGATAGCTTGTATGGATACGGGTTAACTTCCTTTATATCAGCAAACTTCTTAAATAATATCCCAATGTCTGTATTATTTGCAGATATCATCCAACATATGCCTTTATTACCACAAGAAGAACTTAATCGTGCAATATATAGTTCAATTATCGGATCTAATATTGGGGCTTATTTGACACCTATTGGTGCGCTTGCTGGTATGATGTGGATGCGTATCTTAAAGAAAGAAGAAATAGACTTGTCCTTTGGTAAATTCATTTCTTATGGTGCTTTAATATCTATTCCAACGATGCTTATTGTATTAACTGTATTGCAGTTATTTATATAAAATAAGTTTGAGGTCATATATAATTTTACTATATGACCTTTTTTATTATAAAAAATTCAAATCAAGGAAATCCTATCAATCTATGTAGGTGAATCATGTATAATAGGAGTAATAGAACTATAGGAGGAAAGTAAGAATGAAGCATACTTTAAATAAAATATCAAAGACAAGATTTATAAGAGGTATTAACTGTCCAAGGTTCTTTCCTTTATTTGAAATCTATAAAAGGGGAAGCAAGGATGCAACCGTATCCTTTACAGATGATTTATCCGATTTAATGACTGAAGAAAATGAGGCAAAAAAAGAAGCCTTATTTGAACAAATGATAGAATATGAAACAGATGAAGAAACCGATGAAACTGAAGAAGTGGATTTAATTAATGTTGAAAATAAAAAGCTAGAAGTGATGTTGCCATATTTTAATAAAATGGAAGAAATATCTGCTAAATATGTTCAACACAAATTTAATGCACCGGTGGTTGCAAGTACTGAAACAAGAGATCAAAAAAGATTTGAAGCATCAATTGGTGATTATAGTTTTTATAGTTTCTTGGATATTTACCAAGAAACAGACGATATCATTAGAGTTATAGAAGCAAAGGCAACCACATCCTCAAAGTTTATGGACTTAACATTCACAGAAGATAAAGAAAAGTTTAACTTCTTTGAACTAACACCAGAAGGTATTTTAATGTCCAGAGAGGCACTAGGTTTACCAGTTGGAGAAAAATATTTCAAGAAAAAACAAGCGATTTTAAAAAGAACCAATCCAATAGGTGGCTATTTATATGATATTACCTATCAAAGATATGTCATTGAACAATTCTTTAAACGAAATAACATAGAAACTAAGCCTATTAAGTATTATTTAGCAATTCTTAACCATAAGTATATTTTTGATGGTGTATATAAAAATGGAGAACCTGACTACTATAAGGATATAGATAAGGAAAATTTCCTTATTCGCTTAGTGGACGTTACAGATTTGACTGGGAGTTTTTTAGAAAGTTTTGAAGCAGATGTAGAAGAAGTGATCCATAGACTAGATCATATGACTTTAGTACCTTTTCCACTTTGTCCTAGGAAGGGTAAGAACAAATGTATGTTTCATGACATATGTTATAAAGACATACCTAAAAAAGATTCTATTTTTACCTATATTGGAAACCATAATGGATTCACCGATGAAAAGGGTGAAAAATATAAACCTGAAGACTTAATAAAGATGAACATGAAAATGGCACTGGATGTGCCATATTCATGGTTAACAAGAGAAAATAATCAAATTCAATATGAGGTCTTAAGTTCCGGCAAACCTTATATGGATAAACCACGTATTAAAGCCATTTTAGAAAAATTAGAGTATCCCCTCTATCACTTAGACTTTGAGACCTTTGGTTCCCCATTGCCACGTTTTAAAGGTGAAAAGGCATATGATCAATCAGTGTTCCAGTTTAACTTACATATTGAACATGCACCAGGTGTGAGTGATAAGGATTTAGATTCATATGTATATCTTGCAACTGATCATACAGATCAGCGCTATCAGTTAACGAAGTACTTATGTGATCTCATAGGTCCTAAGGGTACAGTGGTTGCCTGGAATGATTCATTTGAAAAAACAAGAATGAAGGAACTTGCAAAATTATTTCCTGAATTTAGCGATAAGTTAAATGATATTATTAATAGAACATTTGACTTATGGTACGTCTTTAAAGGCAGTCACCATAAGTTATATGATCAGTGGGGTATTTCTGAGAAGAAAGGCTTTAATTATTACCATGAAGCACTTCAAGGATCATTTTCAATTAAAAAGGTATTACCTATTTTTGTTCCTGACTTAAGTTACTCTAATTTGGATGTTAAAAATGGAGATGAAGCGGTAGTTGTTTATGGTAATTTTCCAAAGATGAACAAACAAGAATTCGAGTTTAATAAGCGTGGATTAATAGAATATTGTAAACAAGATACTTGGGCGATGGTCGAGTTATTAAAGTCATTGCGTGAAATCATCTAAATGCTTTGCATAAAGGGGCTATTTTTTAGTATAATACTATGTAAAGGAATGTTTACTACATGTTAAAAATATATAATTCATTGTCAAATAAAATTGAAGAATTTAAGCCAATTCACGAAAATAAAGTAAATATGTATGTATGTGGACCAACAGTCTATGATGATATACATATTGGTAACGGTAGACCTGTTGTCTTCTTTGATGTTGTCAAACGTTACTTACAATATCTAGATTATGGCGTTAAATACGCATCTAACATCACAGATGTGGATGATAAGATCATTGACAGAGCCCAAAAACTACATATAACTGAAAAAGAACTAGCTACTACTTATACCAACAATTTTTTTGAAATAGCTAAAAAAATTGGTGGATATAATTTTGATGTTACACCGCATGCAACCAACTATATTGAAGAGATGATCAAGTTTATTGGTGAGTTAATTGCTGATGGGTTTGCATATAAGACCCAAAGTGGTGTCTATTTTAGAGTGGATAAAATCAAAGACTATGGGATATTGTCGAACCAACAGGTTAAAGACTTAAAGACAGGCGTCCGTATTGATTTAGAAACTGATAAAGAAAAAGACTATGATTTTGCTTTATGGAAAAACACTTTAGATGGTATTAAATATCATGCACCATGGGGTGATGGTCGTCCTGGGTGGCATACAGAGTGTGTTGTCATGACAAATGAAATCTTTGGTGGCAAAATTGATATTCATGGTGGTGGTTTTGATTTAAAATTCCCACACCATGAAAATGAAATTGCACAGTCTGTTGCAAAACATGATCACCATTTAGCTAAATACTGGATGCATGTTGGTAGACTAGATTTAGCAAATGAAAAGATGAGTAAATCATTAGGTAACGATATCAAACTTAAAGACCTTGTAGAAACCTATAATCCAAATGCATATCGTTTAATGCTTTTAGCACATCATTACCGAGCGCCAATTCAGTTTAGCGATGACTTAATTGAACAATATCAAAAGGCTTATGATAAAATATCATATACACTGAATAAGTGGCATTTTCATATGATATTAAACAATATCGATGAAAATGGACTAGATCATGAAAGTATCAAATCCTTTGAAGAATTCATGAATGATGATTTTGCAACACCAAGAGTGATTACATTAATAGACAAACTCATTAAAGATCTAAACAAAGATTTTAAAGCAGAAAATTATAACACGATTATATTAATTCTAAACACATTAGGTTTAAAACCAAAAATCTTTGAAGTATTAGAAGAAGACATAGAAAATTATAATAATTGGCAACAAGCAAGATTAGAAAAGAATTATGAAAAGGCTGATATCTATAGAAAACCATTATTAGATAAAGGGTTTATCTAATGAATGGTTTAGCACTTGCATATTTAGGTGATGCTTATTATGAACTTGAAATCAGAAGATATTTGATTACTCAAGGTATTAGAAATGTAGGTAAACTACATACTGAAAAGGTTAGATTAGCATCAAATGAAGCACAAGCTTCGATTATGAATTATTTTCTTAGTTTAGAGATTTTGTCTGATGAAGAGATAGATGCCTATAAAAAAGGTAGAAATAAATCTCACAACTCAAGAAAACAAATGGATATGGTGACATATCAACAAGCAACCGGATTTGAAAGTTTAATAGGCTATTTATCGTTAATTGATGAACAACGCGCTAAAGATTTAATTAATCTAGGTATTACATTTATAAAACAGGGTGGTTACAATGGCTAAAGATGTACAAAATGAACTATTGGCGCTCTTAGATGAGCAAGCCAAAGAACCGAAAACTAAAAAGAAATCAAAAACTCCTCAAACAGTCATTGTCGAAGAACCTTTCGAAATGAAGGGGGATCCTTTAGGCTTGATTGAAAATAAAAAAGTTAAAAGTGCACATATCCCAACTAGAATTAAGTCAAAAGGTGATATTGTTATTGAAAGATATAATCCGGATGTGGAACATGGTCTAACAACTGATGATGTTGAAAAAAGACAGCTTGCAGGTTTAGTGAACCTTTCTGATAAAGGTTCTACTAAAACATTAAGCAGTATCATTTTTTCAAACGTATTCACGTTCTTTAATATGCTTATTTTGGCGATTGTTATTATTTTACTTATAACAGGTGCTAAATTTACACAAACAGTATCGATTGTTATTGTTGCAATGAATACAACCATTGGTATTATTCAAGAAATTAATGCTAAAAAGATGATTGATAAACTATCTTTATTATCTGCACCAACAGCGATGGTTATAAGAGATGGCCTAGAACAAGAAATTGGTGTTGCTGATGTAGTGATTGATGAAATCTTAAAATTATCTGCGGGTAAACAAATTATTGTGGATGCTGTTGTAAGACAAGGTTCAGTTGAAGTCAATGAATCCTTGCTTACTGGTGAGTCTGATCCGATTGTTAAAAAAGCAGGCGACACTTTATATAGTGGTTCATTTGTTATATCAGGATCCGTCTATGCGCAAGCAACAGCAATCGGAAATGATATTTATATTGAAAAATTAACTTCTCAAGCTAAAAAGTATAAAAAACCTAAATCTGATATCTTCAGATCATTAAAATTAATTGTTAGAATCATCGGATTCTTAATTATTCCAA
This sequence comes from Acholeplasma laidlawii, assembly GCF_015709225.1. Classification (GTDB taxonomy): domain Bacteria; phylum Bacillota_I; class Bacilli_A; order Acholeplasmatales; family Acholeplasmataceae; genus Acholeplasma; species Acholeplasma laidlawii_A. Next base: position 47,965 of record NZ_JADNRS010000043.1, read on the forward strand.
TTGGTGCCGGTTTATATATGCTTGGACTAAATGGTAATTATGATCAAATCATTCAACCGATTTTAGTTGAGCGTACAGCAGGTGCAATTATTGGTTTAATTCCTTCTGGACTCTTCTTATTAACATCAGTAGCGCTTGCTGTAGGGGTTGTTCGATTAGGTCAAAATAATACATTAGTTCAAGAATTATATTGTATAGAAATGTTAGCACGTATTGATACGCTATGTTTAGATAAAACAGGAACCATTACAGATGGTTCAATGACAGTAAAATCTGTCATTGAATTTGAAACGGTTCCAGGTCTTACATTAAAACAATTAGTATCAGCAATGCTTAATGCTCAAAATGATTCAAACTTAACATCAGATGCTTTATATGAACGTTTTGGTAATCAAAAGCGTATACGTCATAAAGCAATTATTCCGTTTTCATCTGCTAGAAAGTATTCAGCAGTAGAATTTGAAAAATATGGAACGTTTGCACTGGGTGCACCCGAGTTTGTTTTAAAACAAGATTACAATAAAATTGCTGCCGAAGTTGAAAAACAAGCCAATGAGGGTTACCGTGTATTAGCGGTTGTTCATACAGATGATCCAATTGATGGTAAAGAAGTAACTGGTAAACTAAAACCGATTGCTTTAATTATGATTGAGGATACGATCCGTGCAGATGCACCGGATACTATTCAATACTTTAAAGACAATGGTGTCAATGTGGTTGTTATATCAGGGGATAACCCACTTACTGTATCTCGTATTAGCCAAAGAGCTGGCATTAAGAATGCTGAAAGTTATGTTTCACTAGAAAGTATGTCAGATAAAGAAGTTGTTAGAATTGCTAATAAATATACTGTGTTTGGACGTGTAAGTCCTCATCAAAAGAAATTATTAGTAGAAGCAATGAAAAACAACGGTCACGTCGTTGCCATGACTGGTGACGGTGTAAACGATATTCTTGCTTTAAGAGAAGCAGATACTTCGATTGCGATGGCATCTGGTTCTGAGGCAGCAAGAAACGTGAGTCACTTAGTCTTGATGGATTCTAACTTTGCGAATATGCCTAAGGTTGTAAGTGAAGGTAGACGGGTTATCAATAACATTCAAAAAGTATCCAAGTTATACTTAACTAAGACATTCTTTACATTGTTCTTAAGTTTACTCGTTATCATTAGAGGTTTGATGGGCTATGAAGCTTTATATCCTTTAAAACCAAGCCATTTATTAATAATGGAAATATTAGTCATAGGTGTACCATCATTCTTTATTGCCTTAGAATACAATAACAACCGTATTGAAGGTAACTTCTTGGCTAAGATCATTAAAGATGCATTACCTGGTGCCATTGTGGTCTTATTAAATGCGCTTATAATTTATAGTGTTGCACACACTTTAGGGCTTGATGTAGGTATGGGTTCAAACCAACACAGTGGTATTTCAACACTTATTGGTCTAACTGCAACAGCATTATCATTTATGGTGCTATATAGTGTTTCAAGACCACTAAATACAAGACGTAGTATTTTATTCTTTACGATGCTATCCTTAGCAGTTTTTGCAGTATTCTTACTACCGGAATTATTAGAGATTCAACCAATCATTACAATTAATAATGTCACCAATTCTACACCGATGACATTACCTCAAAATTTATTACTCATTGTATTAATTTATACAAGTTACCCACTAATGTATATACTAACTAATTTAAGCAAATGGCTAAAGTCAGCTGTTAGACGCATTATACATGTCATTTCAGAGATGAAGTAAAGGTGCATTAGATGCACCTTTTTCTTAAAAGTAAGGAGAAAAATTATGATTATTTACGGTAAGAATGTTATTAAAGAAGCAATTTTGAATAAAAGACCGATTTACAAACTTTATTTAGATGAAAAATCTAGTGATAGTAAATTTATTAACTTTTTAGAAAACAATAAGATTAGCTATGAACTAACAAATAAAGGACATTTAAACAATTTAACTGACAATGCAGTACACAATGGTGTAGTTGCAGATGTTAAAGACTATCAATATCTAGAATTAGATGTTGTATTAGATAAAACGCGCCAGCAACGCTTTTTAATGTTAGATGAAGTTCAAGATCCACACAACCTAGGTGCAATTTTAAGAAGTGTTGAAGCAACCAATTATGATGGTGTTATCATTTCTAAAAAACATCAAGTTCCTTTAACTGGTGTGGTTGCTAAAACATCTTCTGGTGCGATAGAACACGTCAAGCTGATCTTAGTATCAAATCTGTACCAAACGATTCTTAAACTACAAAAAGAAGGCTTCCTAGTCGTTGGTACAGCAGGAGAAGCTACTGTAAGTTATAAAGATATACCTAAAAATGAAAACTTACTCATTATTATGGGTAATGAGGGATTCGGCTTAAGACCTTTGATAAAGAAGGGTTGCGATTTATTAGTATCCATTCCAATGCTTGGTAAAGTGAACAGTTTAAATGTGAGTGTAGCAACCGCGCTACTCTTATATGAAACAATTTAGGTAAGTGCTATGTATAAGAATGATTATGAACTCATCTACTTATATCGAACGACAAAGTCTGAAGAAGTGATTTCTATAATCTTTCAAAAATACAAGCCCCTTATTTTGAAAAACATCTATAAATTTTATATACCAAGTAAAGATCATGATGACTTTTTTCAAGAATCATTAATGACTCTACTTGATTGTATAAACACCTTTGATGAGTCTAAAAATAAAACCTTTACAAAATATTTTGAGCTGGTCTTATACCGTAAGTTTATTACCTTAAAAGACAAGTCCTCTAAATACGTTTTAATTGAAAAACCAGAACTCATCAAAGAAAGCTATACACCCAATTATGAAGTTATTAACACAAATGATATTTATTTATCACCACTAGAAAAGCAAATATACACGATGTACTTTGATGACAAACTTACGATTGATACCATCGCCTCTAACTTAAATAAAACTCAAAAAAGTATTAAAAATGCGGTTTACCGTATAAAAGTCAAACTAAAGTAGTTAAGAGTTGTTATAATATATTTGAAATAACATTTAAGGGGACTAAGATGGGAAAACAAAGAAAACTCAAATACGGTACAATTGTATTTGTACTAAGTATTATCAATGTCGTATTACTTGCAGTTATAGGACTAGGTTTTATATTTTTAAATGGATTTATTCAAATGATAATTAATGTAGAGTTGGAATCTACATCAGATCTTTTAAACACTGTATTTAATATTATGGGACTTGTTATAGCACTAATGGCTGTATTTGTATTATTTGCCGGTTTTAAGGCGCAATACAGTAAGGGTTGGAATATAGCAATCGTAGTTATATGTGGGTTTATCTTATTAACCTATAGTATTTCTAGTTTTGAGTTATTTACAATGGCACTATATGGCTCCTTATTAGTATTTGCTATATTAAATATAATCGATGCAAGTAAACTAGAAAGTTCAACTTATAAAGATAAATCAGGCAATGATTTGGAGTCCAAACTTAATAGATTAAATGCGTTGTTTGATAAGGGATTAATTAGTCAGGAAGAGTATCAAGCATCTAGACAAGAAGCAATACGTAAAATAGAATAAGTTATAATCTATAAATTAATCAAGTAAACTATAAAAACTATTTTTTTATAAGATTTTTGTTTATATAATGTGATATAATAGTTTAGCATTGACTTAAGTGAGTTACTTGTTGTAAAATAATATTACCAACAATTAACCACTACAAAAGGTGGTTTTTTAATGAGAGAAAAAATAATATTAGTTTGTAGTGAATGTTTAAGTAGAAACTTCACAACAACTAAAAACAAACAAACATCTAAAGAAAGACTTGAAATGAACAAGTTCTGTCCAAGATGTAACAAACATACACTTCATAAAGAAAGTAAATAGGAGTTGATTTTTATGGCAATCAAGAAAAAAGAACAACAACCACAAAACAAATTACTTGAAATACTATCCACAGAATATAAAGGTGAATCTTTAATTCTTGGTATATTAGCAACCATTACAGCAGGTTTAGCTATCATGATTATTGGTAACGTTCAAGGATTTCATATCCCTGAGAGTTTCCCAGTATTAGGTGGTTCACCAAATGACATGATCTTTGCGTGGACAGTACTTGTTATTGCATTACTTGGTCTAGCACTTGTTATTTATCCATTTTTCTTACCAGCATTCCCGGAATTAAGAAAAGTGAGTTGGGCAGGATGGCTAGAGTTCTTAGATAATGCAACACGTGTTATTATCTTCGTACTTATCGTTACAGGATTTGTATCAGGTGTAGATATTATTATCTTAAGATTACTAGAAGGATTAATATAATGGCAATTAGAACGCCTAAAAGACGTTGGTATGTCATTCAAACTTATTCCGGATATGAAAAAGCTGTAAAAGAAGACTTAGCCAGACGTGTAGATTCTATGGGTATGCAAGATTATATTTTCCAAATCATCGTACCTGAAGAAACATATATTGAAAAGAATAAAGACGGAAAAGATAAAGAAAAGGTTCGCCAAATTTATCCGGGTTACGTTTTTGTTGAAATGTTAGTTACAGATGATTCCTGGTTCGTTGTTAGAAATACGCCAAGAGTTACAGGTTTCTTAGGTTCATCTGGTGGTGGTACAAAACCAGTTCCACTATTAGAAGAAGAAATCAGACCTATTCTCTTAAAAGCAAACGTTATTTCTAAACCTAACTATGAATACTTACTTGGTAAAGAAGTTCAAATCATTTCAGGTGCATTTGAAGGCCAAATTGGTAGAGTATCTTATGTAGACGCTGACCAAGAAAAAATGATGGTAGATATCGATGTATTCGGTAGAGCTACGCCAACAGAAATCGACTTTACTCAGTTTAAAGAAATCTAAAATATAGACATCCATTTGGATGTCTTTTCTTTTGATAAACATTTGTGTAAAGAAGTATCAATCTTTTTAAATAATATAACAGATATGTTATATTATATGTAGGCGTAGTTTATAAAAATTTAAGTACTAATCTTAGAGAAATGATACCATCATATGACTCATAGTACCGATATTAATAAAGTGATAGTTACAATAGAAGATAAAGAATAACTACTGAAAAAATGGCGTAAACATTATGAACTTGAAAAATCAATCGTTGAAAAAATTATTAATCGAAGAAAAGATTTAAATATAACTCAACTAGAATTATCAAAATTAACTGGTTTAAAGCAACCAGCTATAGCACGTATTGAAAAACAAGTAAACAGCGTTACTTTGACTACACTAATTACAATCATTGATGAACTAGATTTAAAACTAGAATTAGTACCTAAGCGTTAATAAATCTTAAACTATTACATATGTGTTATCTTTTTTAAATATAGTTTTAAACATCATTGTGTATAGATGAAACAAATTTTACAAATATGGATAATGATATGATAACACTTAATTTATATGTAGTTATTTGATATAATCAAACCGTAGGAAAGAAATGGTGGTAATAAATATGAAAAAATACTTAATAGCAGGCCTGGTCATAGAATTCGATTATCGATATGATCAATATTTCAAAAACAACATCGAAAACTATATATATGAAGGTAGTAGAGAAGTAGATCATACAATCACTGTGAAATACGCTCTAGAACTTCATGAACCAACATCTAAGCTTCACAGAGTCTTTTCAAAGAGTGTTTCTGGTTTAAAAGCTTATATGAATTATGATGAAAACTATAGAAACATTGAAATTTGGATTGATGAAGATACATTTACAGATGCTGCTACAGCAGAATATGTATACACTGGCATGATCTTTTTAGAATTAGCTCAACGCCATGGTCTTTTACCACTACATGGTTCAGCTATCAACTATAAAGGTGATGTGATCTTATTTTCTGCACCAAGTGGTACAGGTAAATCAACACATGCTAGAATGTGGAAACACTTATATAAAGATGATGTATCCTGGGTAAATGATGATAAACCGTTACTTGATGTTACAAGTGAAGGTATCTTTGTTTATGGTGCACCATTTAGTGGACAATACTCTTCCAATACAAATGATAAGAAACCACTTAAAGCAATCGTATTCTTACAACAAGGTGTTACAGATAATGTTCGAAAATTAAATGAAAAAGAAGCATTAAAACACTTAATGACCAATACATTAAGACCAACTGAAGAAGCACTTTGGGATCAAGCATTAAACCATTTTGAACAAATTATTAAAGAAATTCCAATTTACTTACTGGATGCAAGTTTATCTACATCCGCAGTGAAGTCCATTAAAAAGGCGATTTATAATGAATAAATATGATTCACAACAAAACCAAATCATTAAAAGAACAATGTTACTGATTGTAACATTGTTTTTAACTGTTTTGGTAGTATCTTGTAAACCTAAAGTTGATACAGGTGCAATTGAACTTATAAACCAAGCATATGAGGTTTTAACACTCGAGTTTCAAGAAGGCGATACTATGGATAGTGTAACTGGTGACTTTAGATTACCGTTATTTGTTAGCGAATACCCGGATGTAGCCCTTTTATGGTCATCAGGCGCGGAAAGTATCATTAAACCTCAAGGACTGTTTGCGGTGATTAATAGACCTCAAGAAGACACAAGTGTTGACCTAACAGCAACCTTAAGTTATAAAAAAGAAACTAAAGATAAAATATTTAGTATTAATGTATCTGGTTACACTGACTATGAATTTACTGGCTACTATGAAAGCTTAAGTGGACTACTCATGGATGAGTTCACAGTTGAACTATCATCCATGATTAAAACAAAGGGTCGTGCCACAGGCACTACCGCACAAGTTAGACAAATTGATAACTATGAAGGCCAAAACTATAATATCTATACCGGATTTGAAGCATATGGTAATAGAGAACACGTTTGGCCACAGTCTCACTTAGGTGTTATAAAAGATGATCTGCACAATCTACGTGCTGCAAATTCACAAGTAAACTCTACTAGAGGTAATAAGTTCTTTGTAGATAATCCATTGGGTGGTTCTTGGAAAGGTATTGGTAATGGATTTTATCCGGGTGAAGATCATATTGGTGATGTAGCTAGGATTATCTTATACATCTATATTAGGTATGAACTTAATATTCAACTGGTTGGACAACTCGATTTATTCTTGATGTGGCATGAGATGGACCCGGTGAGTCCATTTGAAATATCTAGAAATAATAAGATCTATGCAATACAAAGCAATAGAAATCCATTTATTGATTATCCAGATCTTGTAGATATAATGTTTAATAATTGAAAAATATGACCTATAACGGTCATATTTTTATATATATGTAACCGTTTTTATAAAATTTGCATAAAGATTCATATATTACTTGTAATTTGAGTTTAAATTATGTATATTGATATGTTACGCGAAAATTAAAGGAGAAGATTTCACACTATGAAAAAACTTGTAACGATATTTACAATCATGCTTATTTCAATATTTATAGTTTCATGTGAATCCATTGATACACTGCCGACTGAATTGCTTGAAAAAGTACAAATTAATTTAACAGAGGGAGATAGATTAGACTATATAACATCTGATTTCTCATTACCTTCTGGCATAGAAGATAATAAAGATATTACAATTACATGGACATCAAGTGATCCCGTTGTTATCTTAATAGAAAATAACATGGGGAAAGTTACTAGACAAAGTACTGATAAATCAGTCACCTTAACTGCCAAAGTAACTTTAGGTAGTAATTCAAAGGATATCCCCTTTGATTTAACTGTTATTAAATTAGAAGATGTTATAGTAACTCCAGAAGATACAACTAAACCAGTTATTACTGGTGCAGTAGACATCAACTACACAATTGGTGATGCTGAACCATCTTATTTAGATGGTGTCTCAGCAACGGATGATGTAGATGGTGTTGTTCAAGTAGCAGTTGATGCAAGTGATGTTAATTTAGAAGTTGCTGGTACATATGATGTTATCTACACAGCTACTGATTTAAAAGGTAATGTCGCTGAAGTTGTTGTTCAAATTACAGTAACTGATGGTGAAGATACAACTAAACCAGTTATTACTGGTGCAGTAGACATCAACTACACAATTGGTGATGCTGAACCATCTTACTTAGATGGTGTGTCAGCAACGGATGATGTAGACGGAGAAGTTGATGTTACTGTAGATACTACAAATGTTAACTTAGCTGTTAAAGGCGTTTATAACATTACGTATACTGCAATTGATAATACTGGTAACAAAGAAGAAGTTACTGTAAGAGTAATTGTAACAAGTGATGAAGTTCCAGTAGTTGGTGAAACTGTTACATTTAAATACACGGGTACAGCTACCGGTAATATGACAACTGGAAATAATGCAGTCTCAGTTGGACTAGTAGAGTCCGTATTTAATGTCACTACAGATTCTGTTGGATCTTATAATAATATTATTGGTTTAAATAAAGATGGTTCAGTTAGATTATATGCAGACAGAACAACTGGTAATGGTAATACATTAACAGTTGAAACATTAGGTGAACAAAAAAT
>NZ_JADNRS010000044.1 GCF_015709225.1 Acholeplasma laidlawii
TCGCTAATTGTAATAACTATCGTCGGCGCTAAGATGCTTAACTTCTGTGTTCGGGATGGGAACAGGTGGAACCATCTTGCCATCGTCACCAGACATAATGCTCTCAAAACTAGATAAATGATTTTCTCTGAAAAGAATGTGATGCGAATCATCACGAAAGGTTAAGTCCTCGACCTATTAGTACCAGTAAGCTGAATACATCGCTGTACTTACACACCTGGCCTATCAACCTCATAGTCTTTGAGGGGTCTTACTAATTGGGAAATCTCATCTTAAGGGGGGCTTCACGCTTAGATGCTTTCAGCGTTTATCCCTTCCGCACATAGCTACCCAGCTGTAGTACTGGCGTACTAACTGGTGCACCAGGGGTGCGTCCATTCCGGTCTTCTCATACTAGGAACAGCTCCCTTCAAATTTCCAACGCCCACGATAGATAGAGACCGAACTGTCTCACGACGTTCTGAACCCAGCTCGCGTGCCGCTTTAATGGGCGAACAGCCCAACCCTTGGAACCTACTCCAGCTCCAGGATGCGACGAGCCGACATCGAGGTGCCAAACCGCTTCGTCGCTGTGAACGCTTGGAAGCGATAAGCCTGTTATCCCCAGGGTAACTTTTATCCGTTGAGTCACGGCCCTTCCATTCGGTACCGTAAGATCACTATGTCCGACTTTCGTCCCTGCTCGACTTGTTGGTCTCGCAGTCAAGCTACCTTCTGCCATTGCACTCTATAGAATGATTTCCAACCATTCTGAGGTAACCTTCGAGCGCCTCCGTTACTCTTTGGGAGGCGACCGCCCCAGTCAAACTGCCCACCAGACACTGTCCTTTAGATTACACATCTAGAAGTTAGAAACTAAGTGCACGAAGGGTGGTATCCCAACGTTGGCTCCGACAATACTAGCGTACTATCTTCCTTGCCTCCCACCTATCCTGTACATCTTACACCCAGTTTCAATATCAAGTTACAGTGAAGCTCCATGGGGTCTTTTCGTCTAATCGCGGGTAGCCGGCGTTTTCACCGGCAGCTTGATTTCACCGAGTCTGTTGTTGAGACAGTGCCCAAATCGTTACGCTTTTCGTGCAGGACGGAACTTACCCGCCAAGGAATTTCGCTACCTTAGGACCGTTATAGTTACGGCCGCCGTTTACTGGGACTTCAATTCAATGCTTCGGTTTAACCCTGACATCTCCTCTTAATCTTCCAGCACCGGGCAAGCGTCAGCCTCTATACTTCACCTTACGGTTTTGCAGAGACCTGTGTTTTTGCTAAACAGTCGCTTGGGCCTTTTCTCTGCGACTCCTCGTTTTCATAAGGAGTCCCCCTTTTCCCGAAGTTACGGGGTTAATTTGCCGAGTTCCTTAACAACAGTTTTCTCGCGCGTCTTAATATATTCTACTCACCCACCTGTGTCGGTTTACGGTACGGGCAGTATAATGATTATCCCTAGAAGCTTTTCTTGAAAGCATGAACTCGTACGTCTTTATATCAGTTCTCAGCTTTAACAGTACCCGGATTTGCCTAAGTACTAGCCTTGAATCCTTTTCACCCAATCCATTCAGGGTGGACGCCTATCCTTCTTTGTCACTCCATCAGTCACTACACTGGTACTAGAATCTCTACTAGTTATCCATCGGCTACGCTCTTCAGCCTCACCTTAGGCCCCGACTTACCCAGGGCGGACGAACCTTCCCCTGGAAACCTTGGGTTTATGACGGACAGGATTCTCACCTGTCTTTTCGTTACTTACACCGGCATTCTCACTTCCTAACGCTCCACTAGTCCTCACGATCTAGCTTCACCGCTGTTAGGAACGCTCCCCTACCACTTAAAAAATCTTTTTAAATCCGCAGCTTCGGTAATATGCTTAGCCCCGGTACATTTTCGGCGCAGAGTCACTCGACCAGTGAGCTTTTACGCACTCTTTAAAGGATGGCTGCTTCTAAGCCAACCTCCTGGCTGTTTGTGCATCTCTACTTCCTTTTCCACTTAGCATATATTTTGGGACCTTATCTGGCGGTCTGGGCTCTTTCCCTTTTGACCACGAACCTTATCACCCGTAGTCTGACTGCCAACTTACTTTACCGACATTCGGAGTTTGATTGAGATCAGTACCCCGAGGTGGGGCCATCACACATTCAGTGCTCTACCTTCGATAAACCTATATTGTTGACGCTATCCCTAAAGATATTTCGGGGAGAACCAGCTATCTCTGAGTTCGATTGGAATTTCTCCCCTAGCCACAAGTCATCCGAGCCTTTTTCAACAGGCGGCGGTTCGGTCCTCCATAAGGTACTACCCTTACTTCAACCTGCTCATGGCTAGATCACCCAGTTTCGGGTCTACATCACACAACTTAAGCGCCCTATTCAGACTCGCTTTCGCTTCGGCTCCGGACCTTCATCCTTAACCTTGCTATGTAACATAACTCGCCGGTTCATTCTACAAAAGGCATGCCATCACCCATTAACGGGCTCTGACTAATTGTAAGCACACAGTTTCAGGTTCTCTTTCACTCCCCTCCCGGGGTTCTTTTCACCTTTCCATCACTGTACTGGTTCACTATCGGTCACCAAGTAGTATTTAGCCTTAGGAGATGGTCCTCCTATCTTCAAACGGGATTCCACGTGTCCCGCCCTACTTTCTGATACCATGGATTATATAATTTCGACTACAGGGTTCTCACCTTCTTTGACCGATTTTCCCACATCGTTCATCTATTATATAATTTTGTAACCTTAGGTATCTGGCTCCTCCGCGTTCGCTCGTCGCTACTGACAGAATCGTTATTACTTTCTTTTCCTGTAGGTACTTAGATATTTCAGTTCCCTACGTATTGCCTCTAACACGTGTGTTAGATACTATGTCTTCAACATAGTGGGTTCCCCCATTCGGACATCTCGGAATCGTCGCTTACTTACAGCTTCCCCGAGCATTTCGGTGTTAGTTCCGTCCTTCATCGCCTCTTGGTGCCAAGGCATCCACTGTGTGCCCTTTGTTCCTTAACCTTATTTCTTTTCAGACAT
>NZ_JADNRS010000045.1 GCF_015709225.1 Acholeplasma laidlawii
TCTCTATTTATGCCACCTGCTAATTTATCAGTTAATAACGTATCAACGATTCTTAAGACATCAATAGAACCACTAAATGTATCTACATCTAAGCCTGAACCATAGATTGCTAAGATTAAATCTGCATAATTATCACCTGTTAAGTGTTCGCTATTTAATCTATATGAATCTGCACTTGGGCTAGTTACTTCAAATGGTAATCTTGGTAATACTCTTGTATCTACTAATTCTTTTAAGACATTGCCAAACATATCATGCGTTAACACAGTTGTTAGTGCATGATCAATAACTGGAACATTAAATACTTTTAAGACGATATCACTATTTGTTTCAAGTCTTAAAATATTTCCGAAGTCATTTATTGTTCTAGCATTTGTTAAATCTTCAATTGTTGTAATATTCAATGAATTAATTGCGTCTAACACTTTAATCATTGCTTCTAAATTAAATAATTCATAAGTAATATTTAATTCTTCTTTTGTTACATCTTCAATCGCATTTAAGTTTACTCTTCCTAATTGCTGATTTAAGACACTTACTAATCCTTCTTGGACTTGTTCACTTTCAACTAAGCGCTCTAAGATATGTGGGATTAATTCATAACCATATATATGAGCGATTGCTTTATTGGTATTTCCTGCAACTAAGATATCACTATCTAGTGCTTTAGTAATTGCTAAAATATCATTAAAGTTAGTATCAACATCAAGGCCTGATCCGTATACTGCGATAAATAGATTTCTAAATGATCCTTTAGTTACCACACTTGGATCTATTCTAAATGCATCACTATCAACTTGCTCTAAGTCTGCATTTAATAATGG
>NZ_JADNRS010000046.1 GCF_015709225.1 Acholeplasma laidlawii
TCTGGAGTATAAGTATATGTGGTTCCAATACCATTTGTCGGTTCTTCCTCAAGTGTCCAACCATTAAAAGTGTAACCTTCTCGACTTGGTATAGGTAGTTGTGAACCGAACAAATAGTTGCTGTTTAATATACTAGAACCGCCATTTTCATCAAAAACAAGATTGTATGATTCAATTATCCATTTTGCATAAACGTTGATGATGTCACCATCGTTTCCTAGGTCAATAATGCTGAAGGTACCTGCATTTGAGAAAATTGAAGTCCCATCTGAATTTTTGTACCATCCCGAAAACGTAAATCCCGTTCTAATTGCTATTGGGAATGTTCCAGTAGTTCCATAAATTACAGTTAATTCAGTAGGTGTTACAGAATCACCACCATTAACATTAAATATAATAGTATATTCTTCTGCTCTCCATGTCGCATACATATTAACCGGTCCTTCAAACATTGATAAGTCTGGAGTTTGTAAATAATAATCACCAATTCCGTTATTTGAAATTTCTTCCAGAGCCCAACCTAAAAAGACATAATGACTACGTGTTGGAACCGGTAATAAACTATCATAATTATATAAGTCATTATTTACTATGGTCCCACCATTAACATCAAATATTAAAGAATGTGTGTTTATATTATAAGT
>NZ_JADNRS010000047.1 GCF_015709225.1 Acholeplasma laidlawii
TGACTTTGGTGATATCAAAAAAGCTATAGAAATCTATGTAGATTATTTTAATCATCATAGAGTAGCTTATCGATTAGATTACTTAACACCAGTTGAATATCGAACTATAAAAGGCTTTAATTAAAAAAGCCACACATCTAGAAAATGATGTATGATAAAATATAAGTATCAAGGATATAATAATATCACTTTTATTTCTCAAAGGTGGTACCTATGTGTCCTAGAAAATCATAGCAGTGCACTCTGAAGGTAGACTCTTCACCTGGGGATTTAATGATTACGGTCAATTAGGTGATGGAACAACTGTAAGAAAATCTACCCCAACCCAAATCACACAAGCACACTATGTATTACATTCTGATACAGTCATATACAATCAAAGTATTATGGAATACGTACCATTACGAGATGGATATACATTTAGTGGTTGGTACAGTGATATCAATTTAAATACACCATATATATTTGGGGCTATGCCCGCAGAAGATATTACACTTCATGGTAAATGGGTATTAAATGATTGAAAAAAATATTTCATTGGCTCAATACCCCACAATAAGTAGATAGTTGAAGAACCTATTTTGATACAAAGAAATCACTACTTTCAAACAAATCCAAAATAAAAGGGCGAAATTAAGCCATCAATTTGGGGGTGCGTAAAATTTCACAAGGGTGCGTAAAATAACACAAGGGTGCGTAATTGTATCAATATAGTTCTACAAACCCAATCTTAAAGTTAAAGTTTTTCAAGACCCAATATGGGATATGAAAAACTTTTGTTTTAGTAACAAGTTTTTATAAAAAGAGGTGTAATCAAATGAAAAAACAAGTGATACAACGAATAGAGACCATTGATTTAGTCAATGGAAAGAAAGTATTTTTTGACTATGAAGGCAACTTATTTTCAATTAATAGAGAAGTTCCTGAATATAGACACTATAATGTACCTAAAGATGTAGAGGATGTTTGGAAGCAGACTATTGTTAATAATCTATTAGAAGAAATTAAAAAGACAAAAGGTTATGAAAAATCTTCAAAAGTTACAAAATTAATAGCTATATATGGTCATTATAATAATATACAATTATTAGAAGAACTACTTGATGATAATACATTGGATACATTTTCAAAGATCTTGTACTTAGAAGGTTTGAACCGAGAAAAATTAGGTGTTAATATTTCGATTAAGTATAAAATATTAAAGATTGAAGATCCAAAATCATATATCAAAGCTTTAAATGAAAAAATTTCGAACTACAAATCAATACTTTTAAATAGTCCTATCACGGTCGATGAAAGTTTTAAACAAAACTACGCATTTAAATACTATGATTTTAGTGATGAAAATATCTTTAAAAGAATTGAAAGTATTTAATCAATTGGTAAGCACACATATCAGGTGCTTACCTTTTAATTTATAGTATGTTAGACGTTTTCACCCAACATGTATTATAATCTAGTTATCAACGGTTATTTAAGGAGGGGATCTTATGAGGAAGATAAGTATTGTCTTATTACTTATGATAGTAGCTATTATATTAGCACCTAAACCAACTTATGCTGATATGTTTTCAAAACCTACAGCAACTATTCATATTAAGGGTGTTGATGTACCTTATGACTTTGAATTGTTAATTTCTTATGATGGTGATGTACCTATACTAGATGATGAAGCAATGTATGAGCTGGAAGCATATTATAAAGCAGATTATCCAATTGATGTACTCAATGGATATCAAGATCAAGATGGTTATGCAGCACGCACGCTTTATAGTGGTGGCGCCCCTGCATCACTACAACTCATAGATTCAAATACAATACATGTTGGATACTTTAGTGCTCCTAGAACCTTTAAAATCTTACTTATACTAGAGGATGATGTATTTATAGTTTCAAAAGCTATACATCGAAAGATGTTCACTTCGAAAATGACATTTGACCTTACGGGTGTTGATTTATCAACATCAAAATCTAATGTTGGAACACTAACTGAGGAAATCCCTTTACTAGAATTTTCTGGTAAATATATATTAAGAATATTACTGACCATTGGTGTAGAACTTTTAGTGTTACTAGCATTTATGTATAGAGATAAAAAGGATTTTATTTTTGTAGGTATCGTTAATTTCGTAACACAGTCTGCACTTACAATTGCTATGGTTGTGGGATACTATTTTTGGGCAGCAGAAGTTGGATTGATCATTACCTTAGTTTTAGGTGAAATTACAGTATTTACGATAGAGATGGTTGTATATGGTTACAAGTTAGACAAACAAAGTAGATCTAAAGCTTACCTTTACGGCTTTACAGCGAATGTTATAACACTAATGTTGACGATATTCACTTTAGGGGCTATCTAAGTGTAAAAAGCATGTAAAAGAAGGTTATACCCATCTATTTATATCGTTTATACATGTTATAATCAAAACATAACATAAAAAGTAGAGATATATATGAAAAGAGTCGCATTTGTATGTGTACATAACAGTTGCCGTAGCCAAATGGCTGAAGGTTTTGCAAAAACATATGGTGAAGGTATTATCGAAGTGTATTCTGCTGGAACTGAAAAATATCCAGAAGTTAAACCACTTGCTGTAGAAGTCATGCAAGAAGTTGGTATAAACATAGATAGCCAGTACCCTAAGCTACTTGATGATATTCCTATTCCTGATATATTAATCACCATGGGTTGTAATGCAAATTGTCCTTGGGTACCTAATGATTATCACGAGGATTGGGGTTTAGATGATCCAAGTGGTAAAGGTATTGAAGCATTTAGAGTCACCAGGGAACTTATTAAAATAAAAGTACTGGAACTCATAAATCTCGTAAAAAACAAGCAATTGTAACAATAAAAATTAATAATTAGAAAAAGCACACAAAAAACATTTGTTTTTTGTGTTTTTCATGTTTTTATTTCGTAATAATGCTATATTAGTAACGTTAAAACAAATTCAGAAGAAAGAAGAAGAACACACATGGGAAAAGCAAGTAACACGGGTGTAGATTTGGCATCATCTACACCAACATTCTGGAATAAGGTCAAAACATTTTTATCTAAAACGTTAAATGGGATGACATTTGGTATATTTGGAACAATTGTTGTTGGAGCAATTATCCAAACATTAGGGATTATTACAGGTATTGATGTATTAAGCCTGAGGGTAGCACCTGTATTAACCTCATTACTAGGTATGGGGATTGGTCTAAGTATTGGTTTATCACTTAAAGTCGATGGTTTAAAACTCATTATGTTATCCGTTGCTGGTGGTATCGGAACACTTGTTAAAATTGACTTTAGTATGCCTGGGTGGTTTGATCCGGTTAGCGTATCAAATAATCCAATTACAGCCTATTTTGTAGTTATTGGGGTATATTTTGCAATGCAAGCTATCTTCAGAAAGAAAACATCTTATGATTTATTCTTTATTCCAATTGTAGGAATCTTAGCTGCTGTTTTAGCAACGTATCTCATCTCATGGCCAATTGATCGATTTATGGAAATGATCTATAGTACTATTAAATTCTTTATGCAGTTAGAACCTTTTGTTACATCTGCATTTGTAGCACTAATATTTGGTATTTTATTAACGCTACCATTTATTAGTAGTGCTGGTGTTGCTATTGCAGTATTTTCTTTACCATTTGGTGTTGGTAATGCACTAGCTATTCCAGATCCAATTGCAATAGCAGCAATGTGTGCTGCAGCAATTGGTTGTTCCACACAAATGGTTGGTTTTTCTGTTCAAAGCCTAAGAAAAAACAATGTAGGTTCAATCTTTACCGTTGGTCTTGCTAGTTCAATGTTCCAATTTAAAAATGTTATGAGAAAACCAATTGTTTGGGCGCCAACTTTAATAGCTAGTTTTATTCTAGCACCATTAAGTTATTTCATTTTTGATGGTTATCAGTGGTTTATTGATCTCATACCAGTAGGGCACCAATTTAGTGCAGTATGGGCTGGTATGGGTACTTCAGGATTGGTTGGTATTATTCAACCACTTACAATCACTAATTTTTCATTAGATGGTTGGCTATTTGTTTCCTCCATGATACTATTTCCATTAGTCTTAGTATTTTGGTTAGATGTATTGTTTATTAAATTGAATTGGTACACAGAAAACGATCTTATATTAGATTCAAATTTATAAGAAAAATCCCTTAATCGGGATTCGTTTTTGTTAAGTTTAATATTTATTAAAATACATGATAAAATACACTTAGGAGATGATTTTATGAAAAGAAATTTAGCGTTATTAACAGACTTTTATGAACTGACTATGTCTAATGGATATTTCAAAGATAACCGCCATAATCAAGTGGCTGTATTTGATGTATTCTTTAGAAGTATTCCTGATGAGGGCGGTTATGCAATATTTGCAGGACTAGAGTCAATTATTGAATATATTAAAAACTTATCTTTTGATAAAGATACTATTGAATTTTTAAGAAATAAAAAAATATTTGATGAAGGTTTTTTAACATACTTAAAAAACTTTAAATTCACCTCTGATGTTTATGCAATCAAAGAAGGTACTCCAATATTTCCTAATGAACCATTAATGGTTATTAAGGGACCTATTATTGAATGTCAACTCATTGAAACATTTGTACTACTTTCTATTAATCACCAATCCTTGATTGCAACAAAGGCATCAAGAATTGTAAGAGAAGCAAAAGGTAGACCAGTCTTTGAATTTGGTGCAAGAAGAGCACACTCTTATGATGCAGCAAATCTAGGCGCTAGAAGTGCATATATTAGTGGTGTAACAGGTACATCAAATACCTTAGCTGACTTTATGTATGGAATTCCATCTTCTGGTACAATGGCGCACTCCTATGTTCAAAGTTTTCCAAGTGAGTATGAAGCATTTAAGAGCTATGCCTTAAATTACCCAGATAACTGTTTATTATTAGTGGATACATATGATACTTTAAATGAAGGTATTCCAAATGCTATAAGAATTCACAATGAAATCTTAAAGCCGATGGGTAAATACTTAAAAGGCATTCGTATTGATTCAGGTGACTTAGCTTATTTATCTAAGAAAGTACGTACTTTATTAGATGAAGCAGGTCTAACTGAAACTAAAATTACTGTATCTAACTCATTAGATGAATTTATTATCAGGGACTTAATCGTACATCAAGAAGCAAAAATCGATGCTTTTGGTGTCGGTGAAAGATTAATCACTGCAAGAAGTGAGGCTGTGTTTGGTGGTGTATTTAAATTAAGTGCTGTTGAAGAAGATGGTCAAATTATACCGAAAATCAAAATTTCTGATAATGTTGCAAAAACAACCATTCCAGGATTTAAGCAACTTTACCGCTTCTATGATGAAAACGATATGGCCTTAGCAGATGTCATTACACTGCATCATGAAGAAATCGATCCATCTAAACCATACACATTATTTGATCCAAATCATCCATGGAAACAAAAGATAGTAGAAAATTATAAAGTAGAAAAACTATTAGTACCTATCTTTGTAAAAGGTAAATTAGTCTATGATCTACCTTCAATAGAAGCGATTAGAAAACATAAAGAAATAAACTTTAATAAACTTTGGAAAGAAGTTATACGTTTAAAGTTCCCACATGAATACTATGTTGATTTATCACAAGAATTATGGGATTTACGACAAGCATTAGTAGTTAAGCATAAACATTAGAAAGTAGAACCTTACAATCATGGAACAAGTCATTTCAAAAAATACACAACGCATGTTAAATGGGAAGCATATATGGCTATATATGCTCCTTTTATCGTTACCTATACTAATAAACAACTTGATCAAGTCTTTTAATGGTATGGTTGATATTTATTTTATCGCTCGCATCAAAGATGTAAGTACAGAGTCAATTGACTCTGCAATTGCTGCACTAAATATTCATGAGTCATTTAATAACCTCATTTTAGCAATCGGTGTTGGATTATCGATTGCCGCTATGGCGATTGTATCTCAATTTGTAGGGGCTAAAAGGGAAGATAAAGCCAAATTCTATGCTGGTCAACTCCTTACGATAGCGCTTATTGTTGGGATTAGCTTAACGCTTGTAATATTAGGTTTTTCTTGGTTCTTCATTGATTTGTTGGGAGCTAAGGGACAAACATTTGATTTTGCTCTAGAGTATTTTAATATACGAAGCCTTGAACTTGTAGGTGTAATATTCTTTTTGGTTTATCAAGCAATTCGACAAGCCCAAGGATCAACCATTACACCAACGCTTTTAAATATTGGTGGTATTCTGGTGAATATAGGATTAACATGGTATTTTGTTGAAGTACTTAATTGGGGTGTTGCAGGTTCTGCATGGGCAACATTAATCGGTAACTTAATTTTTGTCCCACTGATGATTCTAGATTTATTTATCAGTCGCCGATACATGAGATTAAAATTAAGTGCCTTTGTACCTAAAAAGCGAACACTTAAAGAAATATGGCCATTTGCATATCCTGCAACCGTATCACACTCTGTAACATTTTTAGGATTTTTAATTATTAATTCATTTGTTTTAAGTCAGTTTGGAGATGTCATTTCCGCATCATTTTCAACTGGTAATAAGCTAAGTAATTTACTGATGAATCCAATCTATGCAATTACCACCATTGGTGCGGTATTTATTGGCGCAAATATTGGTAACAGACAACCCGAAAGAGCGTTAAAAGTATATAAGCAATCTGGTAGGATGACCTTTACAATTACACTAATAGCAATTCTTATAGCCATACTATTTAGAAGAGAATTTGTAACTTTATTAGTAGGTACACAAAATGAGCGATTGATTGAAGTATCTGTAGAATATACATTATGGTTACTACTTACCCAACCTGTGATGTCTATCTTCCAAAACTACATGGCTATCTTTAATGGAAGTGGACAATCAAAACTTGGACTTAAAGCACAGTCCTTTAGACTATGGGGATTACGTATACCACTATTATTTGGTTTATGGTTCTTATTCCCTGAAATGAAATATAGTGTTGTTTGGACTGCGATGAACATTTCTAATGTTGTTGCTATATTCCATGCACATCACTTAAGAAAAAACATTGAATTAGATATCAAAGTAAATTTAGAAGATGATGAAAGCGAGGTACTCGTATGATACATGTCGTATTATGCCAACCCGAAATTCCGCAAAATACAGGAAATATTATGCGTACTTGTGTAGGTAGTGGTGTCCATCTTCACTTAATAAAACCACTCGGTTTTAAAATAGATGATGCAAAACTTAGACGTAGTGCTGTTGATTATTATGATGCTTTAAATTTTGAAATTCATGAAGATTTTGAAAGTTTCCAAAATGAACATCCCGGCACATACTTTTATCTATCTAGATATGGTAGAAAAACTCATAGTGCCCCCAACTATCAAACTATTAAAGGTGATATCTATTTAGTTTTCGGATCTGAGTCCTACGGTATTGATAGAGCATTATTAAGCACAAATATCGAAAATACATTTAGAATACCAACAAATGATAAAATTAGAAGTCTTAACTTGTCAAACGCTGTAGCAATTACAGTCTATGAAGTACAAAGACAGTTGGGTTATCCTGAATTAAGTGAAGAAGAACCGGAAAGTCTAAAAGGGGCAGACTATCTAAAACAATTTAAGGAGTGATTAGAGAATGAGTAAAAAAATAAAAAAAGAAAAAAGAATTCAAACAATTGGTGAAGAAGTAGCAAATAGTGTATCACATGGTTTGATGACTGTATTTGGTATCGTAGGTCTAATTATGATGCTTATCAAATCTACTGATGAATTTCAAGTAGCGAGTGCCATAATATTTGGAATCTCTATGATTATACTTTACTTAAGTTCAACCATGTATCACGCTTTATCATTTACAGGTTCTAAAGCTGTATTTAAAAGATTTGATCATATTGGCATTTATATGCTTATAGGTGGAACATTTGCACCAATATTCTTACTTTTACCAGCTTTTAGAGTACCGATATTTGGTATGGAAGGTTGGATAACATTAGGTTTATTACTTTGTATACTACAATGGGTATTAATTATTACAGGTATGGTATTTAAATCCATTTGGGTTTACAGATTTCAAACCATGCATATTGTTATTTTCTTGTTACTTGGCTGGAGTGGTTTATACTTCATGATTGACCTTTATAAATATAGTCCATCAACTATGTGGCTCATTTTATTAGGTGGTCTAAGTTATTCAATAGGTGTTATATTTTATAAACAATCTGATAAGCTGTATTTTCACTTTATCTGGCACCTATTTGTAGGTTTGGGTACAATCCTACAATTTATGGCAATTTATAACTATTTAATTATTTAAAAACTAAAATTATGTTAATACTTGAATATTTATTCATGTTGAGTTAAAATCAAATAAGATAGGAAGGTAATATTATGAAAATTTTATCAGTTAACGCTGGAAGTTCCAGTTTAAAGTTCCAATTATTACAAATGCCAGAAGAATTTGAAATTGCATCTGGTTTGGTTGAAAGAATTGGTAATAAAAATGCAGAATTTAAGATTAAGTTTAACGGATCATCTAAAACTCAAAATGATTTAGCGGTTTTAGATCACTCAGTAGCTGTTGATTTAGTTATCAAAGGTTTACTAGAAAATAAGGTGATTGCTTCTCTAGATGAAATTCAAGGCGTTGGACACCGTGTTGTTCAAGGTGGAGAATTATTTAAAGAATCTGTAGTCATTGATGATGATGTAGTTATCAAAATTGCATCCTTAAATGACTTGGCACCACTCCATAATCCAGCACACGTTATTGGTATTAACGCTTTTAGAAAAGCTATACCAAATGTAATTCATGTTGCAGTGTTTGATACAACATTCCATCAAACAATGCCAGAAGAAAGCTTCTTATATGGCACACCATATGAGTGGTATACAAAACACGGTGTTAGAAAATATGG
>NZ_JADNRS010000048.1 GCF_015709225.1 Acholeplasma laidlawii
TGTTGCGGTAATGTGGTGGTAGTAGTAAGTTTGACTTCTCTTAATGTACTAGGGATATTAAAATTAACTGTATAATACCGCGTTGATGAACCACTACCTGTTACATAATACCAATAATTATAACTACTATAACTAGGAACACTTGTCATCCCTGAAGATTCCCAATAACCAAATATATACCCAAGATGATTTTGTGGTTTTTGGCTGCCTTCTATATATGTACTACTTGCTCCTGTAAATGGTAATGTGATACTTACCATTGGATTACCAGAAAATGCGTAATTCCCTATTGATGTTATACCTGAAGGAATAATAGCACTTACTATATTTGAATTTTGAAAAGCATATTGATATATTTCAGTAACTAATAACCTGCCGTGGCTTCCATCATTGGCATAAGAAGGTATAATTAATGAGTTATCGATTTTGTCATAGCCTGTAATTCTATAAGAATTGGTTCCAGATACATATTGGTATGTTATACCATTGCTTCCATACTCGAAATGTGCGTATAAAACAACATCACCATATGATCCTGAGGATATATTAGTAATTTTGTTGGTATAATTGTCGTTTAAGTACCAACCTAGAAAAGCATATCCGTCTTTAGTTGGATTCTGTAAAACTATGTTATTTTCTTCAATAGTATAATGAATAGGGTTATTTTCGTTATTTCCACCTTCATCTATTACATAAGTGATTGAATATATTATAGGTTTCCAATTACCATAGAGTGTATGAAGTTCAGTGTCGGTAACAATAGTGTTAGAAGTAATCTCAATTGTAAATTGCGAATCTAAATACCAGTTTACTGAATAACCTGGATAAGGATTATACAATTCACCATACGGCAAACCATATAGAACTTCGTCTGTTAGTAAGGTCGTATTTCCATTTTTATAAATGATAGTTACCGAAGGTTGCATTGTTTCTTGATCTCTCGTCCATTTAGCATAAATTTTTACATTTTGACCGTTTTCACCAAAATCAACAACAATTGTTTCTGATGTAACTTCTTGACTTAATGCGACATCAAAAAACCATCCATTAAAGAAATAATTTGGTAATGTAGGGGTTGGTAATTCTCCTACCATTTCATTAAATATTACTTGATGGTATTCATTAAGAGTGCTTGCATCATTAAATATTAATTCAAACTTATATGTCTCAATGATCCACTTAGCATATAAATTGACTGTATCTAGATTATTACCTAAGTCTGGAGTAATCTTAAAAGATTCACCAACTCCATTATCATATGCTTCAGATAAAGTCCACCCTTCAAATGTATATCCTTCTCTTGTTGGGCTTGGTAATGTTGTATTAAAGTTATAGTTTGTATCTATGACTACTGTTCCATCATTTACATCAAAAATAATGTTATATGTTTCTACTTGCCACTTAGCATACAATTGAACTGTCTTTCCGGTATTTCCATAATCCTTGAAATACGTACCACTTGGAGTTAATAAACCTGCATCGTCATACCA
>NZ_JADNRS010000049.1 GCF_015709225.1 Acholeplasma laidlawii
TTACCTTTAGATAGGTAGGCCCTGATTCTTTATATATATATTATATAGTTAACTGAATTATTAATCCTGTAAGCGCGAATAATAAGGACGTGGTCCATAACATGATATAAGTCATTCTATCAATTATATTTCTATCTTGAATGTACTCTGGGTAAGTCATCTTCATACGCTTACCAACAATACCTTTAAAGAATTGTTGGACACCGTATATAAATAAGTCAAATACACCTTCATTTGCTACAAATACCATCCAGCCAAATGTAAAGAGTATAGCGGCTGAAACATAAAAGTAATCAAAGAAATACTTCCAGTCTGGTGAATATAAATAAATTAAACCAAATACAATAGAACCAATCACTATATCTATTAATAATAGTTTTAAAATCTTTCTTTTGTCTCTCATAGGTAAAACTCCTTAAAAAATTGTAAGTGGAAACAGTCAAAGTATATCATAAAAGGGCGATTTTTACGTTTAAAATAAAATTTTTTGCTATGAATACGTTTACATTACAACATTTGTCGTTTTTTTGAAATATTATTGTTGACTAAATAAATCAATTATAGTAAACTCTTTCCATACCTTAATTTGGGTAGAGAGGAAAAGAGAGAATGAAAAAAATATTATTTACACTTTTAGTGTTACTAAGCGCATTAGTTTTAATCGCATGTACTCCAAAAGATAGTAATACATATCGTACTTACACAAGCGGAACAGCTAAATTGAATCCATATTCTGAAAGTTTAGCAACTGCTAGTGAATTATTTGATTATGTTACAGATTCACTATATACAGGAGACTACGATTGGGCTAAAGCAATTGAAGAAGGAACTGCTACAAAAGTAGGTGACTTTACAAATGCTGCATCATTACCATATGCACGTGTTCCAAGAATGGCGGCTGGGGAACCAGTAGACGTTAATGGAGACGGTACTGTTTGGGAAATCACACTTAGAACTGACCTGAAGTTCCAAGATGGTACTCCAATCAACGCAAATACATTTGATTATTCATGGAGACAATTATTAGATCCTGATCAATTAAACGTAAGAGCAAGTAACCTTTATGATGCATCTAACTTACCGTTAGTAAACGCAGAGGCTTACACAAAACAAAAGAGTCCAAAATCTGATGCTTTTGGTGAATTTGTTTGGTTAGTAGATGGAAAAGAAGTGTCCATTGATAACGCATATTCACACGAAGTTGGTGGTTTTGACTACTACTTCGCTACAGTAGAAGGTTATTTTGTTGAATTCTATGGCGCAGATTATGCATCATACTTCCCAAGAAACTATACTAACTGGGCACTTACATTAGAAGACGGTTCATTATTAGCTGAAGACGCAGCTGGTAATCTTTCAAAATTACCTAACGGTGATGCAAACCCTGCATTCGATGCAGAAACAGCATTAGAAGGTTATGTTGCTGGTAGACCACAATTAAGATTTGAAGACGGTGCAGTCGTACCGGTTGCTGAAAATGGCGAACCAGTTGGCGGAACAAAAATCCCTAACGATCCTATGGCTTGGGCAAATGTTGGTTTCAAAGTTACAGGAACTCACAAATTCCAAATCACATTATCAGAACCTAAAGACGCTTGGTACGTTAAAGGTCAATTAATGAGTGGTATTACAGGTGTTGTTCACGAAGCTAAATACGAAGCTGGTAAATCAGCTGATAAACGTACTACTACTTACGGTACAATTGACAACCCATTAGTATCTTATGGTGCTTATAACTTAATCGAATGGCAAGATGGCGTATTATACTTATTTGAAAAGAATGATGATCATTACGCAGCTGACGAATATAGAATTGAAAGAATTAGATACGATGTTATCGCTGATCAAAGTATTGCAGTTAACGAATTTAAAGCAGGGCGTTTAGATATCGTTGGAGCAAGCGGTGAATACTTCAAAGAATTCAAAGACTCACCACAATTAAAATTAACTCCATCAACAGTGTTCTTCAGATTTGCATTTAACATTGCTGAAAGACCTGATGGATCAACTAATCCGATTTTAACTTATCCAGAATTTAGACAAGCATTCTACTACGCAATTGACCGTGAAGAATTTGCATCTGAAGTTAGAGCTCCGGCTTATGCTAACCAAGGATTCATCGGACCTGTCTACATTGCTACTGAATATGGTTCCGTTTCATACCGTGGATCAGACGCAGGTAAAGCAGTATTTGCTCCATTATCACCAGAAACAACTGGATTTAACCCAACTAAAGCTAAACAACTATTTGATGCAGCTTATGCTAAATCAGTAACTGATGGCAATATCGCAAATGGCGACAAAGTAACTGTAGAATATACATATTACAAAGTTGAAACTAACGACACTGTTGCTGACTGGGTAAAACAAACAGTTGAAGCTATCTTTGGTGATAAGTTCGAACTTAAATTAAATGGTGTATCTTCTGATGCATTAGACGCGGCTTGGGATAACTTTGACTTCGACATGACATTTGGTGGATGGCAAGGTCTAAACTTCAATCCAGTTTCCTTAATGGGTCAAGTTTATAACTCAATTAGTGGTGCAAATAACATGTTAGAAAATGGTTTCAATACTGGTGATATCGCGTTAGAAATCGAACTTCCAAACACTAAAGCAGCATTACAAAGATGGGTTGCTGACTTTAATGAAGAAACAGCATCTGAAGCACAATTAGCAGCATATGGAAGATGGACAGCAGCTTTAGCTAACTTTGGTGATACAGATACATATTCTGCGACATTTGATAATGTATATAAAGCAGCAGCATCTACATTCTATAACGTAAGTGATGTAAACTATACAGGTCGTAACGATGACTTTGATAGAATCACTGCAGCTATGGAAGCGGCTTTATTAGAAGAAATGATCGCGATTCCATTATTTACATCAGTTTCAGCTACAGTTTATAGTTCAAGAGTCAAATTTGAAGCTACCGAATACCATGCATGGATGGGTTGGGGTGGTCTAAAATACATGTACCTTGACTAAAAAAGTATTGTATTTTAACTAAACACATAGTATAATAAGTAAAACTTATTTCGACAGTAAGACCCTGATGATATAAAGCATTAGGGTTCTTATGTCGTATGAATGGAGAAATTATGAGAAATTATATCTTAAAAAGGGTTTTCCTCATTTTCATAACAGCGGCAATTATCATTTTTTTAGTATTCGTATTTATTAAAATGTTGCCAAACTATCACGCAGCTGTTCTAGGAGTTGACCCAGAACTACGAAAACTACTTGAGGAATTAGAGGGATATAATAAGCCGATCTTAGAACAATTTGTGATATGGATAAGAAATATTATTCAGTCTGGTAGTTTAGGAAGATCATTAAATAGAAGTAGAGACGTTACTGCTATTTTAGCTGATAGAATTCCTGTATCACTTAGATTAAATATCGTTCCTTATTTATTATCAATTCCAATTGGTATAGGATTAGGGATTTGGGCCGCACTTAAAAAGAATAAACTAACCGATCATTTAATTTCGATTGGTGTTGTTATTTTTATTTCCGTACCAACCTTTGTTGTAGCAACATTACTACAATATACAGTTGTCTACCAACTAGAGTGGTTAGACACACCTTTTGTTGCATCTAATATTGACTTCGCAGAGAATATCTTTAGAGGTCTAGCATCTTATGTAATGCCTGTTGTCGTTATGACTATTGGTTCTGTAGCTGGTTTAACAAGATTAACTAGAGCGGAATTAACGGAAGTATTAACATCAGAATTTATGTTATTAAGTAGAACAAAAGGATTAAACAAAAAGCAAGCAACAGTAAGACATGCGCTAAGAAATGCATTAGTTCCAATTGCACCATCTTTACTTGGTGGATTTGTATCTATCCTTTCTGGATCACTAATTATTGAAAGAATCTTTAGAGTTGAAGGCGTCGGTGGTATTTACATCGAAGCATTCAACAACAGAGATTATCCGTTAATCATGGGTTATCTAATGTTTTATACTGTAATCGGTTTATTTGCAGGTTTAATCGTTGATATTTCATACGGTATTATTGATCCAAGAATTAGAGTAGGAGCTGGAAAACGATGAACAATATAAATGTAGATAAAAGTAAATTTGTATTTACTCAAGATACGGGCGTTATCTATGATGAACAACTTAAGTCAAAGTCTGTAGGTTATTATCAAGATGCTTGGAACCGCTTTAAGAAGAATAAAGCTTCTTTAATCGCGTTTATTATCTTAATCGTTATTATGCTGATGTCAATGGTTGGTCCTCACATCAGAAACTATGATCTTGTAAGTAATCAAGAAAGTAGAAAATGGACTGACAGATTAAAAGAAATGCCGCCAAGAATCTCTGGTTTAGAGTGGCTTGGTTTTAATGGTCACAAAACCTTAGAAGGGTTCCCTCAACGTTTTGATATTTTACTTAATGATCAGAATGCTGAAGGTATTATTATTGGTAACTTTAGTAAACCAAATGCAGTAGGTATGGTTAAAGTTAAAGTTGACTATTACAAGTATGTAGATTACATGAACTCTTATGATAGTTATTTATCATTATCTATTAAAGAATATGAAACTATTAAAGCATATGAAGCATCAAATCCTGGTGAAGTTATTATTCATGAGGATGGTGAACTAATAAACGGTACATACCGTGTCAGAGTTCATTTCTTTAAATTCTTAGAAGTGGTTTATGGAAACACAAATCAAGACTTTTGGTTTGGATCTACAGTTGCAGGTAATGACCTATTTACATTAATGTGGGAAGGTTTAAGTGTTTCTTTATTAATCGCATTTATGGTTGCTGCTATTAATATTATTGTAGGTATTATTGTTGGTTCTATATCTGGTTATTATGGTGGTACATTAGACTTAGTTATTGAACGTATTTCTGAAATTTTATCAGGATTACCGTTTATGGCTATCTTAACACTATTATTATTAAGATTTGGTAATACAACTTGGATTGTTATCATAGCATTCACATTAACCGGATGGCTAGGTATATCCGCACTAACCCGTGCACAATTTTATAGATATAAAAACCGTGAATATGTACTTGCAGCTAGAACACTAGGTGCTAGTGATATTCGTATTATGGCAAAACATATTTTCCCGAGTACTGTAGGTACTTTAATTACATCTTTAGTATTATATATTCCAGGTGTTATTACATCAGAATCAACATTTGCATACCTTGGTATTATTAACTATAGTAATGCTCAAAGTTTCGGTGCATTACTATCAGATGGTCAAGCACGTATGATGTCAGCATTCCATTTAGTTATCTTCCCATCATTAGTTATTTCATTTATGATCTTAGCATTTAACTTATTTGGTAATGGTTTACGTGACGCATTTAACCCATCCTTGAGAGGAGTTGAAGAATAATGTCAGACAAAATTTTATCCGTTCAAGATTTAACTGTCTCATTTAGAACTCAACAAGGTACACTAAAAGCCGTTCGTGGAATTAACTTCGATTTACATCGTGGTGAAACACTTGCGATTGTTGGTGAAAGTGGTTCTGGTAAGAGTGTTACATCTAGAGCAATTATTGGTATATTAGCTGGAAACTCCATCCATGAAAAAGGATCTATTTACTACTATGACAGTGGCATTAAGAAATTAAAGCAAACCGAAGGTAGTGAAGAAGATCAACAAAATGAAGATGAAACTGATATTATCGACTTAATGACAATCTCAGAAGATGATTTCCATTTATTAAGAGGGACTAAAATCTCAATGATCTTCCAAGATCCAATGAGTAGTTTAAACCCAATTATGCGTGTGGGTAATCAAATTTCAGAAGCCCTTTATTTAAAAATGGGTATGACAAAAGAACAAGCTAAAGCAAGAGCTATTGAACTTATGGAAGAAGTGGGTATTACAAATGCTGCACAACGTTATTCTAACTATCCGTTCCAATTTTCAGGTGGGATGAGACAAAGAATCGTTATCGCGATTGCACTTGCAAATAATGCTGAAATCCTAATCTGTGACGAGCCAACTACAGCTTTAGACGTTACAATTCAAGCTCAAATATTAGAATTAATTAATCGTATCAAAAAAGAACGTAACCTTTCAGTTATCTTCATTACACACGATTTAGGTGTTGTTGCGAATATGGCTGACCGTGTTGCAGTAATGTATGCTGGTAAGATTGTTGAAACTGGTAATGTGGAAGAAATCTTCTATGATCCAAAACACCCATATACTTGGGCACTTCTATCAGCAATGCCTGATTTAGATTCAAAAGATAAACTATTTGCTATTCCTGGAACACCACCAGATATGCATTTCCCACCTGTTGGTGATGCTTTTGCCCCAAGAAATAAATTTGCTATGCAAATCGATTTTGAGCAAGAACCACCTCTATTTAAGGTCAGTGAAACGCATTATGCTTCAACCTGGTTGTTACATCCAGATGCACCTAAAGTGGATTTACCTGAATCTTTAAAGAGAAGAATTGAAAAGAATAAGGCAGGTATAACACGATGAATAGAGAAAAAGTCTTAGAAGTTAAAGGTCTAGAACAACACTTTAAAGTGGGTTCAGGACGTAATAAAATGGTCGTTAAGGCTGTTGACGGGATTAGTTTTGATATCTATAAAGGTGAAGTATTTGGTCTTGTAGGTGAATCAGGCTGTGGTAAAACTACGACTGGTCGTACAATCGTTAAATTATATGATGCTACGAATGGTGAAATCTTATTTAAAGGTCAACGTATTGGTGGTGGTGTAGGTACTTATGTTAAGCGCATTAAAGAAGCTAAAGCAGAAGCTAAGGCAGAAATCGATGCATTAAAGAGCGATACTACTACGGATAATAAAGATAAAATAGCACAAATTAAAAAAGATTTAAGTTTATTAGTTAAAGCCCAAAAACAAGAAATTAAAAGAATGAAAAAGGACAATGCTTTCAAAGGTGAATTAATAAACACCATGAAGAAAGTACAAATGATTTTCCAAGATCCAATTTCATCCTTAAATCCACGTATGACAGTTAAAGAAATTATCGCTGAGGGTTTACGTATTGGTGGTTTAAGGGATTCTAAAGTTATTGATGAAAAAGTATTTGAAATCTTAAAAGTTGTTGGTCTTGTTCCAGAACACGCATTCCGTTATCCACATGAGTTCTCAGGTGGACAACGTCAACGTATTGGTATTGCCAGAGCGTTAATTGTTGAACCTGAATTATTAATTGCAGACGAACCTATTAGTGCACTTGACGTATCTATTCAAGCTCAAGTCATTAACTTACTAAAAGATTTACAAAGTACTTTAAACTTAACTATTTTATTCATTGCTCACGACTTATCAGTTGTTAAATACTTTAGTGATCGTATCGCGGTTATGCACTTTGGTAAAATTGTTGAATTAGCTTCATCAGAAGATTTATTCAATAATCCACTGCATCCATATACTAAATCACTTTTATCAGCAATTCCATTCCCGAACCCAATTTATGAAAAGACACGTAAGAGATTCTCTTATGATGCATCAGTTCATAACTACAGTGAAACAAATCAACCATCGCTAGTCGATGTTGGTGGTAATCACTTTGTATACGGTTCACCAGATGAAATTGCAAACTATAAAAAAGAAGTTGTAGAAGCATCTAAAGCTAAAACTAGCTCAACACCTGTTGATGTAGTAGCTAAAGCTGAAATTGAAGAAAAAGTAGTTGCTAAAAAAACAGCTACTAAGAAACCGACAGCAGCAAAAGCACCAGCTAAAAAAGCTGATGCAACAACAAAAAAGGCACCCGCTAAAAAGCCAGCTGCTAAAAAAGTAACTAAATAAAACTTTTTAAAAAGAGAGTTTCCTTGGGGAACTCTCTTTTATCTTTAACTAGTTATTTATTTAATAAATCAATTAAATGTTTAGATGCAAAATCATAATATGGAGTTGGTGGATTTGTTGTACTGTGAACAAAATAAGCAACATGATCATCCAAAAAGTGGTAAACATTAATTAAAACAATGTTTTGTTTGTGGTTTCTAGCAAATAATACCATGTTTGTAGATTTAGCAAGTTCTTGTGTAAACTTCTTATCTGATTTAAACTGGTAAATAATTCTTTGACTATATTTTGCATTTTTGTATAGATGCATTTCTAATTTGTTAATCGATTTTTCAATGATTTCATTTTCAAAACTTAAGCTATTATCTGCAATCGCAACCACAATATAAAGCGTTTTAAATGCACGTTTGTTATTTGGTCCATTATCTATCTTATAGTAAATGCTGTAACCGCCATAAGACTTATATAACTGGTATTTTTCTTTTTTTAACATCTCAAACCATGCTTGAGATAATATGATCTGGTTTGTTTCTACTGCAGGTGCTAGATTTTCAAATAATGCACTATGTCTATATAAGAAATTATAGTAATCAAACTTAGATTTTAAGACTAAACTTAAGATTAAACCAATAAGTAATATGACAAATAAAATCGGCATTAACACATTAAATTCAAGTGGTAAAAATAGTAAAAACACTAAGAGTGCAAAGGTGATTACGACCTCAATTAAGATCCAAATTAAAAACTTTTTTTGTAATTTATTATATGTATTCATATCATCATTTCCTCTAGTGATATTCTATCATATTAACGTCCTAAATCGTAAATATAGAAGTCAGTTTCATGGGTTTTTACCACAATTAGTTTAAATTATGTATTTTATACATCATATTATAAATAGAAATGTAGTAACAATATTAGAATCTTTAAAATAACTTAAATATAAAACCTATGTTTAGATATCTAAGGCATTTAATGTTATAATAATTTAGGTAAATATTAATTTGTAGAAGGAGAATATAATGTCAACATTAACAATCAATGATTTACACGTATCCATTGAAGACAAAGAAATCTTGAAAGGTGTTAACTTAACTGTAAAAACAGGTGAAGTACACGCAATCATGGGTCCAAATGGTACAGGTAAATCCACTTTAGCTTCAGCATTAATGGGCCATCCTAAATATGAAGTGACACAAGGAAGTGCATTTTTAGATGATGCAGACCTATTAGAATTAGAAGTAGATGAGCGCGCTCGTCAAGGACTTTTTTTAGCTATGCAATACCCACAAGAGGTTAGTGGTGTAACCAATTCAGATTTTATGCGTCAAGCATTAAAAGCTGTTACAGGTAAAGATGTACCACTTATCAAGTTCATTATGGATTATGAACAATATGCAAGTGAATTAAAAATGCGTGAAGACTTACCACACCGTTACTTAAACGAAGGTTTTTCAGGTGGGGAAAGAAAACGCAATGAAATACTTCAACTTAAAACTTTAAAACCTAAATTTGCTATTTTAGATGAAATTGACTCAGGTTTAGATATTGACGCATTACGTATTGTGGGCGAGAATGTCAACGACATGGTTTCACCTGATTTTGGGTGTATACTAATTACCCACTATCAAAGAATTTTGGATTACATTAAACCAACACACGTTCATATTATGATAAATGGTAAGATTGTATTATCAGGTGGTAGTGACTTAATAGAAAAAATCGATCAATCTGGTTATGAATGGGTAAAAGAAGAACTAGGTATTGATTTTGAAGTTGGTAAAGAATAATTATGAGTATTATCCAATTAACAAATGTAAATAACCAATCACTACCAAGTGGTGTTACATTTAGTGACAATACATTAAAATTATTAAAAAAATCAGTTTTTAAAGACACTTTAACAATCAAACTTAACCATAGAGAACTAACGCGTTTAAATATCGTTGTTGAACCGAGTGTTGAAGCTAAACTTATTTTAGAACTTAATGACACGGATTCAAGTGATGTAACTTATGATATAGACATGAAACTTATGGAAAATTCACAAGTAAAGTTTCTACTTATTTCAGAAGTTCAATCAAACAATGCTAAGTTAAATTTTAAATCATCAAGTTTAGCAGATTCTAATATGGAGTTTATTGGTGGTTTTGTTAACAATGTGATGGATGCTAAACTATTTTTAGATCTTGATGGTAAAGGTGCTAATTTAAGGGTAAGAACAATTACAGTATCAAGTACAGATCATAGTCAAAAGCTAGATATTCATATGACACATTATGCACCATTTAGTTCAGCAGAAATGACCAACGTTGGTATAGCTGGTCAAAATGGTATTATTAAAATCAATGGTGTTGGACAAATTGAACAAGGTATGAATGGTTCATCAGCATTCCAAACACTTAAAGGTATTATTACAAATGATAAAGCCCAAATCGATGTGAACCCAATATTAATTATTGATGAACATGATGTGAAGGCTGGACATGCCGCTACAGTTGGTAAAATGGAAGATGAAGTTATCTTTTATTTAAGAAGTAGAGGTATTACATTAGAAGATGCGCAAAGATTAATTATTAATGGTTATCTACAACCAATTATTGATGAAATTGATGATGAACTCATCAAAGAAAATGTAGCAAAAATCGTAAACGAAAGAATATAGATAAATGATTGATGTAAAGAAGATAAGAGCACAATTTCCAGTTTATTCAAAATATCCTGATACAAGGTTTTTTGACTCTGCAGCAAGTGCTTTTAAACACCAATCAGTAATAGACGCTATGATGGATTATTTATCCTTTAATGGAACCAATGTTCACCGTGGTGTATATCAACTTGCAGCAGAATCAACTGAAAAGTATGAACATGCAAGAAGCGTGATTGCAAAGTTTATTAATGCGTCCACTGAGGAAGTTATCTTTACAAAGTCTACAACACATAGTTTAAACTTAGCAGCAAACAGTTTAGGGTTAACACTTCAAAGTGGCGATGAAATTATTTTATCTGAGTTAGAACATCATTCCAACTTACTACCTTGGTTAGAACTAGCATCCAGATTAAATTTGGTCGTTAAGTTTATACCTTTAATGGATGGTATGATCACGATTGAAAACTTCAAAACTGTTTTAACAGGTAAAACGAAGTTAGTCATTACGCATCACATGTCTAATGTGATGGGTTATGAAACACCACTTCAAGAGATGGCAAAACTGACACATGCTGTTGGTGCTAAAATCATTGTTGATGCTGCTCAATCTATTGTTCATATTAAAACCGATGTGAAAGCACTTGATGTGGATATCTTAGCCTTTAGTGGTCATAAAGTCTATGGACCAAATGGTATCGGTGTTTTATATATCAAAAGAGGGCTGATGTCTAAACTATCTCCAACAGAATTTGGTGGAGAAATGGTTGATAAAGTTCATTTAGAAGGCTCAACTTGGAAAAGTGGTGCCTATAAATTTGAAGCAGGTACTCCTGCAATAGCAGAGGCTATAGGACTTGCTAAAGCATTAGAGTTTATTGATTCAGTTGGTATTGAAAATATCCATCAACACGAACTTCACCTAAGAAATTATGTTGTAACTAAATTAAAAGATGAACCAGGTATAACTATTTTTAACAAACATGGAAAGACCAGTCTTTTATCGTTTAACATTGATGAGGTACATCCTCATGACACATCAAGCTTCTTAGATCAACATGGTGTTGCTGTAAGAGCGGGACATCATTGTAATCAACTTACAATGAAGTATCTAAATCAAGATGCAACGGTGCGTGCATCATTTGCAATATACAATAGTATTGAAGACTGTGACATATTAATTAAAGCAATCCTTGAAACAAGAGATTTCTTCCACAGTATATAGAAAGGAACTATTTATGGACTTAAAAACATTATATCGCTCAGTAATCATGGATCATTATAAAAACCCTAAAAACAAGGGATTAATCAATGATGAGGGTTACTTAACGGTCCACTTAAATAATCCAACATGTGGGGATGACCTAATTGTTCAATTACTCATCAAGGATGATAAAATTATCGACTTAAAACAACAAGGCAAAGGATGTAGTATATGCTGTGCATCTGCATCTATAGCCTCTGAACTATTAAAAAATAAAGACACAACAGAAGCCATAAAACTTATTCGTACCTTTTATGATATGTTAACTGGCAAAGAAATTAAAGATAAATCCGTATTAGAAGATGCCTTAGCATTTGAAGGTGTTGGTCAATTTCCAGCAAGAATCAAATGTGCAACACTTGCATGGAAAGCATATGAGAAGGGTTTAAATCCTTTGGAAGGAGAACAAAATAATGAGTGACACAAAAACAAAAATAGATAATATTGTTGGTGACTATCAGTTTGGATTCATAACGGACTCTAAACCCATCATGGATACTGGTAAAGGTATTAATGAGAAAATAGTTAGACAAATATCTGAAATTAAAAAAGAACCAAAATGGATGACAGACTATCGTTTAGAATCCTATAATAATTTTATAAATACACCAAACCCTAACTGGGGTCCTGATTTAAGTTTTATTGATTTTCAAGAATTTACTTACTATATCAAATCTACTGATAAAGCAATGAACTCTTGGGATGATGTACCGGAAAAGATTAAAGAAACTTTTGAACGCTTAGGTATTCCTCAAGCTGAAAGAAATTACTTAGCAGGTGTTTCCACACAATTTGAATCTGAGGTTGTTTACCACAGTTCAAAAGAAGAGTTAGAAAAACTAGGTGTTATCTATGTAGATACAGATACTGCAATTAGAGAGTATCCGGAACTTGTTAAAGAATACTTTGGTACAGTTGTAAGTAATAAAGATAACAAATATGCTGCACTAAATGCTGCAGTATGGTCAGGTGGTTCATTTATTTACGTACCAAAAGGTGTACGTGTAGAAAAACCACTACAATCATACTTTAGAATTAACTCTGATCAAATGGGTCAATTTGAAAGAACACTTATCATTGTTGATGAAGGTGCTTATGTAAACTACGTAGAAGGTTGTACAGCACCAATTTATCAAAAAGACTCGCTACACGTTGCAACTGTTGAAGTGATTGTTAAAAAGAATGCAACATGCCGTTATACAACCATTCAAAACTGGTCAACAAACGTTATTAACTTAGTTACTAAACGTGCATTTGTCTATGAAAATGGACATATGGAATGGATTGATGGTAATATCGGTTCTAACGTAAATATGAAATACCCTTCTTGTATCTTATTAGGTGAGC
This sequence comes from Acholeplasma laidlawii, assembly GCF_015709225.1. Lineage (GTDB taxonomy): Bacteria > Bacillota_I > Bacilli_A > Acholeplasmatales > Acholeplasmataceae > Acholeplasma > Acholeplasma laidlawii_A. The sequence goes on from NZ_JADNRS010000049.1 coordinate 13,046, forward strand.
ATGCAAAGGGTACGACAATTTCGATTGCTTTTGCAGGAAAAGACCAATGGCAAGATGCTGGTGCTCGTATGATTCACGTTGCCCCAAATACCACTTCAAACATTATTTCTAAATCGATTGCTCGTGGTGGTGGTAAGGTCAATTACCGTGGTAAAGTATCCTTTGGTAAAAACGCTAAAGGTTCTAAATCCAATATTGAATGTGACACGATCATCTTAGATGGTATCTCAACATCCGATACAATTCCTATTAACGTCATTAAAAACTCCGATGTATTCTTACAACATGAGGCAACAGTATCTAAAATATCAGAAGAACAACTATTCTACTTAATGAGTCGTGGTTTAACTGAAGAAGAAGCTACTGAAATGATTGTAATGGGCTTTATTGAACCATTTTCAAAAGAACTACCAATGGAATATGCTGTCGAGTTAAATCAATTGATTAAACTTGAAATGGAAGGCTCTATTGGTTAATAGATATATACGAACCACCTTATAGATAATAAATGCTATAAGGTGGTTTTCTTTTTATATAGTATAATGAGTATAGAAATTTATTTAGGGGTATTTATGAAAAAAATTATTTTGGCTATATGTATATTAACTGTATCATTTTTTTTGGTATCATGCGAGATAGGTAAAACTAACTATGAAATTAACCTAGATATGCCTGATTTTTTATATATTGGAGATAGTATGATACTTGAACCAACTAGTAGTAATGTTAACGATAAATTTACTTTTCAATCTAGTAATGTAGATGTAGCTTTAGTCGATACAACAGGTAATATACGTGCATTAAGTGTAGGGACTACAATAATAACTGTTACAAATGCCACAAACAATATCTTTGAAAAGGAAGTCACGGTACTTGCATTACCACCGGTAGAGGGGTTACAACTAAATGTTGTAAGTGAGCAAAATAATTTATTCTATGTTGGTAAGATATATCAGGTAACATTAGATTTTTTACCTGATAAATCATATAATTCTGATGTAAGATATAGTTATACTGCAAGCTTTATCGACTTTGATGATAAAACAGGAAATATCAAATTTTCTAAAGCTGGTAAGTATAGCTTAACTGCTTATCTTGCTAGTGACTGGCAAACTCAAACGACGATTGAATTTGAAGTGGTTTATAGTGATGAAGTTGAAGCATATAATCTATTATTTATTGGAAATAGTTTAACAAAATATACCTATAACATTCCAAATTTTATATATGAAATGTTAAGAGCGGATGATGTAGTTGTAAACTTTTTATTAGATAGTACAACTCCACAATGGATTATAGATCATGAAATCAACTTTAATTTTCTTATAACTAAAGATCAGTATACACATGTGTTTTTACAAGAGTATAGTAATGGACCCATCATGGATTATAAAAAGTTTGAAGATGCAGTCGTCTTGTTTGATAAAAAAATTATGGCACAAGGCGCTAAAACAGTACTTTATCAAACGTGGGGCTATAACTATGAAGACACATTAGCACGTGATAATATGACGAATCAATTAGGCGCGTTATACGAGCAAGCCGCTACAAAGATAGATGCGACACTATCACCAGTGGGTTATGCTTTCTTAAATATAAGTCAAAACCATCCAGAAATTAATTTATATCAAGACCTAAACCATCCAAGTTTATACGGTGCACTACTTTCTGCATATACACATTATGCAGTACTAACAAACAGATCACCACTTGAAAATGATTGGGTCCATCTAGATTTAGATGAAACTATTATGACGATACTTAAACAAGCAGCACATGATACAGTATTTAACTCCTAGACTTAAAAATAAAACACTTTAAACTAAAATCTTTCAGTTTAAAGTGTTTTTAAATAGTCCATTAAATCTCTTCGTTTTTGTTTCAGTTTTGAGTCGATATTTTCTATATAGAAAGTAATCAATGTCACTTCATGTGCTTGAAATTGAATTAAAGTAGTATCAAGTTCTTTGATAAATCCTTGAATTTTAAAGTGTATATATTCCCATAGAGCTATATACTTTTCATTCTTCATTAAACTACCATCCATGGCGTATTCAATACCAAAATCTAAAATGAGGTTTTGCGGATAATATGGTAGATTGTTTTTATCTAAATTTAGGTCATGAATAAGTATGTAACTTAAGATATCTATTCTAGATATTAAATTGATAAAGCTCACATGATGTTTAGCAAGTGTATCTGTAATTAAAAATAGATAACCAAATGAGGATTGAAGTTCACAGTATTTTAATAGATCATCTAATTGTTTTAATTTAGGTCTATTTAAATAATCTATTTTTGAGGTTATAAATACTTGGAACCAATCGATATAAATATAAGGATTTGCTAAGTGCTCTTTAAGTAGTGCTTTAAACATCTTATGATCTGATGTATAACCATTTTTATAAGCTTTAAAAAGCGTTTCATGCGCTTTAAGTTCATCAACTGTCTGTAGTTGTTCAATATGTTTTAAGTGACTATAAATAGTTTGATATAAATTGCGTATCTTTTTATCTTTAATCAGTTTTAAATCTTTATCTTGAAGCATAATTGGAAACCCTCTTATAATTACTATCAACTAACATTATAACACTTTATAATAGATTTAAAAAAGGGTGATAAGCATGATTTACTTTATTAAAAATGAATCAGATGGAGGCATCATTTATCCGAATAGAAGAAAATCTGGAACCTCTGCATTAGCAGTGGTTAAAAAACTATGTTTAAAGCACTTAACAAGTTTTGAAAGCTATCAGAAATCAGTACGCAATATAACAAAGGAACAATATAAAATACCGATTGTTTTAAGTAGCAAATATGCTTTTTTTGCGACAAAGTCATATCATCATATAGATAGTATTTGGATAAATTATATGCAGATAAAAGAAATTATATATATGGATAAATATATAGAGTTCATATTTGATGAAACTTACCGAATAAAGGTCGATTTATCGACTAAAAGTTATCAAAGATTAGTCAGTCTAATATTTAAAGTACTTAATTACAAAGTAAGTTTAGAATGAATACACTTTCAATTAATAAGTTATTGGCAACAATTTTATGTTCATGGTATAATATGACATGGAAAAACGTTTAACATAAGGAGAAATAAAATGGCTAAAAAAACAATTAGAGACATCGAATTAAAAAACAAAAGTGTATTAATGCGCGTAGACTTCAATGTTCCTTTGAATAAAGACGGATCTATCTCAGATGATACACGTATTACAGCTGCTTTACCTACAATTGAATATGCAATTGAAAAAGGTGCTAAGTTAATACTGTTCTCACACTTAGGACGTATTAAAACAGCTGAAGATAAAGCAACAAACTCACTTAAACCAGTTGCAGCTAGATTATCGGAATTAATCAACAAACCAGTTGTATTTATTCCTGAAACAAGAGGCGAAGCTTTAGAGGCTGCTGTTAAAAATCTAAAATCCGGTGATGTGTTAATGTTTGAAAATACACGTTTTGAAGATTTAGATGGAAACAAAGAATCTAAAAACAATCCAGAATTAGGTAAATACTGGGCATCATTAGGGGATGTATTTGTAAATGATGCGTTCGGTACAGCGCATAGAGCACATGCTTCTAACGTTGGTATTGCAAACAATATGGAAGTTTCTGTTGCAGGTTTATTACTTGAAAAAGAAATCAACTTTATTGGTGGAGCATTAGAAAATCCTGAAAGACCATTCGTTGCGATTTTAGGTGGTGCTAAAGTATCTGATAAAATTGAAGTGATTAAAAACTTACTAAAAGTTGCTGATAAAGTATTGATCGGTGGCGGTATGGCATTTACATTCTTAAAAGCTCAAGGCTTTGAAGTAGGTAAATCCTTAGTAGAATTAGATAAATTAGATTTAGCTAAAGAATTACTTGAGTTATCTAATGGTAAAATTGAATTAGGTTTTGATGTTGTTACAGGTAAAGCATTTGATAAAGATACTGAAACGAATGTAAGATCATTTGATGCAATTCCGGCAGATGAAATGGGCTTAGATATTGGACCTAAAACAGTAGCAAGATTTAAAGAAATTATTGCAAGTGCTAAAACTGTTGTATGGAATGGACCTCAAGGCGTATTTGAAATGGAAAAATTTGCAAATGGTACATTAGAAGTTACAAAGGCATTAGCAGACTTACATGGTAAAGCAATTACAATCGTTGGTGGTGGAGACTCTGCAGCAGCGGTTGCAAAATTTGGTCTTGAAGATAAATTTAGTCACATCTCAACCGGTGGTGGTGCTTCCTTAGAGTATTTAGAAGGTAAAGTATTACCAGGTGTAGAATTGGTAGATGTAAAATAATGATAGATATCGGCAAGAAAATCAGAGCACTCAGACTTGGTAACAACCTGACTCAAGAAGAACTTGCTAACCGCTTAGAATTGACTAAAGGCTATATTTCACAATTAGAAAACAATTTAACTTCACCTTCCATTCAAACATTATTTTCATTACTTGAAGTGTTAGGTGTAGAAACACATGAGTTCTTTTCTAAACCAGAAGGCGAAGACGCAAAAATTGTATTTACCAAGGAAGACTTTTACGAAAAAGAAAACCCTGATTTAGGGTCTACAATTTCATGGATTGTTCCAAATGCATTAAAGTATGAAATGGAACCAATTATTATTGAAATCATGCCGGGCGGTCAATCTACAATAGATGATTCACACCCTGGGGAAGAATTTGGATACGTATTAGAAGGTCAAGTGACCTTAGTATTAAACAAAACTAGACACATCGTAAAAAAAGGCGAAACCTTTTATTACATGGCTAATAAAGAACACTACTTACAAAATTTAGGAAATAGTGTGGCAAGAGTCCTCTGGATTTCCACACCACCAATGTTTTAAAAAATAAAGGAGAATGACTATGGAAAAAGAAATTATCATCGGTTCTACCGCTGGACTTCATGCAACACTAGCTGCTAAAGTCGTCCAAACAGCATCTAAATATGCTGTAGATATTAAATTATACTATAAAGATAAAGTTGTTGATCTCAAATCAATCTTAGGATTAATGAGTTTAGCAGTACCTAAAGGTGAGAACGTTAAAATTGTTGCAGCAGGACCTCATGCCGAAGAAGCAATTAAAGACATCTCTTCAATCTTAGGTTAATAGCAATGGCAAAAAGAATACCTGTAATTGCAGCAAACTGGAAAATGTTTAAAACTAAAGATGAGGCTTTAGAATTCATTTTCGCTGTAAATGGTGCAGTACCAAGTAGAGACGAAGTTGAGTCTATTATTTGTGCGCCAGCAATCTTATTAAACTTATTAGTAAAACGTGAAGGCGAACATATCCGTATCGGTGCACAAAATATGCATTATGCTGATGAAGGCGCATTTACTGGAGAAAACTCACCCGCACAAGTAAAAACAGCTGGTGCTGAATATATCTTAATTGGACACTCAGAACGTCGTAGTTTATTTAATGAAACAGACAAAGACGTGAACTTAAAAATGCATGCAGCATTTAAATATGACTTAGCTCCAATTTTATGTATTGGTGAACAATTAGATACAAGAGAAGCTAATAAGACTAAAGAAGTACTAGATGTTCAATTAGACAAAGCATTTGAAGGCGTTTCTAAAGAACAAGCATTAAAAACTATTGTAGCTTATGAACCAGTGTGGGCAATCGGAACAGGTAAAACTGCTACACCACAAATGGCAAATGATACAATCAAAGATGTACGTGCTAAACTAAGTGACCTATATGGTGCTGAAGTTGCAGCTCAAGTACGTATCTTATATGGTGGTTCTGTTAAACCAGATAACATTGAAAGTCTATTACAAGAATCAGATATCGATGGTGCATTAATTGGTGGCGCAGCATTAGATCATAAAAACTTCTTAACATTTACAAAAGCAGCAAAAAACAAATAATTAAACTTAAAGTGGGTCATGGATGAACGCCATGACCCTTTTATTATGCTAAAATAAAGTAAACATATGTATCCAGTTGACTACCTATATACCCCTATAGGTATAAATAGTGAATTTATGCTTTAAAAAGTGTAAATATGGGTAAAATCCTAATATTTAATGATTTAAAGCATATCAATTTATCAATATACCCCTTATGGTATAATTGAAGGTATAAATAAGGAGTAAAAATGATGATTAAACGAGCATTTGATCTATTGAAAACTAAAAAATATATAATTCAAGGTATCATATTTCTATTGTTATTCTTGTTTATATATTTTATTGTAGATTACTTAAATATGTCCTACGAAACTATGGCAAACCAATTTGGTATGTATCTTGTAGTGATTAACATCTTCATGAATGTTATCATGGCAATCCTATCAACGCTTTTAATGAACTTATCAACAGCAATGGTAGAGATTAAGGGTAGAGAATCTAAAGCGTCAAATTTAGGGTTTGTATCTGTATTATTTGGTATACTAACCTATGGTTGTACAAGTTGTGTGATTGCATTCTTTGCAGCAATCGGGATTAGTTTTAGTGTCATTGCATTACCACTTGCAGGATTCCCATATAAAATCATATCACTAGTACTTATAGTACTTGGCTTAGGTATTGTCATTAGACAAATACACTCAGGCGTTTGTAAAATTAAACTTTAGAGAAGATTAAGGAGAATTTAGATGTTTAACTTTAATTTAGATACACAACTTCATAACACATTCAACACAAACTTAATATATGACTTTATCGTTATTGGTGGTGGTCCATCTGGATTAAATGCAAGCATTTATGCACATCGTCTTGGTATGGTAACAGGTATCATTACTTATGATATTGGTGGTCAATTACTAAATACCAATGATGTAGATAACTACTTAGGATTACCAAATGACACCGGTAGTGGATTAACAGAAAAGTTTATCTCACATGTTAAACAGTTTAAAATCCCAGTTTTAGATAAAGTCTATGTTGATAAAGTAACAAAAGATAATGATATATTTCAAATATATTTAAACAACGGTGAGATGGTTCAATCAAAAACAGTCTTACTCTCAACAGGAAGCACACCTAAAAAGTTAGGCATTCCAGGTGAGGATATATTTGATGCTAAAGGTATATCTTATTGTGCAATATGTGATGCACCATTTTATAAAAACAAACACGTTGTTGTTGCAGGTGGAGGAAACTCCGCAATAGAATCCGCACTGGATTTAGCTAAATGGGCGAAAAAAGTTACAGTCATTCAAAGATCTAGATTTAGAGCAGATAAAATACTACTTGAAAACATGTATAAAAACGATAAGATCGATTACATGCTAGAAACTCAAATACTAGAAGTACATGGTACGAAACAAGTAGATGGTTTAACGATATTAGATAAGAAGACAAATAAAACTTCAATCTTTAAAGCAGATGGCTTATTTGTTGCAATTGGTATGAAACCAAACACGAAGTTTATTAAAGACTTCGTGAAACTTAATGACTATCATGAAGTCATCGTAAATAGTAAACAAGAAACTAATATACCTGGGCTTTATGGAGCAGGTGATATGGTAGATCAACCTCATAAACAAATAATCATAGCTGCAGCAGAAGGTGCAAAAGCAGCGATACATGCAAACCAATATTTAAAATTCAAAGGAGAATAACAAAATGAAAAGTTTATTAACACCAGATGTAGCTGGACAAATTAAAGAAGTATTAAAAATGATGGAAAATCCAATCAAAGTCATTTTATTTACATCACATGATTGTGAATCATGTGAACCAACTTTACAATTACTAGAAGAAGTAAGTGCTTTAAATGATAAGATTACTTTTGTTGAAAGAACACTAGAAGACGATAAAGTAGAAGCTGAAAAGTATAATATAACCTTAGCACCTACATTTGTTATACTAGATCAAAACAATAACTTTAGAAACTTTAGATTCAATGGTATACCTGCAGGTCATGAAATCAATTCACTTATTTCAGCATTAATTGATAGTGCTTCAACTAAGCCATTCTTTGATGAAAAGACACTTGCAAGATTAAGCAAAATTGACAAAGATGTGAACATTAAAGTGTTTGTAACATTAAGTTGTCCACATTGTCCTGGTGCAGTATCAAGTGCATTTAGACTAGCAATGACAAATCCTAATATTACAGCAGATGCTTATGAAGCTCAAACTTTTAGTGATTTATCCATGAAATATAATGTAAGCAGTGTACCAAAGATTATTATTAACGATAAGTATGAATTCTTAGGTAATCAACCAATTGAAGCATTCTTAAACGAAATAGAAAAAATTAAATAATATAGTTATAATGTTTGTTAAAATATGACAAAAATATCTTAATAAACTTGACAATACCGTTATATTTAGTTTGTAAAATAGTAATGCATTCGATTTAAAGTATGCCCTAGGTGGAAGATTGATTAAATTTAGAATTAAAATTAAGACAGTATTTATACTGGATGGTTATTTTTCAATTGAATAACCATCTTTTATTTTAAATAATCACCGACTTTACAATAGAAATTCTTTGTTTATTAATTATGATATAATATGGATATAGTGAACTAATTTTTAAGGGGATATGTATGAAGAAAGTAATATGGATATTTTTCGCAGTATTTTATTTGACTTCATGTTCGAATTTAGCACCTAAAGTCAGATTTGAGGTTGATGGGGGAATGCCAATTAATCCAATCTTGTTTGAAGATGTTGATAAGTTACCTATACCTATAAAAGAGGGTTTCAGTTTTGATGGATGGTATCTAGACAGTGATTACCATGAAGAGTTGATCAATTCCACCCAAATATCAAGAAATACCACACTCTATGCTAAGTGGGCAATAAATCAATACACTATTTCATTTGAAGTAAACGGTGGCACTGAATTAGAGAGTAATGTCTATGATTTTGAAGCTATAATTAATTTACCAATATTAGACAAAGAGGGTCATGTGTTTCAAGGTTGGTATTTAGATAGTAACTTTACAAATAGATTTGATTTAGTAAGGATGCCTTCAAAAAACATAACTTTATTCGCAAAATGGTTGTTGGCAGAGTATGAACTTAATTTTTATCACGAAAATCAATTATTATCAAGCATTACATTAGCGTATAATCAAGAGATTACAAAAAACATGATACCGGCTATACCAATTATCGAAGGAAAATCATTTGATCGATGGACACTTGAAATACCAAATAGTATGCCAGCAAATGATGTCAACGTGTCAACTATGTACAAGATAACTGAACATTTGATTACATTTATAGATTATGATGGCACGATTTTATTAGAAGCAATTGTGAAGCATAACTCTGATGCACCTTTACCACCAACACCAAATAATCATGAAGGAAAATTATTTTTGGAATGGAAGGGACAGACTAAAAACATCACTAGTGATGGTATTGTTGTAGCTGTTTATAATGATCTACTAACTGTATCCTTTGAAACAAATGGAGGATTTAATATTGAAGACGTTCAGATAGTGAAAGGTAGTTTGCTAACAAATTTACCTATAGCTATAAAAGAGGGTTTCAGTTTTGATGGATGGTATATAGATTCAGATTTGGTAATCGTATTTAATGAGAAAGAGATTTTGACTGAAGATATTCACTTATACGCCAAATTTAAGCGTGATGAAATTACAGAAATTGTAATTATGCATGGTGCGCCATATGAGGTTGACCCATTCGATGCGGCTTACTCTGGTAGAGATCAACAAGAAAGACAAAATAAACAAAGAGAAGTTGAATCAAGACTAAATGTTAAAGTGGTTTATAAAGGATTCCCTGCAGCGGCAGCTTGGGGACCAGACCGTGTTAATGAGATTATTAAAGCGTCAGTAGCGGGAGCTCCATTAGCAGATATCTTATGGACAAATTCTGACTGGACTGCTCAATTAGCTAACGCAAATGCAATTGTTCCGGTTGACAAATATTTGTCATCAACCGGTACAAACATTACAACAGAGGCTAAACAACTAGGAACATTTAAGGGTCAATTCTATGCATTCTCAGCAAACAAACCTACTGTGGATGTTGGTCTATACTTCAATATCGAATTAGTTAATGACTTAGGTATTGAAAATCCAGCTGTATTATACAATAATGGTGAATGGACTTGGTCTAAATTTGAACAATGGGCAGATGCTGCTAAAGCTGCGCTTCCAAGTTTGGGTGATGACTATAAAGTTCTAGGTGGTGTACGTGCTGTATATGCTGAAAATATGATTCCATTAAATGGTGGTTCATTAATAAACGTATTATCTGGACGTGTTGCATTCCATCAAGCACCAGCGTTAGAAACATATAGTTTCTTACACGGTCTATATAATAAAGGGCTATTTGAAGGTTCAGGTACTTATGATTCTGGATCTCCATTATGGCATTCAGGTAAAGTTGTTATACATCCAGGTAGTTTCTGGTTCTTAAATGCAGCAAACAGATGGAATTACTTATCATTTGACTTAGGATTTGTTCCTTATCCATCAAGTGATACATACACTGGTGATTATGTTTCTCCAATTAGTGGATTGCAGGTTTATAACCTATCCGGTGGACTTAGTCCTGCTAAGGAAGCATTAGCATTCCAAGTATGGAATGAACTTCAAATGTGGAAGACAGATACTGAACTATCAGATGAATTCTACGCAACATTGGTACAAAGATTCAATGATGAAGCTTCGATTAATGCTTACCTAAGCATATTTGATAAAACAAGATTAGATTTAACAGGTGCATTAGGTATCTCAAAATTCGCAGCAAATGGCTGGTACGGCGCAGCAAACCTTGCAATCGCTAATGGCGATGCTAGAGGTGAGATGGACAAGATCAGACCTGCTTACGAAGACGCACTTGCTACATATTTAAATTGATGAGGTAGTAAAAACTATAACTAGTCCATAAATGATTTGCTAGTTATAGTTTTTTTGTTTATGTAGCGTTATTAAGATAACATGATAAAATAAATATAGGAATCAATCAATACATAACTTCATAAGGAGATACACATGCATATTACCAAGTTGGAAGATAAACACTTAAGTGAAGCACTCAATCTATTTAACAAAACTACAAATAGAAGTGACTTTTTATATGAAAAATTAAACATCGATCAGTTTAGAATGAAGTTCCTTGGCTCCACTTCAATCTATGATATTCATTCCTTTGTTGCAGTAGAAAATGATCATGTTATCGGATATATTAGTGGTACCTATGATAAAGACACTAAAAAAGCTTATATTTCAATGATCATCGTTGATGAAAAACACATGAGAAAAGGTATAGGTTCTATGTTATTAAAAACACTAGAAGAATCCTTAATCAAACAAGATCTTATGATGAAGAAAATTGAAATAGTTTTCTTTAATCCGGTAGGGTTTAGTTGGATTGTCCCTAACACAGATGCAATACATCCAAATGCTCCAGGTATTGATCAAAACTCGATTGCTTACCTGTTCTTTAAATCTAAGAGCTATATAGATTTTGCTGTCCAAAATGCATACTATATGGATATTAGAAACTATGAATTTAGCAGTCAAACAAGTGAAGTCATTTCAAGTGTAGAAGAAAAGCGTGTTAAGTTTGCATACTATGATGTTAAAAAAGATCATGGATTAGCTGAATTATTAGACGATTTAGGAAGCCCAGTGTGGAAAAAAACGGTTACCCTACATGTTGAAAAGATGAAAGAAAATAATACTTTGTTAGTGCCAACCTTTAATCATAAAGTGATTGGATTTACAGGACCATTAATTGTTGAGCCTAATAAAAGAGGGTATTTTGCAGGTATAGGAACACACTCTGAATTTAGGGGATTTGGCCTGGGTAAAGCCTTATTCGCAAAACTGGTCAAGGGCTTAAAGAATTTAGGCGCATCTTATATGACGTTATTTACAGGTGAGAACAATCCTGCTAGACGTATGTATGAAAAAGAAGGTTTTAAGATTGTTAGAACATTTATAGATATGAGAAAGGTGGATTTTTAGATGAAAACGATTATGGCAATTGGTGGCCACATAGGGGATATGGAACTCACCTGTGGTGGCACACTTGCAACAATGAGTTTAGAAGGACATAAGATAGTTATTGTTGCACTTACTGGTGGAGAAAAAGGAAACCCACCACACTTAAGTGTTAAAGAATATAGAAAGCAAAAAGAAAGTGAAGCGGTTAGTTTTGCTGACATGCTTGGTGGTATAAGTGTTGTATTACCTTATAGTGATGGTGAACTACTTACCAATGATAAAGTAAAATTTGAAGTCGCAAAACTGATTAGAGAACACAAGCCAGATGTTTTGATTACACACTGGAAAAATTCGATGCATAAAGATCATGAGGCTACGTATCATATTGTAAAAGATGCGCAATTTTATGCAGGCATTAAAGGGTTTGAAACGGACCTACCACCACACTATGCAAGTGGACCATACTATGCAGAAAACTGGGAAGACCCAATTGACTTTAAACCTTATGTATATGTAAATGTATCTGAGGCTGGTTATAAGTTATGGCAAAAAGCAATCGATACTCACTGGTTTGCGATTCACTCTAAGTCATTCCAATATAAAAGATACTATGAAGCATTAATGATTGTAAGAGGTTGTGAAGCTAGAACACAATATGCAGAAGCATTCAACGTAGAAGAGTTGACTAAAAAGGTTATCAAACAGTCATTTTAAATAAGAGTAAGAAAAAAGGACATTTAGTAAAATGTCCTTTATTTTTGTAAACCTATTATCTGTTGTAGAATTCAACGATTAATTGTTCATTAATATCGAATAAGAATTCGTTTCTCTCTGGTAGTCTTGAGAATGTTCCAACACCATTAGCATCTAATGCAACATAGTCAACATGTGCGAATTGAGCTTCTAAAGCTTCTTTAACGATTGTTAAGTTCTTGCTCTTTTCTTTCAATTGTACTGTTTGTCCTGGTGCTAATCTGTATGATGGAATATCAACTTTCTTTCCATCAACTAAGATATGACCATGGTTCACTAATTGTCTAGCTTGAGCACGAGTCTTTGTAAAACCTAAACGATACACAACGTTATCTAATCTAGATTCTAAAAGTTTTAAGAAGTTCTCACCTTGTTTACCTTGCATCTTTGCAGATTCAAGGAAAGTTTTCTTAAATTGTTTTTCACTTACTCCATAAACAAAACGTACTTTTTGTTTTTCTTGTAACTGAATGCCGTAGTTAGATAATTTGGAACGTCTTTGACCGTGTTGTCCAGGTGCATAAGGTCTTTTCTTTAATTCTTTACCTGTTTCAGATATTGAATAACCTAAGCGTCTAGAAACTTTCCAAGTTGATCCTGTAAAACGTGACATAGAATTTACCTCCTTTTTATTTTTGGGTAAACACACCATCATAAATCTATATAATCCGCAAATTCCTTTTCACTTTCTAGCAGAAGAAAATTACTTAGTGCATCCATATAATGAAGGGATATTTATAAACCTATTTTTGGCCTGCTTTTGACCGCTTACTTATTTTATATTAAACCCTTACTAAAGTCAATATAATTTTCAATTAATAGACCGAATTGTTGTAAAAAGTCGACGAGATCTTTATCAAATCTATTTTCAACCGGACTATCTAAATCTAGTATCGCCCAAATAGCACCGTTATGTCTAATTGGGATGACAGTTTCCGACATAGAGATTGGATCACAAGTGATATGATTTTCAATTTCATGCACATTTTTAACAACAATAACTTCATTTTTAGAATAACTTGTACCTACTACCCCTTTACCAGGCATGATTAAATTACATGCAACTTTACCTTGGAAAGGTCCAAGCGTTAAAATACCATTTTTATACATATAAAAGCCAACCCAATTTAAATCAGGGATAGCATCATTTAAGAATGCGGATGCATTACTTAAAATTGAAAGATTTGTTGGTTCGGTTGAAAGTAAGCCTTCAGCACTTTCTAACAATACTTTATAATCCATTTTTAAAACACCTCTTCTTGTCTATAATATGAAATATTATATCAGTTTTTATGTTAAGTGAAACAAATATCCAAATTATGACATAATATTTATCTACTTTAGATGATATAATAATACATGGTGATATTATGGAAAAGGCAATTTTAATTCGCTTTGGTGATTTAGTACTAAAAGGTAAGAACAAACCTAAATTCATCGGCCAGATTAAAAAAAATATAAGAAGTAAGTTAAAAAACGTAAATGTAGAGTATACTTTCCAACATGATCGTATATATGTTCATTTTAATGAAGTAGATAGTGATGAAGTGATTAAACAACTAGGATATGTATCCGGTATACACTCATTTAGTTACATCTACAAAACAACAAAAGATATTGAATCTATTGCACAGCTTGCAAAAGAAGTGATTCAAAAGGAAGTTAAGCTTCCTACAACATTTAAAATAGAGACGAAGAGAACGGATAAAAACTATCCACTAAAATCTTTAGAAATCTCACAAAAAGTGGCATCACTCGTACTTCCATCATTTGACGGAATAAAAGTAGAAGTGAAAAACCCTGAAACAGTTTTAGATATTGAGCTTAGAAGCGAAGGTACTTATATCTATGTGGGTAAAATACCTGCACTCGGTGGTTTTCCAATAGGTTTAGGTGGTAAAGGTTTAGTGATGTTATCCGGTGGTATTGATTCTCCGGTGGCTGCACATCTTATGATGAAGCAAGGCATTGATGTGGAGTTATTCCACTTTGAATCCACACCACTTACACCATTAGAATCTGTTCAAAAGGTTATAGAAATCGCTAAAAAATTAGCATACTATACACCATATAATAAGATTAAACTACATCTTGTACCGTTTACTAAAATACATGAAGCGATACTAAGTTATGTAGCAGATCCGTATATTATTACGATCATGCGTCGTATGTTCTACAGATTAGGTGAAAGCTATGCTAATCAACATGGTTTAGATACCTTAATTAATGGTGAATCCGTTGGTCAGGTAGCAAGTCAAACCTTAAGTAGTATTAAAGTAATAGAGAATGTTACATCAATACCTATTTTAAGACCAGTCATTACGTATGATAAAAATGACATCATAAACTTATCTAAAAAAATAGATACATATGATATATCTATTTTACCGTTTAATGATTGCTGCTCAATTTATGTACCAAGAAACCCGGTTACTAAACCAACCATTGACCAAGCATTGAAAGAAGAATCTAGATTTGAGTTTAAAGAACTCTTAGAAGATGCACTTAAGAATGTTCAAACAATGATTATTACCCCTACCACTGATTTTGAAATCGCATTACACGGCTTTGATGTGAAAGATGCATTAAGTTCATATACACAGGAGTAGTTTATTACATGATAGAATCTAAAGACAATAAGAAATTTAAATCTTGGATGAAGCTTAAAACTAAAAAATATAGAGATCAAATGGATCAATATATAGTTTATGGCCAAACCTTTGTTGATTTAGCACTCAAAAAAGGTGTTGTAGAAGAAATTGTTACAACAAACCAAAATATTGATGGGACCTTAATTAGTGAAGGGCTCATGAAAGAACTGAAAGTGACTGAAACATCGTACGATGTTTTTGCAGTATGCAAAAAGATTTCAACACCTATTGTTTCAAACCAAATCTTAGTCTTAGATGATGTTCAAAATCCGGATAATGTCGGTGCTATTTTAAGAAGTGCACTCGCGTTTAATTTTATGCATGTGGTGTTTTCAAATCACACTGCAGACTTATATAATGACAAAACAATTCGTGCATCTGGTGGTGCACTTTTTGACTTATATATTGAAAGACTGGATATTCATGAATTCCTCACGTTAAAAAAACAAGAAGGCTTTCAAATATTTGGTGCAGATGCACATAAATCAGAGTTAGAACCAGATAAAGAAAACCCATTTATTTTAGTATTAGGTAATGAAGGTCAAGGCTTAAGAAGTAAGACCATTGAACTTTTAGATGGTAGATTAAATATTGAAACACATCATGTTGAAAGTTTAAATGTCACAGTTGCAGGTTCCATACTTATGTATGAATGGAGTAAGAAGAGATGAAAGCTATTCTATCCACATTCCTAGATTATAAACAAGCTAGTTTAGAAACTCAGATAGACTTGTTTAATAAACTAAATTTATCTCACTATATGTTAAGACGTATAGATGGTAAAGCAATTTATGAGATGACTTTAGATGAGCTAGATTTAATATACCCTCAATTTGAAAAGATACGTGTTTTAGCAGTAGATCCACTCTTACCATCTTTTCATATGGATCAAATGGATGGATTGGATCCTTATAATCAGTTACTAGAAGAAACTGTCACACGTGTTAAAAAGTTTAATGCTTCATACTATGTATATACCATTCCAGTATTTGATGAAACCATAAATGACTATAAACAAATCGTTGAAGTGGTTACTGAACACATTAAAATCATTAGAAAACATAAACTCAAAGTGTTCATTAAGTTTAGTGATAAACACACACCTAAAATGTACAGATACATTTTGGATGCGCTTAGAAACAAACATGTTGAAATTATATTTGATTACACTTACCTTTATAAGATAAATGAAGCAGAAGTCACAGCATACCGTATCTTAAGAGATTATATTGGTATGCTCATCATGGAAGATATCGATAAAACTGGAGCAGGTCGTGTGATTGGTAGTGGTGAACATATACCGGTTGCTCAGATTGCTAAAAGATTTATTAAAAAATCATTTGAAGGTTACATCGTTTTAGATTCAAGTTTAGTAGAACTCCTAGGCACTACTAAAGAACAAGGTTGGTTCTCAAAACTTGTATCTAAAAAGACTAAACATGAATTAAAGATCTATAATGATTTCATAGAACGTTACACATCAACAGACACATATAGGGTTTTAGTTGTTCAAATGGCAGTACTCTCACTCATGTTTTTAAATAAAAAAATAGCACTAGGATAAGGAAGGGAATAAACATGTTAAATATCAAAAAATTAGATTTAAAATACCAAAATGGATTTAGTCTTGTAGCAGAAAAATTAGGTATAGAGCTTGGTGATAATGGACTTGTGGTACATGTGGTTTTAGCACCACACTTAAGTTTAGAAAAAACATCAACACACTTAAATATTCAAATCAGCTCACACAATGAACTTTATGTAGCTTTAAGAGTATTTAAAGAAAACGAAGATAAAGCAACATTTAAAATAGATTATCCGAAAAAGATCAAGAACTTAACGTTCATGTTAGATGCATCAAGAAATGCAGTTGCAACCACTGACACAGTGAAAGATTATTTATTAAACTTAGTCATCTTTGGTTATGATGCACTACAACTTTATACAGAAGATACATTTGAAATGGAAGGCGAACCTTTCTTTGGCTATATGCGTGGTGCGTATACCAAAGTAGAACTTCAAGAAATTGAAGAGTTTGCTGAAGAGTTAGGTATGGAGTTAGTACCTTGTATCCAAACACTAGCTCATTTAAATGCCATTACAAGATATCGTCAATATGGTCATTTATTTGATACCTTAGATATTTTATTAGTAGGTGAAGAAAAAACCTATGAGTTCATCGAAAAGATGATTCAAACAGTTGCAACGACCTTTAAATCTAAAAAGATCAACATTGGTATGGATGAGGCTTACATGTTAGGTCGTGGTAAATATCTAGATAAAAATGGTTATCAAAATAGATTTGAAATCATGGTAAAACATTTATCAAGAGTACTAGATATCTGTAAAAAATACGGACTAGAACCTATGATGTGGTCAGATATGTTTTTTGCTCAAGGTTGGGGAGATTACTACAACAAGGAAAAACAAATTCCTCAATCAACCATTGATCAAGTACCTAAAGAAGTTAGTTTAGTTTAT
Source organism: Acholeplasma laidlawii (assembly GCF_015709225.1). Classification (GTDB taxonomy): domain Bacteria; phylum Bacillota_I; class Bacilli_A; order Acholeplasmatales; family Acholeplasmataceae; genus Acholeplasma; species Acholeplasma laidlawii_A. The sequence goes on from NZ_JADNRS010000049.1 coordinate 30,847, forward strand.
TGGGACTATTATCATACGGATGTAGATCATTATGAAAAAATGATTGAAAAACACCAAGCATTTAACAACCCAATTTATTTTGCAGGTGGCGCATGGAAGTGGATTGGATTCACACCGGATAACCGTTTTAGTTTAGCAGCAAATAAAGCAAGTATGATTGCTTGTGCAAATAAGGGTGTAGATAATGTTATTATCACCTCGTGGGGCGATAATGGAGCAGAAGCATCACCGTTTTCTATCCTGCCATCACTAGCTTATAACGGTGTATTAAAATATGGACACCAAGAGATAGATGATGCATTTAAACATACATTTAAAGTGGTTACTAAAGTTGATTTTGATGCCTTCATGCTAATTGATAGTGCGAACCAACTAACCAATAACTTAGCACATAAATCAACAGCGAACAAGCACTTCTTGTATAATGATATTTTACTAGGACTACTAGATTCATCTACAGAAGCACACTATCCAAAAATCTATACAAAACATATTAATAAGATGAAAAAACAAATGGATAACTATGGTGAATATAGATATATATTTGAAACCCAATTTGCCCTACTAAAAGTATTAAAGAAAAAAGTATTACTAGGTGTTGAACTTAGAAGTGCATATCAACGAAAAGATAAAGATGGTTTATTAAAATCCTTACGCGATTTAAAACAAACCAAAAAACTTATTGTAGCGTTTAAAGAATCCTTTATGAAACAATGGTATTTAGAAAATAAAGCATTTGGTTATGAAATTCAAGATTTAAGAATTGGTGGTATTTTACAAAGAATAGATACAGCAATACTTAAATTAAACCAATATCTAAATGGTCAAATAACACGTATTGAAGAACTTGAAGTTGAAGTACTTGATTACTATGGTCATAAAGATGTGGTACAAAAATCACATAACATTGCAGAGTTTAGATATAAACCAGTTGTCTCTGTTGGTGTTACAGTTTAATTAGAAACGACTGATAAAATAAAAAGGCTTAGAACCCAACATATGAGTTCTAAGCCTTAAGTTTATTCAGCAATCGGTTCTGATTCATCATCAGATGTTTCAAATAATGGAAAAGCATTTGGTAGGTTAGGATATAATTTAGATGTAAACATAATACCATCTAAATGATCGTATTCGTGTTGGAAGACAATTGCAGGATAACCTTCTAAGGTTAACTCAATTGGTTTTGCTGTTAAGCTTTCAAAATCAAGATGATAACCTCTAACCATAATACCGTAGTATCTTGGTGTTAAACCACTTGTTGCACGGTCTACTGAAAGACATCCTTCTCCACCAGGTAGGTAGGTTTCCTCGTGAGTGTGACCAATAATTTCAGGATTGATCATGACGTAAGAATAAAGTGTACCGTCCATATCTTCTACATGCATCGCAAACATTCTTTTTAATTCATTAATTTGTGGTGCTGCTAGTCCAACAGATGGGCGAAGGCGATGTTTTTTAACCATTGCATCATCTTGACTATTTTTCACATATTCTATTAGAGATTTACCTAAATCTATATCTTTTTGAGATAATGGTAATAGGACGGGTTTTGATGGGGTAGTTAAACTAGGGTGTCCTTCCCTAATGATATGGTTCATTTTAATCATATGTATTCACCTCTAAGACATATTATATCATAAGGAGATTATGATGAGACTAGACAAATTCCTCTCTAACTTAAATTATGGGAGTAGAAAAGAAATTAAATTAATGGTTAAAAACGGGCTTGTTAAAGTAGGTAATTTAACCGTTAAATCATCCGATGTTAAAATTGACCCAAATTATGATAAAATATTCGTTAATGGCACTGAAGTCATTTATAAAGAAAATGTCATACTTTCCTTTTATAAACCTACAGGCTATTTATCAAGTCATAAAGCGGAAATATACCCTTCATTATTTGAACTGATCGGTGCACCTTATAATCAATATGATTTAAAGATTGCAGGTAGACTAGATTATGATTCTGAAGGATTAATGATTCTTACAACAAGTGGTGATTTGGTTCACCAAATCACACACCCTAAGAAAAAAATCAGGAAAATATATGAAGCTAAACTAGATAAGAACTTTAATGAAGCATCCAAGTTAAAACTACTTCAAGGTGTTGAAATTATGGGTGAAGATAGCATACCTTATATCGGTACAGCACTTGATTTAAATTATAAGGAAGATGTTGCATATATAACTATTGATGAAGGTAAATTTCATCAAGTTAAAAAGATGTTTTTAGAAGTTGGTTTTCTAGTTACTAATTTGAAAAGAATTCAAATTGCTGATCTGAAGCTTGATCTAGAACCGGGAACATATAAAGAAATCGAAAAAAATGATATATTTGGAAGGTAATACTATGGAAATAAAAAGATGTGCATATATAGTCGACTTTAAAGGTAAAGAAGTACCTAAAAGATTAAGTAAGATGGATGTGAATCTAACTTACATCTCTAAAAAATTTAATTACGCTATTGTATACCTTGATGAAGCTAAGGGTGAAAAACTTTTAGTCAATCATTTAAAGAATGTTAAAGGCTTTATGGGGGTATCTCCTTCACTATTTTATGATGAAAATGCCAATATATAACATTGTCAACCAAAACTACTTGACAGATGTTATTATTGTGTTAAAATAGTATGGAATTAAATTTAGATATAAGGAGAAAATAATATGGCAGTTAAATTACGTTTACAACGTTTTGGTAATCACAAACGTCCATTCTACAGAATTGTAGCAGCTGATGCAAAAGCACCAAGAGATGGAAAATTCTTAGAAATAGTTGGAACATATGAACCAATTAAAGGTGCTGTAGCAGTTGATAGCGAAAAAGTTCAAGCTTGGATGAGTAACGGTGCACAACCTACAGATACAGTAAAGAGTTTATTCAAAAAGTTTAATGTTTTAAACAAATAATTATAAAAGGGGGTCAAACATATGGCAGTAGATTTTGCTAAATTAATCAAACAAATAGTTACGCCATTAGTGGTTTCCCCAGATGATGTTTCTGTAAAAGTATTATCAGAAGATGATCAAATCGTTCATATACAACTACTTGTAAATGAACAAGATTTAGGTCGTGTAATTGGTAAGGGTGGAAAGATTGCAACAGCAATCCGTACCATCGTTTATGCAGGTGCATCTAAAGTTGGTAAACGTGTCCATTTAGACATCGATACGTATTAATCAATGTTGTATTCTATTGGTAAAGTGGTGCAAACCCACGGCATCAAGGGTGAAGTTAAAATTAAACCCCATACAGATTTTGATCGTTTTGTAAAAGATTTTGATGTTATCATTAAAGACACGAAATATAAAATTCAAACTGTTAGAGAGCAAAAGGATTTATTATTAGTCTCATTTGTAGGCTACCCAACTTTAACTGACGTGGAACACTTAAAACAACAAGAAATATATACGGATGAAGAGCCTCTTGATTTAGAATCAAATGCATTTCATCTGCCCAAATTAATTGGTCTTAAAGTATATGACCAACATAATTATTTGATTGGAACAGTCTTAGAATTGGTTGATGTACCACAAGGTTATCTCCTAAGAATTCTTAGAGATGATAACGGTAAAACAGTGCTTATACCGTTTATAGATAAATTCATTAAGTTAGTTGATGAAACATCTATTCACATTGAAACGATAGAAGGTTTAATATGATTATTGATATTATTACAATCTTCCCAAACTTCTTTGATCAATTTTTAACAACATCTAAAATCAAGCATGCAATCGAAGATAAGCGTGTGGAAATTAATATCCATGACTTAAGATTGTATACCGATTTAAAAGGTGGAAAAATTGATGACACACCTTATGGTGGTGGTGCGGGTATGTTAATGATCTATCCACCTTTTCATAAACTTATTAATAAATTAAAAACTAAAGATACGTATACAGTTTTATTATCACCACAAGGGAATGTCTTCAATCAACAAGTAGCAACCAAGTGGCGTGATGAAATTAAACACTTGATTTTAATTTGTGGGCATTATGAAGGTATTGATGATCGTATTCAAAACTTAATCGATGAAGAAATAAGTATTGGTGATTATGTATTAACTGGCGGTGAGATACCTGCAATGGTCATTACAGACAGTATTACAAGGTTGATTCCTGGTGTGATTAATGAAGCATCTTATATGGAAGATACCCATCAACAAGGGTTACTTAAATACCCACAATATACTAAACCTGATGAATATTTAGGCATGAGCGTACCGGATATATTAAAGTCTGGACATCATGAACATATTAGATTATGGCGCTTAGAGAAGAGTTTAGAGAAAACATATCTCAAAAGACCTGATTTATTAGTGAATAGAGATCTTACTAAGGAAGAAAGTAAGATATTAAGTAAAATAAAAAAAAATCTTGAATCCCAATAGGGTTTCATGTATAATTTAAAAAGCACGCTGGTCCGCTGAGTTTTATCTACTCAAGAACAGACGTAGAATAAGGAGAATCGTTATATGGCAAAACTAAAAGGTCAAGCGTTAATCGCTGAAATCACAAAAAAGCACTTAATTGAACGTCCAAGTTTTAATGCAGGAGACACTGTTGGTGTTTACGTTAAAATTAAAGAAGGCGCGAAAGAAAGAATCCAGTTATTTGAAGGTTTAGTAATTAAACGTCAAGGCGCTGGCATTGGTGAAACATTTACAGTACGTAAATTATCAAGCGGTATTGGTGTTGAAAGAACATTCCCAATACATGCACCTGCAGTAGACCGTATTGAAGTCATTCGTTACGGTGTCGTACGTAGAGCTAAATTAAATTACATCCGTACTTTAAGTAAAAAAGCTTCACGTATTAAAGAAAGAAAACAAAAGTAATTTGTTTATTGTAAAGCACTCAAGTCTAATACTTGAGTGCTTTTCTTTTTATAAATACAAATTTTATGTATAATATGTTCGGTTTATGAAAGTTTTTACATTTTGTTACATTACATATTGTAAGTGCTTACAATTTATGATATAATTTCTAGTATTAAAGGAGTGATATCTATGAGTAATGCAACAATTTATGACGTTGCTGGGGCTGCAGGTGTTTCATTAGCAACAGTTTCCAGAGTTTTAAATTCACCAGAGAAGGTTAAAGAAGAAACGCGTTTACGTGTTTTAAAAGTAATTAAAGAGTTAGGTTATAGACCAAACGTTATCGCTAGAGGTCTAGCAAGTAGAAAAACAACAACTGTCGGTGTTGTCATTTCAGATATTACTAGAGCATCTGTTTCTGAAATGTTAGGTGGTATTGCTGATATTGCTGAAAAGTATAAATATTCTATTAAACTTTTTACAATGCATGATGAGGCTGATGTATTAGATACCTTACAAAATATTGTTGCAGAACAAGTGGATGGTATTCTTTATTTAAATGATGAACTAAGCGATAAAGACGTTGAATTAATCAAACGTATGTTTAATGAAAACAAAATTCCTTATGTGTTTGCTAATGTTGCAACATCAGATCCAATTGTACCTACAGTTTCTATTGACTATGTTAAAGCAGGTTATGAAATTACTAAGAAACTCATTGAAAAAGGCTGTAAGGATATTTACTTACTATCAACAGCTAGAAGATATAGCGTAAATGATAAAAAAGAAGAAGGTTATACTAAAGCTATGGTTGAAGCTAAACTTGAACCAATGATTTTTAGAACCAGTGGAGATACATCCATTAATAAACCTCACTTTGAAACATTCTTTGCAGATATTAATGTAGATGGCGCAATCGCAGTTAGAGACTCTATTGCAGTATCGTTTTTAAATACAGCAATCAATAACGGTAAAAAAGTACCAGAGAACTTAAAGATTGCTGGATTCCAAAATACGAAGTATGCAGCATTATCAAGACCTGAACTAACATCTATTGATATTCCAGTCTATGATATTGGTGCTGTATCTATGAGATTATTAACCAAGTTAATGCAATCTCATGATGTTGAAAACACAAGAATCATCCTACCTCACAGAATTATTAACAGAGAATCAATTTAATCAATCGATGATTTAGACTAAAGTAGTATATATCAACTTACAAAAAGAGATCTAGTACATGGTGGAAGACTAGAAGTTAATGATATAAATGAATTACAACTAATGAGATTACTTATAATAATGAGTGCACAGCAATGTGAACTAAGGTGGTACCACGATTTAATGCGTCCTTAGGTTGATTTTTCAACCTAGGGACTTATTTTTTTAACAAATTATGATAAGATATGAAAGTATAAAGAAGGATAGTGAATAAAATGGACTTATTTAAACAACTAGAATATAGAGGCATGGTCAAAGATGTAAGTGATCTTGAACTTGCTAAACAATTATTAAATGAACAAAAAATTAAATTTTATGTGGGTTATGACCCAACAGGTGAATCTTTAACAGTAGGGCACTTAGTTCAAATTGTACGTATGTTGTATCTACAAAAACATGGACATACACCGGTTGTATTAATTGGTGGTGGTACAGGTTTAATTGGAGATCCAAGAGAAACAAGTGAACGTTCTTTATTAACACTTGAAAAATCACTTGAAAATGCTAAGAAAATTGAAAATCAAATTAGAGGACTTATTAAAGGTAATGTAGAGTTTGTAAATAACTACGAATGGTTATCTAAAATTAATTTGATTAGTTTTTTAAGAGATTATGGCAAACATTTTAGTGTATCTTATATGTTACATAAAGATACTGTTCAAAAAAGATTAGAATCAGGTATTTCTTATACAGAGTTTTCTTATATGATTTTACAGTCTATTGACTGGCTAAATCTATACCAAAACCGTGATGTTAAAATTCAATTTGGTGGATCAGACCAATGGGGTAACTTAACATCTGGATTAGAACTGATTCGCCGTGTATTAGGTAAAAATGATGCAGTTGGTTTATCTAGCCCACTGTTATTAAAAGCTGATGGTACAAAATTTGGTAAATCAGAATCTGGTGCGTTATGGCTAGATAAAGAACTCACATCACCTTATGAATTATACCAATACTTTTTAAATAGTAGTGATACGGATATTGAACAATTCTTAAAACTTCTTACTTTAATTGAACAAGATGAAATTGAAACTATTTTAGAAACACACCGTGAAAAACCAGAACTACGTCATGCTCAAAAAGTACTAGCTAAAGCGGTTGTAGAATTAGTACATGGTAAAGAAGAGTTAGAAACTGCACTTCAAGTAACAGATGCATTATTTAGTGGCGAGTTTGATGGTTTAACAAAATCAGCTTATAAAACACTAGAAAGTGTTATTAATGTGGTGCATTTTAATGGTGAAAACTTAATTGAACTTGTTGTAAAATCAGGACTTGCATCCTCTAATAGAGAAGCAAGAGAATTTATTTCAAATGGAGCAATTAGTATCCAAGGTGAAAAGATAACAGATTCCATGTATAATGTAGTAGAAACATCAAAAGCATTTGATTCTTATGCAATCATTAGAAGAGGAAAGAAAAAATACGCACTCATCGTATTTTAAATATAGCGATGGATATAATATTATATAACCCATTATCAAATAAAGGCAAAAATATAAAAATTGCAGAAAAACTTCATAAAAAAGCTACCAAAGAACAAAGGGAATCTAAAATTGTTAACCTAATTGAGATCAAGGATGTTCAAGCGTTTTTAAATGGTTATAATGCAGATGACCGTATGATCTTAATTGGTGGGGACGGCACTTTAAATCGTGTTGTAAACCAAATTAAAGATATCGTCATAAAGCCTCAGATCTATATGTATAAAGCAGGTACGGGTAATGATTTTATGCGCAGCATTAAATCAAAGAAAAACTTAGTGGATATCAAACCACATATCCAAAATTTACCGATTTTAAAGGTAAATGGTAAAGAAGAATTGTTCCTAAACGGTGCTGGTGTTGGCCTTGATGGTCTTGTTTGTTACAACGTAAATACATCTAAGGAATCCAAAAATAAATCAAACTATTTTAAAAATGCCTTTAAATCATTTATGTCATATAAACCAGTATCGGTCTTAATTGATGTTGATGGTAAGGTGTGGGAAGAAAATAAGGTTTGGTTTGTTACAGCGATGAATGCCCCATATTTTGGAGGAGGTATGAAACTTGCACCTAATAAACTGCGAAAATTAGATCATTTAGAATTGGTAGTCATAAAAAAGGTACCTAGATGGTTGATTTTTATGATATTTCCAACTATCTATTTAGGATGGCATAAAATATTTAGAAGTTTTGTAAGATTTTACAAAGGACAACACATCAAAGTAACGATGTTAACAGATAGCTATCTTCAAAGAGATGGTGAACATGAATATCCTGTAAGAGAATTTGAAGTATTTAAAAATAAATAGAATATAGAAAAATAAGTCTAGATTGAATACCATTTCAGTCTAGATTTTTTTCAAATATACCTAAGGTTTTAATTAAAATATCTGAAATGCTTTCGGATAATCATAAAAACATGGTTTATACTATCTATGCTAATGAAGTTGCAGCTATTATTCCGACCAGTGACTTTAATAAAGCATATGAAATTGGTTTAAACCTACTAAATAAGATGGCCGATTCTATCGCTATCGATAGATACCAAATTGGCATACTACTCAATGGGAGTATCGTCCAATATCCACTCCATATAAAAGATTCCAATGATGCTATAAAAAATTCAGCCATGATATTAGATCAAACGATAAATGACTTTGGTCTCCATGAATATAATGATGAAATGGAAAGAAAAAGTAGACTACAGGGTGAACTGGTTTCTGAGTTACTACATGCTATAAAAGAGAATGAATTTCACTTGGTCTATCAACCTAAAATTTCTTTAGATGGCAGCGAGCAATTAAGTGTTGAAGCGCTACTTAGATGGCATCACCCGTATAAAGGTACGATTAGCCCTATGGTATTCATACCAGTTGCAGAAGAATCGGGTCTTATCAATGAAATAACTAAGACTGTGATTAGAAACGTTATTGAGCAGACCTTATTATGGAAAGAAAAGGGTCTTGATGTTAAAACATCTATCAACATCTCTCATCGCGACTTTAATCATAAAGATTTTTTGACATACATCCAAAAATCAATGGCTGAATGCCAAATAGATCCTTCGTTCATTGAGTTTGAGATTACTGAAAGAGGTGTACTTGAACGTAATGATAATATAATAAAATTATTTACTAATTTAAGAGATATGGGAATTAAAATATCAATTGATGACTTTGGCACAGGGTATAATTCACTTATCCACTTAGTACAAGTACCAATGGATTATCTAAAAGTTGATAGATCCTTTATCATCAATATTACAAAACCTAAGTATCAAAAGAGGATTCAAAGATTAATTAGTTTAGCACACGATCTAGATATTAAAGTAATTGCTGAAGGTGTTGAAACCAAAGAACAACTCGATTTCCTTAAAGACATGAATTGTGATATTGTACAAGGTTATTACTTATCTAAACCGTTAGAAGCAGATGCTCTTGAGGCATTTTACAAAAATAGGGTATAAAAAAAGTGATGATATCATCACTTTTTTCTTTTTAAGCCCATTTTCGAGAGGATTTTCGAAAGTTTTCTTTGAGCATACATGGAAGCTTTTTGAGCACCCGCATCTAATATATCGTCTAAGGTATTTGAAGCTATTAAAGTTTTATAATTTTCTTGAATTTGACCAATATGTTCGGCAACAATTTCAGCCAAGTCAGCCTTAAATCCAGCGTAGGATGTTTCATATTTGTATTTAGATTCAATGTCTTTAATATCTAAATTTGTAATTGCAGAGTAAATTGTAAGTAAGTTTGAGATACCTGGCTTATTGACTTCATCAAAATATATTTTAGTATCTGAATCTGTTACAGCAGACTTAATCTTATTTTTAATTTGATTTAAGTTATCTTCTAATAAAATATAAGACTTTTGAGATAAGCCTTCAGACTTACTCATTTTTTTAGTAGGTTCTTGAAGGTCTTTAATCTTAGCGCCCACTTTAGTTACATAGCCCTCAGGAACCACAAATGTGTCTCCATACATATGATTAAATCTTTGAGCTAAAGTTCTTGTAAGTTCTAAGTGCTGAGTTTGGTCTTCTCCAACTGGTACGATACTTGCATCGTATAATAGTATATCTGCAGCCATAAGTGCTGGATAAGTTAAAAGAGAAGTACGAACGCCTTCAGTTTGTGAGGTACGCTTTTCTTTAAACTGAATCATACGCTCCATTTCACCAATGTAAGCAGTAGACTCCATAATATATGAAAGCATTGCATGTTCCATCACCTCAGATTGAACAAATAAATTCACTCTGTTTGGATCTAGTCCACATGCGATATAGTATGCTGCAATATCGCGTACTCTCTTTTTTAATAATTGCTTATCTTGTGGTGTTGTTATTGCATGTAAGTCAGCAATAAAAATAAAGAATTCTGTTTCTGGTAATTCATTTTGTAGTTTAACAAATTGTTTGATTGCTCCAATGTAGTTACCAAGTGTTAACTCACCGGTTGGTTTAATGCCTGATACAAGTCTTTTCATTAAATGATTCCTTTCTGTAAATAAAAATTCGTCCTTAAAAGTATAATAACTTCTAAGGACGAAATATAATTTCGCGGTACCACCTTAGTTCTAGATAAAAATCTAGCACTTATATGTAGTTGTATAAGCTCCAAGGTCCATTCACGACTAAGTTTTTCCTATATTTCACCAGGCTATAGGTCTCTAAATAAAAAGTTAGTAGTTACTTGTTCTTATCATTGCTTATTCATATTGTATAATTTTATGAATGATTAGTCAATTATAAAGATTATTCATTTAATAAAGCTTCTAATTGATCTAATAAAGATTCCATACGTTTTACAACTGCTAGGAAAGATTCTTTCTTAGTTAAATCTGCACCAGCAATTTTGGCTTCATCCACTGGATACATAGAACCACCAGTTTTTAACATATCAATATAGTTATCAAATGCTTTAGGTGTATTTGATTTAACATTATCATAAATCTTTAATGAAGCACTAAATGCTGTTGCATATTGGTATACGTAAAATGGTGTGTAGAATAAGTGAGGTATATATGCCCAAACATATTGTTTACCTGGTTCTTTAGTAATGTCTAACCCGTAGTAATGTTGGTATAAATCAATCATGATTTGGCTTAATGCTTTTTCATTGACTGGTTTACCTTCACTTACAAGTTTATTTGCTTCATATTCATAAGTAGCAAATAAAGTTTGACGGTAGAAAGTTGAATGAATGTTATCGATTGCTAAAGATAGTAATTCAATCTTTTCTTGTTTAGAATTAGATTTTTCTAATAAGTAATCTAATAAAGCATGTTCATTGAATGTAGACGCGATTTCTGCAACGAAGATCGTGTAGTTAGAAATAGCCATTGGTTGTGCTTTATCAGAGAAAATAGAGTGTGCTGAGTGTCCTGCTTCGTGTGCAAGTGTAAATACTGCATCTAATGTATCATTATGATTTAATAAGATAAACGGATGATGACCATACATACCAGAAGAATAAGCACCACTACGTTTTCCATCTTGAGGTTTTGCATCTACAAAGCCATCTTTGATCGCATCTTTTTGGTTATCAACGAATTCTTTAGGGAAGTTTTTAATAGATTCTAAGAATAGTGCTTTGGCTTCATCATATGGATATTTTTTACCAGATTTTGCAAGTGGTAAGAAACGATCATATGTGAAGTATTCATCCATACCTAAAGCTTTTTTTCTAATTTCAATATAACGTTTTAATGTATGTGTATTTTCATATGCAGTATCTTTTAAGTTATGGAATACTGAGGTAGGAATATTATTGTTAAAGAGTGCTGCATCTAAACTGGATGCGTAACCTCTATTTTTATTATTTGCTGATAGTGACTGTAAAACTAAGTTATATGTTGCAGCAAATGCTGTTTTATTATCCACATATTTTCTATATAAGGACTCAAAAATTGCTTTTCTATCTTCAGGTGTTTTAGCGTCTTCAATTAATGCTCTAAACTGTGCTTGAGTGACTAAGACATCACTACCATCTGACAATTTAATTGTTTCATCTTTACGATCGATTGTAGATAATGCTTGGTATAAAGAGGTAGGAATATTTCTAATTGGTGAGAAGTTAGACATTAACTGTTCACTTTTTGCATCTAAAATATGTTCTTGGCCTCTAAATAACTTTTCATAAGGAAACTTGAATGGTTTTAAGAATTCATCCTTTTCAACAAAACCTAAGACTGTTTCTTTTCCTAGGTCAATAATCTCTGGTGAGATGAATGAAGTTAATTGATTCAACTCAGATAATACTAAACCAACTTGTTGATTCATTTGCATTTTCTTAGTATCTTTTAAGTTTAAATCAGATGCTAAATGTGCATACGCATATACTTTGTATAAAAGTTTGGTGACATCCTCATCGAATTTATGATAAGCTAAGAAATCATCAAAATTACCAAGTTTTCCTTTGAAATTACTGAATTTAGCAACCTCTGTTTTTAATAAATTGAAATCTTTTTCCCATGCTTCATCATTCGGATAAAAGACTGATAAATCCCATTTTGACATATGGTCCACGCTCCTTAAATAAATTATAGTAATTATATCAATAAAATATCAAAATATAAAGAAAACAAGTAATTATATGCACATTTGTTTGATGAATACGTTTTCAGTTTGAGGTTAAAAATAAATTCCGGGTTTACTATTGTAAATTGTTTGACAAAACTATATAATAACAGTAGACACTCCTGAAGGCATTAGCCTTGCATAACTGGAGTAGCATGATAGGAGGAGACTAAAGATGATTACAATTTATACGACTCCAAGTTGCTCATCATGTCGTAAGGCAAAAAAATGGCTCGATGAGCATAAGGTAGCATATGAGGAAAAGAATTTATTCAACCACCGCATTAATGATACCGACATTGAGATGATGTTAAATCACGCCGAAAATGGATTTGATGACATTATTTCAACACGTTCTAAAGTGTTTAAAGAACAAGAATTAGAAGTAGAAGATATGTCAGTATCCGAACTTAAAAACTTTATTATTAGCCATCCGTCTGTTTTAAAACGTCCAATTATCGTTGATGCTAAACGCATGCAAGTAGGATATAATGATGAAGAAATTCGTGTGTTTATTCCAAAGAAATTAAGAGAAATGATCATGAGAGAAAACTCTGAGGAAGATTTTACACATTATGAAGACACATTGAGCAGATATTTTGCAACGATTGACACCAAAGAAACTGATGAAGAATAACTTTTATGAGTTATTCTTTTTTTTATATTCATGGTAAAATGGCTCTATAGTGTAATAGCGTGAGGAGATTTTTAAATGGAACAAAATACAAGAAGGCAAGAAATCATTCAGGAAAACTTCTTTAGTTATTTAAAGTTAAAAGGTATCACAATGTCAGCTTATGCACAAGCAAACGATTTAGATAGGACACTTTTATCCAAATGGAAAAGCGGTGTTTCTAACATGAGTCCTGAACATATTTATCAAGCTGCTTCTTATTTTAGTATAAGTGTTAATGAACTTTACTACACTAAAAATGAACTTTTAAGAATCGAGGCAGTAGAAACTGGATTTGAACCTCAAATACCACAAAAAATAAAACTATTTCTAAATTATAAACCATTCTTTAAAAAACCTTTTGTTTTGATTGCTTTATTATTAATAATCGCTGTAACACTGACTTTTATTGCTGACATTTTAAAGTTAAAGAGCGAGTATTTTATGGTACTCGTGTTAAGTACTATGATTATTTCATTATTTATTGTTATGAGATATCTTAGGAAGAAAGAACAATTTATTATTAATTATACCGACGATATATATTATCAAGCTAAATTGGAAGAGCCAGTTTCAGTTAAAATGCATATTTACAGTAGAATCACCATGTTTATACTCATGATTATGTTACTTGTATTCAATTTATTGTCATTAAGCCAATTAGATGAATCGCTGTTTCAAATCATTGGTTTATATATAGTAATTCTTATGTTCTATATGATGGTCTTAATTGTATCTATTGTGCATCTACCATTTAGATTTAAAACAATCCGTTATGATAATCAGCTAGAAGGTTACGATTTAAGTTTTTTACTTATAAGTTTAGGATCTTTTCAACTTGTTTATTTTCTTTTTACATTGTTGATTAACACGATAAATATTGCCACACTTATATTAAGTTGTATATTGTATATTATAAATATTATAGATTTTATCAATATCTCTAAGTACTATAATCAATATGACATTATATTTGATGCCTATGGTAATCCACCTCAAAAACTTTATAAAGACAAATAGTTGAAGAATTGTCACAATCATATTAAAGATGTTGCTATATTGTCACAACGTCTTTTTTTATTGTTTTATGCCACTATAATAGGTTTATCGATAAAAGATAACTTGAAAAGAGGGCATAAAAAATGGCACGAAGAAAAAAGAACCAAACGGATATATTAGATATTTTTATAGGTGTTACATCACTACTTGTAACACTAATTACACTTATGATGAACCTATTCATTAAATTGATTTGTTTTATCTATGATGTAATTACCATCTATCAAAGCGGATATAAGAAGAAATCAGGCAACGGATTCTTTAAAACCTATTTTAACAAAGGTCATATGGGTGAGTTTAGATTATATCGTAAACTAAAAAGACTAATGAAGGCAGAGGATATGATATATACAAATATTTACTTACCTGGTTTAAATACGACACATACAGAACTAGATCTATTAGTTGTAAGCAAAAAAGGTTTAATCGTATATGAAGTTAAAAACTATGGAGGCTATATTTATGGTTCTAAACAAGATACGCATTGGACACAAGTTCTAAATCATTTTAGTAAACACAAATTCTATAATCCGTTACGACAAAACTATGCACACCATAAAGCACTAGAAAACTATTTAGCAATTCCATTTGAATCGGTCTATCCAGTGGTTAGCTTTTCAAATCGAAGTAGGTTAAGTAAAATTAAAGTGGATGACACAGCGCGTGTAATGCAGACAAAAGATACGATTAAATATACAAAAGATATATTAACCCATGGACCAGATATATTTAGTGATGATATGTTAAGTGAAATTAAATCTAGATTAGAACTGGCCATATTGAAAGATCAATCAACGAAGACGAATCATGTAAATGAGGTTATCCAGTTGATTAAAAAATGATGGAGTAAGGGCGGGGAACCTTAAGTAGCGCCATGTAAAAACACCTATTTGATATCAGTAGGTGTTTTTATTATAAAAAAACGTCTAAACTTTTAAGTTTAAACGTTTGTTAAGTATTTATAGAGTTGGTACAACACAAAGTAGTGCGCGTTCGCTTTTTCTCTTGGTTTGTTCAAATTCAATATTGAATTTGTGTAACATCTTGTTAAAGATTTCTAAACCAGTTTCAAAATGATCTGCTTCGTATTCAAGTTCGTAATCGGTTCTACCGCAATACTCATTATAATCTAAGAATAGAATACCACCCATGTAAGGTGTAGATGCTCTAAAGTTGTCTAATGATGTTTGGAAATATACATGATAATCAATTTGTTCAAAGAATTCTTTTGTATGGAATCCGTCTTTTTTCATCTTTTCAGCTTGTTCAGCATCAATTAAGACATGATACTCAAATGAACCTGTTTCACTTTGAGACTTTAACGTCAATTTAAATGCATCTCTTTTATGTCTGATTCTAAGAACCATAGAGCGCTTGTTTAAATCAAGGTCAGGTGTATCAAAATAGTAGTTAGTTTGTTTGAAAACATTTTGGTCTAATTCAAATATATTAATAAGTTCATCATATTTTTCTTTAGTGATGCGTGTTTTAAATTCAATTTCTACATTCATGTGCATTATAATATACCTCTTGTAAACAATTATATCATAGTTGTATTATTTTTTAAATAATGGGGATTATGGTAAGTAAACGTTTACAATTTGAAATTATCTTAAAATACGAGCATAATAAAATAATTATGATAAAATAGTAGTGAATAAAAATCAAAATATTAGGAGGAATTACATATGGCTATCAAAGTAGCAATTAACGGATTTGGTCGTATTGGTAGACTTGCGTTTCGTTTAATGGTAGATAACCCAGCATTTGATGTTGTGGCAATCAACGATTTAACGGATACAGAAACTCTTGCTTACCTTTTAAAGTATGATACAGCTCAAGGTCCTTTCAAAGGTCATGAAGTATCAACAAACGGAGATAAATTAGTAGTTGATGGTAAATCAATCACTGTTTACGCTCAAAAAGATCCATCTGAGTTACCATGGGGTACACTTGGTGTTGACGTAGTATTAGAGTCAACTGGATTATTCACATCAGCTGAAAAAGCTGGTTTACACATCAAAGCGGGTGCTAAGAAAGTTGTAGTTTCTGCACCAGCAACAGGTGAAGGCGTTAAAACTGTTGTTTACAACGTTAACGACAACATCTTAGATGGAACTGAAACTATCGTTTCAGCTGCATCATGTACAACTAATGCTTTAGCTCCTTTAGCAAAAGTTTTAGATGATAACTTTGGTATCGTTAAAGGTTTCATGACTACTGTTCATGCTTACACTAATGACCAATCATTAATGGATCAACCACACAAAAAAGGTTTCATGTCAAGACGTGGACGTGCTGCTGCTTCTAGCATCATCCCATCTTCAACAGGAGCTGCTGCTGCAATCGGTTTAGTATTACCTCAATTAAAAGGTAAATTAGACGGAACAGCTTTACGTGTACCTACAATTACTGGTTCAATCGTTGACTTAACAGTTGAATTAGGTAAAGAAGTGACATTAGCTGAAATTGATGCTGCTTTCAAAGCTGCTGCTAACGAATCATTACAATATCAACCAGATCCAATCGTATCTGCTGATGTAATCGGTTCACACTTCGGATCAATTTATGATGCAAACACAACTCAAATCTTAAAAACAGATGCTAAATTTGTTAAAGTTATGGGTTGGTATGATAATGAAATGTCATATACTGCTCAACTTATCAGAGTTATGGCAAAAATCGCTAATTTAACTAAGTAAGATAGCAATCGATTTCACCCCGTAGCCTAGGTTGCGGGGTTTTATCTATTTTACCCTTGTAATTTAAAAAGCATAGGACTATAATGAAAAAGGTATAAAAATATGCTATGATATACATAACAATGCATAAATGTAAACGGCAGAAATAAAAGTAAGTAAAAGAAGGCGAATAAAAGACTATGAAAACATTAATTCGTGAGGTTATTCAACTCGATCAACAAGCTAGATTAGAAATTGAAAAACTAAAAAAAGAAAAAGAAGAACTCTTCAATTCCTTTAAAGAAATGAAGGCGGATTTAAAAAATCAACAACTACTTGAACTTGAAAAACAAACCAAGCAATTAGAGGTTGATGCCCAAATACTATTCGAACAACGTCTTGTTCAATACCAAAAAAAAATGCCATTAGGGAAGCAAACATCGTTAAGCAATATGAAGCGAATAAAGATG
The DNA here is from genome assembly GCF_015709225.1 of Acholeplasma laidlawii. Taxonomy (GTDB): domain Bacteria; phylum Bacillota_I; class Bacilli_A; order Acholeplasmatales; family Acholeplasmataceae; genus Acholeplasma; species Acholeplasma laidlawii_A. Next base: position 48,339 of record NZ_JADNRS010000049.1, read on the forward strand.
TTTGGCTTAAAGAACTAATGGATTTTATATTAGGTGAAGATAATTGATTGGCGCACATAATGCACTAATTACTAAGATTAAGACCATTCGTGCGAATGCCTTAAAATCTAGTGATTATGATGAACTACTTAAAAAAAGATCACTTTCTGATGTATCTTCATTCTTGAAGAAACATCCAGGATATCAAGATATTTTAAGTAAGGTTTCAGAAAATACAATTAATAGAAGTCGACTTGAAGGTCTCATTCGTCGTCAAAAATTTAATGATTTAATGCGTATCATTAAATTCTTAAAGATGAAAGATCAATCTTTTTATTTGCTTAGTCTTCTGCATCAAGAACATGAAGTACTATTATCTATGATACGTAGTTTTATTTCTAGTGAAGTATATGATGTTGTTAAAGATTTACCGGTCTACTTTAACCAGTATTCCAAAATTGATTTTGAAGCAATCGCACTCACTAAAAATTTAGCTGAATTTGTCGAGGCATTAAAAGGCACTAAATATCAAGAGATGTTAAAGAGTTTTAGAAATGTTAAAAATGAAGACATTAAGTATTATGAATTTGAAGCTTTATTTGAAAATGATTATTACGATTATGCCTTTACTCACATTCAAAAACATTACAAAGGTAATCGTAAAAAAGAATTAGAAGATGTTTTCAAATCCAAAATTGAAATTGAAAACATCACTAAGATTTATCGTTTAAAGAAATATTATAAAGTCAATAATTTAGAGATTAAATCGACACTGATCCCAACCAATAGAATTGGTGAAGAAAAGTTAGAACAAATCTTAAAAGTAGAAGATCCAAATCAAATATTAAATCGCATTATTGAAATGGGCGATAAAACATTTGTGGGTGAACAAGACCAAATATATCTAGAATATTTTACAGATCATATGCAATATAAGATTGCAAGTAAACTAATGTATTACGGTACACATCCATCTATGGTCTTCTTAGGTTATATGATTTTATCAGATTTAGAAGTAAGCAATTTAATTCACTTAATAGAAGGTATTAGATACAGTGTACCAGAGAGTGAAATCAGAACCATGATGGTATTTTAGAGGTCCTTATGATAACAAAAATGAAATTAGTCAACTTAACAGCGGATAAGCGTATGGTCGATGAAGTCTTAAGAAGATTCATTGATTTTTCAGGGTTCCATCCAGTAGATAATCAAAAGATCTTAAGTACTGTGCATGGTTCAACTACTTTTGAGGGTACAAACCCTGCAACAGAGTTACTTGAACAAATCCATGAGATTGAAGAAGAACTTAACTTAACCTTACTTCCTGTTAAAACAAGAAAATTAAAAACAACTTTAGATGATATGCATCAATATATTTTAAAATCTCACCAAGAATTTAAGACAGAATTTGATGATATTAAGGCATTAGAGCAAGAAAACTCTAATATATTGATTGCTTTAAAGCAATTAGAAAATTTAGCGGATTTAGAATTATCATTTGATGATTTATTCTCTGCTAAGTTTGTTACTGTACGTATTGGTAAACTACCTTTTGATAGTATCGAACGTATTAGTTATTATAGTCATAAACCATTTATCTTTATTCCTTTTACTGAAGAAAAAGAAACAAAGGAATTATGGTGTCTATATTTAACTTCTAATGAATATAAACGTGAAATTGATAACTTATTTACTTCCCTATACTTTGAGCGTGTTTACATTCCTGACTTTGTACATGGTACACCAGAAAATGCTCAAGAAGCATTAAGAGAAGTGATTAAGAAAAACGAACAAGAGATTAAAGAGTTTAGACAGATTTTAATTGATTTAGTACAAAAGTATCAAGAGCGCCTAGGTATTATTAAAGGTGAATTAGAGTTTATTGATTTAATGTATAAATCAAGACGTCACGTTGTATTACTGGGTGACAGAATGTCGATTTCCGGGTTTGTTGAAGCAAATAAAGTAGCTCAGTTTGAAAAGTTATTTGATGGTTTAGCCAACTTAAGTGTCGATGCATCAGAAGCTCAAAGTGATAGACGTTTTACACCACCTACTAAACTTAAAAACAATTGGTTTAGTAAACCATTTGAAACTTATGTTGAAATGTATGGTATTCCAACCTATGGTAGTATTGATCCAACCAACTTAATGGCAATCACTTATACCTTATTATTTGGTATGATGTTTGGTGATTTAGGTCAAGGCTTATTATTATCACTTATTGGGTTCTTATTAGGTAAGTTTAAAAATTGGAGTTTAGGTCCAATTATTGCTAGAATCGGCTTAAGTGGCGCATTCTTCGGACTTATTTATGGTGAATTTTTCGGTAACCAAGACTTCTTAATGCCACTTTATGATTGGCTAGGTATTGATTTCTTACCTTTCCACGCGATGTCATCTAGTAATACGATGACACTTGTATTACTGAGTGTGAGCTTTGGTGCGATGTTATTATTAATGTCGATATTTGTAAGCACATTCTATAAGTTTAAACTTAAAGAATATGCAAAAGCAATCGCCTCCCCTAATGGTTTAGCTGGTCTTATATTTTATGGTTATATCTTAGTGGGTATCGCAGGTGGTATGTTGTTACAAATTCCTGGATTGTTCTCAATTATTCCAATCATATTATTCATTGGTATACCAGTTATACTGATGTTCTTACAAGAACCAATCGAACGTAAATTCCATGGGGAAGCAATGTTTCCTGATGGTGTTGGTGGATTCTTAACAGAGGCAGTATTTGAAATGTTTGAAATTATATTAAGTTATGTAACAAATACCTTATCATTCTTACGTGTTGCCGGATTCGTCTTAGTGCATGCTGGGTTAATGATGGTTGTTAATACTTTAGCAAATGATGGTACAAACCTTGTTGTCTTAGTATTAGGTAACTTATTTGTTATGGGTCTTGAAGGTTTACTAGTAAGTATTCAAGTATTAAGATTAGAGTTTTATGAAATGTTTTCACGTTACTATGATGGTGACGGAATAGTGTTTAATCCAATATCTTAGGAGGAAAGAATTATGGAATGGATTTTATTAAGTATCATCGTGTTAGGGGTAATCTTTATCGCATTACCTTTAGTTAAAGTTTTTAAGGGTTCAGTATCTGCTTTATCAGCTAAAAAAAGAATTATGTTACACATTGGTTTATTTGCAACATTCTTCTTTACAGTAGCAATCATTGCACCTTTTGCATTTGCAGCTGAGTTTGCAACTCCAGGTGTAGCTGAATCAGGATTTTTCTATCAAGCAGCAGCATTTGGTTATTTAGGTGCAGCAATCTCAACTGGTGCATCAGCACTTGGTGCGGGTATTGCGGTTGCAGCTGCAGCGCCAGCAGCGATTGGTGCTATTTCTGAAAATCCAAAAAACTTAGGTAAATCATTAATCTTCGTTGCTTTAGGCGAAGGGGTTGCGATTTACGGTATGTTAATTTCTATCTTGATTTTAAATACGATTCCAGCAATCGCTTAATTAAAGGGAAATTATCATGAGGTTTTATCTTTTAAGTGACAACGTAGACACATTAGTCGGGTTAAGATTAGTAGGCATCGAAGGTGAAGTCATCCATGAGAAAACACACCTTGTTGAGACATTAAAAACAATCACGCAAGATGAATCGATTGCGATTGTTTTACTCACTACCAAGGTCGTTTTACTGGCACCTGAATTAATATCCGAATTAAAACTTAGAAATCAAAACCCATTATTTATAGAAATACCAGACAGACACGGAAAATCAAATATGGGTGAGAGTGTCGATGATTATGTATCTAAAGCAATCGGTGTAAAACTAACAAAGTAGGTGTATCATGAAATTTAACAATAACGAAGAATTAAGTAAATATTTCAAAACAGCCATTGAAAAGGAATCTAGTCTTGAAATTGAAACTTTAAGAACTGAAATTGAAGGTATGAAGTCAGAAGCACGCCAAAAATTCAAAAAAGAACTTGAAGAAGAAAAGTTAGATATCTTATCAAGTCGTGCTAGAGATATTTACAAGCAATACCAAGAAGAACTATCAGTTAAGCAACGTACGCTTGATCTTTTAGTTATGGAAAAAAGAATGCATTTGATTGATGAATTATTTGATACGCTTGAAGAAAAAATAAAAGAATTTAGAAAAACACCAGAAAGCGTTAAGTGGTTTAAGAAAAAACTAACCAAGTATGATCTTAAATCTTTTGATACGATAGAGTTAAACCCATTAGATAAAGATATTGCACCTAGCCACTTGAAGGTGAAGTTAAATCCTAATATACGTGCAGGCTTTATTCTTTATAATGAAAATTTAAACCGCTTAGTTGTTGAAACAATTTCTTCAAATTTAGAAGAAGCACGTAAATACTTCTATGAAAATGCGAAATGGTTTAGTGAGTAGATGTTTATGAAAAATACAATTAGAGTAATTAACGGACCGGTTGTTAAACTTGGTTCTACAGATGAATTTAAAATGTTAGAAATGGTCTATGTTGGACCAAAAAGATTAATTGGAGAAGTAATTTCCATTTCTGATACTGAAACAGTTATCCAAGTTTATGAAACCACACAAGGTTTAAAAGTTGGGGACTTAGTTTACCCTACAGGTGAACTTGTTTCAGTGATGCTTGGTCCTGGTTTAATGGGTAATATTTTTGATGGGGTTTTAAGACCACTTCAAAAAATAAAAGACTCTGACGGTCCATTTATTAAAGCTGGTTCTAATATTCCAAGTTTGGATTTTGAACAAACATTTGATGTTGAGGTTAAAGTTCAAGAAGGTAATTATTTAGGTTGCGGTATGGTATATGCAGTGATTAAAGAAACCAGTGCGATTGAACATCGTTTAATGGTTCCACCACATATAGAAGGTATTGCTAAATCAGTGAAACCTTCTGGAAGTTATCAAGTTAAAGATACTGTCTTAGTGTTAGAAACTAAAGATGGTGATGTGGAATTAAAATTATACCAAACATGGCCAATTAAAAAAGCAAGACCTGTTACAGAAAGACTTGAATTATCTACACCACTGATTACTGGTCAACGTGTAATTGACACACTATTTCCAATTGCAAAAGGTGGTACAGCAGCAATTCCTGGTGGATTTGGTACAGGTAAGACCATGTTACAACATCAACTCGCTAAATGGTCTGATGCAGATATAATCGTCTATGTTGGTTGTGGGGAACGTGGTAATGAAATGACACAAGTCTTGGAAGAATTTACTAAGTTAGTAGACCCAAGAACCAATCAAACTTTAATGGATAGAACTATTTTAATTGCAAACACATCCAATATGCCAGTAGCAGCAAGAGAAGCGAGTATTTATACAGGGCTTACTGTTGCTGAATACTACCGTGATATGGGGTATCATGTTGCGATTATGGCAGACTCTACATCACGTTGGGCAGAAGCACTTCGTGAAATTTCAGCAAGACTTGAAGAAATTCCTGCTGAAGAAGGTTATCCATCTTATTTACCAAGCCGTATCTCTAAATTCTACGAACGTGCTGGTATGATGATTAATCAAAATAGATCAACTGGATCAGTTTCAATTATTGGTGCAGTTTCTCCTCAAGGGGCAGACTTTAGTGAACCAGTCACTCAAAATACAAAGCGTTTTGTTAGAGCATTTTGGGCACTTGATAAATCACTAGCGCATCAAAGACACTTTGCAGCGATTAACTGGAATTTGAGTTACTCAGAATATATTTATGATTTATCAAGTTGGTATGACAATACACTGGACCCTAAATTCTTAAAATATAGAAGTAGAATTTTAAGTATACTTGCTGAAGAATATAAATTAAATGAAATCGCAAGTTTAATGGGTAGTGACGTTTTACCAGATAACCAAAAACTTACGATTGAAATTGGACGCGTTATCCGTACTGGATTTCTCCAACAAAATGCATTCAATGCAGTGGATACATTCGTACCACTACATAAACAATTAAACATGATTGAAACCATTTTATACCTATATGATAGTTCATTAAGATTCATTGAAAAAGGTAAAGCTTTAACACTTATCTTAAAATCAGGTATATTTGATCAGATCATTCAAATGAAATATGAAATTGGAAATGAACCAACTGACGAATTTGACAAATTAAAACACCTAATTGATCAAACAATTGATTCAATTTTCTAAAGAGAGGATAATTAAATATGAGTTTAGAATATGTAGGTCTAAAAGCGATTAAGGGTCCAATTATCTTTTTAGAAGGATCAAAAGATATTGGTTATGAAGAAGTCGTTGAAATCCGTATTGGTAACAATGAAGTACGTCATGGACGTGTCATTGAAATATCTGGTGACATCGTAGCGGTTGAAGTATTTGAAGGTACTGACGGTATGATGTTAAAAGATGTATATACTAAATTTTTAGGTCATCCACTAAGAATGGGATTATCTAAAGAAGTGTTGGGACGCACATTTAACGGTGCAGGTTTACCAATTGATGGGTTAGGACCAATCTTTTCCAATATAAGTATGGATGTCAATGGTGAATCCATGAATCCAGTATCTAGAAGATATCCTAAAAACTTTATTGAAACAGGTATTTCATCTATTGATACATTAGCTACTTTAATTAGAGGTCAAAAACTTCCAATTTTTTCAGCAACAGGTTTAACACATAATGAGCTTGCTGTAGAAATTGTTAAACATGCTAAAATAGCTGAAAAAGAACATGACAAGTTCTGTATCGTATTCGCTGCTATGGGTGTTAAACACGACGTAGCACAATACTTTAAATCACAATTTGAACAAGCACACGTTATGGATAGAGTTGCTATGTTTTTAAACACAGCATCTGAACCAATTGTTGAACGTATTTTAGCACCACGTGCGGCACTAACAACTGCAGAATATTTAGCATTCCATGAAGACTACCATGTATTAGTTATTATGACTGATATGACAAGCTACTGTGAAGCCCTAAGAGAGTTTTCATCTTCTAAAGGTGAAATTCCTGGACGTAAAGGATATCCTGGATATATGTATTCAGATCTTTCATCCCTATATGAACGTGCTGGTATGATTGAAGGTAAATCTGGTTCAGTGACTCAAATTCCAATATTAACGATGCCTAATAATGACATTACACATCCAATTCCTGACTTAACTGGTTATATTACAGAAGGTCAAATCGTATTAGATGGACAATTAAAACAAAGAGGCATTTTCCCGCCTATTAGTGTACTACCATCACTTTCACGTTTAATGAAAGATGGTATTGGTGCAGATTATACGAGAAAAGACCATGCAATTGTAGCAGACCAATTACTAGCTGCTTATGCAAAATATAATGAAGTTACAGCACTTAGCCAAGTCATTGGTGAAGATGAACTAAGTACAAGTGACCAACACTTTATGATGTTTGGTAAATTATTTGAAACCCACTTTATTAATCAAGGTGAAGAATCTAGACGTTTAGGTGATTCATTAGATTTAGGATGGGATTTATTAAGTCTATTACCAGAAGATCAATTAAACCGACTAAGTAGAGACCAAATTAGTCAATATATTAACAAAGAAAAAGCATATGCAAGATTTGAATTAAATGATAATGATACAATTGAGCGCATGCTTGGAAAGAACTAATAATTTATGAGCCAAGTAATTCCAACTAAAGGCAACTTAATACATCTTAAAGCTAAAGAAGCCCTCGCTAAAAATGGAGAGGTTTTATTAGATAGAAAGAAAAATATTTTAATACAAGAAGTATTAACTTTAGTTACGGATATTACAGAGGTACGTACCAAACTACAAGAAACTTATAAGAAGGCATATCAAGCATTACAAGATGCAAATATCACACTAGGTATTGTTAGTGAGATTGCTAAAGCAATTCCAATTGACCAAAACCTACAAGTCACTTACCGTTCTTTAATGGGTGTGGACTTACCAGTGATATTATATGAAAAACCTAATATACGTTTAAGTTATGGATTACGTGCTACAAACTCTAAATTTGACTATGCATACAAAACGTTTCAAGATGCTAGAGATTTAACCGTAGAACTTGCAAAATTAGAATCTACATTATATAGATTAGCCAATGCAATCCGTCAAACTAAAAAAAGACATAATGCATTAAAAAATGTTATTCTACCAAACCTGGATACAGATATCCACTGGATTAAAGAAAGACTAGAAGCTGAAGACCAAGAAGAGTTCATTCGTTTAAAAACCATCAAAAATAAACAAGAAAAGGCTAAAGTGAATGGAAAGCAAATCTAAGTATATCCGTTTAATCAAGAATATCGTATATTACGGTATTATATTCTTTTTACTCATAGTAATTGCAGTATCCTTATTTATTCCAAATGGCTTAGTTAAAGTATTTGGTGTTGGTTGGTACCGCGTTGTATCTGAGTCGATGGAACCCCTTATTATGACGGGTGATTATATTGTTGTTGTAAAAGATACGGATGTTGAGGATTTCGAAGATGGCGATATCATTATCTTTCAAACATACTTTTATAACAGTCGAGTAGGTATGTATATTAGTGATGTTGTAACACATCACTTTTATGATATTGACGATGAAGGCTATATCCTTACCTACCCACACTCACAATATGACCTAGCACCAGAACTTCGTAGATTAGATGAATGGCGAAGATCTTCAACTGAGATCTATAGATTAAAACCAGAAGATATTATTGGACGTCACCAGTCAACCATAAAAATGTCTATGGTATCTGCATTTATTACATCCCCTTATGGTGTTGCAGTGATTATTATCAATATTGGATTAGTGATCGGACTCATTGTCCTTTATCAATATGACAAACATAAAAAACAAGAAAAATTAGGTGAAACGAACATACCTGATGAAAACCTAAATGGAGATACAAATACCAATGTGGACAACTTGGATGAATGAAGAACTAATAAAGCCGTATTTTAAAAATCTCATGTCTTTTTTGGATGAGCGTTCAAAGACTGAAACAATCTATCCACCAAAAGAGGATTGGTTTAACGCGTTTTTATATACTTCTGTAAATAATCTTAAAGTCGTTATCCTTGGTCAAGATCCATATCATGGACCAAACCAAGCGCATGGTTTAAGTTTTTCAACATTAAATGAAAAACTACCACCAAGCTTAAAAAACATATATCAAGAATTAAAAGATGATTTAAATATCGACATATCAACAAAAGGTGATTTAACATCCTGGGCTAGGCAGGGTGTTTTGTTGCTTAATACGGTCTTAACTGTTGAAGCATCTAAACCACTTTCTCATAAAAATAAAGGTTGGGAAACTTTTACACACCAAATGATAAAGCATATCAATTTATTAGATCAACCGATTGTCTTTATCCTTTGGGGAAATCAAGCAAAAGACATCAAACCACATTTAACAAACCCTAAACACATGGTGTTAGAAAGTGTTCACCCATCACCTTTTTCAGCAAGATTAGGATTTTTTGGTTCTAAGCCTTTTTCAAAAGCAAATCATTATTTAACTATGCATCATGTCAATCCAGTTGACTGGCATATTAAATAATGTATAATAGGTATAATTTCATTTAGAGGTATATGCGTCAAGTGTCAACTGGTTAGTGGATGATTAGTTGAACGAACATAAGTATTTATGGCGGTGTATATTTCTGATCCGCTTTTATTTTTTAAGTGGATCTCGACTAAGGAGGTCTTTTTTAATGGTTAAACAAAATTTAAGGAAACTGACACTAGCTGCAGTTTTAACAGCACTATCCATTGTATTAGATATATTATTTAAATCCATTGTCCCTGCAAATCAAAGCTTTGGATTTCCCTTTTATGCAATCCCACTTGTAGTTGGTTCAATTGTACTAGGTCCAATCTACGGTGGTATGATGGGCTTTATCTCTGATGCGGTAGGCTTTTTTGCAGGTGGATCACAATTTGCATACGACTTTATGTTTGCGCTACAAGCTATTAGTTGGGGTGTAATACCTTATCTAATCGCAAGAAGAAAGTCAGGCTGGGTTCGCATTTTACTAGCTGTAATTGTTTCACACATCATGGCTACTAGTTTTTCAACACTTGCAAGTTTCTTAAGTAGCTATGCCTATTCTAGTAATCTAAATAGTGCAATTACTTATGCAACAGCTAATCTACCGTTAAGACTTCTGATGATGCCCGTAAACATTATCATTATTAGTTATGTGACATTTACTGTCAATACTAGATTAGAACCTCTATATATGGAGTTTTTTGAACAAAAGCGTACTAAAAATACATAAAAATAAAAAGCATTTGATAATCAAATTAATGATTAAGACAAATGCTTTTTTTATTGTTGTTATAACTAAATTTCTTTACCAATAATAGTAAGCAAATGGACGACACCATTTAGACCATAGACAGTAGAGATAAAGATATCCAATGTATTATAAACACCTAATGATGATGTAGGATCTAGTAAATAAAATAAACCGATTATTATAATTGGTGAAAAATAGTATGCCGCTAGATAGATAGCAGACTTCATTTCATGATAAGGACTTCTGTAATGATAAATTGTAAATAGTAATAAGATTACTAAGTATAGAAACGCGAAAATAAAGTCACTTACCTTTAAACCTTGAGGATAACTTATAAGCGTATCTACTAAAAATATAATAAATAATAGAAGTAGGATACTTTGTAGAATTAAACTTACTAAGTACAGATATTTTCTATACATATGGATTTAAGCTTTTTCTTCAGGCACTTGATCAAAATACGGTGCAGCAACAGCAGCTAAAAATGCACCAATCATAGGTCCTACAATAAATATCCAAACTTGTTCTAATGCTTTACCACCCTGAAATAGTCCAGAGAAGATAGAACGAACTGGGTTTAACCCTGCATTTGTAAGAGGACCTGTAAAATAAATAAGTGCTGCAAGTGTTAAACCAATGATTAAACCTGCAAGACTCTTTAGATTTGGTTCTTTTGTAACGCGCAAGATCACAAAGACAAATAAGAATGTACCAATCACTTCAACTAAGACACCTAATAATAAAATTAAGATGCCTGTTTGACCACCAAAGTCACCAAATATTTGATTTGCACCTAAATTAGATAAATCACCAACAAATGGTACTAAACATAACACTGCGATTAATGAACCAAGTAATTGGAAGAAACTATACATTCCAAAATCTTTCCAAGATAATCTTTTAGTCAATGCCATCGCAAACGATACTGCAGGATTAAAGTGTCCTCCTGATGTTGAACCTACTGCATAAATCATAGCCATAAGAATAAGTCCAAATGCTAAGGCAATACTAGATAATTCTAAGTTTAATACTGCAGCAGTTGAACCCACTAAAACTAGAGCGAAAGCTCCAATAAATTCTGCCAAATAGGCTTTTAACTTCATATAATTCATCTCCTTGATTCTAAAGTATTTATATTTATTACAATTATACCAAAATATAAACAAATGTTTCATGTTATAATCAAGGTGGTGAAAATATGATAAAAATTATTGGTGCCGGACTAGCCGGCAGTGAAGCAGCCTATTATTTAGCAAATAAAGGCTATAAAGTAAAACTATATGAAATGAGACCTAAAAAGAACACACCTGCTCATGTCACTAAAAACTTTGCAGAACTCGTATGTTCAAACTCATTTAGATCAAACGATCCACTCAATGCTGTGGGTCTTTTAAAAGTTGAAATGACATATTTTAACTCGCTTATATTAGAAGCAGCACATATACATAAAGTACCTGCAGGTAGTAGCCTTGCAGTCGACAGAAATTTATTTTCTGAATATGTAACTGAAAAGATTAAGAACCATGAAAATATTGAAGTCATTCATGAAGAAGTTACATCACTAAATCCAAATGAATATACCATTATTGCAGCAGGACCACTAGCTTCTGATTTACTCTCAAAACAAATCCAAGATCATCTACATTTAGAGAGTTTAAACTTCTTTGATGCGGTTGCACCAATTATTGATGCAAAATCCATCAACATGGATATTGTATATCTAAAATCTAGATATGATAAAGATGAAGCAGCATATATTAACTGTCCAATGAACAAACAAGAATATTTAGAATTCTATAAGGCGTTAATGACTGCAGAATCAGTCGCACCTAAAGACTTTGAAAATAATGTATTTGAAGGTTGTATGCCTGTTGAAGACATGGGTAAACGTGGTATTGATACCCTACGCTTTGGTCCACTTAAACCAGTTGGTTTAACTAAACCCAATGGTGAAAAACCTTATGCAGTTGTTCAATTAAGACAAGATGACGTCAATAAGACAATGTATAATATGGTTGGTTTTCAAACCCACATGAAGTGGGGCGACCAAAAACGAGTGATCCAAATGATACCGGGATTAGAAAATGCTGAAATATTAAGATATGGTGTCATTCATAAAAATACATATTTAGAATCTCCAAAACATTTAAACAATGCATTTCAAGTTAGAGATATTCCAAAATGGTTCTTTGCTGGACAAATTTCTGGCGTAGAAGGTTACATTGAATCTGCTGCATCTGGATTAAATGTTGCAATCAATTTACATAATTTATTAACTCAAGGTGAAATTAGACCTTTACCAGTAGATACGATGATGGGTGCGATGGCACGTTATATTTCAAACTATCATCAGTACTTTGTACCTATGAATGCAAACTTTGGTTTATTTGATCAAATAGAAGCACATAAGACTGTAAGAAAACAAATGTATCATGATCGTTCAATCAATGCACTAAAGGAATATATTAAAGGAGGTATCTAATATGGATATTATCTCTGATTATAAAGATTATCTCATCATTGAGAAAAACTTTAGTGAACACACAGCCATAAGTTATATCAATGATGTTAAAGGGTTCGAGGATTTTTTAATCAAAGAGGGGCTAGCTAAAGATTTATTAGGTGCTAGACGACCCCGTTTAGCACGTAATTATATATCTTATTTAGATAATCAAGACTTTAAGAAAAAATCGATTGCTAGAAAACTATCTAGTTTAAAGAACTTTTACAATTATTTAATCTTTAAAGAACTTATAGAAGAAAACATCTTTAGTGATATTAAAGCACCTAAAGTAGCTAAAACCTTGCCGCATATTATTGATGATGAGGCTATCAATTATTTATTTGATTCTATTGACACATCAAAGCCTTTAGGTTATAGAAATCTAGTCATTTTAGATTTACTATATAGTTGTGGTGTTCGTGCAAGTGAACTTATTAATTTAGAAATTAAAGATATTTATTTATCCAGTGGTCAAATACTTATCCATGGTAAGGGTAAGAAAGATAGATATATCATCTTACATGATAAGTTAATTGAAGAAATTAGACATTATCTATCGTTTGTAAGAGTCACCCTACTTTCTAAGGGTGATGATACCAATCAACAAAAACTGTTTATAAATTATAAGGGTGGACCACTTACGGTAAGAGGTTTAAGAGTTATCTTAAATCAATTGATTAAAGATAGTGGTGAAACTTATGCGATACATCCGCATATGTTAAGACATGCTTTTGCTACTACGATGTTAAATCATGGTGCAGATTTAAGAGTTGTACAAGAACTCCTAGGTCATGAGCATTTAAAATCCACTCAAATTTATACACACGTTTCAAAAGAACAATTAAAAGAAAAATATATGCAGACGCATCCAAGGAATCAACATAATGAGAAAACTAAGTGAAATTATAATTGAAGAAGGTACCGAAGATTTAGTTATAGATAAAACTAGAACTACCATTAGGGCGATAATTTGTAACAACAATAAGTTACTTATGGTCTATTCACCAACCTTTAAAGACTATACCTTTCCAGGTGGTGGTATGAAAAAAGGTGAAGATCACATCAGTGCACTTAAAAGAGAAGTTAAAGAAGAAATTGGTGCGAGTGAAGTCTTTAATATAAAACCTTATGGTTATATTGAAGAAAAAAGATATGGTATTTCAAATAGACCAACTGTGTATCTTCAAACATCTTATTACTATGTAGTTGAAGTATCAAACTTTGGTGATCAAGATTTAGCAGATAGAGAAAAAGAACACGGTGTAGAACCGGTTTGGGTTTCAATTGATGAAGCCATACATATTAATCAATTATCTATGAGTAAGTTAAATAAAAAAAGAGGCATGAAGACTGTTTTACCTAGAGAGATTAAGGTATTAGAGTCACTTAAAAAAATTTAGAGGTAAGCATATGAGAAAATTTGAAGTAGTTACAAGTTTTAAAGATAAAACTATCAATATACCTAAAAGAGCGACTAAATATAGTGCAGGCTATGATATCGAAAGTGCAGCAGATTACGTAATTAAACCAGGTACGATTCAATTAATTGATACAGGTTTAAAAGTAGATATGTTAGAAAACGAAGCACTTATGATTTATCCAAGATCTTCATTAGGTATTAAAAAAGGTTTAATTATGTCAAATGCGGTTGGAATTATCGATAAAGATTATTATAACAACCCAAATAATGAAGGACATATTATGATCCCGTTATTTAATTTTGGTCAAAGTGATGCAGTCATTCAAAAAGGTGAACGTGTTGCTCAGGGTGTTTTCCAAAAATACCTCATTACAAGTGATGATGAGAGTTCGAATGAACGTACTGGTGGGTTTGGTAGTTCAGGTCAATAATTAAAATTCGTATAAATATGGTATTTGACATTTTTTGGTAAAAAGATGCAATAATTTGTTGCAAAACATATATGAATATGGTATATTAAGTAGGCTGTTAAATACACATGTAACATGTTTCTTATGTCAGGTGCTATACGTCGTATAGTGGCATAAGTGTAAAAGTGTTGCAGAGGAAAAAAACTAAAAATCGAAAGGAAGTATATTAAATGGCAGTAGTATCAATGAAACAACTCTTAGAGTCTGGTGTACATTTCGGTCACCAAACTAGAAGATGGAACCCTAAAATGGCTCCTTACATCTTTACATCACGTAAAGATATTCACATTATCGATTTAAAGCGTACAGCTTTAGAAATCGAAAAAGCTTATGCAGCTTTATATGACATCGCTAAAGATGGCGGTACAGTACTATTTGTAGGTACTAAGAAACAAGCATCAGAAGCAATTAAAGAAGAAGCAATCCGTGCAGGTCAATTTTATGTTGATCACAGATGGTTAGGTGGAACTTTAACAAACTTCAAAACAATTAGACAACGTATTAAATTATTACATAGCCTTTACGCAGCAGAAGCTGATGGTACATGGGCTAAGTTACCTAAAAAAGAAGTGTTAGGTCTATCAAGACAACGTATTAAACTTGAAAGATTCTTAGGTGGTATTAAAGATATGCAACGTATACCACAAGCACTATTCGTAGTAGATCCAAGAACTGAAGAAATCGCAGTTAAAGAAGCACGTAAATTAGGTATTCCTGTATTTGGTATTGTAGATACAAACTGTGACCCAGATTTAGTAGACTACATTATTCCAGCAAACGATGATGCAATCCGTGCAGTTAAACTATTAACTTGGGTAATGGCAAATGCTGTTGTTGAAGCTAATGGTGGTGTTGTTGAAAAATATGATGATGAAGAAAATGCACCATTTGAACAAGACGAACCAAGAAAACCATCACAAAAACCAAGACAAAACCGTCCTGAACATAAACCAAGATTTGATAAAGCAGCACCTAGACATGAAGCTAAAGTAGAAGTTAAAGCTGAAGTTAAGGCAGAAGCTAAAGTAGAAGCTAAACAAGAAGTTAAAGTAGAAGCTAAAGTTGCTCCAAAAGTAGTAGCAGAAGTAAAACCAACTGAAGACTTATCCACTTTGAAAGTTGCTGAATTAAAAGAACTAGCAAAAGCAAAGGGAATTGAAAATTACTCAAAATTAAGAAAAGCTGAATTAGTTGAAGCTTTAAGCAAGTAATATTTACAAAGGGGATGAATATATCATCCCTTTATTTTATAAAAATATAATAACTTATAGTATAATAATATTGATAAACAAGTTAAGGAGAACTAAATAATGACGATTACAGCAGCTATGGTTAAAGAGCTTAGACAAAAAACCGGTGCAGGTATGTTAGACTGCAAAAAAGCATTAGAAGATACTAATGGAGATATTGAAGCAGCAGCAACACTTTTAAGAGAAAAAGGGATTGCTAAAGCAGCTAAAAAAGCGGATAGAATTGCAGCAGAAGGTTTAACTTCAGTTGTAGTTAAAGGTAATGAGGCTGTATTATTTGAGTTAAACTCAGAAACAGACTTTGTTGCTAAAAACAAACAATTTACAGATCTAATCGAAGGATTAGGTAACTTATTTATTGAATCTAATGTAGCATCAGTTGAAGAAGCTTTAGCGTTAAAAGACGCTTCAGGTAAAACAGTTGAAGAAGTTGTATTAGGTGCAACAGCTACAATCGGAGAAAAAATTTCTTTAAGACGTGTAATACGTGTTAAGAAGTCTGATACTCAAGGCTTTGGTGCTTACAAACATATGGGTGGACGTATCTCTGTATTAACTGTCTTAGAAACACCAAACGAAGAATTAGCTAAAGATTTAGCTATGCACATTACAGTGTTTAACCCTCAATTCTTAAGTAGAAATGATGTAAATCAATCTACTATTGATGTTGAAACAAAAGTAATTTCAGAACAAATAGCAAATGATGAATCACTACAAGGAAAACCAGAAAAGATTTTAAATGGTATTTTACAAGGTCGCTTAAACAAAGTATTACAAGAAATTGTATTATTAGACCAAGGATTTGTAAAAGACCCATCAGTTACTGTTGCTAACTACTTAAAATCAGCTAACAACAACATCTTAAGTTATGTACGTTTAGAAGTTGGTGAAGGTATTGAAAAGAGAGTAGACGATTTTGCAGCAGAAGTAATGGCACAAGTAAACAAATAAAATTCTTTTAAAAAGGGGTTGAATCCAATGTATCGTCGAATCATTTTAAAAATATCTGGAGAAGCTTTAAAGGGAGATGGCCAATACGGCATCGATCCTAAAACAGTTAAAAAGATTGCTCAAGAAATTAAAACTGTACGTAACGCTGGTATTGAAGTAGCTGTCGTTGTCGGTGCAGGTAATTTATGGCGTGGTAAGACTGGTGAAGAACTCGGTATGGACCGTGCACAAGCAGACTACATGGGTATGCTAGGTACGATCATGAACAGTTTAGCCCTACAAGACGCACTTGAAGCAATTGAAATTCCAAGCCGTGTGATGACAGCACTACAAATTGCAGCTGTAGCTGAACCTTATATTCGAAGACGTGCATTAAGACACTTTGAAAAAGGACGTGTAGTCATATTAGCAGGTGGTACAGGATCTCCATATTTTTCAACTGATACAACAGCAGCACTACGTGCAGCTGAATTAGATAGCGAAGTTATCTTAATGGCCAAAAATGGTGTAGATGGTGTCTATGATAAAGACCCTAATAAATTTAGTGATGCTGTACTTTTAAGACAAGTATCACATCAACAAGTCCTAGAAAAAAATTTACAAATCATGGATTCTACAGCAGCAAGTCTTTGCAAGGACAATCATATCGAAATACTTGTATTTGATATGAATAAACCTGGCAACATTTTAAAGGCAGCTAAAGGAGAAGACATCGGTACAGTTGTAAGAAACGGAGTAAACGCATGAATGAACAAGCAGATATGATATTACTTGAAATTGAAGAAAAAATGGAAAAGAGTTTAGAAGCTTTAGGTAGAGAATATGCAGCAGTTCGTACGGGCCGCGCTAACCCAAATATTCTTGACCGTATTATGGTAAGCTACTATGGTGTAGATACACCACTTAAACAAGTAGCATCCATTTCAGTACCTGAAGCACAACAACTTTACATCAAACCTTTCGACAAATCTATATTAAAAGATATAGAAACCGCGATCAACACATCTTCATTAGAATTACCTCCAAGAAATGATGGAACAGGTATTCGCTTAACACTACCAGCACTTACTGGTGAAAGACGTCGTAGTCTTGTTAAAGATGTTGAGAAAATGGCTGAAGCTGGAAAAGTAGCAATTCGTCATATCCGTCGAGATGGTAATGAACATCTTAAGAAATTAGGATTAACTGAAGATGATGAAAAGGGATACTTAGAAGACGTTCAAGCACTAACTGATGCATATGTCAAAAAAGTAGACGAACTGACTAAAGAAAAATCCGAAGAATTATTAGATGTATAAATAATTATGAAAACCACTTAAACTAAGTGGTTTTTTTATATATATGGTAAAATAAAAGAAAAAGGAGATTTACAATGGCAAAAAGACAAAAAGCATATTTAGGTTTAGAGTGGATAGTATCATTAATTCTAGCAATTATTCCGGTAACTAATGTGATTTTAGGTATAGTTACAAGAGTTCAACGTGGAAACATTTTAGGGGCTGTATTGAACTTCTTCATTGCTCCTTTATTCTATATTATTGACTTAGTCACTATGATTTTAAGTCGCGACTTAACTGTCTTAGCATAATCAAGTTAAGCATTAAACTGCAATCTAAATTGGTTGCAGTTTTTTATTGATTGAAACCTATAAATTAAAGGTATATAATAGATGTATACTAAAAAGGAGAAAATAAAATATGAAATTTGTTGAATGGATGGATGAATTACCGTTTGTTGTAAAGGTAATATTTTGTTTACCACTTCTAGATATTACTTGGGGAATTTATAGGATTGTTAAAGGTACAGAGTTGAAGAATAATGGGTTACTTATTATAGGTATCTTATGGATTATTCTTGGATGGAACATCTTATGGATCATCGATATTGTTACAACCACTGCAATGGGCAAACCAATATTAACAGACGCTTTATAAAATGTATTAAGCATACTTCAATTAAGGAGTATGCTTTTTTCTTTGTGGTATAATGATAAGTAATTATTTTAATCAATTGGGATATATCTAAAATGAATCAAGGAAAGGGATAGTGATGTATATACATCACCTATGGGCACGTAGATGAAAGTGGAAGGATTTAAGTATCACGGAACAAATAAAGTATATTATGCTTATTATAAGGATGGAAAATGGGATAAAGGTAAATTAGACAGTTCACTTCATTTTGAAATATCAGCGATGGCTGTTGCACTTCATTATGGCCAGTCAGTCTTTGAAGGATTAAAAGCTTATCGAGCAAAAGATGGACGCACTTTACTATTTAGACCAGATGCAAATGCTAAAAGGTTACAAAATAGTTGTGAAAGACTATTAATGCCTAAAGTACCAGTCGACATGTTTTTAGATGCTGTACATCAAGTAGTGGAAGCTAATAAAGATTTAGTGCCAAGCTATGAATCTAAAGGTACTTTATATATTAGACCTTTTGTCATTGGTACAGAAACTGTTATGGGTGTAAGATCATCTAATGAATTTTTATTTTGTATTGTAGCAACCCCGGTTGGAAATTACTTCAAAGATGGATTTAATCCAATTGATTTAACAACTACACCATATGACCGTGCTGCACCTAATGGACTTGGTCATGTAAAGTCTGGTGCGAACTACGCAGCAAGTTTATATCCTAAACATTTAGCAAAACAACAAGGTTTTGATGATTGTTTATATTTAGATCCCAAAACACATACTAAAATAGATGAAACTGGTGCAACCAATATTATCGCGATTAAAGATAACATGTTTATTACACCGCAGTCAAAATCGATACTACCAAGTATTACAAATAATAGTTTACAAACAATTGCTGAAAAGATGTTAGGTATGGAAGTCATAAGACGTTCAATTGATGTCACTGAGTTGTCTACATTTGATGAAGTTGGTGCATGTGGCACAGCTGCTGTGATTACACCAATAACCAAAATTTATGATAATGGTGTGAATTATCAGTTTAAATCGTATGAAAAATTACACAAACTATACAATTTAATTCAAAGTATACAGTTTGGCGACATAAAAGAAGATTTTGGTTGGGTCATTGAAGTTTAGTTTGCTATAATAAAGTGTACTTGAAAGGAAACTATTCATGAAAATTGGAAATCTACCAAAACACGTCGCCATTATTTTAGATGGCAATGGCAGGTGGGCTAAAAGATTACATCTACCAAGATCAGCAGGTCACTATCAAGGTGGCCTAAATCTAGCTAAAATTGCTGAACATGCAAACAATCGAGGCATAGAAGAACTCACTGTTTATGCTTTTTCAACCGAAAACTGGAAAAGACCACAGGATGAGGTTGAATATTTAATGACTAAACCGATTGAAGTTGTAAATAAAAATAAGGCTAGAATCTGTCAAGCAAACATTCGTATTCGTTTTAAAGGAAGAAAAGACCGATTATCCAAAGAAATATTGGAATTAATGGCGAGTCTAGAAGAAGAAACAAAAGATTTTACAGGTATGATCATTAATGTATGTATCGATTACGGTAGTTATGATGAACTCATAACTGCAATGAAACAAATAGAAGTTATAGATGAAGCACATCTAGAACAACATTTAATGGTGAATAGACCAGTAGACCTTTTAATTCGCACAGGTGGAGAACAAAGGTTATCAAACTTTTTACTATGGCAACTAGCATACGCGGAATTATATTTTACAAAAAGATACTGGCCAGCATTTAAGATTAAACATTTTGATAAGGCATTAAAAGCGTATTCAAAACGACAAAGACGTTTTGGGGGATTATAATATATGAAGAAAAGAATCATTACAGCAATTGTTTTAATTTTATTATTGCTACCAATTACAGTTTTAAATTATCCAAATTGGGTATTTAGTATATTTCAAATGGTCATGTTACTATTTGTGATTATGGGGGCATTAGAACTTATTCATATGTATGAAAAAGAAAAGCCAATCAAAATTGTTGTTCAAGTAGTTATAATCGTTTTATCCTTGTTAACATATATGAATGTTGGTGGGATGATAGCACCATTAAATCCTCAAGTATTACCTGGTTTATTCTTAATTACATTAAATCTAAACCCAGTGATTATACTTTCATTTGTAACAGTTATTTTATTAAGTTTATTAGTATTCATTGATGATTTTAGTGGTTCAGATTTAGGTAAAGCAATTACCATTATTAATTATATTGGTTTAGGCGCTGCATCAATTACCATCTTAAGATATTTAGGCGTTCGATTTATCGTTTATGTAGCCTTAATTTCAATGATGACAGATATCTTTGCTTATTTCTTTGGTATTGCTTTTGGTAAACATAAAATGGCACCAAGGATATCTCCTAAAAAGTCATGGGAGGGTGCCATTGCGGGTACACTCTTCGGTACGATTATTGCATCATCATTTGCGATATTCTACGGTGTGATATTTAGCCCAGAAGGATTTTTAGGATATATCTTTAATCCGGATGGCTATCAAACAATATTCGATAACTTTACAAGTATTGGTAATGAGCCTTTATTTACTCAAGCGCTTATTATTATACCAATCACTTTATTAGGTTCTATTTCTGCTCAAATAGGAGATTTAGTAGCTTCTAAATTGAAACGTAATTATAAAATTAAAGACTTCGGAAATATATTTCCAGGTCATGGTGGTATTTTAGATCGTTTTGATTCTATTATATTCATCGGTATCATGTTCTTAGGTATATTTATATTAATTAAACAGTTTTACCCAATGTAGTTTCGTATAAGGAGTGGCACTATGGATTTTTCACAACTTGTTAGTGTATTGACTAACTTAGTATTATTTTTATTAGTTTTAACAGTAATCATCTCGATTCATGAATTAGGACATTTCTTATTCGCGAAAAGAGCCGGTATTCTCATCCATGAGTTTTCAATTGGTATGGGACCTCAAATCGTTGCAAAAACAAAAGGTGATACCAAGTATGCCTTTAGAGCCATACCTTTAGGTGGCTATGTATCCATGAGTGGAGAAAATGGGGATTATGCTTTAATCTCAAAAGGCTCTAGAGTGGGTATATGTTTAAATGAAATTGGTTTAGTTACAGGTATTTTATTGGATCAAACAAGAAAAAAACCACTTGTTACTGGTGAAGTTGTTGATTTTGATTTATATGGTAAAAACTTAAGCGAACTTTTCATTGAAATTAAAACCGATGAAGGTGAAGTATTACGATATCAAGTGACACGTGATGCTAAATATTATTATGGTAATCAAAAAGAATTACAAATCACACCAGAAGAGTCATCTTTTGCATCTAAGACAATTTGGCAACGTTTCTTAGTGTTATTCATGGGACCTATGATGAACTTTATCTTAGCCCTATTACTATTTATTATTATTGCAGCAGTTCAAGGTAAACCAGTAGATGATAATGTTGTACATGAATCATCAAATCCTGGTCTAATTGCAGGTGATATTATTGTCAATATTAATGGTACAGATGTCGAAGACTTAAATGATATTAGACAAATTGGTGAACTTATCACAGATCATGTTGTACCAGTAGTAGTCGTTAGAAATGGTGTTGAAGAATCTATTAATCTATATGTGACGATTCTTTTACAAAACTTTGGTTTAGTTAATGATACAAGAGATGGATATAAAGACGGTGCATTTATTGGAGGTATCGGTGGTAAAGCAGGTAGTGCAGGTGTAAACTTAGGTGATGAAATCACACAAGTCAATGGGATACCTGTATCTAATTGGTCAGATATTTTAGTACTTGCCAGAAACTATAATCAAACAACCATTACATTAAATGTTTTACGTGATGGAGAATACTTAACTTTTACATATGATGTGTTACCTGAAGATACATTAAATAAGTTAGGTCATGAAAGTGTAGCCGTACGTTTTGGATTCCAAACAGGTTATGAATTTGACTTCTTATATATGTTATATAATCCGTTCCAAAGATTTGGTAGTTCAGTTACTGAAATGGTAAACACTATTGGTATGTTATTTAGTACTTCTAGTGGTGTTGGTGTTTCAGATCTTGCAGGACCTGTCGGTATATTTAGTTTAGTATCTAATGCAGCACAAGGTGGTTTCATTAATCTATTAGGTTTTGTTGCCTTCTTATCTGTAAATATTGGACTCATGAATTTACTTCCAATCCCAGCTTTAGATGGAGGTCGCTTGTTGTTCTTAGGATACGAAGCGGTGTCTAAAAAGAAAATTCCAGCAAAAGTTGAAGGACTAGTCAATAATGCATTCTTTATTCTGTTATTAATGCTCTTTGTATTTGTAACTTGGAATGACATTTTAAGAATTTTTACATAATTCAAAATTACCTTTAAAGGGCCATTTAATCAAAAAGTGGCCCTTTTTTATTGGAAAACTAATGATTTTAAAAATAAAACATTTTAATTTACATTTTTGCCCTTTTTTTTGAAATAAAGGTTGACTTATAATATCTATGTGTTAGAATATTACAGGTTCACTTCTTCGAGAACGGAAATCCAACTGTTATCTATAAGATAAACTTGAAAATCCAACAAAATAAAAAAAGTTGTTGACAAGTAAAA
>NZ_JADNRS010000004.1 GCF_015709225.1 Acholeplasma laidlawii
AAGACTACTTGTCAAAAACCATTCAAATAAATAAAGATGGAAACATTACACATTATGGATTCCAAAATATGAACATCGCATTTAAAACAGTTCATCGCTCCAAAGGATTAGAAGAAGATTTTGTAATTGTGATTAACAATGAAGATTCCAAAACAGGGTTTCCTAATAAAATTGAAGATGATCCTATATTATCATTGGTTCTGAGTGATAAAAGTAGGTATGAGTATTCAGAAGAACGAAGGCTATTCTATGTGGCTTTAACCAGAACCAGATCATATTGTTATCTCCTGGTTGATGCTAACAAAAAATCAATTTTCATTAAAGAGATTGAAGACAACTGCGAAATAACTAATCCTGAACTGGTAGACGACAGTGAACCCATTGCGTGTCCATACTGTAAAACCGGACATTTGGTTTTGAGAGGCGAATGGGGGAATCAATTTTATGGTTGTTCAAATTATCCTTACTGTGAATACAGTCAGAAAAAGAGTGTGGTTGATGGTTCAAAAAGATGCCCAAGATGTGATCATTTTATTATTTGGAGAGATGGACAGTGGGGCAAATTTCTAGGTTGTTCGAATTACCCCAGATGCAAACATACCATCAATCCCAAAGACTATGATTTTGAGAGATGGAAACCTAGTTTCGAAAAGTATAAAAAGAAGTCCTAGTTTGATAGGTTCAGTGTTAATGAGTTACTAATTTTTACTCTAGTAAATAATATGCTTGCATGTAACTAGATAGGGAATGTTGAATATAAAAAGCAAATTAGAAAAGGAGGAGTATTGTGAGTGAAAGTATTTGGATTAAAAACTTAAAATCAGATATTGATCAAATAGAATTCTTTCAATTTGCAATTAAGAATTACGTTAAACATATATCTAGTATTGAGTTTGAACCTGTTAAAGTTCATGCTTCAATCATTAGTCAATTTGCTGATTCTCTAGAGGCAGTAGTCATGCTTTTTAACAGTAATTATAAAGACTCCTAAACTTAATAAAAGGTGGAAATGGGATTTATTTGATTTACTATTCATTTCAGTATTTCAAAATGCTTTAGTACTTGCAATTACATTACCGCTTTTAGCGGTTATGGAATCTGCTGTGGTGTTTAATATATTTGATGGATTGATTGCAGTACTCTTGTTAGGCTTTATAATATTAGAGACAATTGCTGATAGACAGCAGATGTCGTTTCAAACAAAAAAATATAGCCTTTTAAAGGAAGGGAAAAGTTTAAAAGATCTACCCGAACCATATAATTTAGGGTTTAATACTCAAGGTCTTTGGGGACGTTCTAGACATCCAAACTATTTTTTTGAACAAGCTATTTGGATAGTATTATATCTGTTTACTATCAGTGCAGGAGTAGTTAGCTATATATTCTTTAACTGGACACTTGTTGGTGCGATGGTACTTATATTATTATTTATGGGTAGTTCTTTATTTTCTGAAAATATTTCATTAAGTAAATATCCAATGTATAAGGACTATATTCATAAAGTTTCAAAGTATGTACCTTTAAGACGGTATAATAAAATTAAATAAGTATTACATAATATAAAGCGCAATACATTGCATAATATACGTTTATTACCGTATAAATGAGTAATGTATTGCGCTTTATTTATTATAGAGCACCCATGTAAATGATAAAGATGAAGTTAAGTTATCCTTAAGTTGCTTGAAGATGTAATGGTTGTGTCATATCTAGATAAAAATACTGAGTCAATTTCATAGATAGTGCTATAATAAATCTAATATGTTAAAGAAAGATAAATACGATTTATAAAGAGAGAATTTATGAAAAAAAATGACATCACCCCTTTTGATATGCAAAAGAAACCCGTAAAAGAAAAGTGGTTTTTAACACCCATTAAATGGGCATTAGCATTTCCTGATACTTTGATAAGAAGATTAAAAATAAATAAAGTAAACATGGAAGGTTTAAAACCTCCCTATTTGTTGTTAGCAACACATCATGCCTTTATCGACTTTAAAGTTCAAACAAGAGCAATCTTTCCTCACTCTGCAACCTATGTGGTTGCAGTAGATGGATTTATCGGTAAAGAGTGGTTGCTTAGAAATGTAGGTGGTATTGGTAAAAGGAAATTTACACCACAAGATAAGGTATTATTTAAACATATCAAATATAGTTTAGAAACGTTAAAGGTTATTACAACACTCTATGCAGAAAGTGCATACTCAGTGATTGGTACTACAGCAATACTACCAGATAGTTTAGCTAAGATGGTTAAGTTGTTAAATCAACCTGTGGTTGTTTTAAATATGCATGGGAATTTTTTGACACAACCCAACTATTTAATGCCGAAACAAAGAAAGATCAAATTAAAAGCTGATTTAACCCAAGTTATTAATAAGGAAGAAGTAAAATTATTATCTGTTGAAGACATAAGAGGCAGGATTGAAAAAGCATTTGAATATGATGAATGGCAATATCAATTTGATAACAAGATTGCTATTAAAGATAAGCAAAGAGCAAATCACTTAAACAGGGTTTTATACCAATGTCAAAACTGCTTTAAAGAACACCAAATGGAAGCTAAAGGCACCAAAATATGGTGTAATTCATGTGGTGATACACATGAATTAGACATATACGGTAGACTAAATAATGTAAATGGTATGACGAAATATCAACATGTACCTGATTGGTTTGAAGCACAAAGAGCATTTGTTAAAAATCAGCTC
Source organism: Acholeplasma laidlawii (assembly GCF_015709225.1). Taxonomy (GTDB): domain Bacteria; phylum Bacillota_I; class Bacilli_A; order Acholeplasmatales; family Acholeplasmataceae; genus Acholeplasma; species Acholeplasma laidlawii_A. The sequence continues at coordinate 2,712 of NZ_JADNRS010000004.1, forward strand.
ATAAATAACGAATACCTTTTTGAAGATGAAGTATATATTGATTCATTAAGAAACTCTAAAGGTTTTGTTAGATTAAAGAATGGGTATTTAAAGCATAGCAAGGAAGGTATTCATCTAACAGGCGAAGACTTTGATGGACCACTTAACTTATTTAGGGAATCTAATTCTTTGTACTCTATTCATATTGATTTTAACTTTAAGCGTAGTGATGGTAAAAGAGCGGATGCAATTATTATATCTACAGAAAATGATACATATTACTGTTATCCTATAAATAAAAAAGATGTTGTTACAAAGATTAGATTCGCTGTTGAAGAGGCACACAAGTTAATTAAATCTTAAATAGTTAGTTTATTTTATATGTTTATTATAGATAATCCATCTATAATAAGGCAATATTATGAATCCATAAAAAGGAGAATGATAAAAAAATGGGTGATTTAGATAAAATTCTCGCTTATTTTCATGAACTGATTAATGACAAGGTTCGTGCTTATGAGGCGCAAGAGGCAATGACGTATTATAAAATAGAATATCCCACTGTAAAAGATTTAATAAAGACGTTAGATTTGGATATAGTTGATAGTGGCTGGTTTGGAATACCAGGTATGTATGGTGGATTTGCATACAAACTTTTATATAAAAATGATAAGTACATTTTAAAAACCTCTAATTGGAGCAGGGTTAATGCTGGCTCGGAACAAGATCATGATATTACATCTGAAGGCATTGTCCAAATAAGTGGTTATGGTATGGGCATTGAAAAATAAAATAATTATACTAGATTTAATAAAATATATTATAAAGGGGAGAATTAATTATGCACTCAGGTAGTGATGATTCAGTTTTAATAAGAGTACCAAAGCATTTAGTTGTATCAACACATGAGCACCCAGAACCTTATGGAGAGGCTATAGTAGTGCTTGTTAACGGTATGTATACAGACGTATATACTCATAGTGATGGTGAATACTATACAACTACAAATGATGATGATTTAATCGCTTATCTAAAACAGTTTTTGGATGAACCTTTAAAGTAATTAATAAAAATGGCTTTACAAGAATACTGTATAGCCATTTTATTTTTATATAACAATAAGCAGTACTTAATCAAGTTTATTTCATGATTTTTATTGTGCTATAATTAATATACATATAATTTAAAGGATAAAAATCATGAAAAGAACGGTTTTAATATATATTGAACAAAACCATAAGTATTTATTAATTCATAAACATAAAAGGGATATGAACTACAATAAATATATGGGTGTTGGTGGTAAGATTGAAATTGGTGAATCACCATATGAAGCAGCAATTAGAGAGACTTTTGAAGAGACCGGTTTAGGTATAAAACCCATATTTAAAGCAAACATCTATTTTCATGCTAATGACTACAAAGAGCATATGATACTTTATAAGGCACTAGAATTTAAAGGCGAACTCAAAAATAGTGAAGAAGGAAAACTTACATGGGTAGAAAAAGATAAACTAAGACAACTACCTATGTGGGAAGGTGATTACTATTTTCTAGAAAAGTTAGATCAAGAAGAACCCTTCCAGATGCATCTATATTATGACAAAGATAAATTGATTCATGTTTCGGAAAGAGAAATCATATTAAATAAGTAGTAAGGAGATAGTACCATGTGCTTTAAAGATAAAGTAGCTGTGATAACGGGTGGCGCTAGTGGTATAGGAAAAGCTATTGCTGATAGTTTTGAATCATTAGGTGCTAGAGTTGCTGTAATTGATATTAAAGACAATCCATACTTTGTTGGAGATATATCAGATAGAATGGTTTTAGAAAAATTTGCAAAAAAAGTACTTAAAGAGTTTGGAAAAATAGATTTTTTAATAAATAATGCACCGCCAACGATGTTGGGGTTAGAAGATGCTTCTTATGAGGAATTTCAAAAATCACTTTCTATTGGAATACTCGCACCATTTTACTTAACTAAACTGTTTAATAAAGAATTTAATGAAGGTGCAGTCATTATCAATATATCTTCTTCAAGAGATAATCAAAGCCAACCAAACACAGAGAGTTATACAGCTGCTAAAGGTGGTATTAAAGCCCTTACTCATGCACTTGCAATAACGCTTCAAGGCCGTGTTAGAGTAAATAGTATTTCTCCTGGTTGGATCAATACTACATCAACTGCTTATGAAGGTCCAGATGCACTTCAACATCCAGTAGGCAATGTTGGAAAACCATCTGATATTGCAAACCTTGTTACCTTTTTATGTTCAACTAAAGCAAGCTTCATCACAGGTGAAAATATTAGAGTTGATGGTGGCATGTCTAAATTAATGATTTATCATAATGATTTTGGCTGGACCTACAATAAGGATTAAGGTAAAGTGTAATGGAGGAGTTTAATGAAAGAAACAGATCTATATGAACCCTGTAAAACTCTACTTGAAAGTCAAGGCTTTGAAGTAAAGGCAGAAATTCTTAAAACAGACATCACTGCAATCAAAGATAACTATATAGTGATTGTTGAACTTAAAACAACCATTTCATTAAAACTAATTTACCAAGCAATCGACAGGCAAAGAATAGCAGATAAAGTCTATGTTGCCTTACCAAAAAAGGTAATTGGTTCAAGAAGAGGTTCTGCAAAAGACTTCATGAACTTACTAAAACGTTTAGAAATCGGACTGATTGCTGTTGGTACACATGCAGAAGTTATTATAGAGACTTTTGGATTTGATTTAAAGAAAAGTATCAATTCAAGTAAGAAACAAAAAGAAAAATTAATCAAAGAATTTTCACTAAGAAAAAGTCATTCTAATATAGGCGGAACCAGTGGTAAGGTTATGACTCACTATAAAGAAAAAGTTATAGAAGTAGCTAAGTATCTGTACCTATCAGGTGAAAAGTCCCCTAAAGAAATCACCTTACAAACTGGCATTAAAGATGCACCTAATATATTAACCAAGAATTACTATAAGTGGTTTGTAAGAGTTTCTAGGGGTATATATACCTTAACGGATGTAGGTAGAAGTGAAATGGAACCTTACTTTTTAGATGATATGATATATGAGTAGTAAAACAGGTGGTGCAAGATAATTGCACCACCTGTTTTATTTATAGATTTAGTTAAGCTATTAAAAAATCTGATGTTAAGGTGTTAGAAACATAAAGTCTCCAGTTTTTACGGTTTGGATTCCAGTCATAGATAACCCCAAATACAGACACTTCAACATTTTCATAGTCTAGATCAACTTCATAGTCTAGATCAACTTCATAGTCAATTAACGTATCTTCTAATTCACCAATATCATTTTTAAAGTATAGACCATTATTAATATATTGTGTATTATTTTTAGTATAAGTATCAGTAACTGTTAATGCGTAATCCAATCTTGTAGAATTATGGGTATCTAGTTGTAGATAGCCTGTAACTTTAAGCATGGATTGCAGATAACCATTATTAATATTCTCTACAAAATTTTCTAATTTTAAGTTTAGGATAGTACTTAAACTTACCTCTTTAACTGTAATTGTAGATACGGGTGTTGCACTAGATATTGCAGTAATATCAGTGCCAGGATTGATGACTTCAAATGTAGGTATGTAAAGGTGTGACTTATAGTTACCCTTCACTTCATAAACGGTGTTGAGTGATGTGTAGTTATGTATTTTTTCACCATGTAGTTTAATGAAGTTTTTACCATCTGTTATATATACCAATGTAGTTTCATTTTGAACATCCATGAATACTGTACCTTTAATTGTGATACTATAAGCACTTGTTGCAGTACCTTTACTGTTAAGTTCTAAACCTTTAATTAAGTTAAATAGAATATCAAAGTCTTCAATCACTTGATCTTCATAGGTAAAGTTATGTTTACCTAAATCAGATAAATCATTTTGGTAAGTGACTTTCCAGTCATTTAAATCCCAAGTACTTATTGGTCCAGTCACCCCAGGTATTCTAACAACTGTATAGTTGACACTACCTTTAGTACCATCAATCAACCAACCATTTTCATTTGGTGTCTCACCAATCACTCCAAAGACATCGATGATGACGTTATCCTTAACTAAAGTAAGTGCATCACGTCCAGTGAAGTTTGCAACTTCACTAGAAAGGTGCCCTAATAATTTAATATCATCTAGACTAAGTGGTGCATAAATGACGTAAACTTCTTTATGCTTTAATGTACCAGTTAAGTTTTGAGCATAAGTAGGTGTTGAGCTACCACTACTGTAAAGTTCAACACGGTAATTAGATAAATCTACATCATAACCTAAACCGTTATAAATCTCAATATATTTTGAAGTGGCATAGATGCCATCACCTTCAAAATATTCTGAGATATATAAATCTGGTATTCTAGCAATTTCTTCTGGTAGATGATAATAATCCATTTCATGTAGTTTTAGATTTGTATAATCTTCAAATCCTAAGACCAACCACTCATCTTCGTTCCATGTAGCATTTGGTCCAAAGACATCTGATTTTCTTACAATCGTATTATCTTTGGTAGCATTAACTATACCACCCGCATTATAACCATCAGGTACAGGGGTATCCATGATACCTACAACATCAATTAAAACATCATTTTTATATAAAGCGATTGGATCATTACCGTTAAATGAGATTACTTGGTGACTCGCATCACCACTATTTTTAATGGTGGTATTTGCAGCACCATTATAAATAATATAAGTTTCTCCATCATTTAATACACCACTTAGTGCAAGTTCATATTGAGGAGTACTCGCACCATTATTAAATAGTTTTATACTATATTCTGATAAGTTAATATGTTTTCCTGTACCATTAAAGATTTCAATATACTTATTATAACTACTACCTTCTGAGTATTCACTAATAAATAAATCATTGGCATACATAAAGTCAGGCGGTGTTACTTCAAACTCTAAAATATGCTCAATATCATTGAAGTTAAATGTAATACTGAATGTACCTACCTTAGTAAAGTCTATGGTAGATAAATCTAACATATCATCTGTAACTTCAATCGTTGTTCCATTAGAATCTACAATAATAAAGTAAGTTTTAAAATCAATATCTGTGGTACCTAATGTAAATTCGGTAGGTAGTGCATCATTTACTACAACAGTATATGTTATAACAGGTGTGTTATCAACGACCTCTAAAACAACAGTTTTACTTAAACCTTGGTAATTTAATACTAAGTTATAAGTACCCACTTCATCTAGATTAACTTTAGAACTATCAATCATAGACTCTAATACTTCAACTAAGTTACCTTTAGAATCAGTGATTGTAAAGTAAGCTTTAAAATCAATGTCTGAATCATTTAATTCAAGTGTGGTTGGTAGTGATTCATTAATAACTAGTGTATAAGTAATTTCTTCCTCGGGTGCTGTTACAGTAATAGTTACTTCATTTTTCACACCTTCAAAAGAAATTTTAATGATATAACTACCTGCCTTAGACATATCAACTAAAGATACATCTAACATGGACTCTTCGATAGTTATCCTATTTCCTAGACTGTCTTTGATGATAAAAAAGTCAGTATAGGTAATAGAGGCACCAACTTCGTAAGTCGTTGGTGTAGATTCATTAATCAGTATTTCATAAGTGACTTCATCAGTCGTTGTACATGATACGAATACAATCAGTAGTAGCATCATGTTAACCCCTTTTATATAGATATTTAAATAACTATGTATTATAACATACCAAACGAATCTATTCCAACCATAACTCATAAAAAGCATTTTGGTCATTTGAATATATCTTGGTATTTATGTTTTGATAATTGTTTATGATTAAAAAATGATATGATGAAATTAATATGGATTACATCAATATGATAAGGAGATAATTTTATGGGGAAGATTGAATTTAAAAGGGATAAGAAATTTACGAATGCACTAGTTCCTGTTTATATATATTTAGATGATAACTCAGTTGGAGCTATAAACAATGGAGAAATCGTGAGTAGAACAACTGACAAAACATCAGTGACCTGTTTTTTAGCTTGGGGTGTATCCACGGATCCTAAAGATGTAATCAGACAATCTTAAAAAAGTCAGAATTAACACGAGCAATCATGTGATGGTCTTAGTGAGAAGTAAAGATAATAATTTTGAGTAGTTTTTAATTTATAGATTTAGTGATTTTGTATGACATTTATAAATTAAAATTGTATAATAAAATGTATTATAATTTGTCTTTAACATAATATCATTTATAATGAACATGTATCATAATGCTCATATAAGAAATAGGGTTGGCAAAACTTGAGAAAAGAAGCTAAAGTATCGATTGTTGTCGTAGTGCTATATTATTTACTTAACATCATAAATACATACTTTGTAACAACTGCTGTATTAAATCGCTATTTAATCGCTTTTAAGCGTAGCCCTATGATTGAGTTAAACTCAATTATTGGTAATATTGCAGCTTTGACGATTCTATTATTTATTGGGTTACTGGTATTTAAGAGTAAAAAGACAAGGTTACTTTATATTGTCTGGATAACATTTGGGTTAAATGTCGGTATATTTGCAGTAGGTATCTTTACAAAGTACTATTCTACAATGTTTTCTATTTATGAGATGACACTGTTTTATAATCCGGCATTAGATTTAGCTGGCTCCATATTTGTTGAAGCTTTAAGAGAAATCTTTGTATATTATAGAATCTTAGTTTTTATACCAACGATTGTTCTATCTATTTCTTACCTCGTTATTAAATCTAAACATAAAACAGATAAAAAATCATTTAGTAAGAAAAATACATTAAAATATGGTCCAATGCTACCGATCATGGTACTTATTATGGGCTTTATATTATCTGTATCTACTTTAGGTGTTGTCAAAGTATCGATGGAATCAAAATGGCCAATTAATGCAGAACGTCCACTTTATGGTGTACAATCTGCTGGTTTATATAATTTTTATTTAGGTGAGTTTTTCGGTATTAACTTACTTGAAAAATCTGATGATGAACAATTTGATAATACATTATTTAGTACATACAATAGAAATACAGATTCATATACCAACCTCTTTGGTCAAAATTATGGAAAAACACTACACATTAATGAAGCGCCAACTGTTGAAATTGATCCAAGTCTACTTCAAAATAACAATTTAAATGGTATCTTTAAAGATAAAAATGTAGTCGTCATCCACGTAGAAACCTTCAACCATTTTCTACTTGAAACAGACAATCCATATTTTGATGCTACCTACTTTAGTAACTTAAAGACTTTATTAAATGAATCATATGTACTAGATAACTTCTATACCAATGTAGGGATTGGAAACTCATCAGATGCTGAGTTTTCCGTAATGACTGGTTTATATCCTAGAGGAGATACAACCATTTACTGGAACTATAATGAAGTACCTTATGTATTTGATGCACTACCTAAACTATTTAATGGTTATGAAAAGGTATCTTTACATAGCGATGTACCAATATTCTATAATCGTCAAAATGTCCATGAAAAGATGTTTGAGTTTGATGAGTATATTTATTATGATGCAGAAGATAGCAATAGTTCATCAAATAAAAATGCAGTCAAGAGATATCCAGACCACTTAATTAAAACGGATGAGAAAAGTCCTTGGATTAGTGATCTATCCTTAATGGACTGGACCGTGATTGAAGCACAAAAAATCACAAATTTAGGTAAAAATTATTTCCTTTATCCAATCATGATTCAACCACATACACCATATTTATATGATCCATATATCGATACACCACTGTTTACCCAAGATACATTAAATATTGATCAGACCGCTTTAAAGTTTATTAACTATGAACGCTATACAAATGATTTTTATGAAAAATTCTTTGAGGTCGCTAAAACACTCAAAGATACTGTCTATATATTCTATGCAGACCACGGTTCTGGTATTGCAAAAAAAGATTTAGAAGTGATACTAGGTAGAAGTCTAACGCCACTAGAATATCGTACAGAAATGTTAAAAACAACAGCCTTTATATATGCACCAGATGATACGGATACAACATCGGTACTACCTAAAGGTCTTATTAAGGGTAGACAACCTCTTGTACGTAGTCAGGTGGATTTATATAGAACCATTGTAGAGTTATTTGGTGTGACAACCAATCAATACTATTATGGTGTAAACGCACTATCCAATGAAAGAACTTTCTCAATAGACACAAGAACTTTTGACATTATTACAGATGATTTTTACTTACTATCAAAACATCTAGCTACTGATAATGGAGTAACCCCTGATAATGTGTTCTACTATAAAAACCCATCTGAGGTAAGTATGGATCCTTATGAAGTATATGAGTATGTTATTGTCTTTAAAAAGCGTATGGATCAAATGATTACCAAGAATGCTCAACAGTACTTAACAATTGATTAAAAATGTAAAATAAATGAATATAAGTTCACTAAAATGTTGTAGGAAAATATAGTTCTATGTAGCACCTACAACATTTTTTTCATTTAAAAAAGGTATAATAAAATTATAAATTCTAGATTCAAACCCGAAAGGAGCTTTAAATATGATTAAAAAGATATTTAGTTCAATAATCATGCTTATCTTATTATTACTTGTTGGTTGTACAACGGCTGATAATAAATTACCGGACTTAAAAGATGATGAAAAAGTAGACATGACGGCTGAAGAAAAAGTAGAATTTCTACAAACAGTTGTAACCTCAAATGATGAGGTAACAAATAATTTTAAATTAGACACATTCCTTGATTTAGAGTTTGCTTTAACTAATGAGATGTCCTTTACTTCAGAAGGTATGTCCATGGAAAATAATTCAACCGTGACATTCGATGCGGATTTTAATATGACAAATTATATTCAAGTAGGTACCTCAAATGCAGATACTTATGTATATTCTATATTTAACAAGTTTGAATTTAACATGTTAAATGATACATATTCTTCTACATCATTTGGTGGAGAACCAGTAGTTGTAGATATGACTACAACCATCGATGCATCACTTACAAATACATTCTTCCTAGCACGCAGTGATTATGCGTATTATCAATTGAATGGTCGCTATAATATGGAAGTCAAACAAGGCAATAAAGTTGTTGATGAAACTTCACAAACTGAAACTTATGCAAACCTACAACAAAAAATAGTAGATGGACAAATTACTCAAGACATGTACTTAGAATTAATGGCTAGCATTTTAGAACTTCAACAAAGCTTAATGATTGATGTAAATGTAGAAATGACTGCAGAAGAACGTGCCCAAATGCTTGATATGGTTGATACACATGTAAGCATTTATAGTTCAGGTACTATACACACGATTCAGTTTCTAATTACAGCAGATAAAGTAGATGAACTTATTGATGAACTGTTTGTTGCAATGACAACAGATCTTCAAGAACTTGGTGATCAAGAAACACTAAATAATATTAAGACTTCTATGAAAACAGCATTTAAAGCGTTCAACTTTGATTTTAGAATTATTTTAGAAGGTGAATTAGAAGGTACTAAAACATTAACTAAAATTGAAATGATGATTACAGGTGATTTTAGTGGATTTACTATGAGTTTAGATGAAGAACAAAGTGGTGGATTTCCACTTTTAATGAAACTTACAGTGAAGTTAAATAAATTAGGATTTACACTAGATTTTAATGCGGATGCATTAACCTTACCAAGCGATACAGAACTCGAAGGATTCGAACTTGTTGAGTATCCACCATTTGCTGGTATCATGAATGGTTTAATGTAGTTTATTTATCAATTGTAATTAATCCACAACGAATACAATCGTTGTGGATTTTTATATATGAGTTATTGTTTGAAATATAGGGTTATTTATGATACTATTTACTCATATCTTTTAGGGAGCATACACATGTCAAAAACAATCATACCTGATGGTTACAAATCTAAACTTAATTTATATGATACACAAACAGCTATTGGATTTATAAAAAATGTTTTTCAGCATAATTTAGGATTAGAACTTAATTTAAAACGAGTTACTGCACCTTTGTTTGTATTATCTGAAACGGGTCTTAATGATGGTTTAAATGGTGAAAATCCAGTACAGTTTGTCGTGCCAAGCATGAATAAGCAAGCAGAGATTGTGCATTCACTTGCTAAATGGAAACGTATGGCTTTATATCAAAATGATTTTTACGTAGGTAATGGCTTATATACGGATATGAATGCAGTAAGAAAAGAAGAGACACTAGATAATATTCATTCTATCTATGTTGACCAATGGGATTGGGAAAAGGTGATTGAAAGATCAAGTAGAACCTTAGATTATTTAAAAGATACTGTAAAAAGTATTGTAGATGCTATCGCAAACACTTCAAATGCAGTGATGCTTAAATATCCAGAGATTACATACGAAGCCCCAAATGAAGTCTTTTTTATAGACAGTCAATCCCTGGAAAATTTATACCCGAACCTTACAAGTAAAGAGCGTGAGTATCGAATCGTAAAAGATAAAAAAGTCGTGTTTATTATGCGTATTGGTCATAACCTATCATCTGGTATGCCACACGATTTACGTGCACCAGACTATGATGACTGGGACTTAAATGGTGATTTATTGTATTATCATGAAACACTAGATATGGCGATAGAAATTAGTAGTATGGGTATTCGAGTAGATGAGACAAGTTTAAGAAAACAGTTAGAAATTAAAAATAGATTAGAAGATCTCAAATATCCATACCATCAAATGATTATGAATCAAACACTACCACTTACCATTGGTGGTGGTATTGGACAAAGTAGATTGTGTCTAATACTATTAGAAAAAGCACATATTGGTGAAGTTCAAGCATCTGTTTGGGATGATGAAACAATTCGTGCATGTCAAGATAAAATCGTATTACTATAGAAAAAAAAGACGTTATTCAGTGATGAATAATGTCTATATTTTTATATTAAAGTTTATATTTTATAAATCCATATAAATACAGGATACCAATTAACGAAAATAGTATTCTGTATATTATTATATAGAGCACATCTATTTCCGCACTACCTAAATTAAGAATTTGAAAAATAGAGTAGATGATGATTGGTAAAAGGTATAGTAAGGACATTTTAAGTGCGGTAGGTTTTGCATAAACTGCTAATTTGTATTGGTATAAACTTACCGATGTAATGGTTCCTTGTATGACTAACCAGTAGATAAAATGATCTATACTTTTAAAGTTAGTTGTTGTAATAATGAAGTTTGTGAAAGCGAAAAGATAAAGACATAAGGAAACAACGGATAAGACTGTTGTAATAAAGTAAATTTGTTTTTGATTCATAAGATTTCCCCCAAATCTATAATTCAAAAATATTAAGAAAACACCAAGACATGCGCATGCCTTGGTGTTTATTTTATCCTAAAATAATCCATAAATAGATTGATATGATTTCTAAATAATGCTTCATACCTAGTTAAAAATCCATCAGGCTCTTCAGTTAAGAACTTTTCGTAGAAATGATATACAAAGAATGAATGATACATCTTGGCTGCAAGCATTGGGTCAGTTTCCATCATTTGACCTTTTCGCATCAATGTTTGGAAGTAGTAACTAAAACCTGTTCTAGGTTTTTGAATGAACTCAACATGTAATAATTCTTTTAATCTAGGTATTTCAAATTCCAGTGGAATTAAGAGTTTAGTTAATTTATTGATTTTTGGTCGTTCGAAAAATCTATTGGTTTCAATAGATAAATTTAGGAAGAACTCTCTAGGTGCTAAATCCATTCTCTTATATAGAGGATAGACATATGTGGATAGCTCAGTCATAAGTTCATGAGCTATTTCAAGTAATATATCTTCTTTGGATTTATAGTGATTATAAATAGAAGATGCCCTAATACCAACACTTTTAGCAAGATCCCTCATACCTAAGTTATGGTATCCGTTTAAAGCGAATAATTCTATGGCATTTTCGTAAATCTTTTGTTTGGTTGTCATAGTCCCCTCCCACGAACGTTGTTATACCTTTATTGTAACCACTGTTAGGTTCGTTGTCAATTAATATAGACCAGAAAAACACTGTTATAAACATTTTGTATGTGGATTTTGAGAAACTGTGATATCATAATAACAATTTTATAAGAGAGGTAAAAGAATGAAGAAAATAACTACACTCATAGTTACTGTCTTTTTATTGTTATTTGTTGTAGCCTGTACACCAAATAACTCAGATGGAAAGGTTACAGTAACTTTTGATACGAAGGGTGGTTCACCTATTGAACCAATTAAAGTGGATAAGAATGGTTTGATTGAAGCACCAGCTGATCCAGATAAAGAGGGATTTGTATTTAGATACTGGTACACAACAAATGAAGATGTCGCATTTTCATTTGATACACCAATTACAGCGAATATTACATTGAATGCATCTTGGGATGATGAAGCAAATCCAACAGATATAGCGACAATTACTGCCATGATCAATGAAGATATTGATGCGGTAGAAGAACAGCTATACAAAACATATTATGACTTGAGTTTACTAAGTAAGGGGCCAATTAATAACTCAGTGATTTCTTGGACTTCAGCAAACAAATATGTTTCAAATACAGGTATTATCTTACCGTTAATAGACGGTGAGTCAGAAGATACAACGATGATTACAGGTAAGTTCGTTTTAAATGGTGTAACAATTAACCATGAGTTTGATGTAGACTTATATCAAAATAAAGATGTTGAACTAGAAGATAGACGTACAGTACCATTTAGAAATCTAACTGAAGAATACGATGTTGTAGATGGTGAAATTGAACTTCTATATGAAAAAGGTGGCAGTGTGCCTTATGTTCGTGTTGAAGATTTTATGAAGTTACTAAGTGGATTTATTGATCCGGCACTTGACATTACATATGAGACAAATGATACTTCACTTTATATTCAATATGATTATTATGATGAAGATGAAGATGTCACATATGATTTAAATGTCACAATTGATACTGTAACAAATACCTTAGTGGCTCCAGACCCTGGTTTTTATTGGGGCTATGTATATTCAACAGCAACAAACTTCGGTCGTCATATCACTTATGATAGAGAAAATCCAAATGCACATTACACTGAAGGTCAAGATGTAGTTTACGACTTAAGTAAATATAATATGGATATTGTCTTATTTGAAGGGGATGTTGTTTTACCATATTACATGGCAAACCAGCTCTTTGCAGGATCTAGTTATTATAATGTGTACTACAACTACGATGGCTTATTTGGCGTGTACTCACTTCCAAGTGAAGGTGAAGATGCATATGAAACAATTAGAACATCAACTAAAAATAGTACTACATTACCAACCGATCTAACCATCCATACATTTAACTTCCTAGCATTTTCTATGGATTATTTCTATGGTCTAAAAGAGTTACGTGAAGTTGAAACTTATTATGATTTATTATTTGAAAAACGAGATTCATTCTTAACAAGAAATGCATTAAGACTTGATTTATCTATTCATGAGTTCTTAACATTTGTTGTCGACGAACCACATACTTCATATGGTTATCCGGGATATTTTAACCGTTCAACTTATACTGGTCCTTCTGTTACAAGTTTAAATGACTTTGGTGATCGATTTAAGAAGTGGTATTTAGATGGAATGGTAGCAACCGATGCTCAAATTGGTAAGAAATGGGGCGAGGCTACAAGTGGATGGAATGCATCAGGTAGAGATAGAAAACTTTACTGGTTCTTAGATGAAGCTAAAACATCTGCTGTATTATCTTTAGATGGTTTTTCTACTGCAGATATTATCGAAGATACAGCTTATAATAACCAGACTGTGTTAGATATCTTAAAAGTAGAAAGTCATATTTTCCCTGCAATAAACGGTGGGAATAAGTATTTCTACTATAACCAATCAAATCACGATAATAATGTTGTAGAAATACTGATTAAAGGGTTAACAAGAAATGATTTACAAACTTATAATGCATCACTTGTTAGTTTAGGGTTTACAGCATCTGCAAATAACCAGAATTTCACTAAAGAAGTAGATGGCTTAAAATACTATGCTTCTACATCATATGACGATGTATATAAGTCATTGATTGTAGGCTTATCCGTTTTTGATATGACAAAATCAGTTGTTCCTGAGTTTGTTAATAGTTCAGATACACTGATTAAATCAGATAGTGCAGTATTTATGGAATTTTATATGGATATAATCTTGAGTCAAACATCTAATCTAGAAAACATGATTTTAGATATCACTTGGAACACTGGTGGTAACGTGGGTGCATTGTATAGAGTCATAGGCTTTATCACACAAAATAGTTTTGCAGTATCAAGCATTAGTGCAGATACTAAGTCTAACTCAACTTCCTATGTAAAAATTGAAGGTGTTCCTACATATGATCACTTAAACTGGGCACTACTTACAACACCAACATCGTTTTCAGCGGCAAACAGTTTAACAACAATTTTTAAAGAAAATAATCTAGGTCCAATAATTGGGTTAACATCCGGTGGTGGAACATCAAGTATTACACCAATTCTATTACCAAACGGTACAGCGTTTACAACCTCATCAAATAACATGAGTGCGTATAGAACTGGTACCGGTACAGAAGCAGATCCTTTTGTCTATCATCCAAATGAATTTGGTATAGAACCAACACATCCAATTCCGATTGGAAACATCTATAATGAAACTGTATTATTAGATACATTAACTTCACATTTTGGTGAATAAAAAAAACAGGGCT
>NZ_JADNRS010000050.1 GCF_015709225.1 Acholeplasma laidlawii
TTAGTAGAAATAGAATTTGAAATTAAAAAAGCTGATATCAACGACATAACTATTGAAATATCAAATAGTTTAATAGAAGTAATTCACAACAACAATAATAAAACATGGTCATTAGAAGATGTTAATTCTAATATAGTACTTAAATTTAATGGTCAGACAATTTCTGATAGTGAAGTAGACATATTACATTATAACTTTACGAACTTAAGCCAATCTATTACTAGCCTTGATTTAACTAACGGAGCAAGCACATTTATTGTAAGAAGTTCAATCAAAGCTATAGAGAGTAGTAACTTTGAAGGAATATACGAAGAAGAAATAGATCATACAGATATTACAATTAAATTAAAATCGGTATTATATAATAACATATGGTATACGATTGAAGATGCTTTGGCAGTTGCGAGGAGTGGCACAGTTGTTGTAGCATTTAATACTGCATTTGCATCAAGCGAAGTGGCTCAAGAGGTATATGGCGGCAATACACAGGATGTTAAAATGGGTGTTACGTTATTATTGCCTGCAAACAGTAGTCATGAGACAAGCAGAATTAAGGGTGGTACTAGTGGGCGAATCAATCGTACTCAAGGACCATTTATCAAGCTTTCAATGGAAGATGTTGTGCTTGATGTTTTTGGAGAACTAATAGTAAACGCTAAAATAGGATATTCACAACCACAATCCGGTCATGTCGTAGGATCTGAGTATTCAGAGTTAGAACTTATTGGAAATGCGATTATCAATATTAGAGCGAGTGCAACGTTGAGTGTTTTAGGATTCATTCATGGTGGTCATATATTTGCTGAAGAAAACTCAAAGGTTTATGAAACTATGATTATCAATAATTTCCCAGGCGGAAATGTGGCGCGAGTGACATATGAAGATGTATTACCTTTTAATCAATATGGCTTGAATCATATTATAAGCACAATAGAGTTTGCATCTGGTGTTGATTATTATGGTGTAGCTTACACATCTATTGAGGGTTTTAATGAGTTTATAGATGTTAAAGTTATAGGTGCGTCTACTGATTATATGTTACAATTACTTTCAGGCAAAGTAACTAAATATTTTAGTGAAAGCAGTGGAACGATAGAATTAGAACTTAATAATGCTGAAGTATCTTTCAATAATATTGAAGTCCCTATAAAATATGTTAACATTATCACCGTCAACATTAATATGAGTACTAAAGACAAGTATTTACCACTACCTGGTAATTTCAGTGTTAAAGTCTTAAATAATTCCAATATGGTAGTTAATTCAGTAATAGCATTATTGCCAGGATCATCAATATACGTTGATAATAGTTCAATTGTAACGCTAGGTAAAAATGGTGCTGTATTTACTACACTTGAAGGAGATTATCAATATAATAACAGTGCTGGTCATTATGGTTATGGAAGCAGTAATTCCACTTTAAAAAGCACCTATAGATTGGAACCAAACATTATGTATGGACCAAATGATTCTTCTCAAGTAATTGTAAATGGAACAATAATTGTCCAAGGTAAAATCTCAGGTACTTTTAGAACGAATGAAAATGCAAAAGTCATATTAATGCCAAGTTCAACAAATCAAATTACAATTAAAGAATTAATTTCTATTACTGGATCAGGATTATCTGTATCTGCACAAAAGATTGATAAAACTTATAAATTACTTGATGCACAAGAAAACGATATTAGTAATTTGCCTAAAGGAATATATACAGTGTCTGATGGTGGTAATACTTGGACGTTAGATAATTCTGAAGCACTAATATATTTCCATTTAAACGGAGGCACAGGAGTACCTAATGAACTTCATATTGATTTATTTAATTTTGACCCAAATCAATCAATATATATACCAGAACATGATTCAAAAGTATTTTCTGGATGGTTTGTTGACGAAGAACTAACAATTCCATATGTAAATTTAGCAACATTTGAAGATGAATTGCATCTATATGCAAAATACTTGAGTGAAAATGACATAAATATAATGCTTGAGTCAAATAAAGAATCACAAACTGGAGCTGGTGATATTATATTTACAGCAACGGTAAAAGATGTTGGGGGTAATAGTATAGCTAATTTAAAAGTTAATTTTATGGAAGGTACAACCCTAAAAGGCTCTGGAATAACTAATCAATTTGGTCAAGTTGCACACACATATAAGGCAACAAATGATAATAAGACTATTAAATTGGTAGCAAGTCTTGATAAATATCCAGATACAAAAGATGAAAAATCAGTAAAAGTGACTAAAAGTAGTAGTAGTAGTCCATTCTTATACTCTGTAGACTCAGCTGGAAACCTTCATTTCGAACACGAACCAATTTCACTTTCAATGTTAAAAGTATTAGAATCATCAACATATGGAACGCTAAGATTGTTGGAAGACATTGATGGAAAATACTATATTCAAGTAATTGAAGAAGGCACATCCATAACCATGTTAAATGGAGCTAATTTATTCTATTTTGATTATGAAGAAAATAACGAAATTATAGATTTCTTTATCGATGTTTATGGAAATCCATATAGTATTAAGGAAAGAATAACTCCAAATACATTTACTGATCATAAAGGAATATCTTACTTAGATCAAGTGTTGGCAAAAGATGGTAATTATGCAACGCTAGTAGAAAATTCTCAAGATTTATTAGCTTATTACTACATGACATTTAATAGACCAAACACCAACAACGCCAAATTTATGATTAGTTTACAAGATAATAGTATTAGCAATGGTAAAAACACAACTGAAATTTATAGTCAATTGTTGAGTTCATTTAATGCACATCGTAATTTATGGTGGTTTGATCAAATCTTAATGAACAACTCAGATGATGCACAAGTAGTTAAAAACTTATTTGATTCATTATTAGTAAATGTAGAAGTTTGGGATGGTAACAAATGGATTTATAAAGGCTCAATTCAAAGAGGATCATACTTACTAGAAGAATTCTTGCTTGTATTAGACTTAGAAGGAATTAACACCGAAGAATTAAATGTAAGACTACAATTGCCAGGTAAAGCACACTATATAATTGATAGCGTAGCTGTTGATTATTCTGAAAATATTGAGTTTTCTTATGGTGCAATGACACTAGAATCAGCAATGTTAAATAATGGATTAAATGTATATTCATTAGTTGTTAATGACTCTGACAATCAATATGTATCGTTAAGTTATAAAGATGCAGTAGAATTAGCATTTACAGCGCCAGAACTACAAGAAGGATTTACAAGAAGATTTGGAGTCGAAGTAAGTGGATATATTTATCCATCAGAGACAACTATATATGATGATTTAGAGGAATTAATGATAGGTAAAACCTTTGAAGAAATTAAACAAATTATTATTGATTCAGGTAGACAAGATTTAATTGATGATATACCATTAGTTGAAGAGTTTTATTACACTGTGTTACATATAGGAAGTCAAGATTTAGAAATAATTCTAGATATCTTATTCAGTGATAACAATCCACCTGGAGAGGACGATTAAATGCTCGAAATTACAAACTTAACTAAAACTTACAAAGGTACTAAAAAACCTGCAGTAAATAATATTAGTTTAAGCCTTAAACCCGGAGAAATATTCGGGTTTTTAGGCTTAAACGGTGCTGGGAAATCAACAACATTTAAATGTGCAACAGGTATTCAAACATTTGAAGAAGGAACAATTTTAATTAATGGATTTGATATTGAAAAAGATCCTTTAAATGCGAAACAATCCCTTGGATATATTCCTGATAATCACGCAACTTTTGAAGAACTAACAGGTCTTGAATATATAAACTTTATGGCAGATGTCTATAAGGTATCTGAGGAATTAAGAAAGATAAGAATTAATCGGTTTGCAGAGATGTTTAATATGGAACATGCATTAAATACGGTTATTAAAGCATATTCTCATGGGATGAAACAAAAGATAGCTATTATGGGTGGAATCATCCATTATCCAAAGCTTTGGATATTGGATGAACCACTAGTAGGGCTTGATACTTTTTCAATGGATGAAATTATGGCTTTTATGAAAGAGTATGCAAAAGACGGTAATACAATTATTTTTTCTTCACATATTATGGCATTAGTTAAAGAACTATGCGAGCGGGTTGCAATTATCGATCACGGTGAGATTAAAGCGTTATTTGAAAAACCTGAAGATATTGCAATTATTGATAAACATTTTAAAGAAATAGTGGATAGATATGGTAATAACGTTAATAAAGAATCACTTCAAAAGAAGTAAACCGAGATTAAATAATATAAATACTAAAAATATCTTAGGATTAATACTGTTAGGGATACTATCAGTATTAATCTTAGGAATTTTTGGCTATATTTTACTTTTATTAACACAAACATTTGCAAGATTAAGATTACCTGATGTTTATTTAAAAACGGTATTTTTTATTCTTTTAGGTGTTTTAACAATCTATGAAGTATTTAATATAATTAAGCAATTATATCAATCAAAAGATAATCATATTTATTTAAAATTACCAATAGAAAAAGAAAAAATATTTTTATCTAAGATTATTTATATCTATTTAAGACAATTATTAATCTCATTCGTCTTTTTATTTGCTACTGCGGGAATATACGGGTTTGTAGAAACTGATATTACAATTTTTTATTTTTTTAGATTAATAATAATTGCCATTATTATTCCGTTTTTATCATTAATTCTTGCAAGTCTACTATCAATACCAGTTTCATTTATTATGGGATACATTAGAAAAAACAAGTTTTTACTAATTGCAAGTATTACAATTGTTATTGGTGCATTCTTTATTGTCTATATCCAGTTTATTAATGTTGTCCTAAATTTCATTGATTTAACTAGTGCATCATCATCACCAATAATTGATCCATTAATAATTGAAAATTTAAGAGCATCGACAAATAATCTTTATATAAGTTCATTGTTTTATAATTTATTAATGAATCAATCGTTTATTCAAAGCTTATTAATCTTAGTATTAGTTTTAGGGGCATTAATGATAGGCGTTTATTTCTTATTGAAATATTTTTATTTTAAAGCTTTGAATAAAGAGAATGAAAGAATTGATGTTGAAATAAAAAAAGATATAAAATTAAATAAACCAGTTATAGCAATCTTTAAAAAAGAATTGATTACTTTAACTAGAAATCCTGATTATGCTTTCCAGGCTGTTGTTTTAAATGTTTTAATGCCAATCTTTATCTTTTTAACAATTAGACTAACATATAGAGCAGGAGAGGCAACAGTAGGTAGAGAAATAGTTCCTGGTATTACATTACTAACTGTTTTAGTATTTATCTTACTTACTAATAGTTTTCAAGGGATGATTATTAGTAGAGAAAAAGAAGCGCATTATATTACTAAAATTATTCCAGTAAAGATTATTCATCAATTGTTTGCTAAAATTGGATTTGGTTATATATTGAATTTCTTAATGACAATAGTTACGATAACTATTGTCACTAGTATGCAATATATAACTCTAATGGAAGGAATTGTAATATTTATATTAAGTATTATCTTTTCTACGGGATATACACTGACATTAGTCACATCTGATTATGAAAATCCCCAACTAACAAGTAATGAAGGTGGCTTTGAAGAGGGTTTAAATATGTATAAAACATTGTTTGTAGGTCTTTTCTTAGCGATTATAGTAGGAGTAGTCTTTAGTGTTACACCGTTTATTAGAAAGTTATTTTTATCTCAAAGAGTTTTTGAATTTTTCGGACTTTTTGTTATTAAATTAGATGCAAATAAAATTAATTATTTATTATATGGTGCAATTGTATTGATTCTACTTATTTATATGATTATAAGTATAATAAGAATTAGAAAGGTGGCTAATAATAAATGAAAAAGATTTTAATTTTATTCTTACTATCTTTCCCAATTATCATTTTTACAATCGTTACTTTAACTTCTAGTGTAATTGCATATTATGTACCGCTAGCAGTTGAAGGTATTGAAATGATCGAAGGATCTGATATTGCTGATAATGATGTTGGAACAACTCATAATTTAGAATTTCAAATATTACCAGCTAACGCTCGTAATATGTCATTTGAAATTAGAGATGAAAATGACTACTTAATTGTTGATTATAATCAAGGTGAAACAATTGTTTATAATAATTTACCTGATCATATTATTGAAATATCAGGTGAGACATTATTCATTCAAAATGGTAGAGTTAATTTAAATGTAAAAACTAATAATATTGGTTTTACAAGACTTACGATAATTACCAAAGATGGTAATTACCGTATTAATAGCGATATTATGGTTTTAGATAGTAATGCTGATCCAACTG
This sequence comes from Acholeplasma laidlawii, assembly GCF_015709225.1. Lineage (GTDB taxonomy): Bacteria > Bacillota_I > Bacilli_A > Acholeplasmatales > Acholeplasmataceae > Acholeplasma > Acholeplasma laidlawii_A. The sequence goes on from NZ_JADNRS010000050.1 coordinate 6,314, forward strand.
AAATTCAAGGGGTTGTCTTAGACTATAATAAAACTAATGAGGATTATTTATTTGGTAATAAAAATGAGATAGTGGTAGGATTTACTTATTTTCCTAAACGTGCAATTAATGCTTCATCTGAAGATGAAACATTAATTAATGAAGCGTTAAGGGAAAATGCAAAAATTCTTCAATTTAATTCAACTAGAGGAAGACTATCTAATCTAAAGATTAGCGATACTGATTATGGTAGGGGAGAAATTACAATTGCTTCAAATAGTCAAACATTTGAAGGGATGATGACAATTGAAATATTAATTAATAAGTTAGTTAAATATGAGTTTAATGTTAAAAATGGTTATAATATATATAATGAAGATGACCTATTCGCTAATAATAGTACTGGGGCTAATTTGTTTTTATTAAATCATATTAAACTTAATAAAACAATTGTTTTTAGAAATGGGACTAATCTTTATGGAAATTACTTTCAAATTGACCATAGTAATCTTTTAGAGTATAATGAAAGAGATGAAAATGGCAAGGTATTAAATGTAGGTAAAAAAGCTATTACATTTATTGGCCATAATAGTGGTTTACATCAAGTTCACATAATAGGTGCTCTTGATGAAAACCAACAACCATATGAAAATATTGTTAATGTTGGAATGGATGCTCAAGGAACTAACGATAAATATATGGTAGTTAATGATGTAATTATTGAAAATGGCCGTTATAATTTATCAGTTAGAGGAAAAATTAATAGTCTAGAAGATGATATGACTTTATTTGATTTAGATAAGATTAACTTAATTGGTGCATATTTTGCATCTCTTGAAATTGATAACCACCAACATACAGCAACATATTCATGGGCTACAGAAGTTAATATTTCAAGATTAAACATTGGTTATACCGCAATTGGCGTTTTAGTTCAAAATAATCGTAATAGTAATCCAGGAAGTAAGATTAATTTAATTGAAAAAGAAGGAATTCAAGCAATTACATCAACTTCATGGCGTAACTTAGATGATGCAACTGGCGCTTTAAGTGCAAATAACTTCGGCTATATTATGAATGAGTTAAAATCCGAACAATATAGTGATGTTTACTATAAAGAAGGAAAGAATTATTATGTTAACCCTGTAATTATGTTACGAGGTGGTGGGAGAAATAGAAGTGAAATTAACTTTGAAAATGATTCTACCATAGATGATTTAATTATGAAGGAAAGAGTTCCTAAAGGAATGATTGAAGTTGGTATTGTGGGTGGAACCCATCCATTTGTTATATATTTATTAAATCCAAAATATTATAAGGAGTGATTGTAATGCGTAAAATAGTATTAAGTTTATTGATTATGTTTTCATTTGTACTTGTTGCATGTGAAGAGATTACTGATGATTACAACAAAGCAAAAGAACCTTCGATTGAGTTAAAAGTAGAGGGTGAGTTAACGCAAGCATATGAAGAAAATGAAGATTTAGAGGATGTTAGTTTCGAAATTGTTTTTAAACAATTTACTGAAAATAACATTAATATGGAAGATGTTGAAATTAATTGGTTTATTAGAAACCAATTAATTGAAGAGCATTCTAATAAAACTAATATTACTCAAATAGTTAATTCACCTGGTGATATTAATGTTAGAGTTGAAGTTAAGTTTGTTTTTGAAGAAAGAGCTAAAACATTAGAAGCAGATTCATTAATAAGAGTTATTAAAACTGCAACTAATATTTTAGTTACTAATAGCATTGATGATGCTAATCACCGAATTTCAGTAAAATTAGGTGATAATAATGAAGTTGAATTTACAGGAAGAATTACTGGTAATTTAAAACATAGTGTCATTAAATGGGTAATTCAAAAACAAACATCAGGCGAACCAGAAATATATCGTGAGTTTGAAGTTGATGATTTAGAAAATTTAGGTGGTATTGGTAATACTAACTTTACTTATAAGTTTGATAAGCCAGGCTCATACATTGTATTCCTTCAAACCGGTGAAGGTATTTCACAAGATGCTAATAGATATATTAGTAATTCAACTCATATTAATGTTGGATACGGCCAGTTTGAATTAAGTACTGAAGACGAAAAGGTCTTAAGTACAAATGATGGAATTACTAATCGCGTTTTAAAAGTTAATCCCCTAGATGAAGGTTTAGTTGGCGAAGGTGAATACGAATGGTATTTAAATGGTGAAAAACTAATTCATACAGGTTTAACATTCACACATGAAGATGCTACTTTGGGTGGGTATTTATATCAAGTAGTATTTAATCCGGCAGATGATTTAATAGTGCCACTTAAAACTGATCCGTTATTAATTATTAACGGGGTAGAAGTTTCAAATGAAACTGAAATGTTAACTGAGTTAAGTAAAAAAACAGAAGCGTTAATTTTAACAAATGATATTGAATATACTAATGAAGTTGACTCACTAAACCTAAAATATCCAGTAACTATTTACGGAAATGGTCATACATTATCAAGTAAAGAAATCTCTATATTTATTAGTGTTACATCTAATAATGTTTATTTATCAAATATGACAATAGTAAGAGCTAATAGATATAACTTAATGTTTACAAGAGTTGATAATGGTTACTTAGAAGATATTAAAGTAGATGAACTTGGTGGCGGAAGTAATCCTAATGATTTCTTATCTGGTGATTTTGGATCAGGTGTATACATTAATAAATCAGAAGTTGTTGTAAATAACATTGAATTTATTAGTGGTGGACTTGTAGGAATTAGAATTGATAATGATTCAAGTGGAACATCAAAAAAGGCAAGTTTAGAATTAATTGGTGAATTTAAATATAATTCTGAAGACCCATTATTCTTACCAATTGGTAGTGGTAAGAGTTCTAGAGAAGGAGTTGAAGTAATTGCTACAGGTTTTGATTACTTTGCACTTCCAGCTGGACAAATTACAATTAGAAGATGGGATAATCAAGGTGATCCGGTAACTTGGGAAATTTATGACCAAGAAAAAACCGAGTATCAATCAGGTGAGTTCTTAGACTTATTTGGAATTGGTATTAATGTTGATATTGGATTCTTAGGACTTGAGATTTCTAATGCGGAAGGCTTAATGTTTGTTAAGATGTATATTTCAATGTTTAAAGAATTTGGTACACTTGAAATAACAGATTTGGAAGATGAAGTCTTAAACACATATTATATTGTTGGTGAAACTGATGAAGTTGTTTATGGTTTAGATAAACTAGTTTATTCAAATACAAAAGAATTAAATGTTGATAATCAAGTAGAGCCTAAACTACCTACTGAACCAGGTCAATATAAAATTAAAATATATATTAGTGATGAATTCTATTTAGGTAGTGTATTTATTACAATAACTGAATAAGTAAAAATTAAGGCTCTTTAGAATATTTTAGGGTTTGAGTAAATCAAGCTATGGAAATTCTTAGGGTTTCATGAAAACGAAAGAACCGGAAATCCGGTTCTTTTTTTGTTAATTAAGAAATTCTATATCACGTATTTCTATGGTTTACCATAGCCAAAATAACCCTTCCACGAGGGTTGGATATAAATTTAATTTCTATTTGAATATAGTTTTAAATCTATCGTAATCTTCAATGACACTTAATCCATCTTTTCCACATGTAGGACATGTGAACCAACCATCCTTATATCTTATCATAAGAAGGATTCTTACTCTTTGTGTCTACTAAACTATACTAACATCAATGGATACTAATGGTATTTGGATTCCACTAAGGGAGTTTGATGCAAGGACAATGTTTCAAGATAAAGATGTTTTAATCAACTATTTCTCCGAGATTGATTTTCTGTCAAAAGCATTTAGATTCATAGTTGAAACAAATCAAGTTCAAAATGACAATAATCGTGGTAGAGTAGTCATTGGAGATATAAGAGTTATTAGAAATCACACTCATACTTACCATTCACCGTATATTTCAGTAGGAGATGCAGGACATTTGTCAACGTGCTCATTAGGATCTAAAGTTACAAACTTTAATATAGGGGATAAAGTATTTGGTGACTTGTCAGTTCAAAAGTTCGGCGGTTATGCAGAGTATGCGAAGGCAAATCAAAAAAGTATATATCATACACCAAATAATATGGATTTAAAAGAAGTTGCCGGTTTACCTATGTGTGCTTCTACCTCTCTCATAGCCATAGATAAAGTTAAGCTCAAAAAGATTGATCATATATTAGCGTATGGTGCATCAGGTGCAGTAGGATATACTTTATCTCAAATACTTACTTACGAGGGTTATAAAGTAACACTTGTCGCAAGTAAGAGACACCATAGTTATTTATCTAAACTCAAACCTATGAGTATTATGGACTACAATGTTCCTGATTTTAAATTAGAAAACGATAAATATGACGTAATATTGCAGTAAACGGATATCAACCAATTAAAAGCTATATGAAAGTCCTGAAGGAAAAAGGTAAGCTTGCTATTATTGGCGGAGATTTCAGGCAAATTAATGATGCAATGTTTAAAGGGCTTTATTATGCAATATTTAGAGGCAAAAAGGCTATAAGTATCATGAGTAAATCAACGCCTAAGACTTTAAAGAAAATTAAGGAACTTGTTGAAGATAATAAGCTACATCAATTTATCGGAAGTATCTATTTGTCAGCTCATATTAAAGATGCTTATATAGATTTTAAAGATGCAAAAGTGATGGGAAAGATTATTATTGAGATGCCTAAATAAAACAAGTGTGCACCATTGCTTCGTTGATAACTTGATGAATTTATGCTATATTTATACTATATACCAAGTAAAGAATTGAGAAAATACAGATGCATATTAAGACAATAGAAAACTATCAACCCAAAAATGAACAAGAAGCAATAGATAAAAAGGCAATGTTAGAATTTGCTAGAAATAATGATGATGCACTATTTAGGACAAACCTTATTGCTCATTTTTCAAATTCGGCAATTGTTTTAAATAAAACATTAGATAAAGTATTATTTGCTAACCACCTTATATATAAATCTTGGGGCTGGATTGGTGGACATAATGACGGTAATCCTGATTTTTTAGAAGTATTATTAGAAGAGGTAACAGAAGAAACAGGAGTTAAGAAAGTTAGGCCACTGTTTCATGAACCTGTGGCATTAGATAACATCTTAGTTCATAACCATATAAAACGGGGTGTATATGTGGGTGACCACATTCATATGAATTTGACCTATTTACTTATAGCTGATGAAGATGAGAAACTAGTTATAAAGGCTGATGAGAATAGTGGTGTTAAGTGGTTTGATTTAGATGATGTTCTAAATCATGTTACTGAAGAGCGTATGATATATATCTACCAGAAATTACTTTCTTATATAAAAACACTTAATAAGTAAAAATCACAATATTTAACACGAATACATAAAGCAGTTAATATCTAACTGCTTTTAAAATGCCTTTTATTGGAGCTTAAGGAAACTGTATAGTAATATATTTCTATATCGAAATAATTAGTGAAAGAGGGATACACATGTTTGATAATTATTTAATAGATTCATGGCAAAAAGGCGTACTGTACTTAACTACATTAGTAGTCATAGCGCTTATTTTCTTTACAGGTAAGAAAAAGTTAAAATTTAGTTTAAGAGTGATCATTGGGATGACTCTAGGCATACTAGTAGGATTTTTATTTGGTCCAACTACAACTACCATTAATGGTCAAGAAACAACAATTGTTGCAACAATAAGACCGATTGGACAACTTTATTTAAGATTAATCCAAATGGTTGTTGTACCTCTTGTTTTAACGGCTGTAATAAAGAGTTTTACATCACTTGAGACAATGCAAAAACTAAAGAGCATTGGTATTAAGTCTTTCTTCTGGTTACTTATAACAACAACTATTGGTGCGGCTATTGGATTCTTATTTGCATATATACCAGGATTGGGTAGTAATTTTGAACCAATTGGTGAATATGTAAGAGAAATTACGCCAATAGAAACAGTTATCTTAAATTTCTTCCCTAACAATATTGGTGCAGCTTTATCTGGTAATGTTGCATTACCCGTAATTGTGCTTGCATTATTTGTTTCAGTGGCAATCATTGTTGAAAATGTAAGACATCCAGAGCGCACTAAGGCTTTTATTGACTTTAATAATTCACTAAATACTATTATGACAAGAGTAACAAAGTTTGTTATTAAATTAACACCTTATGCGGTATTTTCATTTATGGCTTATGCTGTGGGTAGAAGTAATATAGAAACATTGAAACAACTAGGTTTATATATTGCGTTAATATATGGCGCATTAATCTTTCATTTTATATTTGTTCAAATGCTTTTACTAAAGATTATGAAAGTATCACCAATCAAGTTTGTTCAAAAATTCTCTCCTGCAATGTTTTTAGCGTTTACCTCTCAAAGTAGTTATGGTACCTTACCAGTTACTATGGAGTCCTTAACAAAACGTGTCGGGGTATCTGATCGTATTGCAAACTTTGTTGGACCATTAAGTGCTAATATAGGTATGAATGCTTGTGGAGGGATTTTCCCAGCGATGGTAGCAGTATTAACAGCAAATGCTTATGGTATTCCTATAGGACCAGTAGAGTTCATATTACTTTTAGTGATCACAACCATTTCAGCAATAGGAATAGCTGGTGTTCCAGGTATTGCAACCATTGCTGCAGCAGTAGTTTTATCAGCTCTGGGCTTACCAATTGATGGTATTGCTTTAGTTATTGCAGTAGATCCTCTAATTGATATGGGACGTACACTAATTAATGTTACTGGTGCTGGTGTTGCAGCAACTATCGTTGCCAAAACAGAAAATGAATTAAATTATGACATCTTAAACAATAAAGAAGAAGTTGTATTAAGTGAATAGTTAGAATCCATGAAATAATCGATTATAACATGTAATCGATTATTTTTTTAAAGTGTGAAAGAATTGGAAGGTAAGAAAGTAATAAAACATATTTTAGTTTGTTTAATTTGGTGTTATTTGTTATAGTATTTAGAGGTGCTCTAATATGGAAGAAAATAAACGCGTAAGAAGAAAAAGATATAGTGGTCTATATCCTAAAAAATATAATGAAAAATACAAAGAAAAAAACCCCGAAAAGTATAATGAAACTGTTCAAAAGGTTATAAAAAAGGGTAATACACCTGCAGGTATGCATCGTTCTATTATGGTTGATGAAATATTAGATTTTTTTGATATTAAACCGGGGCAAGTAGGGATTGACTTGACTACTGGATTTGGTGGACATAGTAAAGAAATATTAAAAAAACTAAATCACACAGGACACTTACATGGAATTGATCAAGACCCTATTGAACTACCAAAAACAAGAGCTAGACTAGAAAGTTACGGTTTTAGTAAAGATAACTTTACGCTTCATCAATTAAATTTTAAGGATTTTGATGAAATTGATATTGAAGGCTTTGATTTTATTTTAGCTGATTTAGGTGTATCTTCTATGCAAATTGATAATCCGGAAAGAGGCTTTACATTTAGAGAAGAAGGTCCTTTAGACCTAAGAATGAATCCGGAAGTTGGTATCCCTGCTTATGTAAGATTACTTGAGATGAGTGAAATAGAAATTGAACATATGTTAATTGAAAACGCTGATGAAATTTATGCAAAAGAAATAGCTAAAGAAATTACAAAAGCAAAAATACAAGGTAAGTACATTCAAACTACATTGGATTTACACCATGTTATTGCATCAGCACTACAAAAGGTTTCGAAAAAAGTATATGAAGAAGAACTAAAAAAAGCATCGAGTAGAACTTTTCAAGCATTAAGAATTGATGTTAACAGTGAATATGAAGTATTATTTGAGATGCTTGACAAATTACCGAGTAAATTAAATCCTGGTGGTAAAGTGGCCATTTTATCGTTTCACTCTGGTGAGGATAGGCTAGTTAAAAAGGCGTTTAAGCAATATTTAAATGATGGTCTATTTAGTATGACAGAAGGTCCAATATTGCCAAGTAAAGAAGAAGTATTTAATAATCCAAGAGCAAGATCTGCCAAACTAAGGATTGCTATTAAAGGTTAATAAAAAACGGTCACTATATCATATGGATATGGTGACCGTTATATTTTACGAATGAATTGAAACTGCTATGCCAAGCGCTTCTGGACCAGTGTGGATTGCTAATGCTGGAGTAATATTGGATATAGTGAAGTTTCTGATATGTGGTAGAGCTTCTTTGATTTTTGATGTGAAAACTTCTAAGTCTAGTTTAGAGTCACTATTCATTAATGAAACATCATAACTTTTACTGTCTTTAACAAATTGGGCAACTTGATGAATTAATTCATTAACAGCTTTTTGATAGCCTCTTTGTTTTTTAACTGTATAGTAGATACCTTCATCATTACATGTTATTACTGGTTTTATTTTTAATAAATCAGCAACTGTTGCAGATACTAAACCAATACGTCCCCCTTTTTTTAGGTAAACAAGTTTATCAACTGTGAAAAACACTTTCCTGTTTGTTAAGTTATGGTTTATTGTATGCACGATGTCTTCAAAGGATTTACCTTCTTCAATCATTTGAAGTGCATCTAATGAACTATAACCACTTGCCATACTAATGTTTTTGGTATCAATAAGTTCGATAGTTAAACCTTCATAATCTTCGGCAATTTGTCTAATGATATTCATTGTACCACTCAAGCCTTTTGAAATCGGGATACAAATAACATGTGTGAACCCGTCTTTTTTAATTTGGTCAAAAGTACCTTCAATGTCTTTTGGACTTGGTAGAGAAGTAGTTACTTTTTTATGATCGATGTGACTTAAGACTTCTTTTAATGAAATTTCTTTTTTATCAATATATTCTTTACCATCAATAATAATTCTTAATGGAAGTATATATAATGGCTTATTGGTTGAATCTATGTTAATGTCAGATCCTGAATCTGCAAGTATTGCGATGTTTTGTTTCATGTTTGAAACTCCTTTATGAATTTTTGATATCAAGTTTTGAAAATAGGTAGCTAGATAGCATGATAGAAGAAAATGCTATGGTAGCTGTTTTAAGCGGTAGCAAATCAATTGAAACAGGTTTAGAATAATAAGTTATATTAGGTTTTCCTTTTAGTTCACTCACAGCTGATTGTAGTGACTGTTCTAAAAAGTCAATAAATAAATTATAAGCATCGACTTTACCATAGACAGAAGTTAAATAAGCGATACCCTTATGTACATCATTTAAGCTACCTACTTGTTTAAGTATAGTAATAGTAATAATAAATGCGATGTGAGATCTTTTATATTTTTTCTTTATGGGTGGTGTCATAATTTTATGTTTTACATAGTTATTTATCATTGAAGCTGTAACAAAACTATCTTTGATATCTTCGTGATCGATAAATATATAATCTAAGTGTTGGTTCACATAGTTTATGACTTGTTCTGAGTATAGTTCAATGTCAGGAAGTTCTTCCCAACGTGGTAACTTTATAAGCTCTATTTTGTCTATCCATGCTTTAATTTCAAAATCCATTAAACACCTCTATCTAGTTATAATAACTAGGTTACCACGTTTTAAAGACTTTAACAACAACATTGCTTCAATTTCTATATTAAAGTATATCTAATGTAAAAAATACATAAATTAATGCCATTGGTATTTTAATAGATGAACCTTTTTGTATAATGAATATATGTTTAAGCTAAGATAGATAACTTTGAGGATGATATATGGATAATTCACATAAAGTTAAATGGTATATATTTTTATGGGATGTTTTTTTATGTTCAATAGGATCATATGGTGGACCTGAAGCTCACTATGGTGTATTTTCTTCCATATTAGTTAATAAGAAAAAATACATTAGCGAAGAAGAACTTACGGAAATGATAGGGTTATATGCACTAGTCCCAGGTCCGAGTAGTAGACAAACGATTACAGCCATCGGTTATTATGTTGGTGGTAAATTACTGGCAATCTTAACTTTTCTAGTGTGGGCATTACCTGCAATAATAGTCATGACCTTAATCGGTATGTTTTTTACGTTTATCGCTACAAATCATGCATGGGAACCGGTACTTATCTATCTATCTGCCGCAGCAGTTTCATTTATTATATATGCTGCAATTACCTTATCTAAAAAAGTACTAAAATTTAAAATAGATATTATTTTATATGTTGTCATGCTTGTATTAGGTGTATTATTTGCAAATCAATCTATATGGATAGTACCGTTATTACTGATACTGGGAGGCTTAAGTTATGTAGTTTTAAAAATTAGTGACAAACGTACATAAAAACTTGAATATAAACCAAAATGGCTTATACTAATAATTGTTGTAGTGCTAGCACTAGTCAATGAGATTTTAAGTCAAACACTTGATAATTCTATCTTAAATATCTATACCTCATTTTATAGATATGGATATTCTGTGATTGGAGGTGGACAAATTGTTGTCCCACTGATGATTACTGATTTGGTGAATAATCAATCTATTATCTCTTTAAATGACTTTTTAGCAGGTTATGCAATCGATCAGGCAATACCTGGTCCGCTATTTAGTTTTGCTTCATTTGTATCTGCAAGATCATTTGATGGTAGTAGTCATAGTTTTGTAGCAGGCATGATTGGTGGGTTTAGTATTTTCTTGCCGGGTATATTATTAGTGTTTTTCATATTTCCTTTATGGAAGGCTTCAAGAAGGATGCCTTTGATGAAACACTTCTTAACTGGAGTAAGTATTACTGCAGCCAGTTTGATAGTAATGACAGCGATTAACCAATTACTTAAGTTAGAAGTAGACTATAAGATATACGCTGTTGTAGTGGTTTCAACATTATTGCTGTTATCAAAAAAAGTGCCTGCGCCAATCATTATTTTACTTTCGATGTTATTAGGTTTTATAGTTTAGTTATTTAGATGTTTTGTTAAGGAGATTATATGGCATTATTAAGTTTAGGTATTATTTTAATCACGGGATTCTTAGCTGGTATATTATTTGAAAAATTAAGATTACCCAAAATAATAGGTATGATTATAGTAGGTATCCTCTTGGGTCCATCTTTTTTAAATAGCATAGATGGTGCTATTTTAGAAATTTCGGGATATTTACGTCAAATAGCTTTAGTGATTATACTTACACGTTCAGGTTTATCACTTAATATTGATAATTTGAAGAAGATAGGTCGACCTGCAATCCTCATGTGCTTTGTACCTGCTGTATTTGAGATTGTGGCAATCACAATCTTTGCACCAATGCTTTTGGGTGTTAGCTATGTTGAAGCACTACTCATTGGTTCAGTCGTTGCAGCAGTATCTCCTGCTGTCATCATTCCAAGGATGATCAAATATAGTAAAACAAATTATGGTACAAATAAAAATATACCAGAGCTTATTATGGCAGGATCTTCAGCGGATGATATCTTTGTTATTGTATTGTTTTATGCATTTCTTGGATTACTTAAAGGAAATACATTAAATACTTGGTCTATGCTTCAAATACCAATATCTATTATATTAGGTGCAATTATTGGCATTGGTGTGGGACTCGTTATGGTTAAGATTTTTGAAAAACACACCAAAACAATACTATCAAATATACTGATTTTACTTTCTGTATCTTTTATCCTTATAGGTTTAGAAATACTTATTCAAGATATGATTTCATTTTCCGCTTTAATTAGTATTGTAACTACCGGTATGGTCATATTATTTAAAAATAGAACGATTGCACATGACTTAGAAGAAGGTTATCAAAAGTTATGGTTATTCTTTGAGATTTTACTATTTGTTTTAGTGGGTATTTCTGTAGACGTAAATTACGCGATTAGTGCTGGATTTATGCCAATTATTGTTTTAATGATTGCACTGGTATTTAGAATGATAGGCGTGTATGTATCCTTATTATTTACCAATCTAAATACTAAAGAAAAAATATTTTCAATGATAAGTTACATACCAAAAGCGACAGTTCAAGCATCGATTGGTGCAATCGCATTAACTGAAGGCTTAACTGTTGGTAATTTAGTGCTTACTATGGCTGTTCTAGCCATATTGATTACTGCACCATTAGGTGCTATACTCATGGATAATATGTATAAAAAGTTATTATTCAAATCGGTTTTGTAGATAATCAGTTATGTATAAATATAAAAGCCTTTCATTTATAAGTTTGCTGTGTACTGTTATGAACATGATGATAAGTCGATAATAGAAAGAGCTAATAATTTAGTAAAAGACATAGAAAACCTAAATAATATGACCAAGGAACTTGGCATAAGTGTATCTATTGGTATTGTAAAAATTACAGATGAAAATAAAGACTACCACAGGTTACTAAACCTCGGGGATAAATGCATGTATGAATCCAAACAAAAAGGTAAAGGAAACATCACACTTTATGTGTGAAATTTAAAGGTTATATACTTTATATAGCCTTTTTTATTTCTATTTAGCAATAAAAATGATACAATATCTTTAATCTAATCAAGGGACAAGATATTATAATGATGCTTCAAAATATAGACCCGTTATTAATTGAATATTGTGAGAGGAATATTATACCTAAATATAAACTACTTGATTTGGCACATCAACCAAATCATGTCTTTGATGTTATAGAAAAATCGCTTATTATAGCCAAAGATTATGATGTGAACATTCAAATGATTTATGTTGTTGCGGTATTTCATGATATTGGATTACTTGTGAATAGAAAAACACACCATATAGATGGTGGTAAGATCTTAAAAGATGATGCATTCATCCAAAACTACTTTACCACAGATGAAATTGTAATCATGAAACAAGCAGTTGAAGATCATAGAGCATCCAATGATGATGCACCAAGAACTATTTATGGTAAGATTATTAGTGAAGCAGATAGATTAATCGATCCTGACCAAATCATATTAAGAACCATTCAGTTTAGATTAAGTGGTTCAAATAGTGAGGATTTCGATGCGATTTATGAGGGTGTAAAAGCGCATCTTATAGATAAGTATGGTCATGGTGGTTACCTAAAACTTTGGCTTAAGACAGAACAAAATGAAACACAACTGTCTAAATTAAGAGCCATAATTGATGATGAAGATGAATTATATAAAAAAGCAAAACACATATTTAATACAATAAGAAAATAACATGGATATAATAAATCCATGTTTAAACATATAAAAAAAGTACTTAAAAGGAGCGTATTTATAAAAAATGAATGATGGCACGATGTACATATTAATCATAGTAACAATTATTATATCTGCATTTTTCTCAGCAACTGAAGTGGCTTTTGCTACCTATCATAATCTTCGAATGAAGAATTTAGCAGAGAATGGAAATAAAAGAGCAAAACTAGTAATTAAACTCAACAGTAATTATGATGTATTTTTGTCAACTATTTTAATTGGTAACAATATCGCAAATATTTTAGGTGCATCACTTGCGACTTTACTGTTTGTCAAATCATTTGGTAATGATTTAGGTGCGACACTATCGACACTTGTATTTACAGTAATCATCTTAATATTTGGTGAAGTTACTCCAAAAAGTATTGCTAAAGAATATCCAAATAAATTTGCAATGTTTGCAGCACCGATTGTAAATGTCCTTGAATTTGTATTACTTCCAGTTAATTTTTTCTTCAAGGTATGGAAGAAAGTACTATCTTATATTGTTAAACCAAACAGTAAAGCTCACTTAAGTGAAGATGAACTCATCATGATTGTTGATGAGGTACAAGAATCAGGCGCTATTGATGAATCAAGTGGTACATTAATACGTAGTGCAATTGAGTTTGCTGACTTAGAAGCAGTGGATATTTATACACCGAGAATTGATGTTGTAGCTGTTTCAACAGCTGCAAACCATGAAGATATATTTAAAGTCTTCAAAGAATCTGGATATTCAAGAATACCTGTATATGAAGAAAATATTGACCATATCATAGGTGTCATGAACTATAAAGATTTCTTTATGGTTTTAACAGAAGGTTTTGATATTAAAGAAATTATTAAAGATGTTTTATTTATACCCAAAACTAAAAAAGTAAAAGATCTATTATTAGAACTTCAACAGTCTAAATCTCATATGGCTGTAGTCATTGATGACTACGGCGGAACAGCTGGTATCTTAACACTTGAGGATATACTTGAAGAACTTGTTGGAGATATTTGGGATGAACATGATGATATCATTGAAGCAGTTAAGAAGATGAATGATAATCAATACCTCGTTTTAGGTAATAGTAGTATTGAAGATTTCTTAGATATTATAGGTTCTAAAGAAGAGCCGAATGTGCTTACAGTCAATGGTTGGGTTGTAGAAAAATTAGGCACACTACCTCTTGAGGGCAAAACCTATGTAGTTAAGCCGTATACCTTTGAAATTGTTAAAATGGACGGTAAACGCATCGATTTAGTCCAAATTACGATTGAAAAAGAAGAACAAATTTCACATGATTTGGAAAATAATGAATAATAGTATAGTCAAATGAATCATTATTTGATACAATGAATATGCAATGATTAAGATGAGTAATTAAGTACTAATTTTAGAAGAGAATCACTGGATGGTGAAAGGTGATAATTAGGTTTAATGAAAGCTGTCTTAGGAGCAAAAGTATTTCCGGCTATAACGGATTTGAACATGAGTGCACATAATTATGTGAACTAAGGTGGTACCGCGAATTTTTCGTCCTTAGAAGATTTTATATCTTTTAAGGACTTTATTATTTTTGAAAGGAAAAATAGAACTATGAAATATATGACAAGCGAACAAATTAGACAAACTTGGTTAAACTTTTTTAAAGATAAGGGGCATATTATTGAGCCTTCCGCATCATTAATTCCTGTAGATGACCCTACACTTTTATGGATTAATGCGGGTGTGGCTCCATTAAAGAAATATTTTGATGGTACAGAAACACCAAAATCAAAACGTATTACAAACATCCAAAAAAGTATTAGAACAAATGATATTGATAATGTTGGGAAAACTGCAAGGCACCATACATTTTTTGAGATGATGGGGAATTTCAGTATTGGTGATTACTTTAAAAAAGAAGCTATAGAATTTGGTTTTGAACTTTTAACGAGTCCGAAATACTTTGATATACCATTAGATAAACTGTATATGACTTATTATCCAACCGATCTAGAGGCTAAAAATACTTGGTTAGAGTTGGGTGTCAAAGAAGATCATTTAATCCCTGTTGAAGGTAACTTCTGGGAAATTGGTGCTGGTCCATCGGGTCCAGATACGGAAATCTTTTTTGATAGAGGCATATCTTATGATTTAAGAGGTCCTGAACTTATCCGTGATGATATTGAAAATGAGCGTTATATAGAAATTTGGAATATTGTATTCTCACAATACAATGCAGATCCTAAACTTAAGAGATCTGAATATAAAGAACTACCAAATAAGAATATTGATACGGGTGCTGGTTTAGAAAGATTTGCTTGTGTACTACAAGGTACAAAGACAAACTTTGAAACAGACCTACACTATCCAGTTATTCTTAAAGTAGAGTCTTTAAGTGGTGTAAAATACGATGGGCAAATGGCATTTAAAGTGATCTCTGACCACATTAAAACTTTAGTATTTGCAATCTCTGATGGTGCGAACCTTTCAAACGAAGGTAGAGGTTATGTATTACGTCGTATTCTACGCCGTGCGGTTAAGTACGGTAAATCTATTGGTTTTGATGCACCGTTCTTGCATTTACTAGTAGATACAGTTGTTGATATGATGTCAAACTTCTACACAAACTTAAAAGAAACTGCAGTCATTGTTAAGAAAATTATTTTAAAAGAAGAAGAAAAATTCTTTTCAACCATCCTAGATGGTGAAAAACACTTACTTCAATCCATTAAAGATGGTAAGTTAAGTGGTGAGGATGCATTTAAACTTTATGATACATATGGCTTCCCGATCGAATTAACGATTGAATATGCAGAAGAACACGGTATCACTGTAGATATTGAAGGATTTAACGAAGCACTTGAAGTTCAAAAATCACGAAGTAGAGATGCTAGAAAAGTAACACACTCTATGAAGGGTCAAGATGAGGCTTTATTAAACTTTGATCTACCAAGCGAATTTGTAGGTTATGACTACCTACAAACAGAAAGTAAAGTCATCAAAGTATTTGATCAAGGTATTGTATTAGATAAAACACCATTTTATGCAAATAGTGGTGGTCAAATATCTGATACAGGGTCTATTAATGGTTTAGTTGTTAGAGATGTCATCAAATTACCACATGGTCAACATCTACACTTAATTGAAACAGATGCATTTACTGAAGGTGATGAAGTATTATGTATTGTCAATCAAGATAAGCGCCAACACATAATGAAAAATCATACAGCGACACACTTACTTAATCAAGCCTTAAAAGATACGTTAGGAAGTCACGTGAAACAACAAGGTTCTTATAATGGTGATTTAAAACTAACATTTGATATCAACCATTATGAAACTATCAAAGATGATGAAATTTTAGTAGTAGAAAAAATTGTTCAACAAAAAATAAAAGAACAAATTGATGTAGTAACGCGCGTTTTACCAATTGATGAGGCTAAAAAATTAGGTGCAGCTATGCAATTTGGTGAAAAATATGGTGATATTGTTAGAGTAGTCGATGTAGGATCTTGGAGTATGGAGTTTTGTGGTGGCACACATGTTAAAAACACATCAGACATCAAAAACTTTATGATTACTTCAGTAGAATCTATTGGTTCAGGTACTTACAGATTTGAAGCAATTACTGGTCAAGTATTATCACAAGTTAAAAAAATAGCTCAAAATTTACTTGAAATGATTCATCAACATATTGAAAAGATTAAATCACTTGATGAAAATCATGATTTAAATCCATTACCAGAATTAACTGGATCTTATCAAGATATCATCAATCTAAGAGTGTATAATCACTATATATCAAATGAATCTAAAGTCGTTGAAAAACAACTAGAAGCTAAATTAATTGATCAAATTATTCTACAAGCAGATACATTTATACCTGAAACAATTGAACCAACTACCTATATTTATACTGAAAACCTACCGCAGTCATCATTAAAACCACTCATTGATGTCTTATATGATAAAATAAAGGTAGATACTGTTGTCTTATTAAACATCTCTGAAGACAAGGCAAGTTATTTAGTTAAATCATCAGTAAATGAAGCAAGAAACGTTATTAATGAGTTAAACAAAGTACTTGATGGTCGTGGTGGTGGTAAACCTGATTTTGCTCAAGGTGGTACACAGGCACTAGACAAGGTAAAAATGCTTTTGAAAGGTAAAAATTAATTTGAAATATTTTGGACTCGATTTAGGTGAAAAATCACTTGGCGTAGCGATATCTGAATCAGGTATCATCGCAAGTAATTTAACCACTATTCGATTTAAAAGCGAGGATTATGAAGATGCTGTAGAACAACTTCTTAAACTCATTAATCAATATAAAATTGACTGTGTTGTATTAGGTTTACCTAAACACATGAACAATGATATTGGTTTAAAAGGTCAAATGGCTATTGATTTTAAAACATTATTAGAATCAAAAAGTAACATTCAAGTCATCTTATGGGATGAACGTTTATCTACAAAAACAGCATTAAGAATCTTATCAGATAGTAATAAGAAGTATGATAAGCAACGCAACCTAAAAGACGAGGTCGCAGCACAAGTGATCTTACAAAACTACTTAAATTCCAGGGGGAATACATTATGAAAAAAGATAACGAATTAATCATCATTACTGGTGATAAAGAAGAAAAAGCAACTATTTTATTTACTTTCGAAGAAGAAGGTAAAAACTATGTCGTATTTGAGTTTGATGAAACTGAAGAAGTTTCAGCTGCTCGTTTTGAACCAACACAAGGTGAAGGCATTGGTCAATTAATGGATATTGAAACCGAAGCTGAATGGGATTTAGTTGAAAACGTGTTTAACCAATATGAAAAAGATTTAGAAGATGAAGAACTGGAAGATTAGTGATTTAAAGTCTTATGCACTGTCAAAAAATATTCCAATTATTCAAGATGATGCATTAAACTTTATCAAAAACTATATTCAAAATAACAACATCACATCTATATTAGAAATTGGAACTGCCTATGGATATAGTGCAGTTTCTTTCTCAAGTGAGACTACACATGTAGATACCATCGAAAGAGATAGAGTCCGTTATGAAGAGGCTTTAGAGTGGATTAGTCTACTGGATGCCAATGTCACACTTTATGCAGAAGACGCATTAACATTTGATGGATTAGAATCTACATATGATCTCATCTTTATAGATGCAGCTAAATCTCAATATGAAACACTATTTAAAAAATACAGTGCATTATTAAATCCAGGAGGGAGTATTGTTTGTGATAATATTAACTTCCATAATTTAAAGATAGAAACGGTTAAAAATAGGAGTACAAAAGGGTTACTTAAAAAGTTAGAAAAATTTAAAACTTTTTTAAAAGAAAATGATACTTTTGAAACAACTTTTTTAGATATCGGAGATGGGCTTACAGTGTCCAAGTTAAAATAATGATTGAACAATATACTAAGAATAATCAAACAATTCAATATAAGATTATTTTTAAAACGATTAAACATGTATATTTTAGAAAAAAAGATGATTATTTTTTGATATCAGCTAATCGCAAAATGAATAAAAAACAAGTACTAAGTATATTAGACAGTCATTTTAATAAATTGGTAGGTTATCAAACGAAGAAAAGACGTCAGACAACTGAAAAGTTTCAGTTATGGGGCAGTAAACTCAGTGAAGAAGCATTCTTTGATGGGTTAGAAAACACTCAAAAAAACTATGAAAAAATACTGATTAATAAAACATTTGCTCAAATAAAAATATTTGAATCGCAACTAATAAACGACCTATCTAAACTGAATTTAACACTTAAACCCACCAAGGTTAAGTTGTTAAAATCAAAATTTGGTTCATGCCAAATTATTAAAAAAGAAATAACAATTAATGCATTTTTAGCCAAAGTAGATCCTATCTATTTGTATTATGTACTTTTACATGAGTACTGTCATTTAATAGAAGCAAATCACTCAAGCGCGTTTTATAAATTGCTTGATGTACTTATGGAAAACCATAAAGTGATTCAAAAGGATTTAAGAAAATATGTTATTACATTTTAGATAGTCAATTTATGATATAATATAACAAGAAATTAAGGAGATATACATCAAATGGCAAGTAAAAAAGTATATGAACTTACCCAATCGGGTTTAGATCAACTAAAAGATGAATTAACACATTTAAAAGATGTTAAACGTGTTGAAAACTTAGAAGCTTTAAAAGAAGCTCGTGAACAAGGTGACTTATCAGAAAATGCTGACTATGATGCAGCTCGTAATGAACAAGCTAGAATTGAAGCACGAATTCTTGAAATTGAAAGCATCTTAAAAAATGTAAAAATAATTAGAACTAATGATGATTCAACAACTGTAAATATTGGTAAAAAAGTATTACTTCACTTTGTAGAAAAGAACAAAGATGTTGAGTACCATGTTGTTGGAACCATTGAAGCAGACCCTAAGAATTTCAAGATTTCTATCGAATCTCCATTAGGACGTGCTATCAAGGGTAAAGAAGTTGGAGATTTAGTACAAATCAAATCTGCAACAAATAAACAATCAAACGTAGAGATTAAAGCAATTAGTTAATGATTAAAGCAAGAAATTTAATTCCTAGCCTATATCAGGAATCTATAGCAACAATTGATTATGACATGCTTAAAAAGCAGGGTATAACGACTCTGCTTTTTGACTTAGATAATACAATCATTGACTACCATCAAACCAAACTAACAAGCGAATCGATAGAATTCCTAGCTCACTTAGAAAAAGAATTTAAAGTACTAATTATCTCTAACTCTCATAATAAACGCGTTGATTTTGCAGTAGGACATCAATTTAGATATGTTTCTTTTGCTAAAAAACCACTTAAAATGGGTTTCAAAAAAGCCTTAAAAATATTAGATTCAACAATTGGTGAAACAGCCATGATAGGTGATCAACTCCTAACGGATATTCATGGTGCTAACCGACTAGGTATGTTTAATATATTAGTGGACCCAATAGCTAAAAAGACAGATAAATTACCTACTAGAATTAATAGACAACTAGAAAAGTATTTTCTAAAGAAGATTGAAAGAAAGTATCCAGATGAATTTGGGAAAGGATTGAACGTTTATGCCATCAAACACTACTAAATGTATGGGTTGCGGAGTTGTATTACAAACTGAGGATCCAACAAAATTAGGTTATATTCCAAATCATGACCACATCTTTTGTAAAAGTTGTTACCAGCTGATGCATTATGGAAAAGCCGAAGGTCATAGTCATCCAGAT
Organism: Acholeplasma laidlawii; assembly: GCF_015709225.1. Taxonomy (GTDB): domain Bacteria; phylum Bacillota_I; class Bacilli_A; order Acholeplasmatales; family Acholeplasmataceae; genus Acholeplasma; species Acholeplasma laidlawii_A. The sequence continues at coordinate 26,650 of NZ_JADNRS010000050.1, forward strand.
AATTTACCTAATTTTGAAAAGAAATCTTTAATTGTTGTAGTAACATCTCTTCTTTATTTAGACAGTATGTTAAATTCAGAGGTGAAACGCTTAGGAGATAACTACAAAGTTGTCTACTTAATTAACCAGATTGACCTATTACCTGATGCAACTTCTAAGAATTTTTTATTAGGGAAAATTCAGAAAAGTTTTAGATTAAATAGAGTAAGCTATGAAGATATCGTTTTAATGAGTGCGCTAAACCCATATGATATCGATCATTTAAAAGGATATCTTAAATCATTTAACTTACCAAATATCTATTTAATTGGACTACAAAATAGTGGTAAAACAACTATTTTTAAGGCATTAACTGGTAATAAAGAAGCACTGAGTTTACCAAAGGCTGCTTTAACTCAAACCATGTTACATGCTAAATTTGATCAATTAAACATCTATGACACACCTGGTTTATATCAAAGTGGTTACCTACATGAATTCTTTGAGTATAAAGATTACAAAGATTTACTCCCACAAAAGCAGTTTAATCCTCGAAACGGTACGCTTAAAAGTGGACAATCACTCATGATTGGTGGTTTAGTAAATATTAGTGTTCTTAAAGGTGAAACAAAATCTACCTTATATGTATCTGATTATGTGAAACACCATATAACAAGTACAGATAATGTAGAAAATATTTTAACTACCGATAATATCTTTAAACTTAAATTTGATAATTATGTGACTAAAGATTACAAGCTTGTTGAAGACAAAAAATATCAGTTCACACTTGCAGATTTCGGGATTGTTCATATCCTAGGACCTGTCACTATCCAAATAACAACACATCCAAAATTACATGTCACACTTACAGAGAGTTTCTTCAAATGATCGATAAAATAACAGAAGATGTCAGGCTAAAGTATAAAGACAATCCCAAACGATATGAACATATCCTAGGTGTTGTAAAAACTGCTGTAAGTCTTTCGTTAAGGTATGGGGTTGATTCCAATAAAGCCTATATTGCAGCAATCTTTCATGATTATACAAAGTATGATGACATAAATAGTCAAACATCTGTATTAGACATAAATGAAATTAAAGCTTATGAAGATGTACCTGTGATGTATCATGCTTTAAGTGCAGCAGCAATTTTAAAAAATACCTACAACATAGAAGATGAAACCATCTTAAATGCCATTAAATATCATGTATATGGTAGAGTAGGTATGACAACACTGGATAAAATTATACTAATAGCTGATAAAATAGAACCAACAAGAGATTATCCACTTGTTGATGATTTAAGAAAACTATCACTTGAAAGTTTAGATGAAACCATTAAAGTATATTTAAATGATTTAGTAACAAATCCTGAATTGGGATACATTACAAATAAAAAAAACATATTAGAAATAATAAAAAGTATAGGAGAATAGATTTTGCAACTATTACAACAAACCATAGAAATATTAGAAAAAATTAATGCACAAGACATTACAGTATATGAATTCTTAGAAAAGAGTCCATTTTATGACTATTTTGTAGTCGCAACCGTCAATGAGCGTGCATCCCAAAGTGCGGTCGGTTATTTCAATGAAACCCTTAAATCAAGTATTAAACAAGTAGAAGGTAAAGGACAAACAGGTTGGTTATTAATTGACCTTGGAGATGTCGTAGTTCACTTGTTTGGTGAAAAAGATAGAGAGTTTTACGGATTTGATAAACGCTTCATGGAATTAAAAAAGAAAATATAATCTACATAAATAAAAGTCGAAAACCTCCATTATCTATACTATATAGATGAAGGAGGTTTTTTTATGAAGAAAAATGTCATATGGGCAATAGTCTTTTTACTCGTATTTATGTGGTTGGTGTTTAAACCAGAAAGTAAAGATTTACCTTATTTTAAACATGAAACAGATATGCTTCAAGTAGATATTACCGGTGCTGTTAAAAAGCCTGGAACCTATCAAATTACTAGGGGTATGACCTTAGCTTATTTAATTGATCTATCTGGCGGTCTTAAAGAACATGCAGATATATCAAATATCAAATTAGGTAGTATTGTAACAAATGCTACATATCATATTCCACACTATCAACTCATTGAAGAAGAGATTATTAAAAAGATTAATTTAAATACGGCTACCTATAGTGAACTCATGTTAGTACCTTATATTACTGAAAATAGAGCACTTGAAATTCTACTATATAAAAAAGAACATGGTAATTTCAAAAGTTTAGAAGAACTACTTCATGTGAAGGGTATTGGAGTACAAACATTTGATAAAGTTAAAATTTATTTTTTTATTTAAGCAGACGTATTTATATTTAATTTTACTTATTATTTTAATACTTACAATGCATTATCCTTATATAGGTATAGTACTTATATTATATTTGTATCGAATGAGAAAACATATATCCTGGTTGATTGTATTTTCTATAGCTTTGATCTATTTACTAGGTTTTTTTACACTTTACCCAATAGAAAAAGATGTGAATCAAAATTTTGTTGTAAGTCATATTGAAGATAAAGAAAGTTATTATCAATACACAGTCACATCAGGGTTTGATTCATTTCACTTTAATAGTCAGATACAGTATGCATTTGGTGACATTATTTTTATTAAAGGAAGGATAGAAAATTATAGGAAACAAACAGTACCTGGTGGTTTTGATAGTTTTAAGTATCAACTTGGTAAGGGGATTAAAGGTATCATAAGAATCGATACGATTAGTCTTAAATTCCCTTCAATATTTAGAAAGATTAAGTTAAAACCAATACCAATTTTAGATTTGTTTTATGATGATACACTCATTGAAACACAGTATATGTCTCACCTATTTAAATTATCCTCTATTCATCTTACCTTTTTAATCGCCTTGATGTTTAAATTATTTTATTATCTTGATATCAAGGATACATCAAAATACTTAATTACAGCAATACTTATGGGTGTATCTTATGTCATCGGTTTTAGCGTGATTATCTTAAGGATGTGTATTAAATACACCATTAAGTACTTAAATGATGTATTTAATATAGAAATGGATAACTCTAATATAGAGGTATTAACCTGTTTGATTATACTAATATTTAATCCTTATATCATCTATAATCAAACATTTATTGTAGTATATGTTTTTGTCTTTTATATCGCACTTAGTTCGAGGGTAACTAAGAAGCATATAAGCTATATCATACCTTTTTTGATTGCACCTTTTTTACTTTTATGGCAAAAAGAAATTAGTTTGATCAGTTTATTTTTTATTCCGATTATGAGTTTACTCATTAAATATGTATGGGTACCTAGTTTAATTATTGGGTCTACATTACCCTTTATTTCACTAATTGATAATATAGCTATATTTATTCAGAAAATAGAGGCGTTTATTGATATTTATGATATTCGTTTCTACCTAATACAACTTAATGGAATCATGTGGATCTTCTATTTTGGTTACATCATATTTTTATATGCTGCACCACACAAAAAAGCCTTTTACAGACGTTTTGTATCTCTTTTGGGTATGGTGGTCATCTCTTTTTTACTTACCCTTAAACCGCTTGAAGATAATGTTATATTTTTAGATGTAGGTCAAGGCGATAGTGCTGTCATATTTAAAGATAATCAAGTTATTGTTGTTGATGCATTTGTAAATGTTACAAGTTATTTAAAATATCATTATGTATATACGATTGATTACTTATTTATTACGCATTCTGATTTAGATCATATGAAAGAAGTTGATAACTTACTAGAAAACTTTAATATAAAAACAATCGTTGTAAGTGGTTATATGGATTATCCTGTGAAACACCCTAATATATATCGTGTTCGTGAAGGCTTTCTTAATCTTAGCGACTCTTTAGGTATCCAGTTACTAGGTCCTACAAAAGACTATCGAAATATAAATGATAATTCTATTGTTTTTAAAATATTTGTTGATGGTTTAAATTATTTGTTTACAGGTGATATTGGCATTCAAACAGAAAATGATTTAGTTAATATGTATGGTAGATTATTAAAAAGTGATGTTTTGAAAGTACCGCATCACGGCTCTAATACTTCAAGTTCAGTTGATTTCTTGTATCATGTGGACCCTTCGATTGCGGTAGTAAGTGTGAGTAAGCGTAATGTATACAATTTACCGAACAAAGAAATTATTCAAATATATTGGGATTATGGACTTTATTTACATCAAACTAAAGATTCTGGAAGTCTAAAAATTAAAAACAAAAATTTAATAAACTTTCCACCTTAATTTTCTATTTAGAGTTTCAAAAAGTGTCAAAAAATTGTATAATATGATGTAAGCGAGGTAATCTATGGAATCCACATATTTATTAGTTGGTCAATCAGCTTTTTTAATAAACGAACAGATAAAAACATATCAAGAGAAATTTAAACTTGACCAGTTTAATATTGTTAAATTAGATGCACTAGAAACTGAAATTGAAGTGATTAATCAAGAACTTCAAACCGTTTCTTTTTTTAGTGATTTAAAAATGGTTGTCATCGAGAACTTAGATGGTTTAACAAGGTATGATGATAAGGTACTATCTACTTTCTACAAATATTTAGAATCACCAAGTAGTGATATTGTTTTAATATTAACAATTACTGAACTACCAAAGGATCATAATTTGGGTAGTTATCTAGAAAAATATGCATTTATTGAAACAATTCAATCTTTAGAAGGCGAAACACTCATTTCTTATATTAGAGAGTCATTTCTTAAAGATGCATATCAAATAGAAGATAAGAGTATACAACTTATTATTGATCGTACTCAAAATGATCTTTTCAGTATTCACCAGGAAATTAGTAAGATTAAAATGTATGCATATGATGAAAAAATTGTCTTCATAGAAGATGTTGATTTATTAGTGACTAGAAACCTAGAAGACAATATTTTTTCTTTTTCTACTGCATACTTAAAAGGTAATATAAAATCTTATATGCAAATCTATGATGATTTAGTTACAAATAAAATGCCGTCAAGTACAATATTTAATCATTTATTTAATACAATGAACTTAATTATGCAAACTAAAGATTTAATGGAACAAGGATTAAATCAAAAAACACTGGCCGAACAATTAGGTGTATCTAGTGGTAGAGCATACCACTTAATGAAAGAAGCGAAGTTACAAAATAAAAAAGATTTAGAAAATCTAATTCATGGATTAGCTAAACTAGATGTAGAAATCAAAAGTGGCATAAAAGATGAAAAATTAGGCTTTGAATTACTATTACTAAGGAGATTAGCATGAAACTAGAATATAAAAAAATACTGGTATTTGATTTTGAAACAACAGGACTTACACCGAAAAGAGATAAAGTAATTGAAGTAGGCGCGGTATTACTTGAAAAAATAGATGATACCTATGAAATAGTTCAAGAAATTGATTATCTAATCAAACAACAAACACCAATAACAGATTTTATTTCTAATCTTACAGGTATAACAAATGAAATGTTAGAGCGTGATGGTGTTGAAGAAGAGTATGCATTTAGACAACTAGATAATCTAATTGATGAGGACACACTATTAGTCGCATATAATCTATCATTTGACATAGGTTTTTTAAGTGCACTATATAAAACGTATGTTGCACATAACTTTTTAATACAAAATGACATTTTAGACTGTATGGCAGTTTATAAAGATAGATATCCTTATCCACATAAACTTGAAAGTGCAGTGTCTAGATTTGGGTTAACAAATAACCAAGCGCATAGAGCAAGTGAAGATGCCAAAGCTACATTTAAAGTTTTAGAATGTTTAGCAAGTGAAGAAAACAATTTAAAATTATATATTAATGTGTTAGGCTATAATAAAAAATACGCCCTACCAGATAGAACGTATTTCAAAAAACATATTGAATTAGTAGCACAAGGCTTTAATGGTTACCGCGAAATCGAAAAAAGGGTAATAAAAAACACCATTTAGGTGTCTATTATAAGGAGTTTACGAGTCTTGCTAACGCAGATTTATTACGCGCAACAAAGTTCTTGTGGAAAATTCCTTTAGCTTGCCCTTTATCTAACTTTTTATGTGCAAATGACAATTTAGCTAGTGCAAGATCTTTATCTTTAGCTTCTACAGCTTTTTCAACAGCTTTAACAGCAGTTTTGTATGATGATTTAAATGAAACGTTTGCTTGATGACGTTTTTCGTTCGTTAAGTTACGTTTGATTTGGGATTTAATATTAGCCACAAATTCACCTCCTAAATAAGCACATATCATTTTACCAAAACAAACTAATAAATGCAATAAGAAATCATATTTATGATAAAATAAATGAGATGAGGGAAAATATGACAACAGCAAATAAATTAACAATCTTAAGAATATTATTAATACCAGTCATGATTATCGTGTTATACATTGATGCACTCGTGATCGATACAGCATTTTTAAACATGACAGTACAGCAAATAATTTTTGCAGTGCTATTCATTCTAGCAAGTCTAACAGACTTCCTTGATGGCTATATAGCGCGAAAGTATAACCAAATTACGACATTTGGTAAGTTTTTAGACCCGATTGCAGATAAAGTTTTAGTATTTACTGCACTGCTTTATTTAATGGTTCAAATGCCTGATAGAGTAGCTATATGGGGTGTAATGGTTATCATAGTAAGAGAATTTTTAGTTACAGGTGTTCGACTTATTGCAGTTGAACATGGCAAAGTGATTGCAGCAAGTCACTTAGGCAAATATAAGACTTTAACCACAATGTTAGCAATCATTATGTTTTTATTTAATGACGTAGGATTAACACTTATCCATCCTAATTTAGTGTGGGTGACCAATATTGTTTATTATATAGCAATATTCTTCACGGTTTGGTCTGGATTTGATTATTTATATAAAAATAGAGAGATTATATTGGAAAGTGTATAAAATAAAAGTCAAACAGACATTATTACACTACTATACTATAGGAGGAATGATTAGTTTATGAGCGATAATAAAAAACAACAAGCACTAGAATTAGCCCTTAAACAAATTGAAAAACAATTTGGTAAAGGGTCAATTATGAAATTAGGTGATGGTGCTGACCATTCAATAGAAGCAATCCCATCTGGTTCTATAGCATTAGACATAGCATTAGGTATTGGTGGCTATCCTAGAGGAAGAATTATTGAGGTTTATGGACCTGAGTCAAGTGGTAAGACAACACTTACTTTACACGCTATGGCAAGTGCCCAAAAGCAAGGTGGTACAGTAGCGTTTATCGATGCTGAGCATGCACTTGATCCAAATTATGCGAAAGCTCTTGGTGTGGATTTAGATAATTTAGTGTTATCTCAACCAGATACAGGAGAACAAGCACTTGATATTGCTGAGGCTCTAATTAAGAGTGGATCTATTGATATGATCGTCATAGACTCTGTAGCTGCTTTAGTACCAGAGGCTGAAATTGCTGGTGATATGTCTGCTAACCATGTAGGCTTACAAGCAAGAATGATGTCACAAGCAATGCGTAAGATGTCAGGTGTCATCTCGAAATCAAATGTTGTAGCAATTTTTATCAACCAAATTAGAGAAAAAGTTGGTATCATGTTTGGTAACCCAGAAACAACCCCAGGTGGTCGTGCACTTAAATTCTTCTCATCAGTAAGATTAGAAATAAGACGTGCAGAAGCGATTAAGCAAGGTAGTGAGATGATTGGTATTAAATCAAACGTCAAAGTTGTCAAGTCAAAAGTGGCACCACCACTAAAAACAGCATCTATTGATATTATGTATGGTACTGGTATTTCTAGAAGTGGTGAAGTACTTGATCTTTCAGTGGAACTTAATTTAGTCAATAAAAGTGGCGCATGGTATAACATTGGTGAAGAAAAACTTGGCCAAGGTCGTGACAATGCAAAACAATATTTAGAAGACAAACCAGAACTTCTAAATGAGTTAGAAAAAAAGGTTAGAACGCATTTTAAATTAACAAAATAGAATAATTTACACAAAATGTAATAATACTCAACAAAGTGGTGAAACTATCACCACTTTTTGTTTTATTATTTTATAATAGATATAGAGAAAAGTTTTAGGCGGGCTTGTATGATAAACATAATTAGAAAAACCGGTTGGTTCTTAAAAAAAGAATGGAAAAGTTATACAATGATGTTTGTTTTCCTCATCATTATCGCTATTCTAGCATTAACTCCAGCATATGTATTAGGTATTGCAATTGATGTGATTGTATCAAAAGGATTGACTTGGATGAGTCTATCTTTTATTGTTGGTGCACTTGTATTAATACCCATTTTTAGATATTTAACATCATTTATCTATAACTATACATCTGCTAAAACAGCACAAAAGTTAGCTTTTGAATTTAGAAAAATTTATCTAAAAAAACTCTTTGAAATGGATGCAGAGTTTTATGAAAGATTTCAAAAAGGTGACTTAATATCTAGAGCGACAGCTGACTTAGATATGATTACTATGGCTGCTACATCTGTACTTGAAGGTATTATTTTTAATATCGGTATCATTATGTTTGCCATTGGTGTTATGGCCTTCACAATCTCTTGGGAATTAACCCTTATTTCAGTCACTGTGATGCCAATAGGTATTACCATACTAAATATGATCCGCGTGAAAAAAAGAGGGTATATTAAAATACATAGAGAAATCTATGCAAATATGACTGAAAAGATTTTAGAGTCTGTAGAAGGTCAAAAAACTATTCGTGCTTATGTACAAGAAGCAAACGACTTAAAACATCAACATAAAACGATTGATGAAGATATTAAATCTTGGCGTTATATTATTAATTATGAAAATAGACTAGCGCCGTTATTTGAATCAGTATATGCAATTGCCTATATCTTAGCTTTCGTGTTTGGTGCACTTTTTATTATTAATCAAAAGATGACACTTGGTGAAATGATCATCTTTATTTCATACATCGGTATTTTATATGGACCAATTATATCTATATCGGGTGTGTTTCAACATATCAATAATGCCACTGTTGCCATTGATCGTTTTGATGAAATTATGAAGGTTGACCCAAAAGTTAAAAATGAAGATATTCCTGAACCAATCATTGACTTTAAGAAGATTGAATTCAAGAATGTAGCTTTTAAATACCCATTAGATGAACGTTATACATTAGAAGACATTAATCTAGTGATCAAAAAAGGTGAGACAATTGGTGTTGTTGGGCCAACTGGTTCAGGTAAAACTACATTGGTTAGACAACTTTTAAGAGAGTTTAATGTCACAGAAGGTGATATCATTATTGATAATAAAAGTATTAAACGCTATAACATTAAGAGTTTAAGAAAAATTGTTGGCTATGTACCACAAACACATATGTTATTTAGAAGAAAAGTAACAGAAAATATCATGATTGGTAACCCTGATGCAAGTATTGATCAATTAAATTTAGCAATCAAAATAGCAGATTTTGAAAAAGATATTGGATTCTTAACAAATGGTCTTCAAACACGTGTAGGTGAAGGTGGAACAACTTTATCTGGTGGTCAAAAGCAAAGACTATCGATTGCCAGAGCAATCATCAGAGACCCTGAAATATTAATCTTAGATGACTCACTTTCAGCAGTCGATGCAAACACAGAAGAAACCATATTAAAACAACTTAAAACTTACCGTTCAGGTAATACAAATATCATTGTTGCACACCGTTTTTCAGCAATTAGAGAAGCTAATCAAATTATTGTTATGGATAAGGGACGTATTGCTGAAATCGGAACACATGAAGAATTGATTCAAAAAGATGGTTGGTATAAAGCTCAATATGACCAACAAATGAAAATGAAATAGGTGTCTATATGAAACAATTTAAAAAAGTTTGGCGTTATATTAGACGCTATAAAAAGTTATTAACTATTTCAATCATTAGTATGCTCATTGTTCAAATGCTTGGACTCTTAGCACCACTCATCGTTCGTTCTATTTTAGATGATCAATTAGTAGGGATTACAAAACAGTGGTATGAAACAACAGATACCTCGAAAGTGGCATATAAGGGTAATTACTATACTCAAGAATTAAATGATGGTTCACCATTAACCATTGTTATCGTAAATGGTAAATACCTAGCTATTTTTGATGAAATTGTATCAGGTAACCAACAATTTGTTGCAACTACTGATACAGAAGGACAGTTAACGATTACAACCTTTGAAGGGGATGAAGTTGTTTATACTGCACAAATCCTAACGGGTGGTGAGGTGAGTAGTTTTTACGCACCTTTTCTACAACCTATCTTCATATTATTAAGCCTATTAATCCTTAGATATGTATTTCATATATTATTTTTATTTATTCAACGTATTACAACTGCCTACATCACGACAAATGTTGTCAGAGATGCAAGAAAAGATGCGGTTAGAGCACTTCAAAATATGCCGATGTCCTATTTTGAATACGAACCAGCTGGTAAAATAGCAAACCGTATCATCACGGACGTCAATGGTATGATCAATTTATTTTCAACTTTAATGAATTTAGTATTTAACTCATTTTTATCCGTCATCTTTGCATATATAGGAATGTTCTATCTAGACTCAACTCTTGCACTATTTACATTTATCTTATTCCCGTTAATCTATATTTGGTTAAAAGTATTTATTAGAAATTTAAATGAGATAGCTCAAAAAGTATCAGAATCAGCTTCCATGATTACTGCACAGTTAAATGAAATTATTAATGGTATTAACGTGCTTCAAATCTTTAACTACCAAGAACAAACAGAAAAAGAATTTGAAATCACTTCTAATATATTTAGAAGTGAACAACTCAAAGAACAACGACTTCACTTATCGATTGGTTGGAATATGATTCGTCTACTTGGTTTTTTAGTTACTGCATTTATTATTGCATATTTTGGATTCCAAAGCCTAACTGTTGGTACCTATGTTATGACTGCAGGTACAATTTATGCATACAATGATTTCTTATCTCGTTTGATGGAACCAGTTGGTGTGTTATTTAGAGAGTTTGGTAATTTACAACTAGCCCTTGTAAGAACAGATCGCATATTTACGATAATTGATGCTGAACAAGAAGATGATAGTTTTGAAGAAATTGAAAGATTTAAAGGTAAAATCGAATTTGAAAATATCACCTTTGCATACTCAAAAGATGCCCCTGTATTAAAAAATGTGAGTCTTAATATCGAAGAAGGTTCTATGGTAGGTATTGTAGGACATACTGGAAGTGGAAAATCAACAATGATGAATCTATTACTAAGATTTTATGACTTTAAAGATGGTGATTCAGGTAAAATCTATATTGATGATGTAGACATTCAATCTTACTCAAAACGTACCTACAGAAACCATATTGGCATGATTTTACAAGATCCAATGATTTATAAAGGTACTATAGCAAGTAATGTAAAATTTGGCCAAGATGTAACTGATGAAGAAGTAGAAAACGTACTTCGTGAAATTGGTGGTGGACCAATGATTGATAAATTACCAGAAGGTATTCATCAACCACTTTATAGAGGTGGTAGTAATTTATCTGTTGGAGAAAAACAATTAATTAGTTTTGCAAGAGCGGTAATTCATAACCCTGCTATCTTAATTATGGATGAGGCAACTGCAAATATTGATACTGAAACGGAAAGTCTTATTCAAACAGCCCTTAATAAGGTAAAAGAAGGACGTACAACGATTGTAATTGCACATAGATTATCTACAATTAAACATGCAAATAAAATTGTAGTATTAGATAATGGTTTTAAAGTTGAAGAAGGCACACATGATCAATTGCTTGAACTTGATAAGCAATATGCACACATCTATAAATCACAAATGAACGTTAAAATAGAAAACGTCTAATAAAAAAATCCTTTTGGTTAAGTCTCAAGTTCGAGATTAGATGCCAAAAGGATTTTTATTTTAAAATTATTTATTCAGTTTCTATTTGACTCGCCGGTGTTAAGTCACCGAGATATGTCTTGAAGTAATGTGTCACTGTCTCTTCTTGATCGAGTGCTAGTTCAATATGATATACAACTTCTACATATAGATAAGGTGCATCAACGTTAACAAACCATAATGGTGATTGAGGTAATATGTGGTTAAATGATATTTTTCTATTTGTACCAAATGTATTTGTAAGTGGTATGGTAGTCACTGCAGATTTAGCATTGATCCATTCTGCTTGAACCACAAATTTTACAGTTAATTCGTGAATATGCTTACCAGACTTCACTTCTTGACGTGCCTTGAATGTATAGTGACCATTGGTATCATCATAATATTCAGGAACTAACATATCCATAAGTTTAATTTGGATAAGTAATTCATCGGTTTCTAAATTAATGATTTCATGATTTGATTCATCTTCGGTTGTGATGAAAGTTGATTGAAACTGTGATACGTTATTGCCATCAAAATCAACATTTTTATATTTTAGATAATCCCCTAAATATAGTGCGATGACAAATGTGACGGGTATAATGACTATAAATGCAAATAGTATGAGTTTTAGTCGATATTTTAATAACCATCTTCCGAATTTAGAATTTGGTGTATGCTTAGGTACCATATATGTCTTTCTCCTTATAACGTTTACTTAAGTGATATTATACTATAGAAATGTTAGATTTAAAAACATTTATAAGTTTTTCTTAACATCAAAATCTATGAATCGTAATATTTAAAAGTAAATGCTCGTTTATGAAAATATTTAATCACTTCTATATCGTGTTTTTCATTGACTATAAAATGAAATCAAGTTATAATAAATTAAGTACTTTATGTACGAAACTAATTTTTGATTATTATTCAAATAAAAAGTTAAAACTAAATATGGAGGTTTAAAGAGATGTTTGACATAATGTTTAATGTTGACACTCCTGCATTAATTACCTTCATTTTGCTAATCGTCGTAGGTGCCCTTGGTGGTGCGTTGGTGGGTTATTTCATTCGTGTAGCTCAACATGAAAAAAGTTTACGCTTGGCTAGAGAAGAAGCTGAACGTATTATTGAAGACGGAAAAAAAGAAGCTGATAGAACTAAAAGAGAGATGGTTTTTGAAGCTAAACAAGAAATTTTAACGTTACGTAAAGAATTTGATGAAGATATTAAAGATCGCCGTCAAATCGTCATGAATCTTGAAGAAAAAGCAACTCAACGTGAGAATGCTTTAAACCAAAGATCACAATATTTAGATAAACGTGAAATCGGTCTGGACGCTAAAGAAGAAAGACATAACGAACGTAAAGAACAACTTGATATCCAATATAGCAAAGTGGAAGAATTAATAAAGGAACAAGAGGAGAAACTCAGTTCTATTTCAGCGTTGTCAAGAGAGCAAGCTCGTGAATTGATAATGGCTCAAGTAAGAGATTCTATCTCGAATGAAATTGCAGCTTATATTAGAGATGAAGAAGATAATGCAAAATCTATTGCTCAAAATAAGAGTAAAGAGATATTATCACTTGCTATGCAAAAATATGCAGCTGAAACTACATCTGAACGTACAGTTACAGTTGTTGAAATACCAAATGAGGACATGAAAGGTCGTATCATTGGTAAAGAAGGAAGAAATATTAGATCACTTGAGGCTCTCACTGGAGTGGATCTAATTATTGACGATACACCAGAAGCAGTCGTTTTATCTGGTTTTGACCCTGTAAGACGTGAAGTTGCAAAACGTGCTTTAACGATACTAGTTCAAGATGGTAGAATCCATCCGGGACGTATTGAAGAAGTTGTTGAACGTGCCAGAACAGAAATTGACATGTTCATCCGCGAAGCTGGTGAAGAAGCAGTATTTAAAACTGGTGTAGGTAAAGTACATCCAGATATTATTAAACTCTTAGGACGTATGACATTTAGAACATCCTATGGTCAAAACGTATTGAAACACTCAATTGAAGTAGCCTTCCTAGCAGGAAAATTAGCTGCTGAAATTGGTGAAAATGAAATGCTTGCACGTCGTGCTGGTTTATTCCATGATATTGGTAAAGCAATTGACCACGAGGTAGAAGGTTCACACGTATCTATCGGTGTTGAACTTATGTCTAGATATAAAGAACCTAAAGAAGTTATTGATGCAATCGCATCTCACCATGGTGATAGTGAACCAGAATCAATTATTGCAGTATTAGTTGCAGCAGCTGATGCTTTATCTGCAGCGCGTCCAGGTGCAAGATCTGAATCTATGGATTCCTACATGAAACGTTTAACTCAATTAGAAGAAATTTCTAATGATGTTACCGGTGTTGATAAAGCTTATGCTATCCAAGCTGGTCGTGAAGTACGTGTCATGGTATTACCTGATAAAGTAGATGATTTAGGATTGATTAATATTGCACGCACAATCAAAGAAAAGATTGAAGCACAAATGACATATCCTGGAACCATCAAAGTTACAGTTATTCGTGAAAAACGAGCAACGGATGTAGCTAAATAAAATAAAGTTTAATGTAAAGAGGCAATTTTGCCTCTTTTTCATATATAATAGATGTATGAAAATATTATTTATTGGTGATATCTATGGTGATCCTGGTATAGATTACTTATTAGAAAATATCACATACCTAAGACAAACATACCAACCTAATTTAATCATAGCAAATGCAGAAAATTCTGCAAATGGACGGGGTATTAATAAAAAGATATATAAAAAGCTTATGCAAGCTGGTATATCACTTTTAACAATGGGTAACCATACATGGAAAAACCCTGAACTTAAAACTTTTATTGAAGACAGTAACATTATTCGACCAATTAATGACGGTTCAAATTTAGGTAGTGGTTACAAAATTATGAACTATAATGGTCAAAAAGTATTGGTGATCAATGCACTTGGAAAAGCCTTTATGAATGAAGATTATGAACCGCCATTTATAATGGTTAAAGAAGTTTTGGATAGAGAAATTTATGATTACGCACTGTTAGATTTTCATGCTGAAACGACCTCTGAAAAAATTGCGATGGCATATTTTTTAGATGGTAAAGTTGATATGATGGTAGGCACACATACACACATTCAAACAAATGATGATCGATTACTTGATAATGGTACACTCTATTTAACAGATGTAGGTATGACAGGTCCACTAGAAGGTGTCATTGGTGTTAAAAAAGAAATCATCATCGATAGATTTATTCATGGTCAAAGTAGACCAAATGAAGTAGCACTCGGTAGACGTCAGTTAAATGCTTGTTTATTTACTTTAAGTCCTACAAAGAAAATAGAAAAAATACATTTAGAGGAAACTCATAAATTAGTTTAAAGGTTATATTAAGGCATTATTTGACTTGTAAGACTTACTCAAATGTTTGTTTTTATAAATTGTTATATGTTATAATTAAACTAGTCTATATGATAAGGGGGAATTTTTTATGGCAGTATTCAATAAAGAGGGTTTGTTTGTTACAAAAAAAGGGAAATACCAAGTAGATGACTTGGTCACTAAGTTAAGTTTCGTATCAGGAACTTATTTAGTTGATTTTTTACAATCTATTGGTTTAACTTTACCGCGTAAATTACGCATGAATGTTTTATTCAAAGTTTTAAAAGAACCTGTTGAGCGTACAATTGAGGAAAGAAAGTCACTTGCCGATGAAATGGGTTATAGATTAACATGGTTTAGTAAGTTTACGGATACACAATTAGTAAACTTATTAGAATGGTATAAATCGACATCCTTAGGCAATCTTTATCTCACCGGTTTCTGGAGAGATTTTTTAGACTACATCGTTGTTAAAGGTGTATCGGATAGTGATATTGATAGGTTATTTACAGAAGCTGATAATGCAATTAAAACCAACAAACGCTCACTTACTCTAGACTTCAATAAAGCTTTAAATGCTGTTTTATATGATGAGAACGGAGAAATTGATGGTGTAACACAAGCTCAATTTAGACTGGTTACTTATGAAGCAACCACTTTAACTGAGCTAAGAGGTATTGGTGAAAAGTATAACGCACCAATTCCAAAGCGCTTAAAGAAAAATGAAATGCTTCAAGTGATTTTGGATAAATTAAAAGAACGCAATGAGCTTACGCCTGAACTTGAAAAGAAATTAAAAACTCAAAATATTATTTTACTTGAAAGATTTGCTAAAGATCATGACATCAAAGTTTCTACAGAACTTAAAAAAGAAGAGATTATTGAATTTATTCTTTCAAATGCAGAAGAAACTAAGTCGACATATTTCGTACCACAGTCTCAAGAAGTATACGAAAATCTTGATGAACCAGTAGTTAAAAAGGAAGCACCTAAACCAGAAGTTAAAATTGAACCAGTGGTTGAACCTAAACCGGTGATTATTGAACCTACTATGACGCCGAATGTTGTCGTAAACTCAGATGTCATTGATTATAGACCTCAACTTGATAAACTAACTGAAGCTTTTAACAGATTAGCTGAAAGTTTCAAAGATAAAGAATTTAGTGTTAACATTGAAAATTCAATTAAACCTGAATCTGTGGTTGTTCAAGAACCTGTTATTAGAGAAGAACAAGTCGTTAGACCACAACCAACGAATATGATGGTGAATCAAGAAGCACTTATTCAAGAACTATTAAGAGAAGATGATTCTGACGCACCAGAACTTGATTCTGAAAAACCATTTGATATTGATGGTAAGATTATAACCAAAGAATTCAAATACAAACGAGGATTCGGCGTATTTGCAGCATTATTATCATTAGTTTTTGCAGTATTATTTGCTTGGCTTTACCTACTTTCATTTGGTCTACTTGTTGCACCATTCTTAGTGAAAGCTAACCAAATGGTCAATGATTTAGATGCTACTATGAAACTAGTAGTTAATTATGGAACCATTGTACTTGCACTAATCAACATATATGCCTTCATTATACTTTTAAGAAAACCTTCTAAGCAGTCACTTAAAGTCTTAGGATTTATTACACTATTCACAGGGTTTATTATTACAGGATTATTCGTGTTTGCATCTATTGGAACAAAAGTTCAAGTTATAGAACAAAAAGAAGAAACTGAAATAACTAAATTAACTGAAGCTATAAAGAAAATGAGTCATCCTGATCATAAGCGTAAGGTAAAAAAATCACGTGGGTTCATGTTTGGCTTATTAGCATTTATTACATTTGTGCTTTTAGTATTTATAGTTTTCTATGGCATTTGGAGATTAGAATTCACTTATGGATATGAAAATATACCATTTATAGGACCATTATTAAGAGATTACATCATAGAACCACTATTTGGTTCTGCGCATGATATGTCACAATATTATGTATAAAATAAGGAAGTAAACATGTCAGATATTTCTAAATACACACCTATGATGCAACAATACTTAAAAATTAAAGAAGACTACGCAGATGCGATAGTCTTTTTTAGACTTGGTGATTTCTATGAAATGTTTTTTGATGACGCCATTACTGCATCCAAGGTTTTAGAAATAGCTCTTACAAAAAAAGAAGCTGGTCAAACCGTTCCAATGTGCGGTGTTCCACATCATGCTGCAAAAGTTTATATTCAAAAACTTATCACTAAAGGCTTTAAAATAGCAATTGTTGAACAAACATCAGAACCTGGTAAGGGTTTAGTTGAACGCGAAGTCGTTCAACTCATTACTCCAGGTATGATTATTGATGATGATATTCTGCCTAAGAATGAATATAATTTTATTGGATCTGTTTCTTTATCAGAATATGGATATATATTAAGTTATGCAGATATTTCAACGGGTGATACATTCATCTTAAATGGTCTAACAAAACAAGCTTTAACGGATGAAGTATCCAATTTAAAACTCAAAGAAATTGTTTTAACAAACACTTCGGATACTTACTTGTTAAACTTTTTTAAACAAGAAAATATTTTAGTGTCCATCTATACGAACCAAGAAGTTCAGAATACTAGAATTGTAAGAAACTTAAAAGAAAAACATCTTAAAGAAGCAGGTTCTTTATTAATTAATTACTTAGAAAAAGAATCTAAACTTGATTTATCTCACTTGATGCCGTTTGAAAGTGTCATCATCGATCAGTATATGAGACTTGATTATCAAGTCTTAAATCACTTAGAGTTAACAGAGTCCTTAACAGGTAACATTAATTCTACCTTGATTCAGTGGATTGATAAAACATCCACTGCAATGGGTTCTAGATTACTTAGATATGAATTAACACATCCTTTAAAAGATAAAGCATTACTCGAAAAAAGATATGATTACATTGAAGCATTTACACAATTTGAACCAAGAAATAGACTAGAATCGATATTAGAACAAGTTTATGACTTAAATAGATTAGTGGGACGTGTTTCAAGTAACCAAACACACGCAAGAGATTTAGTTCAACTTAAAACAACGCTTAGCCTTATTCCAGAGTTTAAAGAAGTTTTATCCTCATTTAATAACCCACTTATTGATGAAATGAATGACAAGGTTGATGTTTTTGAAACTTTATTTACATTACTGGATGCATCCATTGAAAACGAACCACCCTTAACGATTAAAGAAGGTGGCATCATTAAAGATGGATATGATGAAACTTTAGATGAATTTAGAAGTATTGCTAAAAACGGTGATTTATGGCTAGAAAAATTTGAAAAAGAGGAAAAAGAACGTACCGGAATTAAGAATTTAAAGGTAGGTTATAACCGCGTATTTGGATATTTTATTGAAGTATCCAAAGGTAATATTCCATTTATTCAAGATGAGTTTGGTTATATTAGAAAACAAACACTAGCTAATGCAGAACGTTATATTACAGAAGATTTAAAAAATGCAGAAAATAAGATTTTATCTTCTAAAGATAGAGCGGACAAATTAGAGTATGAAATATTTAATCAAATCAAAGAAACTGCTAAAACTTATACTCATGAACTTCAATTACTAAGTCAAATTATTGCCTCAGTTGATAAATATATTAGTTTATCAAAAGTAGCAGAAATGTATAAATATGTAAGACCAAAACTCAATCATAACCGGATTGTAGATATAGAAGATGGACGTCACCCGGTTGTGGAACAGCATGTGGAGTTCATTAAAAACCATATTCACATGAAACCAAGTGAAATATTTATTTTAACTGGTCCAAACATGAGTGGTAAGTCGACATATATGCGTATGTTTGCAGTGATAACTGTTATGGCTCAAACGGGTATGTTTGTGCCAGCTACATCTGCAAATCTACCGATATATGATGCAATATTTACACGCATTGGTTCAAGTGATGATATTTCAGGTGGTAAGTCTACATTTATGGTTGAAATGGTTGAGGCAAATGATGCACTCACCTATGCAACAGAAAACTCACTTATTTTATTTGATGAAATAGGAAGAGGTACTGCAACCTATGATGGTCTTGCACTTGCTCAGGCGATGATTGAGTATGTACATACCCAAATCAAAGCTCAAATGATGTTTTCAACTCATTATCATGAACTTACTAAATTATCAGAAAAACATGATCTTATAACTAACTTACACGTTAAAGCTATCGAACAAAAAGACCATATGGTATTCCTACACCAAGTTGAACTTGGTTCATCTGATAAATCCTATGGTATTCAAGTAGCAGCCCTAGCACATCTACCTGATCCTGTGATTAAACGTGCGAAATACTTACTTAAAAAGTTAGAAAAAGATGGAAAAGGTATTGACCATAATCTATTTATGTTTGAAGAAAAAGTAGAACTTGGTCAAATTATACCGCATGATGTTCAAGATTTATTGAACCACATCAATGACTTGGATATTAATCAAATGACACCGCTTGATGCATTGATTAAATTAAAATATCTACAAAGTTTAAGTAAAGATAAAAAATAAGGATTTAATGATGAAAAATATAGCCATTATGGATATGGCGCTTGCCAATACAATTGCAGCTGGTGAAGTCGTTGAACGTCCTGCATCAGTAATCAAAGAATTAGTAGAAAATGCAATTGATGCAGAAGCCAAAAACATAAGTATAGAAGTTCATAATATGGGACTGGAATCCATCAGCGTAACAGATGATGGAAGTGGTATGACGAAAGAAAATCTTCATAAAGCTTTTCTTAGACATGCTACGTCAAAGATATTTAAAATATCAGATTTAAATGATATCAGATCCCTTGGTTTTAGAGGTGAGGCACTCCCCTCTATTTTATCTGTATCCAAAATTGAGATTATGTCTAGAACAGACGCTGGCGATGGGTACTTTTTAAAGTTAGAAGATTCTAAGGTTGTTGATGAAGGTATCGCAGTTTTAAATAAGGGAACTAAAATAATTGTTAAAGAACTCTTTTATAATACACCTGCACGCTTTAAGTATATGAAATCTGAATATTCAGAAAAAAATGCTATCTCAGAAATATTTGACAAACTAGCACTTTCACATCCAACGATTAGTTTTAAACTTTATATGGATAATAAATTAGTAAAATCTACATTAGGCAATAACCAAATGAATCAACTCATAGAAGCAATCTATGGTAAAAAGACTACTGAAGGAATTAAAGTATTATCTACATATCTAGGTAAGATTAAAGTGGATGCTTATTTAGTAGATCCTAAATTTGTTCGTTCTAAACGAAGTGATATCAACATCTTTATTAATCAAAGATATATTAAAAACTATGTTATTAGTCAAAGTATCATTGATGGATACCAAACATTTTTAATGACAAACAAATATCCATTATGCTTACTATATATTACATTAGACCCAAGTTTAGTGGATGTAAATGTCCATCCTCAAAAGATGGAAGCTAAACTTGCTAACGAGCGTATGTTTGCATATCAACTAGCACCAGAGATAAGAAAAACCTTAGAATCCGGAAATATGCCAATTAGACAATCAATTACTGAAGTTAGAAAAGATTTATTTAAACCAACTATTATTGATATCTTTGATTTTGTTAAACAGGAAGACTCACCAGAACAGTTGTTTGAATTTAATGAGGCACCAGCAGTCGAACCGCTTATTGTAGAAACTGAAAAATTGCCACATTTAGAGTACATCGGAACACTTTCAGGTACTTATTTACTGTATCAAAATGATCAAGGCCTTTTCTTAATGGATCAACATGCTGCTGCAGAACGTATCCGTTATGAATATTATGAAGATAAAGTCGGTGCCTTAAAAAGTGATTACTATGAACTCTTAGTCGCGAAAGATTTACACATTACTGAACAAGATGCGTTAATTTTACATACACATCGCCATTTATTAAAACACATTGGATTTGAGTTTGATAATGCTAGTGTTGTAAAACACCCAACATGGTTACGTGAAAATGAACTGGATAAAGCAGTTCATGCTTTAGTGGATCAACTTCAAGATAATGGTAAAATTGATCTTAAGATATTAAGAAATCAACTTGCTAAAGATATTGCATGTAAAGGTGCGATTAAAGCAAATCAACAACTATCCCTGCAAGAAATTAATAAATTAGAAAATGATTTAAGACAGTGTAAAAATCCGTATACCTGCCCACATGGACGTCCTGTATTAATTAAACTTTCTAATCAAGATATTGAGAAAATGTTTAAACGTATTGTATGAAAAAAGTCATTTGTATTGTGGGACCTACAGGTAGTGGGAAGACTGCACTCTCTGTAAAACTTGCCAAATCATTAGGTGCTGAAATTATTAATGGTGATAGTGTAAGTATTTATAAAAAACTAGACATTGGCTCAGCTAAGATAACACCTGATGAAATGGATGGTGTAAAACATCATTTAATCAGTCATGTTGCCTTAGATGAACCCTATACAGTTTATAATTTTCAACAAGATGTTCGTAGGCTAATTGATCGTATAGATAGACCATTTATCGTAGGTGGTAGTGGCTTATATGTTAAGTCCTCGCTATATAACTATGAATTCGAACAACAAGATAACATTGAATTTCCAAACATTAATGAAATGATTGAAGTTATTAGAAAAACAGATCCTGATGTTGAAATAGATCTAAATAATCCTAGACGTATTGAATCTGCATATAGAACGATTATCCATGGCCAAAAGCGAAGCGATAAAATAAGAAAGAATGAACCACTCTATGACATCTATTTAATTTATTTAGATTTGGATAGAAATATCTTAAAAAAGAGACTGGAAACCAGATTAGATCTAATGATTGAAAAGGGATTTATTGAAGAGACTAAATCTTTAATCAACTATGATTTAAATATCATAGGCTACCGTGAAATTAAAGAGTATCTAAATGGCATGACCGATTTAGATACTGCTAAAGAAAAGATTATTACTGCAACAATGAGATTTGCTAAAAGACAAAAAACATGGTTTATCAATCAAATGAAGCCTAAAGTATATAATGCTTTAAGTCCTGATTTGCTAGATGAGTGTTTAAAAGACATCAAAGAATTTTTTGGAGTATAAAGTTATGAATATATATTTAATAGGTATGCCAGGAAGTGGTAAAACCACATTAGGTAAAAAGTTAGCAGTAGAACTTAATAAGACATTTATCGATTTGGATCAATATATTGAGGAAAAATATTTACTTTACATTGATGAAATATTTGGAATGTATGGTGAAGAAAAATTCAGAGAAATTGAAACTGAAAGTCTAAAAGATTTTATTGGTAAAGACTATGTCATTTCAACCGGTGGTGGTATAGTTATGAAGAAGGCAAATAAAGCCTTGATGGATGGTCTTAAAATTTATATTAATACACCGATTGAAACGATAGAAAAAAGATTAAAATCTAGTTATGATAGACCTTTATTAAAATCTATGACCTTAGAAGAAATTTATGATATTAGATTTTTGAAATATCAAGGGTTTGCTGATAAAATAGTATCAAACAGTGATGATATAACAAAAGCTGTTTCAGATTTAGTTAAAATCGTCACGGATTGGAAAAATAAATGAAGATAGTTGTTGTTCATGGACCTAATTTAAATATGTTAGGAAAAAGAGATGCAAATCATTATGGTTTAATGACACTTGATGACATCAATCACCTTATTCAAAATACATTTCCTAAAGTAGACTTTGAATTTTTTCAAAGTAATCATGAAGGTGCAATCATTGATTTTCTTCAACAAACAACATGTGATGCTATTGTAATTAATGCAGGTGCATATACACATACCTCGATTGCTATTAGAGATTGTTTAGAAATAATTAAGGTAATTAAAGTAGAGGTTCATTTATCAAACATTTATGAACGAGAAGCATTTAGAAGGACAAATTATATAAAAGATGTGGTAAATCAAACATTTTTTGGTAAAAAAGAGCAGTCTTATATCGATGCAGTTACTTATATACTTGAAAAAAACAGTAATTTCGAGTAAACTATATAAGGTTTTACAAAGGAGAATATAAAAATGGTATCTACAAGTGATTTTAAAACAGGCTTAACAATCGAAGTTGACGGCCAAATCTATGTAATATTAGACTTCCTACATTCTAAAACAGCTAGAAGTGGTGCGCTAATTAATACAAGATTACGTAATCTACGTACAAAAAACATTCAAGAAATAACTTTCAAATCTGGTGATAAAGTTGAACGTGCTATTATCGACCGCATTAAGATGCAATACTTATATGCATCAGGTGACATACACGTATTCATGAATATGGAAACTTATGAACAAATCGAAGTTGATAAATCTCAAATCGAATACGAACTTAATTTCTTATATGAAAGTTTAGAAGTTGAAATCAATTTTTACGGCACAGAAATTATTGGTGTAAACTTACCTGAAAAATTAGTATTAGAAGTCAAAGAAACAGTACCTGGTGTTAAAGGTGATACAAAAACTAACGCAATGAAAGATGCTTATTTAGCGTCTGGATACTTAGTTAAAGTGCCAATGTTCATTGAAACTGGTGAAAAGATCATCGTGAATACAACTGAAGGTACTTACGTTTCAAGAGCGTAATTTATATTTATGAAGATAGAAAGACCGTTAGTGTCTTTTTATTTTGAAACAAGTAGATTTTAGGGTTAAAATTATAAGCTAAACATGCTATAATATTAAAGGTGAAAATATGGAAAGATTATCAAAAGTCATTGCTCAGGCTGGGTTTGCATCCAGACGTAAAGCAGAAAATTTAATTACAGAAGGTAAGGTTAAGGTTAATGATGAAATCATTAATGTTTTAGGTTATAAAGTTAGTCCTAAAGATATCATTACTGTTGAAGGCAAACCCTTAGTCAAAGAACCTTTAGTATACTATTTACTAAATAAGCCTACTGGTTATCTTTCTACAACCGCTGATATACATAAGCGTCGTAACATTTTAGACCTTATTTTAAAAGAAGATCAAAATGTTCGTTTATTTCCAATCCATAAACTTGAGTATGATACATCTGGTTTATTACTTGTAACAAACGATGGTGAGTTAACAAAGAAATTAACAAACCAAAGCGAAAGTATTCAAAAAGAATATGTTATACGTACTAAAGGTATCATGATTAAAGAGCGAATCCGTGAAATCAAACGCGGTGTTAAGGTTGAAAACAAAATTATCAAACCAGTTGATATAGCAATTGTTGAACTTGATAAAGCACATCAATCAACATTAGTTAAAATGATAATAACCAATGAATCAGCGAAAGAATTAAAAACCATGTTCAAGCAACTTGGACATGAGGTTAAAAACATGACACGTATTAGATTTGACAGTCTAACACTTGAAGGTGTTAACCGAGGAAGTTATAGAAAATTGAAAGCTCATGAAGTAAAATACTTATATCGTAGTTAACTTATGATATTAAATCTACTTTGTGGTATAATAAAATGTAGTGTGGAGGAATTTTATGGCAGGATTTAAAGTGGCCATTGATGGTCCCGCAGGTAGCGGTAAATCATCAATTAGCAAAAATATAGCGCACAAACTAGGTATGACCCATATAGATACGGGTGCCATGTACCGAGCAGTCACCCTTTTAGCCATCGAAAATCAAATTGATATGAATGACGAGTCTCAATACCATTTTCTAGAGGACGTTCATATAACCTATAAAGATGATCACATCTATATAGGTGACCGTATTGTTGAAAAAGAAATTCGTTCTAAAGCGGTCACCGACCATGTGTCACTTGTCTCAAGTTTTCCTTATGTGAGGAAAAAGTTAGTTGAAATACAACAAAAACTTGGCGAAACTAACAATATCATTATGGATGGCAGAGATATTGGTACAGTTGTCTTACCAGATGCAGACTTAAAAATATTTTTAGTTGCTGATGTAAGAGAACGTGCTAAGAGGAGACAACAAGATAAACAAAATCAAGGCTATGAAGTAGATATCGAAAAGTTAATTGATGAAATAACTAGAAGAGATCAACTAGACTCACAAAGAAAAATATCACCACTTAAAAAAGCAGAGGATGCAATCGTGGTAGACTCGACACATATGACATTGCAACAAACAGTTAAAAAAATAATAGAGCTGATACAGTCAGCAAAAGGAGTAATCAATGAATGATTTTATAATCCCTAAAAAAGGACAAATTATCGAAGGTGAAGTTTTTCAAGTAAAGAAAAATTATGTACTTTTAGACATTAACGCAGCAACAGAGGGGACTATCTATGCTGAGTACTTTGACAGACCTGCACCTGAAGATCTGAGAAAAGTTATCAAAAAAGGCGATAAAGTACGCGCTAAGGTAGAAAAAATAAGTGAAGATGATCGTTCATCTTTAATCATGTTATCTAGATTACCACTTTTACATGAAAAAAATATGGAAAAAATTCAAAAAGCTTTTGATGAAAAGTTAGAAATTGAAACTGTTGTCAAAGCAGCTAATGATAAAGGTTTAGTATTAAATTTTGAAGGTATTGAATTATTCTTACCATACTCATTATTAGATTTCGAATTAAAAGATCAAAAAGATAAGCTTATTGGACAATCATTAGTTGTATTAATTGAAGAGTTTAAATCAGATCGTAAACGTCCTAAATTAATTGCAACTAGAAAACCTATTTTTGAAGCACATCGTCAAGAAGAACAACAAAAACGTCAAGAAGCACGTAAAGAGGAATTAGAAACAATTACAACTGGTGCTGTATTAGAAGGTGTTGTTGAATCCTTTGAAACGCACGCTGCATTTGTGCGTTTTGAACATGTATCAGGTATGTTACGTATTTCCCAAGTATCACATCATAGAATTGATAAAATTGAAGATGTGTTAGAAATCGGACAAAAAGTTGAAGTTAAAGTGATTAAAAAAGAAGGTAACCGTCTAGATTTATCTATGAAGGCTTTACAACCTACACCATATGAAGCATACTTAAAGGCTCACAAAGTTGGAGAAACAGTAAAAGGTAAAGTGGTATCTAAATTACCATTTGGTATTTTAGTGGAACTTGATCGTGATGTGAAAGGTTTACTTCATAAGAGTGAATATTCATGGAATCCTCAATCTAATTTTGATGCATACATCAAAATTGATGATGAAATCGAAGCAGTGATTTTATCTAAAGATGCTAAGAAAGAAAGAATTTCACTTTCTAAGAAAGTATTAGAAGACAATCCATGGGCTAAACTTAACTTAAGAGTTGGTCAAGATATTGAAGTACGTATCGAAGAAGTTACAAAAGAAGAAGTTAAAGTATCTTTTGAATCCGTTGATGGCATCATTGCAAAAAATGAAGCACATAACGATCCAAAAGTGAATATTGATGAGTATTACCAAGTTGGTGATACTGTTAAAGCTAAAGTGATTGAATTTAATAAAC
Organism: Acholeplasma laidlawii; assembly: GCF_015709225.1. Classification (GTDB taxonomy): domain Bacteria; phylum Bacillota_I; class Bacilli_A; order Acholeplasmatales; family Acholeplasmataceae; genus Acholeplasma; species Acholeplasma laidlawii_A. Next base: position 53,293 of record NZ_JADNRS010000050.1, read on the forward strand.
AAAACTGGGTATTGAAATTATCTGTTAAACGTTTATTGAACTTACAAGAACGCCAAGAATTTGAAAAATATATGGGTGACGCTGATGAAGCAGAAAGCCTAACACTAGGTGACATATATTCAAATTTAGGCAAAGATAAAAAGAAGAAATAAAAAAATATAATATAAAGAAGGTTTTAGGATGCCATTTACTGTAGCAATCGTCGGTCGTCCAAACGTCGGCAAATCATCACTGTTTAATCGTATAATTGGTGAAAGGTTTTCGATCACGGACGATGTAGCGGGTGTCACAAGAGACCGTATCTATGCTCAAGCAGAGTGGTTAACTAAACGATTTAGTCTAATAGACACTGGGGGCATCGATATAGGTGATGCCCCTTTTTTAACTCAAATTAAACACCAAGCAGAAATAGCAATGGATGAAGCAAACGTCATTATTTTTGTTGTTGATGGCTTAAGTGGTTTAACAGATAGTGATTACTATATTGCAAAACTACTTTACAAGACAGATAAACCTGTCATTGTTGCTGTTAATAAAATAGATGATATTGTACACGCCCATAATGCTTTTGAGTTTTATGCACTTGGATTTGGTGATCCAATTGCAGTATCCAGTCACCATGGTATTGGTGTCGGTGATTTATTAGATAAAACATTAAGTTACATGGTTGAGGAAGAAAAAGTGCATGAAAAAGGAATTATTTCTTTTTCAGTTCTAGGTCGCCCAAATGTTGGTAAGAGTTCATTAGTTAACGCCATTATTGGTGAAGACCGTGTTATTGTCTCAGATATTTCTGGTACAACCACAGATGCAATTGATACAACATTTACAAAGGATAAACAAAAATATACGATTATTGATACTGCTGGTATTAAAAAACGTGGTAAGGTATACGAAAACTTAGATAAGTATTCTGTATTACGTGCCATGACTGCACTTGAACGTAGTGATATTGCACTACTTGTACTCGATGCAACAGCAGGTATTCAAGAACAAGACGGACACGTTGCTGGCTATATTATGCAGTATATGCGTGGATGTATTATTGTCGTTAACAAATGGGATTTAATTGAAAAAGATAGTAAGACAATGAAGAAGTTTGAAACTGAAATCCGTGAAACGTTTAAGTTTTTACCTTATGCTCCGATTGTCTTTGTTTCTGCTAAAGAAAACCAAAGAGTTCACACAATATTCCCTGTATTAAGAGAAGTATATGAAAACTTCACAAAACAATTACCTACCAAACTTGTCAACGATACTTTATATGATGCTGTAGCAATGAATCCACCTGCTATATTCAATCATGGTAAAGCAAACTTCTCATATGCAACACAGGTAGATACAAAACCACCTACGATTGCCATTTTCGTTAACGATCCAGTTTTTATTCATTTTAGTTATGAACGATATCTACAAAATCAGTTTAGAGATAATTTTGAATTAACGGGTACACCGTTAAAATTCGTCTTTAGAAAGAAGGATAACTATGAAGATTAGTGTAATTGGTGGCGGTTCTTGGGGAACTACACTTGCTCAAGTACTAACTGATAATGGACATGAAGCATTGATTTATGATGTCAATCCGGAAGCAGTTAAAAAGATTAACAATAATATCCATCCATTTTTTGATAATAAGATTACCGGCATTCGTGCCACATTAGATTTGAAAGAGTCTATTGATTATGCTGATTACATTTTACTTGCAGTTCCTACTAAGTTTATTCGTGACTCCTTAAGAGAAATTAATAAACTAGCAACTAGAAAACTGTATTTTATTAATGTGTCTAAAGGAATTGAACCTGTAACACTTAAACGTGTTTCAGAAATTGTTACTGATGAAATTAATCCGGATTTACTGGGTGCTTACGCAGTATTGACAGGTCCATCACATGCTGAAGAAGTTATTGAACGAAAACTTACAGTATTAACTGCTGCAAGTGATGTGGAATGGTTTAGAAAAAGTGTTCAACAACTATTTTCTAATAAAAGCTACTTACGTGTTTACACATCAGATGATCTTATTGGTTGTGAAGTTGGTGGTGCAATCAAAAATGCTATTGCTATCGTATCTGGTATGATGACGGGTTATGGTTTAGGAGAAAATGCACGTGCCGCATTAATTACACGTGGAATCCTAGAAATTGTACGTGTTGTTGTTCACTATGGTGGTAAAAAAGAAACTGCTTTTGGTCTAACAGGTATTGGAGATTTGATTGTAACAGCTTCAAGTTATAATTCTAGAAACTTTAATGCAGGTTTAAAGATAGGTCAAGGTACACCAGTTGAACAAGTTTTGAGTGAATCTAAGATGGTTGTAGAAGGTGTTCGCGCAATCCAAGCAGCAAAAGATTTATGTCTTCAAACAGGTATTGAGTTACCAATCATTGAAATCACTTATGAAGTTATTTTTAACCACATGAGTGTCAAAGAAGCGATTCAAAATCTATTAACCAGAGAGTTAAAAGAAGAAGTTATTGCTTAAATTTAAAGACTAATTTAAATATAATACTCCGTAAAATATTGACCCACTAGATGGATGCAATTCGTTTTACGGGGTATTTTTATGCTTAAAATGAGAACATTTATGACGAAAAAATAGAATTATTACAAATTATTACAAAAATAGAATGTATTAATCGTTGTATAAAGCGATTTATCATGTTATAATCATAATATCTTAATAGGAGGATTAAAAATGAACAAAACTGAATTAGTTGTATTAGTTGCCGACAAAGCTGAAGTTACTCAAGTTATAGCTGAAAAAGTCGTTAACTCGTTTGTAGATGTCGTTACAGAAACTCTTTCTAAAGAAGAAAAAGTAGTTGTTACGGGATTTGGTACTTTTGAAGTACGTAATCGTGTTGCACGTCGTGGTAAAAACCCACGAACTGGTGAAGAAATTATTGTCCCAGCACAAAAAACACCTGCTTTCAAAGCTGGTAAATTGTTAAAAGACGCAGTTAAATAACCTTTTAATAGAATCTATGAGCAACGTGAGACCAGCTCAAACATCTATAAGTTAATCTTTTAGAAATCATAGTAAATAGGTACACCTCTAAGTACAACTTAGGTGTACTTTTTTTTGAAACTAGTTTGAATCACTTTATTTTAGGAAATAGTATATAATATATTTGAAGGAATAGGAGGTTTTTAATCATGGATTTATTTAAATTTGCATATGATAATGATGTATCTAGTCTTCAGAAGCATATCGATTTTATAGGTATTAAAGACCAAAGAGGTAAGGGGTTACTTTATCATGCAGTATTAGGCAGTAGTATGGATGTTATTGATTATTTATTAAATCAAGAAATTGATTTAAATACAAAAGATCAATTAGGTGAAACTGCACTTTTTGATTGTGCCAGAAAAGCTAAATTAAATATTGCTAAAAAACTACTCTCGAAATATGCACGTGTAGATATCAAGAATAACCGTGAAGAAACAGTTTTACATTTGGCAGCTCATAAGGGTAATCTAGATATGGTTAAATTACTGCTTGAGTATAAAGCTGATCCAAAAGCAAAAAACATTGAAGATAGACTACCTGTTCACTATGCAATACTTGCAGGACATATAGATGTTGTTATATATCTTTTAGAATATGCTAAGACTTCATACTTTCATCTAGACAGTAATAAAGATTCATTTTTACATTATGCTGCTAGGACAACCAATGTTTCAATGGTAGAACACTTTCTAGAACACAAATTAGACCCTAATTTATTAAATGACCACTTTGAAACACCACTTTTTAACGCCGTTCGATTTGGTCAAAAAGAAATTGTTCAACTTTTATTAAAGTATGATGCTTATGTTGAAATATACAATAGACGTTATGAAACACCATTAAATCTCGCAAAAATCAATGATGACGTCGTTGTTTACGAACTATTAAAAGAATGGCAGTTATCACCTGCTTATACGAATTTACTAAATGAACAAATACTTACACTAGCGGTATTAAATAGAGATCACTTAAAACTTAGAACACTCATTGATAATGGCTATTTATTAAAAAAAGATAGATTAAAGCAAAACGCTTTTCATTATGCACAACACTATAAATTAAGTGCATGCGTGAATGTCCTTAGACAACTTATTTAAAAACTAAACAATAATAGCAGCCGATTTGGCTGCTATTATTTTTATAAAACATAAAGTAAGAACATAGACATTAAAACAGATATTAAATTATAACCCATATGCGCAATGATCGGTATGACAATATTTTTTTTATTTATCATATAAATATAACCAAATATAAATCCACCTGCAATATATGGTAGGCTACTTATAATCACCATTCCAATATCACCTGTAAGAATTTCAGTAGAGATGTGGATTAAACCAAAGACTAATGAAGAAATAACAAGTGCCCAGTTTTCGTTTTTAATTAAACCAAAGAATGATTTTCTGAATACTAACTCTTCAACAATAGGCCCAATCACAACAGCAGTAATGATCATTAAATTAAAGTAAGGTGACTTTAACATTAAATTAATTGCTAATTGATTTGCAGATACCTGTTCTGGAATTTGAAACATTGTAGATATCGCCATTACAACAATACCAACAGCAATATTACCACCAAACATGTAAAGAATACCAATACCAGATTTTGCTAAAACTGTGCCAACATTTTCATTGTCTACCTTTAATAAATTGAGGTCTCCAATTAAAATTGGTTTAGAAATGATTACCATCGGAATTGCAATAATCAACATTATTGTAAACGCGAATATTGCATTTAAAGCTACTGTTGGGACGGAACTTTCTCTAGTTAACTCGATAATATTATCTACAGAAGAACCAGCCACTAGTGTGGAAACATCATCATAGGGTATATGGAAGTTAATTTTAGCGTTATTAGGCCATTTTTTTATGTTTCCATCCATGATATCATTGAGCACCGATGCCTTCAATGAATAGGTGTAAACATCGCCTTCTAAGACGGAATCAAAGAAGTCAGTATTTGTAATAAAGGTTGCTGAAGCGTGAACATAAATAACATGGGTACCATCTGCTCCAACTGGTAGTAAAAATGATTCATAACCGGAATCAAGATTTTCAAAATTAACTGGATCAACAATCAGTAATCCATTGACATCATTGACTGCATTAGTAATTGCATATTCACTAGCGTTCACATCTTGAAAGAAAAAGTCGATATCAGTTAATGCGACTAAAATAAATATAGAAAGAATAATTGGTAGTATCATATACGCTAAGTATAAGAATAGATTATTTCTATAAATTTTTTGTAATTTTGGATCTACTTCACCCTTGTTCTTTTGATCTTCGTGAATTTCTTTAAATTCATTTTCTATTTCATCTAAATGGTCATACATGTGCTTATCTCCTCGACATATTTAATAAATCTATTATACTAGAAATCCATTAGTTATCATAATAATGATATAATTATATATATAATTTTTAAAGAGGTAAGTGGATGTATGGAAATAATATTTGCATCAAATAATCATCATAAGTTCATAGAGATGGAAAATATTTTAAAACCACATCAGATCACTTTATTAAAAGACTTTCAAATAGATGAAAAAGAAATTATAGAATCTGGATTAACCTTTGAAGCAAATGCACAGATTAAAGCATTAGCATTTGCTAAAAAATTTAATCAAATTGCAATTGCGGATGATTCGGGTATCATTATAGAAATGATAAGTCCCCTACCTGGAATTTACTCTAAAAGGTATAGTGGATTAGGTGATAATGTAAATAATACAAAAGTCTTAGATATACTTAAAAGTAAGGAGAATCGTCAAGCAAGATTTGTATGTGCGATTGCAATTGCATTTCCAGATGGTAAAATATTTACATACGTTGGCAACATGTTAGGCAAAATAGCTTTAAACTTAAAAGGGGATATGGGATTTGGTTATGATCCAATTTTCATACCGGAAGGTAAGCAAGAAACACTAGGAGAATTAGGTTCAACTTATAAAGATGAACATTCGCATAGAAGACATGCTTTGAACAACTTTTTGGAGGCTAAAGATGAAATTATTGATTACTGGCGATATACATGGAAGAAATGATATACTTGAAAAAGTATTGAAACAAGAACCTACATTTGATTTACATCTAAATACAGGTGATTTAGGTTTAGATTTACAAACTATTGAAAATGCTAAAATGATAGCTGTTAAAGGTAATACAGATTATTACCTAGATTTACCGACCGAAAGAATGATTGCATTTAAAGGTCTAAAAATATTACTTACACATGGTCATCTTCAAAATGTGAAGTATGGTTTAAATGAATTAATCCTAATGGCCAAAGAAATGGATGCCGATATCTGTATATTTGGTCATACGCATGACGCATTTTATAGAAGTATTGATAATATTATATTTATAAACCCAGGTGCCCTGACCGGACAAAAAATTAAGACATACGCAGTATATGAAAAAGAGAAAGTGAGCATCGTAAATGTTGATTGAAGATAAGATCGTAGAAATAGCCAAAAAAGTATTTCAAGTAGATGAAATAGATGTAAAAGTAGATTCAAGGTTTAAAGGTGGTATGAGTAACTACACCTACTTGGTCTATATCAAAGAACTACCTTATGTCATAAGAATTATTGGTGATGGTGGTGAAGCTTTAGTTAAACCAAGTATTGAAAAAAAGCATATTCAGCAAGCAAAATTTTTAAATCTTAACTCAGAAGTGGTTTACTTTGATTCTAAAACAGGTGTTAAAGTCTCTAAATATGTAGAGGGTACACCGTTATCTGTTGCTATGGAAGAAACGGATTATCCATTAGTAGCTAATGCATTAAAACAACTTCATCAAGCTAAATTACCTGGTGAGGATTATGGATTGAAAGAACGATTAAGAAGATATGAAAAACTTCTTAAAAAAGAGCCATCAACAACTTATTATGAACTTAAGATGCAATGGCTTAAATTATATGACACCTATTTTTCTAAGTTACCTAAAGTGCTTTGTCACGGTGATGCACAACGTTCTAATTTAGTAAAATCAGGCGATAAAATCTATTTATTAGATTGGGAGTTTTCTGGATTAAATGATCCGTATTATGATATAGCATCATTCGGAAACATGGATTTTAAAGATGCTGAAAAATTATTAGGTTATTATCTGGAACGTACACCATCTGCTTTTGAACTTGCACATATTCGTTTTTATAGAATGTATCAAGTGTTACAATGGCATATTGTGGCATCTTATAAGCATGAAATTAATTTATCAGAAAAACTTCATCTAGATTTTGAGACGATTGCAGGCAAGTATTTAAGTTTAGCAGGACACTTTTTAGAACAACTAAAGGGAATTGAGCAATTCAAGTGAAAGATATATTAAAACTTCAGCCAAGCCAAGAATCGGTAGCTGAAATATTAAATTTTATAGAACATAAGACATTAACTGTTTTGGAACACCAAACAGTTTTTATCCATTTGATGAAAACCTATTATGCTCTAAAGGCGTATCCAATTGTATTAAATGAGGGTATGGCATATCATGAAAAATTGATCCAACAAAATCAAAATACTGAACTAGAAGTACTTTATGAACTCATTTATTTATCTGCTTTAAGCTTAGAAAAGTACGATATTGCCTATGCCTATATTCAATATCGTAGAGAAGTACTACCAGTAAATAAAAGATATCTAGCAGATTTAAATTTGGTCGAATTTAAAAAGATTACGCACCAAAATTACACTGAAGATATTGAAAGATTATTACAAGATACATTACCTAATGATATTAAATTATCGTTATTGAAAGATCTTTTAGTTAATTACTTAAATCAAAATGAACCGAATAAAGCAATTACTTTAATGGCTGAACTTAAAAGATTAGACTATGAACAATCTTATATACCACTATATTTAAAAACGCTCTTACAATTAAATCAATATTCGGAAGCTAAATTAATCGCAAATCAATACCGTCAAGATAAAAGACATGAAATGTCTGCGTTTATGACGCTTTTAGAAGTTTATGTACATGAAAAGGATTCACATAGACTAGCAATCCTAGATGGTGACTTTAGTGAGAAAATCGAATTAGAATCACCTGAGTTTAGATTGAAAGCTTATGAGTTATTCATGAATTTTTATGAGGAAATTAAAAATAAATTTCTTTATGACAACTATGCTAAAAAGTTAAAAAATCTACAAAAAGAACTAAAGAAGCAAAAGAAAAATGAATCTGTTATAGATGAAAAGAAAGATTCTGGCATTAAAGTCACGGATCATCAAGTAAGTATTACCCCTAAAGTTTTAGAAATTAAGGAAAATATCTATCACATGGATGCCTTAATTGAACTCTTTGGGTATGCCCATCAAATCCATGATAACAAACACTATCGAGAATATTTAAGACTCTTTTTTATGCGTGTATCTGAAGTGGTAGATGCAACAGACTTTATCGTCTTTACGAGTAAAGATGATATGCTATATCATTATAAAAAAGAAAGACTCTATGATAAGGAATTGATACCTCAAAGTTATTATGACACCATCATTCATGATGTCTTAAAAGATGGTCAAGAGCGTTTTGGTACTCCAAAATCATTTATGGATTCTAAAAATATATTAACTGGTAAACCATATGATGATAGTGTCGGCTATATTTATAGTTTTGCACTTTATGATTTAGGTGCTTTCATGGTGTATCTAAAAGACGAAATACAAGATCCAGGAACCTTTTTTGACCTTTTTAAAGGTATTTCAACCATTATCTATGGAAGTTTAAAGGATGAAGAAAAAATAGGGAATATTCGTACTGAAAATACGTTTTTAAGACATATCCTAGACTCAAACTTAATGAATCTACGTATCATGACAAATCATCAATCAACCTATAATATCGCAAGTCAAAAACTACTTAATGTAGATAGTCACTTACCATTTGAATTGTTTTTAAGAAATCTAGGAGTTCATGAGGTTAAAACTTACGAACAATCTGTTCAAAGATTATTTGAAAAAGCAGGTTTAATGGATGTAGTCACTTACGTTTATTTAGATAAACAAATTAAGGAAAGACTTGTTTCAATCGCAACTAAAGATGAGATTCATGTGATTTCTATCTTTGATGATATCACTCATATATATGATGAACGTAAAAAACTTATTGAAGAGGCAACAGTTGATTTTGAAACATCATTACTTAACTTAAATGCACTACATAATAATTTTGAAAAGTATATTCAAGATAAGGGATCATTTTTGCTGATTTCATTTAATGAATCCATCCTACCAATCTATGGAAGTGATATTACATTAAAGTTCTTTAAAGAATTTGGTCAACGCAGTCAAAAGTTCTTTGAAGATGGTACTGTTTACCGATATGGTACAAATCAATTATTCGTATATATACCGATGAATGATATACGTAGTGTAACTAGATTATTAAAAGCCTACATCAAATACTTGAATGACACAGAATCAGTAGTTATTAGCTATGAGCAATTCGAACCTAAGATTGCAGTTATAAGATATCCTGTAGTTACTGAAGAAAAACTACCAAGTAAGATATTTAGATATTTAGAATTATCCCTAGATTATTTAAAAAGAAAAGCAGATAATGAGTCTTATATATTCTATGAACATTCTATCTATGAAAATGAAGTCTTTGAACAACAAGTCATTAACTACTTAAATCAAGCTATAGAAACCAATCAACTCTCACTTGCTTTTGAGCAAATAATTGATTTAGATAGGAATATAATTTGGCAGTATGAATCTGATATTATATTAGAAAATATTGCAGTAGATAGTAAATACTTACACGCAATTGCTAAAAAACGTAATCGTTTAGAAGCATTAGAGCACCATCATATTAAAATGGTCTGTGAGTTTTTACATACACTTGAAAAAGAAACAACAAAACTAATTAAGATCACTATTCCAGTTTCTAAAGAAACATTTACAAGTATAGATTTTAATCCGTATATATTTGGCTTATTCCATGAGTATAATATACCTTTTGAATTTATTCGTTTTAAAGTCAAAGGTGACAATTTAAAAATTAATCAACACCTTAACCAAATATCAGAACTTGAAAATGCTGGTATTGGACTAGATACTACATCTGTCGAAACAGCGCTTTCCTATCCGTTTAATGCACTTCATATAGATTTTAAATCTACAGACGATAAATGGAGTCAATACATTCAAAGCATGCACCAATTATTCTTAAGACATCAAATGGCAGTTATCGTTAGAGAAGTTAAATCAGCAGAACATAAAGAAATACTTCAAAGTCTAGGGATTAAATACATCCAAGGTGATATGTATAAACCAATTACTGCAGATAGACTATTTATAAAAATAAAAGGAAATAGTTCAAATGACAATTGAAAAAGCAATCGATAACTTAGCGTTTGATGCAAAAATTAGAGCTGAAAGCAGTATAGCTGCTTTAAAGTATGTTGACTTAATGATTGAAGATTTTAAAGTCAGAGATGCATCCAGTAAAGCAGATATTTTACTGGATGTATTTGGACTACTTCAAGGGCTGTTTGTAGCTATTGATGCGCTATATCAACTCTCTTTTACAGCGACTAAATATAAGTACCATGTCAATATCAATCAAAATAGAAACTTAAGACAATTAAAATATTTACGTAATGATATTGTAGGACACCCAACAAATAGAAACTACGAAGATGGATCATTTGGATTTTCTGTCATTATTGAAGACGAAATTACAAAAGATCAACTTTCTTATATTACTTATATTGTTACAGGCAAGAAAATCAATCGAAGTATCCAAACAGTATCATTTGACAGTGTTTTAAAGGCATATGAACTAGAAAAAAATAATGTATTAATAGACTTGGAAAGATATCTTCAAAAAACACCACATAAAACTGAAACCACAGGACTATTAGTATCTTTATTTGAGCAATCACTTAACGGTGTGTTCAACTTAGAAGATTTAGAGTTAATTGAAGTAAAGTTTTTACGTGAAAATAACTTACCTAAAGGATCTAATCACCGTTTTTTATATAGATTAAAGCTGCTTAAAGAAGTTTTTATCTGGAAGGATGAGAAGTATCAGGACATCATTGATTATGCTGCAAAACAGCAAATATTAGCGATTTATAAAATGAACTTGGATATTAATAGTAAAAAGATTCGTATACCTGTTTTAACGATGCCACCATTAATAGATAAACTGTATAAAATAATTAAAACAAACAAACAAGCGAAGCGATTAATTAATAATCTTAATGATATGGATCATCCACTATTTATGCAAGATTTAGATCAATTGATTAAGTTAATCCAAGATCCAAGTATAAAACAATTACTTTTATGGTTCCAAAGAATAAAGGATAGAAACCATAGTTTTGTAATTGGGAAAATAATTAAAGATATTTTATCATAAATTATGGTATAATAATTAGTAGTTTAAATGTTAGGAGAAATGACATATGGCATGGAGCAATGAAACTTATTTAATCGGTGAAAAAATTCGTGTTGAAGGTGAAAGAGATTTGGGTATCGTAACAAGACTTGATTTAACAAGAGGGTTAATTTATGTCATGTTCAAACGCTTACGTGAAGAAGCTTATCCTTATCCAGAATCCATTGAAAATGAGACACTACAACCAATTGTGACTCAACAACCTTAATCATAAAATAATAGTTATAAACACTTACTTTTGTAAGTGTTTTTTCTTAATGTTATGGAAATTCACACAATTTATAAGTTTTAATCCACTTTTCATGACATTTATTTTGTTTAATGATACAATACTTCATATCAATTAGAGGTTATAAAAGTGACAGAAGAAAAAAGTTATAAAGCATTTGTTGAAACTGAATATTACAAGAGGAAAAAACCAACCGTAGATGCTCTAAAAAAACTTAGTGTAGATGAGTTATGTGATCATATTAAAGCGTATAAAGAATATATGTTGGCGCTTGTTATGGATCATGAAGATCAGCTACTAGATAACAGACTTCAATCCCAAACCGAAAAACAGTTAAGAACGTTAGCTGAACTCGAATCCTTTTTAAGTGAAGGTATTACGAATGCACTTGTTCATGTGATGTTGGATGAAGATGTTATTTTACATTTAATTGAAAAAGTGAAGAAAGATCAAACACTTGGCGCTTGCTGTAAAACACCTTTTTAAAAGGTGTTTTTTTAATACCTTGATAAGACCAATAGTAGGGTTTAAAATCGTGTAAAAATAAGGTATAATAGAGGTATGATAAATATATTAAGTTCAAGAACAATCTATGACAAACCTTATGTCAAAAAACATTTAGAAAAATACATTCATAAAGATAGTAAGATATGTGTAATCGCATTCTCACAATTCGAGTCTGATGATATGTTAGATCAATATCACAAAGGTTATGAACAACCTGAAGGTATTTGGTATCTACATATTTTAGAACCGTTTTTAAGTTATGGTATTCATCCGGATAATGTTAGTTGGGTGATTTATAAAAAGGATACAGCGGATAGTGCCATAAAAAAAGTAAGTGATGCAGACATCATCTTTTTACCAGGCGGTGCACCAGAAAAGTTCTATAATCGTCTCGTTGAATATAATTTAGTACATGCCATTAAAAACTCTAATAAAGTAGTTATGGGGCCATCAGCAGGTACAATGGTTCAATTTAATTGGTTCCATATTTCAAAAGACAGAGATTATAAAAAATACCAAATAAGCGATGGTATTGGTCTTATTGAAGATTTTGGTGTAGAGGTACATTATAACCGTCGTAAACAACAAAAGAAGAGTTTAAGGCGTACAAGTCATTTTCATGAAAGACCAATTTATGTTATTTATGAACCTGGATTTATGATTATAGAAGATGGAAAAATCATTTATAGTCATATGGTTACTAAATATTATGAAAAGGGTAAGAGAGTTAAATAATCACTTAACCATATAAAAGAAAAAGGCCATTTGATATGTTAATCAAATGGCTTTTTATATATAAGTGGTACACCCACACGGGCTCGAACCGTGGACCCACAGATTAAGAGTCTGTTGCTCTACCAACTGAGCTATGGATGCATTTTTTTTAAAGCATAACCATTGTATATCAAGTTTGGTCATTTGTCAAACAAAAATAAAAGTCATTTTCATATTTTATGTCTACTATAAGGTATAAAGTAAAAAAAGGAGATTTGAATATGAAACGAAAGCTTTTAAATATAGGTATGTGGGTAAGTATACTTTGCTTTACACTGTCAATTATACCAAATACGCACGCACTACCTGCGAGTTTGAAACCTGTTCAAGGTACGGGTAAAATGGAACTATTTGAAATACATGATCGCATATACATTGCAGTGTTTGATGAAATTCACTTAAATGATGATGTGATGAGTCGATTTGGGTCAAATATATTTAAGTTAGATTCATTATACGAAACATTCATAGTAGCAAATACAGACACGGGAGACATATTATATAAATATGTAGGAAGATCTTCCATAATTTTGGACAGTACTCAATATGCAACGGAAGGCATATTAAAATTAAGTAGTAAGGAAGATACAGTGTTACTAGAAAACTTAGAAAATTTCCAGATGTATTTTTTTAAAGAGAAAGAATTTTCAAAAGTTAAACCTACACTTACATTAAAAGTGGATGTTGAGCATCCACTAGATATTTTAGAATTAAACGAGTTATTTGGGGCATGGGACAACCAAAACGGAAACATAACTGATAGTATTGTTATTATTACAGACGACTATACACCCAATAAGCATAAACCGGGTTTGTATAAAGTTACTATAGAAGCAACCGATCTATCTAACAATAAATCAACTTATACATATAATGTGTGGGTACAAGACAGAAAACCTCCTGTGGTAGAACCTTTAGAGGTTATCATGGTGGGGTATAAGGAAAAAATAGATATAAACTCCCTTTTAGAACAGGTTCAAGCAACAGATAACTACACAGAAGAACTAGAACTATCTATAGATGATGAAAATTATATAGGTTCAGAACATATTGTTGGACAGTACTTTGTAGATATCATGGTGGATGATTACAATGGAAATGCGATAATAGTTAGACAAGACATCTATGTAATTGATAATATCGCACCAATAATAAGTGGTGATGCACAATATTCAATTGATGTTGAAGATCCATTTGATTTAGAAGAGATTATAGCTAATATGTCAGTAACTGATGAAATAGATAAGGGTACAATTGAGGTCTATATCAAATCAACTGATTTTAAGAAAAATCAGACTGGTTTGTTTACTGTTATAGTTGCAGCAAAAGATAAATTTGGAAATGAAGCAATAAAAGAAGTAGTAATTGAAGTTTTAGATAATACACCACCCGAGTTCTTTATCAAAATCCCTGCAATTAACCTAGATGCAAGCAATATTCATGATGCACATCAATTACTAGGTTTAATTGAGAATTTATTGACAATTAATTATACAGAAATTGAAATCACTAAGAATGATTATCAAGGTAATGAAACAAAACCGGGAGTATATGTTGTAACATTAAGTGCAAATACTGGCACGGAATGGATTCAAATTCAAACCCAGATTAGAGTAAATGAGACGCTGCCAAATCAAACAGACATAACAAGTAATAGTGTACAAAGCATTTGGCTAATTATAGGCGTTTCACTAACAGCGATAGCAATATTTGCTGTTGCATCAATACTTATTATTAAACGAAGAAAGTCAATTAGATTGAAATAATTAATGAAACTAGTATAATATTCTTCATAAAGGAGAATAACATATATGAGTAATTGGATACAATCCATCAGAGATAATAAAAAAATAACAAAGACAATTGCGGGCATTATTTTCATCTTCAATGTGTACGCAATGATAGATTTATTCTTTTTAAATGAATCTATGGTAAAGGTTTTAGAAAGATTAAGAATGTTTACAAACATTTCTAATATAATAGTATTTGTTGTAGTTGGTTTATGTTTACTAAATCTACATCAAAAAAAATGGTATAAATATTTAGCTGTAATTGGTTTAGTCGCGATACTAATGACGGGGATAATATACCATGCACTACTTGCAGAACCAGGCATGTCATTCCAAAACCATGTGGTTCATACGATTAACCCAGCATTATTTGCAGTATTTTACTACCTACTCATTCAAGAAGGCATCAAACTACGTCATGTGTGGGTCTCACTTATCTTGCCGACATTATATTTTGGAATAATATTAGCGGTCGGTCCATGGACCAATTGGTACCCATATAACTTCATGAACCCAACATACGCAGATCAATCACTAGGTAGTGTATTAATATTTTGTTTAGGTATCATGTTACCAGTCATTGTATTATTTACAGTATTACTTGTACTACTTAAAAATTTCTTAGAGAAGTTAATAAATAAAGGTTTGAACGCTTAGTTCAAACCTTTTGTTTTATACTTTTTATGTTGATAATCGATTGCAAACTGACTCAAATCCATATTAAAATCTTTTTTGACTAGATTTAATATTTTCGATGTTTTTGTGAGATTATCCATCATTTCAAGTGTTGTGTAACATTTATATAAGTTTAATTCGAACAAATCTTGATTACCTAAGTTATAATATGATAAAGCTAAGAAGTAATAGTAATAATCTAGATTCAAGAAGTATCTAGCCTTTAGATTCGTTGATATAGCCATTTTACAAAACTGAATAACGTTTACGAAATCTTTTTTCACACCTGAGTATTTTGCGATCATATATATAATCATGTTAAAAGTTAAAATTTGACTACCCGTCCATATTAAATTAGGATTGGACAAGAATGATTGAATCTTTGGAAATATTTTATTTTGTTCTTCATCATCAGTGTATGGCAATAAACTGGATAAAATTACAGTTTCAATCATTGTCATTGCTGCGTGAGAAAGAATTTTTGGATAATCAATGAGTTTTTTGTTATATATTATATAATCTGATTTTGTAATTATATTTTCCCTATAATCCATAAGTGATTTAGCATGTTCATATAGTTTAAGATTATAATTGTCCAAGATGAACTGGGGAGTGATATTTTCTCCAATTGACTTGGCTCTATCTAATTCGTTGTTATTGATTGCATTATAGAAATCTAAAACGATTTCTGCTTCTTTAATTGCATAGTTATCAAATTCTAACAATAATATTTCTTTTTTGGTATTTAATCGCTCAGCAAAAGCATCTAACAAATGATAAGGCATTGCTGAACTACCGTTTATGTACCGTTGATATTGTCTATTTGAGATGATGCCATCTGTAAAATCTTCCTGTGAAATGCCTCTAGAAAAACGCATTTGTTCGAGAAAAAGAGCTAATTCTTTTGAGTGATTGAACAATTTTTTTTACTCCTTTCACAATATGACATATATGTCGTGTCATAATATAAGGTTATTTGGTAGAATGAAAGCATGAGGTGATTAAAATGAAAAAATTATTATTAGTAATCGTTTTATTCTTAGTGGCAGTTGTATTTGTTTCAAATATGTCTGCATCTGTTGTTAATGATCATCCTGAGAGAGCTCAGAGCTCAAAACTAGGGTTTGAGGATTTTGGTAATACAGACCTTGCTCCAATTGCTGGAGTCGTACACCCTTAATTATACATCATATTCGTGTTTAAAATTTATTTTTGAAATCCTTTTTTGATTGAAAAAAATAAAATTATAAAACAACCTCTTTTTACTTCTTGTAATTTAGCATTCTCCAGCTTAAATTACAAACAAGATATTCTGTACTCTCCCTACAGAAATCACACTTAAAATAGAGTTCGAATTTTCTTATCTACTTTTAATTTTAGCGCACTTAAAAGTATTTTGAAAATTAGAAACTCTATTTTTATTTTGTCATGCATGTTATAATAACAAAGATGATGAAAAGGAATAATAAACATGCAATTTTTATACACTTTATGCTTTATTAAGCGTGGAAACTCCATATTAATGCTCAACAGAAATAAAAGTCCATGGTTTGGTATTTGGAATGGTGTGGGTGGAAAAAGAAATCAAGATGAAACACCACTTGACTGTATACACCGAGAAATATTAGAAGAAACCAAAATAAAAGTGGATAAAGCTGCAATTTATGATAGAGGTATTGTCACCTGGAATAGTGAGTTTAATACGCCTTCTTTAGGACTTCATCTTTATTTTGTTGAAGTACCAAAAGACTTTAATTACCTAACACCAATTGAAACAAGAGAAGGTATACTCGCTTGGAAAGAGATCGATTGGATTGTTAACAAAGAAAACCTAGGTGTATCTTATAACATTCCCTACTTTATCATGAATGTTATTCAAGATGAGAAAAGATATCATTATTACTGTGAATTTAAGGGAAATGAACTCTTAAGTGTGGAGGTAAAAGTTTTATGACAGATATATATTTATACTCAATTATTGGTGCTGCAGCTATATTATTAATTTGTGGTGCTTATTACGCTATTAGTAAATACTTGGAAAAACAATCACTTAGTATACAAGAAATTAAATCCATATTAGAAACACATGGCACACTACATGAGGAAGGTTTATACTTATCTTATGACTATAAAGGTCTAACATATAGTGTTATAATAATAAAGGTTCAAAAATATGCAAAGTTTCAATTTAATTCTAGAACCATTTGGGAAAAGAAGTTAGGCCAAAAGAAATTTTATACCGATCAAACTGTCTTTTCTAAGATGCCTAATAGAAAAATTGTAATTATCTATCCTAATGAAGGACCATTTACTTATCATTATGATGAAAGTGACATACGTTTCACAAAACCTAATGAACGTATTTGGGATATGCATGTGATACCATTTAATGAACTGGATACTGTATTAAAAGAAGGATTATAATGAGTTTACTTGATGTTACAAATTTAACATTTTCATATGACAATGATTTACTATATGAAGACGCAAGCTTGCGTCTTTTTGAAGGTGAACACGCTGTATTAGTAGGTAAAAATGGTGCAGGTAAATCTACTTTATTAAAAATACTAAGTAAAAATCTTTCACCAGATAAGGGTGAGGTTTCTTGGCTGAGTGGTCAAAAAGTAGGTTATCTTGACCAATATGCCAAAATTGATGATAAGCTGACAGTTAAATCTTATTTATATGATGTATTCTTACCGCTATTTGAAAAAGAAGAGCTCATTCAAACCTTATATGAATCCATTGGGACAGCGGATTCCAAAGACTACGATAAAATTTTAAACAGAGCACATCGCTTAGAAGAAGAGTTACAGAAAGATAACTTTTATGCGATTTCATCGACAATATCTAATATTATTAATGGTTTAGGATTAAACATGGAAGTATTAGACCAACAAATTAAAACATTATCGGGTGGTATGCGCGCTAAAATTATTTTAGGTAAGCTACTTTTAGAAGATTGTGATGTTTTATTATTAGACGAACCAACAAACTTTTTAGATATTAAACATATTGACTGGCTAATAAAGTTTTTAAACGGATTTAGTAAAGCTTTTATCGTTGTGAGTCATGATGAGTATTTCTTAAGACAAATTGCTAAGACTGTATTTGCGGTAGAAGGTAAAACGATATTAAGATATAAGGGTAATTTTGATTTTTATTTAAATGAACATCAATTACGTGTTTTGACACAACAAAAAACATATCAAGCTCAACAAAAATTTATTGAAAAAACACAAGATTATATCAAACGTAATATTGTACGTGCATCGACAACAAAAATGGCACAATCAAGACGTAAAATGTTAAATAAACTTGTTAGAGTACACAAACCTGTTCTTGATAAAAAGATCCATATAGAGTTTTTATATGGTAATTCAGTAGGTAGAGAAGTATTAAAGGTGAAGGACTTAAGTATTGGCTATGAAGCACCTTTAGTAGAACCAATCGAGTTTATCGTAAGAATAGGTGAAAAAGTCGCTATAACAGGTAAAAATGGGGTTGGTAAATCAACCATGATTAAAACCTTAATGGGTATCATTCCACCAATAGAAGGTAGTTTTGACTGGATTGATAATACACAAATACTATATTATGAACAAGACATTAATCTAGAGGATAAGTATACTCCATTTGAGCTAGTGCATCATGAAAATCCAGAACTGGATAGAAAAGATATTTTATCAATTCTAGCACAGTTTGGTATTACCTTTGATATGGCGTCTAGACCGCTTGGTACACTCTCTGGTGGTGAAAAAACAAAGGTAAAGTTTGCACTAACAAGAACACATAAATCTAACGTAATTATTCTTGATGAGCCTACAAATCATTTAGATAAGCATGCGAAGCTTGTTTTAAAAGAAGCTCTGATAAAATATCCAGGAACTGTTATTTTAGTTTCACATGAAAAATCATTTTATGAAGAAATATGTGACTATGAAATTCATTTATCATAAATATATATTTTTAAGTTGAAAAAACTATTTAATTTTGTTATACTTAATATTGCAAGTTTGGAGGGATGATTCATGCGTGAATTAGTAAAATTAGTTTGTACAGAATGTGGCGATGAGAACTATCACACAACTAAGAATAAAAAGACAACACCAGATCGTTTGGAAATGAGTAAGTATTGCCCACGTACAAGAAAGTATACGCTTCATAGAGAAAAGAAATAAACTATCTTTAGTATAGTTTTTTTTCTATTTATAAGATATGATATATACATTTAACGGTAATGAATCATATGCTCATGCATACATGATTTGCAGATTTGGTCATTGTTTATTAATTGATCCTAACATAAATTATGGAGGAATAGAGTCTAAATTAGGAGACCAGATACTTGATGGTATCCTACTTACACATGCTCATAGTGATCATACATCACTCATTCATCTATTTAATGTGCCAATTTATGTGCACAGTGATGATGCAGCATTACTATTCGAAGATAAATATAATGGGTACTCAAAAGATAATCCAAGACCATATGTACGTAAACAATTAAACATTCAAACGATTGAAGATCAAGAAAAAATCCCACTGGCAGATCATGAGGTGGTTGTTTTTCATACACCAGGACATACAAAAGGTTCTGTTTCGTTCTTATATCAAAAATATATATTTACAGGGGATACGCTTTTTAAAGAAAGTGTCGGTAGACATGATTTATATAGTGGTAATCTATTTGATCTAAAACGTAGTGTATTAAAGCTTATTGATGAACTAAATGATAATATGATCATTAAGCCAGGACATGATGATGCTTCAACCATAAGAAATGAACGTAAAAACAACCCATTTTATGTAAAATGGAAAAAACAAGGTAAAATATAATAAGAGGTTAAAATATATGATTATTTTATTTGATGTAGGTAATACGAGTATTTATACAGGTTTATCCAATGGTACACACATTGATGAGACATTTAGAATGAATACAGATATCCATAAATCACCGGATGAATATTTTGTCACATTAAAATCATTTATTGATCCAAGTGTCATTACTGGTGTTATTATTGGTTCAGTCGTACCGCTTGTCACACAAACTTTAATTGCATTAACTGAAAAATATTTAAAACTAAAACCAGTTGTTATTGAACCAGGTACAAAAACTGGTATTTTTGTCAAAGCAGATAACCCTAGAGAAGTTGGTGCAGATTTAATCGCAAACGCTGCAGGTTTAGCTAACCCATATCCAACACTGATTATAGATTTGGGTACTGCCAACAAATTTATCTATGCAAAAAACCAAATGATAACTGGTGTTATTATTGCACCAGGTCTTCAACTATCTATTCATGCACTAGATGGTAATACCGCACTCCTACATGAAGTAGATATTAAAGTACCTAAAAAATATTTAGGTAACAATACCATTCACTGTATTCAATCAGGCGTTGTATATGGGACAATTGTTATGATTGAAGGTATGGTTGGCCGTATTAGAGAAGAGGTAGGCGAAGATTTTAATGTTATTATCACTGGTGGCCTATCTAGTTTAATCTTAGAACACATCAGGTTAGATATTAAGCAAGATAAAGAGCTTGTATTAAAAGGATTACTTAATATCTATAATAAAAATATAAAGTAATAGGGGATATGAAATATGACTTACCAAGATAATTATAAGATTTGGTTAAATGAAAGTGCTTTATCAGAAGAAGAAAAACAAATACTACTGTCCATGGATGAAAAAGAAAAAGAAGAATCTTTTTACCAAGAATTAAGTTTTGGAACAGGTGGAATCAGAGGTATTTTAGGTTTAGGACCAAACCGTATTAATAAATATACGATTCAACGTGTAACATTAGGATTTGCTAATTACTTAAAAAGTGAACATAAATTAAATGGTGTAGCTATTTCATATGATAATCGTCATGGTTCTTATGAATTTGCATACGAAGCTGCAAAAGTACTAGCATTTAATGGTATTAAATCATACATCTATAAAGCGCTAAGGCCTACCCCGATGCTAAGTTTTTTAGTAAGACACTTTAAAACTTCTGCAGGTATTATGTTAACAGCATCTCATAATCCAAAA
The DNA here is from genome assembly GCF_015709225.1 of Acholeplasma laidlawii. Classification (GTDB taxonomy): domain Bacteria; phylum Bacillota_I; class Bacilli_A; order Acholeplasmatales; family Acholeplasmataceae; genus Acholeplasma; species Acholeplasma laidlawii_A. The sequence goes on from NZ_JADNRS010000050.1 coordinate 74,748, forward strand.
GAATATAACGGATTTAAAGCATATAATGATACAGGTGCGCAGTTATCAACGGATGAATCTAATAAAGTCATTGAAGAAATTAGTAAAATAGCATCACCGTTTCATATTGGTACACTGGATAATCACCTCATTCATTGGATTGGTGATGAAATTGATGATATTTACTTAAATGAAGTAGAAAAAATAGCTGTAAGACATGATAAAAAAGACTTAAAAATCGTTTATTCACCACTACATGGAACTGGTGGTACAGTGATACCTAAACTGCTTCATAAGACAGGTTATACGGTTTATAGTGAACCAAATCAAATGAGGGTAGACCCTGAATTTAGTCATACGAAATCATCAAACCCAGAAGATCACATCGCTTATGAAAAAACGATTGATCTAGCTAGAAATAAAGATGCAGATGCAATCTTTATTACAGACCCAGATGCAGATAGATTAGGTGTTGCATATAAACTAGGTAATGGGTATCATATTTTAAATGGTAATCAAACTGCATCTATGATGTTATATTACATCCTAAGTGAAAAGAAACAACCTTCTGGAATTGTCTATACAACGGTTGTATCATCTCATTTACTTAAAGATATCGCGCACAAATATAACCAAAAGATTGGAGAAACTTTAACGGGTTTTAAATTTATTGGTGAACAAGCAGAAAAAAATCAAGGTAAAATACCTTACATCTTCGGATGTGAAGAATCCTATGGTAGTTTAGTATCTGATTTTGTAAGAGATAAAGATGCTGTTCAAGCAGTATACTTATTAGCTGAAATACTAAATACTTTAAAATCTAGAAACCTTACTGTTAATGACTATTTAGACCAAATTTACCATACATTTGGCTATTATCTAGAAGACACCATCAATTTAACTTTAAAAGGTATTGAAGGCTCTAAACGTATTATCCAAATCACAGACTATGTTAGATTACATGGTATCAAAATTGATGGCTTTGAAGTTAAAAAACAAATTGACTTCAGTAAAGGTATGGTACATCCCCATGATATTGTATTACCACCATCTAATGTATTAAAGTTTGAAAGTAATCAAGGCTTTATAATCTTTAGACCAAGTGGTACTGAGCCTAAATTAAAGATTTATATTTCGGTTAAAACAACGAGTCACGCATCATCTAAACAAAAAATAAATGATTTAAAAACATCCATTATGGCGTTTATAAATCAAATACAATAAGGAGTGTTACATATGTTTAAGACACGTAGAATCAATTATTTAAATCAAGTTGAAATGAATAGCTTAACTGTGTTGTATTCAGGACATGCACCACATTTATCAAATGATTCTTATTATCCTTTTATGGTAAATAAAAACTTTTGGTACTTAACTAACATTGACCAGGCTGGTGCTGTTTTACTTATGGGTAAATCACCTCACTTGACAGATAGTTTTTTATTTATCAAGAAAATTGATCCAGTAGAGGCGTTATGGGTGGGTGCTTCCTTAAGTTTTGAAGAAGCAAGCAAATTATCAGGTATTCCATTATCTAATATTATGGATATCGCACAATTTGATAGTTTCTTTGCACAACTTTTAACTCAAACCAGACGTGCACTATTTGGTACAGTGGACAAAGTATACTTTGACATTGAACGTCAAAGTCCAATGGATAATCCATTACTTGGTGAGAAAAAAGCAAGTGAATTTAGTAAAACATATCCGCACATTGATGTTAAAAATGCACAAGGTATCATCGCTGATTTAAGAAGTAGTAAAGATGGCAGTGAAGTTGCAGCAATCAAAGGTGCAATTCATGTATCTAATCTAGCAAATACTGCACTATTAAATGCACTTAAAACAGCTAGAAACGAAGCGGACCTTTATGCTGAATTTAATTATGTATTAAATAAAAATCAAACTAAACCAAGTTTTAATGAAATTATCGCTAGCGGTAAAAATGGTACAATTCTTCACTATGAAAAAAATAATGATACCATCCATAAAGATGATTTAGTCCTATTAGACTTAGGTGTTAGATATGAACAATACGCATCTGATATTACTAGAACTTATCCTGCAAGTGGAAAGTATAGTCCACGCCAAAAAGAAGTTTATGAAGCAGTACTAAAGGTCAATAAAGACATCATTAACTGGGTTAAAGCGGGTGTTACTCAATTTGAATACAATCAAAAAGGTAAAGAACTCTTAACTCAAGCAGCTAAAGATTTAGGATTAATTAAAGAAGATGCTGAAATTATTAAATACTACTATCATGGATTAGGACATCCACTTGGACTTGATGTGCATGATGTAGGAGATCCTACAAAGCCATTTAAAGTTGGTCAAGTCATTACTGTTGAACCAGGGCTTTATATTGCAGAAGAGGGTATTGGTATCCGTATTGAAGATGATCTATTATTAACTGAAGAGGGCTGTATCAATTTATCAAGTGATATTATTAAAGAAGTTAAAGATATCGAAGCATTTATGAAATAAAAGTCAAAAATAAGGAATCCTTCTACTATAAAGTAGGAGGATTTTTTATGAAAACTAAATTTATTTGTTTATTATTGGTCGTACTTATCACATTAAGTACTCAAACTAGTTTTGGTTATGCTGATTTTCAAGATTTTACTAAAGTAGGCACAGATAAGATATTAGATGAGTTTACCTCATCAGATTATGATTATGCCTATAAACAGTTAGGAAGTAATAAATTTGCAGGATGGAAACATCATTATGTCACAGAAAATTTGAAGGTTACCTATACATCTGAAACACTTTTTAGTTATTATAACAACGGAAAATCACCAATCACATATAACTATAAGGCAAGTAAGAAGACGATAAGTTCATACACCTTAAAGGTTAGTGGTGGTGTGAAACTACAAACTCAAAAAGATAATAAAGTATTTGGTAGTGGTTTAACTGCTTCCTTAAATATGGACTATGTCTATGATAATAAAACAGAAGATGTGGAAACTTTTGATATTAAAGTATCCATAGAGCCAACTACACAGATGGTACTTTATCTATATGGGGAAGGAAAAATTACTAATGGGGTTGCTAAAAACTACTTATTTTGGATTGAAATCGCTAAAGGCGGATTTGAGATTTTTGTGGTTACAACCCACTATCAGCGATTAGAGATTACACCGATATGAAAAAGTACATTGTATTTAGCATCATTATGATATCTCTAGTGGGTATACTTATATATTTAAATTTGCCAAAAAAAGGACTTGATGAAATATTAGTGGTACCAGAATCCCACTACATTTTATATGAACAAGATAAAACAATTAGTATGAAGTATTTTTCTACTAAAAAAGATATATTAGATGAACGAATGATCTTAAGTACTTTCATATATAATGCGGATGAAACGATTAAGTTTCAAATAGAAGCAGTGTATATTGATGCATATCACAACGAGCAGTATCAAGATAAAACATACTATGGATATGAACTCATCCTAACACTACCTGAAATTGATGCAACCTACTTGATGGATAAGTTATATATTAAAATAAACTATAATCATGACATATATGAATTTTTTGTAGGTACACTTTATGTAGAATATCCAGAACAACAAGCAAATTATATCCACTGGTATGGCATCGAAGGAATTAAAGATGATTTACCAAGATTGTTTCAAATCATCGTTGATGTTTCTTTAAGAACTGAAATTGATAGTATTTATGTTGGCCCAGATGAAACACCATTTCATCTAGGTTTAGACAATATTATTATTCAAGTACTGTCAAATGATTATCTATTTAATACGACTTTTGTAAAGATTATTACAAGTGAAGGTATAACTTATTTACCTAATTTTTCATATTTTGTAAATTATGAACTATTAAGTGCTAGATTGCATCATAACTACGTTATTTATTGAATAATTATGTTAAAATAAATAACAGAGGTTATGTAAAATGTTATTTATATTTAGAAAAATGGGCAAATATAAGGGTCAAGTGATTTATTCACTTATTGTTAAGGCACTCGCTGCTGGAGCGGACTTATTATTGCCTTTTATATTGGCTTATATGATTGATGAACTTTTATTTGAAGTGACTACTTCAGATTATTGGTTACTCATATTTACTGGTATTGGTATGTTATTAATTGCACTAATAGGTTGGTTTTTTAATATATCAGCCAATAGATCCGCAGAAAAAGTGTCCAGCTTAACAGTTAGAGATGTCAGAAATGAACTCTTTTATAAAACTGAAAAGTTAAGCGCTTCTCAAGTTGATGAAATATCAACATCATCACTTATATCAAGACTCACGTCAGATACTTATAATATTTTTCAAATGGTAGGATCCTTACAACGATTAGGTATTCGTGCACCAATGTTATTAATTGGTGGGATTATTATGTCTGCGTTTATGGACCCACTTTTAACTTTAGTGATGATTGCGATGTTACCACTTATTTCTATTGTAGTCTGGCAATACTCTAAAAAAGGTCAACCACTTTATAAAGATATTCAAGTTCAAATGGATGAGATTATTAGAGTCTTAAGAGAAAATATTACAGGTGTACGTGTTGTACGTGCACTATCTATGACAGACTATGAGCAACAACGTTTTAATAACGAAAACAAAAAAGCAGTAGATAAAGAACTTATAGCTACAATGACTATGAACAAGATTAGCCCAATTATTAGTGTGGTAATGAATGTTGGATTAGTGATTGTCCTTATCTTTGGTGCTTATAGAGTTGCTGATGGTACCACAAAGGTAGGTCAAATCTTAGCGTTAATTACTTACTTTACAATCATATTAGGCTCGATGGCATCCTTAACACGTATCTTTATTAGAATGTCAAAGGCGGCTGCATCAGCAGAGCGTATAGTAGAAGTTCTTAATATGGAAACTCAGATGGTTGATGGTAATTTACCGCTAGTAATCAATGATGAAGTCCATTTAGAATTTGATCATGTAGATTTTTCATATCAAGGTAAAGAATCTCATTTAGAAGATATTACATTTAAAATTTCTAAGGGACAAACATTAGGAATTATTGGTGCAACAGGTAGTGGTAAAACTACAATAATTAACTTGATTATGCGTTTTTATGATCCTCAAAAAGGTGTGATTAAAGTATTTGGAGAAGATATTAAAAATATCAACCGTGATGAATTACGTAGACATGTTGGTTTGGTCTTACAAAACGACTCCGTATTTTCTGATACGATTCACGAAAATATCGCATTTTCAAGACCTAGTGTCGATTCAAATCAGGTCAAACTAGCAAAAGAAATTGCACAAGCAGACTTTATTGATGATATACCAGAAACTTATAACTATGAAATTGCTCAACGTGGGACCAATATTTCAGGTGGACAACGTCAAAGGCTATTAATTGCCAGAGCGGTTGCCAGCAACCCTAAACTTTTAATATTAGATGATGCTTCATCGGCACTTGATTATAGAACGGATAAAGATTTAAGATTTGCTATTACAACACATCTAAAAGATACAACTAAGATTATTGTTGCTCAGCGTGTATCTTCTATAAAAGATGCAGATTTAATACTTATTATTGATAATGGTAGAATAGCGGCTCAAGGTACACACGATGAACTATTAAAGACAAATGAGATTTATCAATTACTTGTTAAACATCAATTAGGGGAGGGAATAGTATGAATCAGGGCGGACGTAAAGGTCGAAACGATGGCTCAGATGTTGCTAAAGACAGAAAGAAAACCCTAAAAAGATTATGGTTTTATCTATCGTTTTATAAGAAAAGATTAGTTATAGGTGTTATCCTTACCGTATTTTCAAACGCTTTATCATTAATTGGACCTTACTTGACAGGTAAGATGATTAATGAGATGGTCGTAGTGAATAATGGACTAAATATTGATTTTAATGAAGTGTTTTTATTAGGTGGACTGATGATTTCATTTTACCTAACCTCGGCACTCATGAATTACATCTTAAGTGTTGCTTTAGTTAAAATGTCTCAAAGTGTTGTCTATAAACTTAGAACAGATTTATTTAATAAAATGACAACCGTTAGTGTTAATTACTTTGATACAAACCAAACAGGTGACATCATATCTCGCATGAGTTATGATATTGACACGATTGCTGGATCACTTTCAAGTGATGCACTTAGTTTGATTACATCAACCATAACACTGGTTGTATCCTTTATTATGATGATTATCGTATCTCCACTTTTACTACTTATATATTTTATTACCATACCTTTAAGTTTCTTATTAACAACCTTCTTGTCAAAAATCATTAAGAAGAAATTAAGAATTAGAAATAAGAGTTTAGGGCAACTAAATGGTTACACAGAAGAAATGATTAGTGCTCAAAAAACCATTCAATCTTATGTTCAAGAAGACAATGTCTTTGAAAGATATAAGACGTTAAATGAAGATACTACAGAAAAGAGTTATGAGGCGGGATATTATTTAACAACTACCGGACCAAGTGTATTATTTATTAACAACTTTGGTACAGCCTTAGTTGGTACTGCAGGTGCCATATTGGTCTTATTTGGCCGTATTATGGTCGGTGACTTATCTGCATTTATGCTCTATTCTAAACGTTTTTCAGGACCAATTAATCATATGAGTAACTTAGTTGCAGATATTCAATCTGCACTTGCTGCTGCAGAACGTGTATTTTATGTACTTGATCAAGATGATGAGACTAAAGATATCGTAGATAGTAAAGATTCAGGTATTACTGAAGGCCGAGTCACATTTGATGATGTAAGTTTTAGATATATAGAGGATAGACCAGTATTAGAAAATGTAAGTTTTGATGTAAAGCCTGGTCAAACAGTAGCAATTGTTGGACAAACTGGTGCTGGTAAAACGACACTAGTGAATTTACTGATGAGATTTTATGATATTAATTCTGGTAAGATCTTAGTTGATGGTATACCAATTGAATCTTTTAATAGAAAATATTATAGACGTGCATTTTCAATGGTGTTACAAGATACATGGATTTTTAAAGGTACAGTACTGGATAATATCAAATATGGTAATGGTGATTGTTCATTTGAAGAGGTTGTAGAAGCTGCTAAAAAAGCACGTATACATCACTATATTTCACATCTACCAAATGGTTATGACACAGTTTTATCAGATGAAGGTGTAAACATTTCAAAAGGACAAAAACAATTGATTGTTATAGCAAGAGCGATGTTAAGTAAATCTCAAATGCTTATTCTAGATGAAGCTACATCGAATGTGGATACCTATACAGAGGTAAATATTCAAGAAGCGATGCTTAACTTAATGAAACAAAAAACAACATTTGTGATTGCACATAGACTATCGACAATTAGAAATGCTGATATAATCTTACTAGTTGAAAAAGGCAATATCATTGAAAAAGGTACCCATGAGAGCTTAATGGAGCAAAAGGGTAAGTATCACGAACTCTTTATGTCACAATTTGCGTAAATTGGTATGAAAGATACAAAATATGTTTGACAAATGAGTGGATATTATATATAATAACTACGGTAATATTGTGAAAAGAAGAGATACCCTCTCACCTGATGGTCCATCCTTGGGTAAATAGCACGCTAACATTTATTTAATTTCGAATTTTAGTGCAAAGCGGGTATATTCATATATACACGCTTTTTCATTATTTTACCAAAGCATAAAAATCGAAGGGAGTGGTTAAATATTAGACCACAAAAAATGGGCTTCAAACCCAAACAAAACTCAGATTTAGTGAATGAGACATTGCCTAATGGACAATTCTTAATCATTGATGAAGAAGGTCAAAGACTTGGAACGTTTGATCGTAGACAAGCATTAGAGATTGCAAGAGAAAGAGATATCGATATTTTAGTTGTATCACCTGAAAATGCAAAACCAATGGTTGCAAAACTATTAGATTATTCAAAACACCGTTATGACCAACAAAAGAAGCTTAAAGAAATGAAGAAAAATCAACAAATCGTTAAGCTAAAAGAAATTAAGTTATCACCAACAATTGATAAACACGATTTCGACACCAAATTAAGAAATGCACAAAAGTTTATTAATGGTGGCGACAAATTAAAAGTATCACTACGTTTTAGAGGACGTATGATTACACACAAGGACATCGGATTCGAACAAGTTAACAAATTTGTTGAATTACTACAAGGTGTTGTTGTAGAATCACAACCTAAACTAGAAGGTATGCAGATTATTGCAATTATTGCACCTGCAAAGAAAGATGAAAGAGGATAATACCATGCCAAAGCAAAAAACACATAGCGGATTAAAAAAACGTATCAAAATCACTGCTACTGGTAAATTAATGCGTCATCAAGCGTATTCAAACCACTTAGCAGCATCTAAAACTACAAAACAAAATAGACAATTAAGCGCAGAAACAACTGTACATGCTACAGATGCTAAAAGAATCAAACGTTTAATTGCTAACATGAAATAAGGAGGAACTAGAAAATGGCTAGAGTAAAAAACACACCAGTAACTAGAAGAAGACGCAAGAAAATATTAAAATTAGCTAAAGGTTATTTTGGTTCCAAATCAACATTATACCGTACAGCAAACGAACAAGTAATGCGTGCATTACAATATGCTTATAGAGATAGAAAACAAAACAAGAGAAACTTTAGAAGATTATGGATTTCAAGAATTAATGCAGGAGCTGTCCAAAACGGATTTAAATATTCTAAATTAATTCATGGTTTATCACTTGCTAATGTACAATTAAACAGAAAAGTTTTAGCAGATTTAGCAATCTCAGAACCAACAGTATTTGCTTCATATGTTGATTTAGCAAAAGATGCAATCGCTAATCCAACTAAATATCAAGTAAAATAATCAATTTATTCAAATTGAGGTAAGAGGCATATCTAATATGTCTCTTTTATT
>NZ_JADNRS010000051.1 GCF_015709225.1 Acholeplasma laidlawii
TTATTCCAAGTCGCAGAAGGTTATATTCAGTGGCAATACACCGGAGATACTACATGGACCAATTTAGTAGAGCTTACAAGTTTAGTTGGACCTGCTGGACAAGATGGCAAAGAAGTGGTACTTCAAGTTATTGATGATATACTTGTTTGGCAGTATATTGGAGAATCAGATTGGCATAATTTAATTGAGATTAATTCATTAAAAGGAATGTCTGCATTTGAAATTTATAGATTATATTATCCTGAATATGAAGGGACAGAAAGAGAATGGATTGATGATTTAGTCAATGGTAGACTAAAGGATTCAGAAAAAATTGAAGTTACTTTTGAATATTATGAGGGATATAAAGAAGTAGTACTAGTGAACAAATTTGAAAAAGTAAGTAAACCAGAAACTCCAGTAAGAGATGGTTACAACTTTAAAGGTTGGTTTATTGATAATGAGATTTGGAGTTTCATTGGATATACTGTAACCTCTGAAATCACTCTAAAAGCTAAATGGGAAATCATCAATTTCACAGTTGAATATAGCTTAAATGGTGGTGCATTTGAAACTAATCCTCAACTAATTTATACTCTTGAAAACATGCTTTCACTATTAAATCCAGTAAAAGAAAATGCTACATTTATTGATTGGTATATAGATGAAGAGTTTAATACTCAATATTTAGATAATATTCATTCAGGGAATTTAAGTCTATATGCTAAATGGGATCATGTACCTGTTATTTCATATGAAAATTTAATTTCAAATCAATATGAAGAAATCGACTTCTTTGAAAATATCATAGTAATTGATGTTGAGGATGGTGACCTTTCTAGTGATTTAACAATCATCTATAATGATGTCAATATAGATTTAGTTGGAAATTATACAGTGAATTATGAAGTGTTTGATAGTTATGGCCATAGAGTTATTTTGACAAGATCTGTGATCATAACACCAATATTGAGAATCAGTAATGGTATTTATGATTTAAGTGATTTACCTGCAGAAGAAAAAGCTAAATTATTCGCTGCTGTTGAAACTTATTTATTAGACAATGTATATGCTGGTGTGCCTCTATATACTGGTGTAAGTCGAACTATCTTCTCTGACCGTGTTCAATTATTCACTGATACATACAATGGAGTTATGGGATTCGGTAATAAATTTTCAAGATTAATTAATGATGACAGTCAAGTTTTAATGTATGATGATACTTTTGGAAACATAGGGGAGTATACTTGGAGAGACTCTATTTATTTTGATATAAACACATTCAATTCATGGCTGAACGATGATTCATTTAGAAATTTGTTGTCAAATTTAAATGGTTTATTATATGATTATTATTTTGATGAATCTAAGAATAGTTATGAAATTAACCCTGCTTTAGCAGCATCAGAACCAGCTCCAACTGGTGGTTATGAATTAAATGGTAGAACATATGCTAAAGTTTGGAGAGTTTCTCTTAAAGATGGTTTAGAATGGTCATTCCACCCAGATACTGATACTTCAGGATTTGCTGCTGGTTATGAAGTTCTAGATGCTAACGACTACCTATGGACTTGGAAGAAAGCTTTACAAGAAAGCTGGTTCCGTGCAATCTCAGGTGGTGGTGACTTCATCTCTATGGGTATCAAAGGTGCTGCAGAATATGCTGCTGCTCCAACTGAAGAAAACTGGGCTAAAGTTGGTATCAGAAAGATTGATGATTTAACATTTGAATTAGAATTTATTTCTGATGTTTCTACATTTAATGTAAAGAGTATGTTTACTAACTATTATATTGCACCAATTAATAAAGAACTTTATGAAGCAGTAGGAGGCTCTGAGAATTATGGTACCAATGAAACATCGTTTGCTTCTAGTGGTGCTTATTATTTAGATACTTTTATACCTGGTGAAGTTATCAAGTTGATAAAAAGATATGATCACCCAGATAGTGATTTGTACCATTATACTGGGTATCAATATCGCTATTATTCAAACACAAGCCAAATTTGGAATGATTTTAAAGCTGGTCGTTTAGAATCAGGATCAATTCCTGCTGCTGAAGTACAAGACTTCTTAGATGACCCACGTGTAAGAGTTGTTCCAGATGCTACAACTTGGAGATTAGTAACTAACCAATTCGGTACAACTGCTAATCGTGATGCTTACATCGCTAAACATCCAGAATTAGGTCTATCTGAAACATACGTTCCAGAACCAATTCTAATGTATAAAGAATTCCGTCAAGCGTTATTCTTCGGTTTCGATAGAATTTCTGCTACAGAATTAGTTCCAACATATCGTCCTGCAACTACTTTATTCTCAGAAACTTATTTCTTAGATGCTGAAGGTGGTATTGGTGTACGTGGATCTGCTGAAGGTCAAGCTGTATTAGACCAATTCGGTGGTGAAACTGCAGGTTATGTTCCAGATGCTGCTGTTGCATTATTCAAATCTGCTGTAGCTCAAGCTATCGCTGATGGTCATTATGCAAAAGGTACATCTGCAAACTACACAACAATTTCATTAAGATTAACTTGGGCATCTTCTGGTAACATTAATGCTCAAACTTTTGTTGCTGAATTAAAACGTCAATATGAAGCTTTATTAGTTGACGATGTAAACTTTGTAACAGTTGAAATCGACGTTGTTGACGTTCCATTCCCAGATAACTATTACACATACATGATGCTTGCTAATACTGACTTAGGTATTGCTGGTATCTCAGGTTCATTATTAGATGCTCCTGGCTTCTTAGACGTATTCCGTGATGACAACTACGATGGATTCACACTTGACTGGGGTATTGATACTTCATCTGCAAACATCGATGTTACATACGTTGGTATTAACGGCGTAGAAGTAACTGAAAGATGGTCTGCAAATGCGTTAATCAATGCATTAAACCGCAAGACTTACGTTAAAGATGGTGTTATCCAAACTGTTTGGGATGATGCTCAAAAAGTTGAATTAGCTAAGAATGCAACTACATTACCTGCAGAAGTC
>NZ_JADNRS010000052.1 GCF_015709225.1 Acholeplasma laidlawii
TTCAAAGTTTTTCTTGCGCGGCATTCTATCCTTTTTAATGCGTTGTTCTTTAACTAACTTTTTGTTTCATTAATGATCACCGCGTCTAATCGTTCATTTTTAGGAATGAATGTCTTTATACGTTCAATTTGTTTTTTGTGATAATTATAGAATTCTTTGCATAATTCTTGACATAGTGATATATTGAAGATATGAACTACGATTCATAGTAGCTGTAAATAGTTAATGTACGTAGTCTGAAAGTTATTTACTAAAATCAATATATTGAAGGTATGGGATAGTAATGAAAACATCGAGAAAACTAATATTTTTATTGACATTGATTCTCTGCTTAGGAGTACTTATTGGATGTACAAATAAAGAATCAAGCGCAAGAATCCGAATAAGAGATTTGACAGATATAGATGTTCCAAGCAGTGCAGAAATAATGTTTCACGATAAAGAGGAAGATTATTTTTTTCCCGTTCCTGGTCGACGTTCACAATATACTGTATTTAGATTTGAAGAATATCCTACGGACTTTTTATCTGATAACAATTTTCAAGATGAAACAAATGATAGTTTTGAAGATAAATTCGATCGAGAACTTGAATCTCATATGAGTGCTGAACATTTCAACGTACCAGATGAATATTATGCGCATTGGGATAATGAATATTTATGGTTAGATACATCAACAGGCATCTACTTTGTATATTTTATAGAAAATCATTTGCTTATCGTCTTTGTTACAGCTACTTAAATAAAAATAAAAAAAACAGAGTGATATGATACCTCTAAAGTAGACACAGGAAATAATATAAATTAAAAACTATATTATTACTGTAAATACTTGGAGGTATTTTATTTTGA
>NZ_JADNRS010000053.1 GCF_015709225.1 Acholeplasma laidlawii
TTGAACCAGTATATACCGGCATCTCTCCATATGAAAATTCCTCTACCTTTAGTACAGTTCCATCTTCATCTTTAAATGTTATTTCATATTTGTTTGTGGTTGTATTATTGCAGGCAACCAACACCAATGCAAAAATACTTAATATAATTAAGTTTAATATCCTTTTTCTTATTTTCATAATTTTTCCCCATTTCGTTATAAATAATAAAAATGTTATTTCTATAATAAAATTATAGCATTTTATTACCAAAAACTACAACATTATATTATTAATATAAAAAATTAATGTAATAGCTTGCATTGAATTTCTTATAGAAGTAGCCATTCACATACATTATCGCCCAATAAGTTTGATTATTTTATAGTTGAGTTATCAACTATGTTTTTAGATAGAAATTCATCAAAGAACTCTTTAGGAATTCTAAACTCTCTACCTATTCTTACAGCTTTGATTAAGCCTTTATCAATCCATTTGTGGATCGTTGTTCTTTTAACGTTTAGCATCTCCATTACATCTGTTACAGTGTAAATGATTTTTTTTGTGCCATTCATTTTCTACCAACTTTCTTTCTTATTAAATCTTCTATTAAGGTAATACCTTTTTTATAAACTAAGACTTTTGTAGCAATTACTTCTGTTGTTTTTACATTTGTAGTAACTGTCACTAAGCGAAAGTGAAGGCTATCAATGTATGATTGATGAGGTAGATTTCTTTCATTAAACACTCCGGATGTTCTAAGTATTTCAAGCATAGTAAGTAATGAAATATTTCGGTATTTAATCCTAGTTGGAACAAGTGTCAAATCAATTGGCCCTTTCTTTCCAAAGATACCATCATATAAATGTACCTTTTCCATATTTTCTTCTATCTTGACATTTTGAACGGATACAAGCGTTGACAACTCGTTTAACTTATTTAATATAAAACTCGCTGTATCCTTATTTTTTAAATCATCAACTGTATAGTTATTAAATGTTATTGACATCTTTTCTTTTACATCTAATAACCATTCATAAATCATATCTGCCTTCTCATCTTGACTTAGTGTTAAACATTCAGTTAACCCAATCTTATTAGTAAATAATGTTTTGGACTCACTATCTTTTTTGATTATAGGTATTTCATAGATATTCTTATTACCAATCTTAACTCTAGCTGTTTGAAGATTTATACTAAATAACTTACAAATATCTTTTAAGCAATATAAAAACTCTTTTCCCATCGTGGATGCAATTTTTATTTTCCCAAAATTTGCTTTTTTAACTTCTTTAACTTTAAAAGTGCTTTGCATAAATTATCTCCTGTTATTTCTTTGATTTAAAGAGTGCATCGCTTACCTTTTGATATGTATTAGATTTTAACTTTTCAACTAAATGTGCGTAAATTTGTGTAGTAGATACATCACTATGTCTTAGTGCTTCTTTTGTTTCTAGTAGTGATGCACCTTCAATTAATGCAGTTGTTGCAAATGTATGTCTTAAGCTATGAACCGAATATGCTTTAGAATCATAACCAATACTAATCAAAAGTTCTTTTACAGCACTCCTGATTACTTTAGTACTTAGTCTTCTACTCTGATTTTTTGAATGATGCGTCAAGAATAAAGCTTCATTCTCATCATTTCTTGCGATTAAGTAGTCTTGTATAATTTCATATACTTCATTTGATAGTTTGACAAATGCATCCTTTGAATCACGACCCTTCCCCATTATAAATAAGACATGGTCTCCATCGATAATATCTAGATCGAACACGTCTGCTCTTTCAATTTCAATTGATCTAAGTCCTGTAGTTAAAAGTAATGCGACTATGGCATAGTTACGCTTACCTAAGACATCTTTAGCTCTTTGTTTGGCTTTTTGAAGTAATCTTTTTGAATCTTCAATCGATAGGGCTTGTCTTTTAAATGTTGGTTGAATCTTCATCCCTCTTACTTCATATGTAATATCATCATAATAATTATTTAGTTTGCAGTATCTATAAAAGCCACGAAGCACAACTATGTGCTTTTGTACTGACGCTGAGCCAAGATTTTTTAAAAGATATTCTTTATATTTTAATACATCATTACGCCTTGGATTTGAAATTGCTAAGGTTGTAATGTAGTCATCATATTTATAGAGTATTCTTTTATAAGAGTCCTTTGTAATTTGCTTCCTATCCATATAATCGATATACTCATCAATCATGGTTTTCAGATCTCTTTGTTGCATTTAATCTTCCTTTAATATTTGATTTTTCGTTTGTCTTTTAAGAACAGTTTCCGTTCTTTTAGATATCTAACTTCGTTTTCTAGCATTTCTTTTGCATCGACATCTAAGCAAGCAATTATCTTTGCAAATAATAATACGGTTAATTTATTTCCCCTACTACCATTTTCTAAAGCGTAATAATAACCTTTGGTTACATCTAGTCTTCTAGATAACTCCTCACCTGATATGCCTTTTTTCATTCTTGCCATTGTTAGATAAACTCGTGGATAACTAGGTTCTTTATGTCTTGAATCTTTTATTGCCAACCTATCTACTCCCTTCTAAATTAAAAAGCCCTATCATTAAAGCCCCTTAATTGTATATAATATCGAACTTTAAATAAATGACTTTAGTAATCATTGTTAGGCAAGCAACAAATAGTAGCAATTCTTACCATATTTTGCTATAATTACGCTATAATAATCATAAACAGAAAAATGCCCGCAACATTTTGAAGCAGGCAATAAAACTTAGTCTAAGGAGGTTCTGTTATGGAATTTAAAGAAATAGTCATGAAAAATTTACAATATTTAAGAAAACAAAAGAATTTATCCTCTGAAAAGGTAGCAAGTGTTTTAAATCTATCTAGACAAGCTTATTCAAACTATGAAAATGGCACTAGAGAAATTAGTGCCGAGTCACTAAAAATACTTGCTAGTTTTTATGGAACAACACTTGATTTAATTACCTCATCCAATTTAATTGATGCGGTGCAACCAGTAGTTAGTTTCCAGACTGTCACGAATATAGATGGTAATTTAGAATTCATTTCTCATCCAACAAATATAGCAAACATTAGTTCTACTTTTATTGTGGTTAAGCTTAGGGATAATTTAACTAAAGTGTTTGAAACCAACATGAGTCATGTGAATGATCATGAAATGTTATTTGAGTATCATCATAAGCTTTACATATCTAAAGTTCACTTCTTTGATAAAGGTGATGGCTTTTTCTATTATAATGATAAACCCATTTACTTTTCAAAGGAACAAAGTAAATCATTGATTTTTATTGGCATGCTACTTGCCAAAATAGAAAAGGAATACGATAATAATTATTTCTTTTAATTTGTACGCTGCTGGTCTATCTACAAATAGTTTTTAATTTAGTATAATAGCAAGTGAAATTGTTAAGGGTTGTATAAGGGACTTTTATATAGTCTTTTAAAAGAGCACGTAAAAACGGCTTTTATGTAGTTAATACATAAAGGTCGTTTTTTATTTTGATACATCTTGAAAGAAAGGGTAAATATGCTAGATATTGAATGTATTTATATTAAACATATATTAAATGAATTATATAAAAATGATTTGATTTCATTTGAAGAATGGCAAAATGCTACTAACTACTTAGTATCAAACAAACATCATAACAAAGCCATTTTATAACTTGCTATAAGGTTGAAGTAATTGTAATATGCTACTAAATAAAAAGGAGGTATAAACCGATGAATAATAGAGTAAAGAAAATTAAAGTTATAGAGGCAATAAACCCTTTTGTTGTATCCTTTGATAATCCAGAAGCTAGAAAGTTAAGAGTATGTGCTTATGCTAGAGTTTCAACAGATGAAGAGGATCAAGCAAATAGCTTTGAAAATCAAATTGAGGCTTACCAAACCCTAATAAATAATAATGAAGCATGGGAGTTTTCTGGTATGTATGCAGATAGGGGCATAACAGGAACTCAAATGAAAAGGCGTGAACAATTCATGCAAATGATAAGTGATGCTAAAAACGGCAAAATTGATTTAATATTAACTAAATCGATATCAAGATTTGGCAGAAACACCGTTGAAGTATTGCAAACAGTTAGAGAGCTTCGTGAATTAGGAGTTGAAATCTTCTTTGAAAAAGAAAACCTTAATTCAAGTGATACAAAACTTGATTTTGTTCTAACAATAATGAGCAGTGTAGCTCAAGAAGAATCTAGAAGTATATCAGAAAATATTAGGTGGAGTGTTACAAAAAGGTTTAAAGAAGGCAAAATTATTTTAAATACCAAAAACTTCTTAGGTTACACAAAAGATGAAAAAGGTAATCTAGTGATTATTCCAGAGGAAGCAAAGATTATTGAAACTATTTTTGACCTATACTTAAAAGGGCATTCTGCCTATGATATATCAAAAATATTAATGAAAGAAAAAATTAAAACTGCTACCGGTAAAGATAAGTGGCAGACTTCTGCTGTTTTAAGGATACTACAAAATGAAAAGTATGCTGGAGATGCCATCTTGCAAAAGACCTATACAGTTGATTACCTAACTCATAAAAGTGTCCCTAATGATAATATCGTTGATAAATATTATGTAGAGAATTCTCATCCAGGCATCATAAGTAAAGAAGATTTCAATATGGTTCAAGAAATGATTAAAAAAGAAACTGAAGATACTATTAATACACCAAAGAATTCAAAATATCCACTAACCAACTTAGTTTATTGCTCTACTTGTAAAAGACCAATGAAACGACATGTCCACAATCATAATCGTAAAAGTGAAAAGATTGTTCTAAACTGCAATCATGCACCTAAAAATCCAAATATTAAATGTGTAGAAAAACCAATCGATAACGAACTTATAATGTCTGTATTAAATGACGTAATATCCGGCTTTATTTCAAAGGATAGAGCTCATGCTAAAGTTATTAAGACTTTAAAAGAAAACCCAAACAGGGCCGAATTAAGCGCCAAATTAAAGGAGTTAACCAAGGACAACGAATATATTATGACCGAATTGGATAGCTTTGTAAATGAAAACCTAGCACTGGCCAAAGAGGACCCTAAGAGTTTTAACATGACTTATTCTAAATACAAAGACAAAATAGAAAAAAACAACCTTGATATATCAAGGATAAACTTAGAAATATCTAATAGTATAATTAGTGAATCCCGTAAAGAGATTATTAATAACTTCATTAAGAATAATTCATCCATTGCTGAAGGAATTTTGATAAGAGCTGTTTTTAAATTAATTATAGTTACTCCAACTAATGATCTAGTAATTATTCTAAATGATAATAAGTATAGCCCAAGTGAAATTATTAATGATTTTACAATACTCAATGATACTGAATGCTTAATTGATAAGACACTATACGATAAAGACTTAAATAAAAATATTAGTTATAAGGTGGTGCAATTAAATGACCAATAGAGATATAGTTAAAATAGCTGCTAATGATACTTGCCTAATTAATATAGATGGTTCACTTAAAAAACAAAAAGTGGCAGTTTATGCTAGAGTTTCAACCATGAAGGATCTACAAAAAACTTCATTTGAATTACAAGTATCAACTTATTATAAACAGGTTACTTCCAATCCGTTATGGGAGTTCGCTGGTGTATTTGCAGATTATGGAAAAAGCGGAACTAATATCACCCAAAGAACTGAGTTCAATAAAATGGTTGAACTTGCTAGACTTGGTGAAATAGATATCATTCTTACCAAATCAATATCAAGGTTTACCAGAGATACTATAAGTGGTTTAAAGGCTATTCAAGAACTAAGAAAACTAGGCGTTGAGGTTCGATTTGAAAAGGAAAACATTACAACCAATGATACATCTTTTGACTTCTTCTTAACTATATTCACATCTGTCGCCGAAGAGGAATCCAAAATTAATAGTTCCAATGTCTTATGGACATATAAAAAGAAAATGGAAAATGGTGGAAACACAACACCTAGAATCTACGGTTATACATTTGATAAAGAAGGTAACTTTATAATTAACCCTAAACAAGGACCAGCTGTAAAATTAATCTTTGATTTATACATCGAAGGTAAGACACTAAATGAAATAATTGAGACACTGCATAAAGAGGGATTTAAAACTTTAAATGGTAAAGATAGATTTTCTATTGGTACACTTAATGGTATCTTAAGAAATGAAAAGTATGCCGGTGATATGTTACTTCAAAAAACAACCGTAAGTAAAATTGGATCAAGAGACTCGAAACCAAATTTAACTAAACCAAAATATTATGTTTCAGATAATCATGAACCCATTGTATCTAAAGAAACATTTAATGCAGTTCAAGAGATAATAAAAAATAGAGCGAACAGATTTTATACACCACCCAAAGTGAAAACAGACTTTGAATACGCTAATTATGTTTATTCTATAATCGGAGAGAAGTTTTACAAGAGTAAAATCAATCACCGTAATACCAAGCATGAGATTAAACTACTTGAAGTGCTTGATAATAATAGAAATAGAGTACTAGATGCTAAAAACATCTACTATGCACAAATTGATAAATTATTAGATGAAGGTGCAAATGCATTACTTAAGTCCAAATTTATCAAAGATGAGATAAATGATTTATTAGAAAAGACAATCAAAGCATCTGGTGTAGATGATAAGATTAATGAATTAACCTTAGAAGCTGAATCATTAAGCAATGAGCTATCTAATCTAAATAGTCTAAAGATAGATACTTCTGCTAGAAATCAAATCAAAGAAAAAATCAAGGTTGAGCTGAGTGAAGTAAATGAGCAGTTTCTAACTTTAAGATATAAAAAATTAATGAACTATACATATAAAAAAAACATCCCCTTATTCATGAGAAAGCTTAAGGATCTCAAAAACAAAAGGGATGTTGATTTAAAAGAAATATTTAATTTTGTAATAGCAGTCGATAGAGATAATCTTATTTTATGCATTCATTTATCAAATAGAAACATAAATGAAATCGACTTAAATGGTGAAATAGATAATATACCTTTTAAATCTGGAAACTTTAAATTCATTCAAACAAGGCTTCAAATAGAGGTTAACTGGACAATTATCATCATATAACTCGAATAGCCTTTATACTTGTTTTCAAAAAAGGCACGAAATCTCGAATAGCCTTTAAACATCTCGGGTTAAAAAGTCATAAAATCTCGAATAGCCTTTAATCAACCTACCTAAAAATAGACTGAAATCTCGAATAGCCTTTAATCAACCCTAGTATTTTAGGATTAAAATCAATAATAAAAACATCATTTCATTCAAAAATATTAATTTATATAGAAAAACACCATATCGCTTCAACACTACTTCAAACATACTTCAACAATACTTAAAAGATATAAAAAAATGCTACCCATTACGGTAGCATTAATAAATATCAAAATGGCGTCCGAAGAGGGATTCGAACCCCCGACCGATAGCTTAGAAGGCTATTGCTCTATCCAGCTGAGCTATTCGGACACACTTATTCAGCAATGACTATTATAACCTATTCACTGCTGAATGTAAAGCCTTTTATGACTCAAATTGTGAATTATATAATTGAGCGTAAAAACCGTCTTTTTTTATAAGTTCTTCATGATTTCCCTGTTCAATTATGTTACCATTTTTTACCACAAAAATAATATCCGCGTTACGAATCGTCGATAATCTGTGTGCAATAACAAACGCAGTTCTCCCCTTCATAAGATGATCCATTGCCTTTTGAATTAGAACTTCAGTTCGAGTATCAACAGATGAGGTTGCCTCATCTAAGATAAGCATTGGTTTATCTGCTAACATTGCTCTTGAGATGGTTATGAGTTGACGTTGGCCTTGACTGATATTTAATCCATCTTCTGATAATCTAAAATTATAATTATCTGCCAAAGAATGAATAAAATGATCTGTTTGTGCAGCCTTTGCAGCTTGTTCAACAGCTTCAAATGTTGCATCTTCATTACCATACTTAATGTTATCTAGTACAGTACCTTCAAATATCCATGAATCTTGCAAAACCATTCCAAAATAACTTCTAACTTCTTCTCGTTTCATGTCTTTAATATCTACACCATCAATTAAGATGGAACCACTATCTATCTCATAAAAACGCATCAGAAGATTAACAAGTGTAGTTTTACCAGCACCAGTAGGTCCTACAATTGCAACCATTTGACCTGGCTTTATTTCTGCAGATAAACCTTGTATTACAGGAGTATCTTCTACATACCTAAAATGAACATTTTTAAATTCAACGTGACCCTTTACTTTAGTTAAAACATTAGGTTTATCAGATTCGTCTGGTTCTGAAGTTGCATCCATCATAAAGAAAATACGTTCTGCTGATGCAGCTGTTTGTTGTAATACGGATGCAGTTTGACCGATTGATTGAATAGGCATCGATACCTGTCTAGAATACATGATAAATGTCATAATAAACCCAACTTCGAAAGAAGGGTCTGTGATAAGTAAATAACCTCCAATAATTGCTATAGCAATAAATGAAAGATTTGTAAAGAAAAATTGAATAGGAATCATAATAGATGATACAAATTGTGATTTCCATGAGGTTTCAAAAATTCGATCATTAATTTCATCAAACTCATGCTTAGCTTGAGTTTGGTGATTAAATACTTTAACAACTAAATGACCATGGTAGATTTCTTCAATATGTCCATTCATATCTCCTGTATTTTTAGCTGCTTGTCTAAAGTACTTTTGAGATAGTTTGACAAACTTAGATGCTACAAATAAAGATAATATAACTGCTACAGTTGTAATAACTGCTAAATCCCAACGCATGATATACATAATAATTAAAATACTTATAACAAGTGTAAAGGATCTAAATATTTCTGAAATACTTTGAGTAAGTGTTTGGTTAATAATATCCACATCATTTGTTACTCTGGATAACACATCACCAGTTTTATGTTTATCAAAAAAGTTTAGTGGTAATGTATTAATTTTATCGGCTAAATCTGCACGCATCTTATATGTTAGACGCTGTGTCACACCAATTAACATGTATCCTTGTGTTAAACCAAAAACAAATGATAAAGATGCTGTGAGTATAAGACCAATAAGTACTTCATTAAAATTAAGTGATATTCCAAATAAATCGATGATGCCTTGAGCATCTGTACCAGACCAAATTAATTCAATTGAAGTTAATAATTTACCCGATAAAATCGGAGTAAATACTGTAATTAATGCTGTAATAACTGAAAATAAAGCTGCAGATAATACTATCCACTTATCTTTACTCAAATATTTTAATAAACGCCCTAAAGTACCCCAAAAGTCATTGGCTTTAACGGGTTCATGTGCACTATGTCTTCTATTCATCGTGAAAGCTCCTCCTGACTTAATTGAGATTCGGCAATTTCAAGATATACCTTCGAAGTTTTAATTAACTCCTCATGTGTTCCCATTCCAACTATTTTACCTTTATCAAGTACTACAATCTTATCAGCATTTTTAATACTATTAATACGTTGCGCGACGATGATAATGGTTGCATCTACATGCTTTTTAAGTGCATTTCTTAAATTAATGTCTGTTTTATAATCAAGTGCAGAAAAAGAATCATCAAATATATAAATTTGGGGCTCTTTTGCTAGTGCTCTAGCAATCGATAATCTTTGGCGTTGGCCACCACTAACATTGGTTCCACCTTGAGTAATTGGTGCATCATATTTACCATCCATTTGATCAATGAAATTAGATGCTTGAGCAATTTCAGCCGACTTTTTAACAACATCCATGTTGATCTCTTCTTGACCAAAAGAAATATTTGATGCAATGGTACCTTTAAATAAATTACCTTTTTGAGGTACATAACCAATATATTTTAAGAATTCATTTTGATTAAAGGTCTTTATATCTTTACCATCTAATAAAATACGTCCTTCAGTAGGATCATAAAATCTAGGAATTAAATTGATTAAGGTAGATTTACCACTACCTGTTGAACCAATAAATGCGGTCACTTGACCTGGATTTGCAGTAAGTGAGATATGACTTAATACTGGTTCATCAGCTCCAGGATATTGAAAACTAACATTTTCAAATTCAATTTCACCTAATACATTATCTATCTGATCTGGATTCACTGGATCTTTAATTAAAACATCTGAATCTATGACATCCATGATACGTCTTGCTGATATTGCAGCACGTGGAATCATTGTTAAAATCATTGTAATAAACATAAAGTTCATGAGTGCTTGTGATGCATACTGTACAATAGCGGATATATCGCCCGGTTCAAATGCTGAACCTTGGCTAATCACTCCATTAGATACTGCAACATAATATAACATTGCAGTCGTTAATTGCATCAAAAGTCCTAAAACCGGCCAAATTGTATTGAAAATACGTTGTACAAATATGTTTCTTTTCATTGAATCTCTGGCTACGTCTTTTGATTTTTGCGCTTGTAGTTTTTGTGTATTATAAGCACGTACGACACGTAATCCACTCAAGTTTTCACGTGTAACTAAGTTCATTTTATCAATTAGTCTTTGAATAATTTTAAATTTAGGCATTACAACTAATAAAAGTATTGTTAAGAATAATATAATAACTGCAACCGATATAAATAAGAATACGGTTAAATTCGGACTTAACACAAACGCCATGATAATCCCGCCCAGTGCCATAATGGGCGCCATAATCACACTACGCATGAGCTGTGCTAGCATCATTTGTAGTGATTGAATATCATTAGTTGTACGAGTAATTAGTGATGAGGTTGTAAACCTATCCATCTCATTTAAAGAAAATGTTTGAACCTTACTATATAAAGCATTTCTCAAATCTCTACCATATGCACTAGATACTCTGGATTCTAGGTAGCCAGAAAATAAAATAGCTACAATCCCAATGATCGTTGATCCTAACATTAAAAGACCATTGGTCATTAGACTTTGGTATTTTTCTGTTTCAGTTAAGCTAGAACTTGTAATATCATTAATTAGTTCACCCAAAAGTGCAGGTAGTGCTAAAGTCATAACTGCTCTTAAAGCTACTAATATAAAGATTAATATGACCCATCCAAAATAGGGTTTTAAAAATCGAAAAGATTTAATCATAAATTATGCATCTACTTTCTATATGTCTTGAAGAACATTATACCAAAAATCTATAAGGTTATACCTTATAAGACTTTTATTTTATAACGTTAGAAAAAAGTTGTAGTGTTTTTTCAATCTCAACTAACTTTTCACCCTTAGCTTTTTTCGATAAATCTAAATAATGGTTGTATTTATGCTTAAAATAAGCCTGTGCTTCCTTTTTTGTTTTAAGTTTAGGTCCTAGGTATATGTCTTCTTCAGTTAACGACATATTACCTTTAACAACCTTTAAGAAGACGTAGTAAAAACCATCAAAAATTACATACTCATCTACAATAATAAATCCGTTATGACTTAACCAATTTCGAAGCACCTCAATTTTTTCATTGGCGCCTAGAATATAGGTTTTGTCCTCTAAGTGCATAACTTCTTTTAGTATATCGATAATTAAATGTGGACCCATACCGGTTATCACAGCAAGATTATAGTCTTTATCTACACTTTTAAATCCGTCAGATAAATAAAACCTAACAGGATAACCTGCTAGATTTTTTTTTGCGTGATTAAGTGGACCCTTATTAATATCAGAGGCTACTGCATGTTTTATATATTTATGATCTAGAGCATACTTTAAGACAAGACCATGGTCACTACCTATATCAATAACAGTTTCATAACCTTTTGTAAGCTCACCAATAAATGCTATACGATTCATTTTCTTGTAATATAAAATTCTTTTAATTTATTTTGACGTTGAGGACTACGTAATTTTCTTAATGCTTTAGCTTCAATTTGACGAATACGTTCACGTGTAACACCAAACTCACGCCCTACTTCTTCAAGTGTGTGTGTTTTACCATCTAGTAGCCCATAACGTAATCTTAGGACCTTTTCTTCTCTATCAGTTAATGTTTCTAAAACTTCATCTAAGGTTTTCTTAACCATTTCTTGCATCATATAATCATGAGGATTTAATGCATTTGGATCGCTAATAAAATCCCCTAATGAAGAATCTTCTTCTTCACCAACTGGTGCTTCAAGTGAGATTGGTTCTTTTGCAATTCTTTGGATGTTTTGAACTTTTTCAGGCGTGATGTCCATCTTTTCAGCGATTTCTTCAATCGTTGCATCCCGTCCTAATTCTTGAACTAATTGACGTTGAATACGAATCATTTTATTAATTGTTTCAACCATATGTACAGGAATACGGATTGTTCTTGCCTGATCGGCAACTGCTCTAGTAATCGCTTGGCGAATCCACCAAGTAGCGTATGTTGAGAATTTAAATCCTTTTTCATAATCAAATTTATCCACAGCACGCATAAGACCCATATTACCTTCTTGAATAAGGTCTAGAAATAGTAAACCACGTTGTGTATATTTTTTAGCAATACTTACAACTAAACGGTAGTTAGCTTCAACTAATTTTTCTTTAGCATAATGACCTTTTCTAATTGTATCTTCTAATGATTGCACATCTTCATCAGATAAATCTACTTCACCATTTCTTACTGCCTCAAGTTGTTCTAAAGCTACACGACCTTGGTATACCATGATTGCATATTTTCTTTCATCATCAATATTTAGTAATGGAATTTGACCAATTTCTTTTAAGTACATACGTACAGGATCATCCACTTTAATACTTGAAGGAATCGTGTCAATGTTTAATAGTTCTTCTTCTTCAACTTCCTCAACTTCTAAACTAGATAGTGAAAACTCGTCCGGTTCATCTTCAACTTCTAATTCCACTTCAATGTCTTCATCATCAAAAAGGGGATTTTCTTGAACATCAACCTCTTCTTCTTCATCATCCAGTAATACATCAATTTCTAAATCTGATAATTCTTTTTCTATTTCATAATATTCAGGGGAATTTAAATCAGCAAACTCAATTAAATCGGATTGCACCAGTGATTTTTTCTTACCTGCTTTTTTAACTAATTTTTTTATTATATCTTTTTGACTCATTTGTTTTTACCTGCTTTCTGAGTTCATCGATCGCTTTTAATGTGCGATTCATCTCAACATCGTCTGTTATAGATTCAGTTTTCTTTATTAAGGTTTGAATTTCTAATTGCTTTTTGTAAAGATCAAAATGCTTTAACATCTCATGTAACGTGTTGTCATTTTGAATTAGTAAATTGTTACAATAATCTGTCGTTTTGCAATATGCATCAACTAATTCTAGTTCTTTTGTATAACCCATTTTAAATGCTTCTAGATTCAATGTAGTATCTGAATTTATCTCATAATAATTCAATAAATCTCTATAAAGTTCACGTTTTTTAGGGTCTGTAATATCTGTTAGTAAGATACTCTCTCTTATCTTATCTAGATATGTACGTTGCTTAAGTAAGTCCATAATAATGATATCAATAGAACGTTCAGCACGGCTTACTACTGTCCTATCAATTGGTTTTTGTTTGATTGGAAGTGATGAAGTGTGCTCATTAATAAGTAGTTGTATGCCTAACTCATCAAATGATCTACGTTCGTATAAATCAATAATTGTTGGATCACTTCCAACTAACAACTGTTTCATTTCTTGTTTAAACTTTGTAATATCATCCGACTTTTTAAAGTCTTTATCTTTTTGATAATATATATATCCAAATTGGAATGGGTCAAGAAGTTTATTAAACAGTGCTTGATATTTATCTACACCATGTTTTAAAACAAAGTCATCAGGGTCCATTTTATTTGGTAAACTTAATATAGAAATACTTAATCCATGGCGTTTTAATATTGGTATTGCATGTAGTGTTGCTTTAATACCAGGATTATCACCATCATACGCAATCACTACATGATCTGTTATACGTCGAATCAGTTTTGCTTGATCACTTGTAATTGCAGTCCCCATAGTTGCAACACTTGCTTCAAAACCTGCTTTATAGGATGCAAAAACATCAAAGAACCCTTCATGCAA
This sequence comes from Acholeplasma laidlawii, assembly GCF_015709225.1. Classification (GTDB taxonomy): domain Bacteria; phylum Bacillota_I; class Bacilli_A; order Acholeplasmatales; family Acholeplasmataceae; genus Acholeplasma; species Acholeplasma laidlawii_A. The sequence continues at coordinate 13,974 of NZ_JADNRS010000053.1, forward strand.
AATCACATGCTTTTGCTTAACTGCTGGTCGAATACTTTCAAAATAGTGATAGAGTGTTAACCCTTTTTTAAAGATCGGTGTTTCAGTCGAGTTAATGTATTTAGCTTTCTCGTTTTTATTTAAAGTTCTTCCTGAAAAGGCAATAATTTGACCATGTTCATCTTTAATCGGAAAAGTAATACGATTTCTAAATACATCATAATAGTGACCTTCTTCATTTTGTTTCACTAAACCTAAACTCATCATGTCACTAACGCTATGATTTTTAGATCTTAGCATTTTATATAAACTATCTATTTGATCTGGTGCATAACCTACTTCAAAGTGATGAATTAACTCATCACTTAACGCTCTATTTGTTAAATAGTCATAGGCTAATTTACCAGATTCAGAGTTCTTAAGTGCAAACTGATAAAAACTAGCAGCATCATTCATGACATCGTGTAAATGTTTAAACGGATTGTGCTGTTGTTTAGTTTCACCAAATTCAATGCCAAGTTCTTGGGCTAATTCCTTTGCAGCATCTACATTACTTATGTTTTTAATTTGAGCTAAGAATGTAATCGGTGCACCACCTTTTTTACAGCCAAAACAAAAAGCTATATTTTTTTCTGGTGTTACAGAAAATGAAGGTGTTTTTTCATCATGAAAAGGACAAAGTCCCATATAGTTTTTACCACGTTTGGTTAAATCTACATATTTAGAGACTAATGCAACGATATCTGTTTGTTCATTAATTTTTTGAAAGATATTATCTTGCATATGGATGTCCTTTCAGTTTACGAATTAAAATTTAGTTGCTTTTAAAATAAACGCTTCAATATCTTTAATTGCAATACGAGATTGTTCCATAGAATCACGGTGTCTAATTGTAACAGTATCATCATCCATTGTTTGATGATCTACTGTAATACAAAATGGCGTACCAATCGCGTCTTGACGACGATATCTTTTACCTATATTTTGTGTTTCATCATAAACAACATCTAGATTTTCACTTAGCATTTCATGAATTTCTCTAGCTTTATTACTATGTTCTTTACGTACAAGTGGTAAAATTGCTGCTTTATATGGTGCAAGTTTTGGATGAAGTTTTAAAACTTGTCTTACATCACCATTTTCTAATGTCTCTTCTTCTAAGCCATTTAATAAGAATACTAATAATAGTCTTTCAACACCAACAGATGGTTCTACAACATAAGGAATGTATCTTTCATTCGTTTCAGGATCTAAGTAAGACATATCTTCTTTACTTAAATCTTGATGGCTCTTAAGGTCAAAGTTTGTACGACTTGCAATACCCCATAATTCATCGTAACCCCATGGATATTTAAATTCAATATCTGTGGTAGCATTTGAATAGTGACTTAATGCTTCTTTAGCGTGTGGTTCAGCACGCAGATTTTCTTCTTTTACACCAAGAGATGTTAAGAATTTAAGCATTCTGTCTAACCAGTAATCAAACCACTGGATTTCAGTACCCGGTTTACAGAAAAACTCTAATTCCATTTGTTCAAATTCTCTCGTTCTAAATGTGAAGTTACCTGGTGTAATTTCATTTCTAAAACTCTTACCAATTTGAGCAACACCAAATGGCACCTTAAGGCGTTGTGCACGTTGAATATTTTTAAAGTTAATAAAGATGCCTTGAGCTGTTTCTGGGCGCAGATACACTTCATTTGCAGTTTCTTCCACCACCCCTTGGAAAGTTTTAAACATCATATTAAACTTTCTAATTGGTAACCAATCACTTGTTTTAGACACTGGGTCTTTAATTTTATGATCGATAATATATTGATACATTTTCTCATCACTCCAGCCATCTGGATTTTGAGTAGGATCATGCTCTAAAATTAATTTATCAGCACGATATCTTTGGTTCGATGTTTTATTTTCTATTAATGGATCTGAAAAACCACTTAAGTGACCACTAGCTTGCCATACTAATGGGTTTAATAGAATAGAAGAATCTAGTTGAACCACATTAGGCGCTTGACGGATAAACTTTTGTGTCCAAGCTTCTTTAATGTTTTTCTTTAATAATGAACCTAGTGGACCGTAATCCCAAGTATTTGCTAGCCCACCATAGATTTCAGAGCCTTGAAAGATGTAACCTGTTTGTTTTGCGTATTGTACTAAATACTCTAATGTAACCATATGACATACTCCTTATTTGCGCGTTAATTTGTGATCTGTATGGTATTCATAATACGCATACATAAATTCTTTTAATTCTCTATAATTTATTTCATCAATTGCATCTATTTTATCATATTCCAGATAAGTTAATCGAACTAATAATGTTGTTTGATGAACATCAATATTTGCAACATACGGTTCTTTTTCATAAACAATTGAAGCTGTTTTTATGTTGACACCTTTAACTCTTCTACCATCAGGTTTTAAAGATATTTGGTACCCCAGATAACTAAGTAGTTTAAATCCAAATGAAAGTATAGATTCTTTTGAAAAATGCAATAAAGCACCTTCTAATAATGTATAAATCGATTCATGATCATCATTGTCGGCAACAAACCCTATTAAATCAAATAAGATGCTTGCTTGAGTCATCAAATCAAAGTTTGATTTGATGTTTTGAAAATCATTTAAGGTTTTACCTTCAATGAGTGCATACATGTTTTTTTGGGGTACTTCTTTAAAATAAATAAGATTTAAATATTGTGCAACATTACGTATATTTGAAGTCATTTTTTGACTTCCTTTTGCTACTAATGTTATACGTCCAAGTTTCGTATATACAAATAATAACCTGTCATTTTCTAAATAACTTTGTTGTTTGTATACGATGCCTTCCATACTTATTTACCATAACCATAACGTGATACAGTAGTCGGGTCATTACGCCAATCTTTTTTAACCTTAACCCATAAAGAAAGATGTATCTTCATGTCAAAGATTTTATTAATTTCTTTTCTAGCTTCTGTACCAATACGTTTTAATTTTTCACCATTTTTACCGATTAAAATACCTTTTTGACTATCACGTTCTACAATGATTAAAGCATCAATATCCATCGTGTTAAGTTCTTCATTAAACTTAAATGATTCAAGCATAACAGCAACACTATGTGGTACTTCTTGTTCAGTATAGTATAAGATACGTTCTCTTATGATTTCCGTCATACGAGATTCATCAGTTTGGTCTGTGACATAATCATCTGGATAGTAATGTGGACCTTCAACTAAGTACTCAACTAATGTTTCTTTTAACTGTGTTAAATGGGTTTGGTCTTTCGCTGAAATAGGTACGATATGCTTAAATTCATGTACTTTTAAAAATGAAATAATAATTTTATCAATCTCTGCTTTGTTTTCTAATGTATCAATCTTATTGATTACTAAGATAACAGGTAAATGGCTATATTTGATGCGCTCTAGAATAACCTCATCAGTTCTTCTATATGTTTGATCAACAACCCACATAATGGCATCTGCATCCATTAATGCATCCGTTGCAGACTTATCCATAGATTTCCCTAAACCGTGATAAGGTTTATGCATGCCTGGTGTATCAATAAAAACAAATTGATTTTCACCCTCATTTAAAATACCTGTAATTCTAAAACGAGTAGTTTGAACCTTAGGTGATGTAATGGCTATTTTTTCGCCAATAAGTGCGTTGATTAATGTTGATTTACCAACATTAGGTTTGCCTATAATGGCAACAAATCCAGATTTTGATGCCATTAGACGCGGTCTTTATCTAAATCAAACCCGAAAGGTAATAATTCACTTACTGATGTTTCATAAATTTCTTCTTCTAAGTTTGCTAAATAGATTTTTGTATTTTTAGGAACAAGTTCACTCATGACTTGTCTGCATGCGCCACAAGGGGAGATTGGTCCCTTGGATCCACCAATAATTGTAATTTCTTTAATTTCTTTTGGATCATAACCTTGTGAGATTAATGAAAATAATGCATTTCTTTCAGCACAGGAAGTTAATCCAAAACTACTGTTTTCAATGTTTGCTCCGTGGATGATTGTGCCATCGTTTAAGACGATTGCTGCACCTACTTTAAATTTTGAGTATGGTACATAGGCTTTAAGTCTAGCTTGTTTTGCTGCTTCTAAGTTCATAAATTGGCCTTCTTTCTATTATTTATCTTTTCAAATTTGCTTTATTCAGTATTTCTTCTTGAAGCGTGAACATTTCTTTTTCATCTGCTTCGGTATGATGATCATATCCAAGTAGATGTAGGTAACCATGAACTGCTAAAAATCCGATTTCACGTTCTAATGTGTGACCATAATCAAGTGCTTGAATTTTAGCTTGATCAATACTTATGAAGATATCTCCTAATGAGTCATCTTTTTCATCATCATTTGGAAATGAAATAACATCAGTTGGTTTATCGATATTTCTATAAGTTTTATTGATATCTGTAATTTGTTTGTTATCAACAAAAATAACTTGCATTGATTTTTCTTCTTTGATGTCTTTAAAAACAGTTTCTAATATAGCTTCAAATTGTGTTGTTTCTTCTTTATATTGGTTAAAATAATTAACTTCCATTTTGTTCATATCTTTCTAGTATTTTTTGTACTAATGGGTGACGTATGACGTCAACCTTTTCAAATTGAATGATTTTTGCATCATCTATATCATTTAGTATTTCCAATGCTTGTTTAAGGCCAGATTTGTTTCTATACCCTAAATCGACTTGCGATGGATCTCCTGTTACAACCATATAGCTTGAAAACCCTAATCTTGTTAGAAACATTTTCATTTGAGTTTCCGTAGTGTTTTGCGCCTCGTCTAGTATAACAAATGCATTTTCAAGTGTACGCCCTCGCATATATGCAAGTGGTGCAACTTCAATGATACCTCGCTCCATTAAACTATTGGTAGTCGCTATACCTAAAAAGTCATATAATGCATCATATAGTGGTATTAAATAAGGATCGACCTTTTCTTTTAAATCACCTGGTAAAAATCCGAGAGATTCACCTGCTTCAACTGCTGGTCTTGTTAATACTAACTTTTTAACCAAACCTTTTTTGAGTGCAGCAACAGCATGAGCAACCGCTAAATACGTTTTACCAGTACCAGCAGGTCCCACGCCAAATACCAGTGGATATTTTAAAAGTGCATCACTATAAGCTCTTTGGTTAAATGTTTTAGGAACAATGGATTTACCTTGATCAGAAATTAATATTTTCTTTTGAGACTTATAAAGATCTAAGATGTTTTCTAATCTGTCTTGTTCAGCCATCTTAATAATATATAAGACATCTCTTTCAGTTAAGATAATTTTATGCTCAGCAAGTAAAATAAGCGTTCTAAATATATTTTCTAGTAATACACGGTCAGACGCTTTAGCGTCTACGACAATTTGACCATCATGAATGGATACATCGAAACCATAATGAGATTTAAAAACTTTTAAGTTTTTATCTTCAATTCCAACTAAAAGTTGTAGAGTTTCAACGTGATGGACATTCAGGTTTAATTTCATGCATAATCCTCCATTTTTGTCTATATATATTTTACCTTAAATGTGCATAAATTGCACTTACAAGTAGCCAAATACCATAAAAAACATCTCTTTTAAGTTAAATAAACATAAATTTATAGTGAAATATCCTTATTTGGGTCTAGGGGTCAAAAAAACACCTCGATTTAAGGTGTTTTTAAAGGAATTTTAGCTTATCTTTTTTTCTTCTTTGTTTTAGCTGCTTTAGCTTTCATACGACGATCAACGCCTGGTTTAATATAATATTCGCGTTTACGAGCCTCTACGAGAGTTCCTTCTTTACTTACGGTGCGCTTAAAACGACGTAGTGTATCTTCTATCGTCTCACCTTTACGTACTTCTGTTTTAGACATAATCTGCCCTCCTCCCGTTATGTTTGATTCATCAAACCTTTATTATTATAATTCATTTCTCTATAGATGTCAAAAGGTTTTTATAATTTTGTTAATAAACATGCATTTAATATTGGAATATGTGCTAATTCAGTAGGTAAGATGGACTGTCCTAAACTTACAGTGATTGCTCCACACTCAACTAATGCATTTCTTTCCATTTCATCAATACCACCTTCAGGTCCTATAATGACAATTAAGTCTTTAGTACCATGGTCTTTGGTGAAATCTTTTATATTATAAACTCTTTCTAATTCATCTAGTAAAACAAGTTGTTTACCATCAGTGTTTATATCTTTTAAACTTTCAAGTAATTGAATATGAGGTAAGGTACTTCTTTTGGATAGTTCTGCTGCCTCTTTTGCAATCTTATTCAACCTTGATAGTTTATGATCAACGTTAGAGAGTTTAGCAATACTTCTTTTCATAGCAACAAATATAATCGACTTTGCTTGAAAGAGTGTAGCATACTTTGTAACAGTATCCATCTTATCACCCTTAGGTAGACCTTGAACAATGGTTACGTTAAGTGGTGGGTTATCTTCTAACTTTTCCGTTGTAGAAAAACCTACTTCTTTATGTTGAATTTCTAGAGTAGCTAAGTAACATCCTGTTGTCCCACAAACTTCAACAACTGTGCCAGATTTAAAACGCATCACATTTAATATATGATGCACATCGTCTTTATCTATTTTATTTTCATGATCTAAAAAATATCTTTGCATAAACTACCCTCTTAAATAAAAATAGGTATTCCGTTTGGAATACCTAATTTATAATTACATAAAGAATCTATCGATATTGTTACTCCAAAGAATCATAGCAAAAAATAATATACTTATAATTAACATTGCTCTATTGAAGAACACATCAGGACCTTGTACTTTTTTATTTCTGAATAATTCAGAATTATTACCTGTAAAAGCACTCATTACATCGTCTTTTGAACTTTGTAGTGCAGATATACCAATCATTAGTATACTTGCTATAAATATTACCCAGTCTGGAAATTGCATATTACATACTCCTTTTAATAAACCCTAATTATTATAACAAACTTAGAGCACATATGTCAATAAGCTTTTGTTCTATAATTATAACACAATTCATACAAAAACAAACCTATTCATTAAACATTTGTTCAATATCCTCTATCATCTTTAGCGTAGATTCTACACCACCTGGTAGGATATACCAACTCATCGGATCTAATACATAAATATCACTGTTTTTACCAGCAGTTGTATTTTTTATAAGTGCATTATTCATGATTTGGTCAAGTGCTCCAGTTGAACCAATTGCAGCAGATCTATCCATTAAAAATATAACTTGAGGATTGACTTGTGAAACATATTCAAAACTTACTACATTTCCATGTGTTTCAAGTGTTTGTAAGCCTGGATCACTTGGTATAAATTTAAATTCGTTATATAAAACACCATATCTAGAACCACTACCGAAGACAGATATTTGATCACCATTTATTTGAAGAAATAATACATTTTGTCCATTGACCTTAGATTGTAGCGTGCTTAACCTAGCATCAATTAAAATCTGTTTGGTTGTAAGCTCTTCACTAATATTTGGGAAAATTAATTTAAGTGTGTTTATTACTTCAGTTAGTTTTTCAAAACTGAATGTTGAGTTGGATACATCGATGATATCTGTATTAGGATACTTTTCTTTAAGTGACGTATAAAGATTAGCACTTCTTCCACCAAGTATAATTAAGTCAGGCATCATAAGATCTAATGTATCATAATTAGGTTCAAATAATGTGCCTGTATTTGGATATTTATTAGATTCAAATGCGCTAATTGATGCTGGTAGGTTAGATTTAGGTAGACCAAAGAATGTAATCCCAGTCTTATCAAACCCTACAGATTGAAAAATATCTACAACTTCTAATGCAAATGTTACAACCACTTTGGGATTCACATTTACTTTGGATAAAGTGACTTGTTTTTCATAAACTGGTTCATTTGAACTATCAAAGCCTATTTGAATAGAGACTGTTTGTGTGATTGTAGTTAACCACTTAGCATAGAGTTTTGTATCCTTTTTAACTGTATTCGTTTCAAAGTTCCACGGTTTTGAATATCTTGAATCTTCATACCATCCATCAAACTCATAATCTAAGTATGTAGGTGTTTCAGGTGCTTCTAGTTTACTACCATATTCTACTGTATAAGATTCAACAGGCGTATCTCCACTATCGATAAACTCAATAGTTTTGATACCACTGCCCTCAGATAACGGGTTGCAAGCAGTAAGTGTAGTAATCATTACAATAAGTAATGTGATATTTATTATTTTTTTCATTATTATTCGCCTTCTTCTTCACTAAATATTAGTTCATTCTTATGGTAGATACATATACGTTTACCATCAACTTCTCTAATACAAAAATTAGAATCATAAATACTGTTTAAAGTTTTTTCTACCATTAGATTTTCTGATGGTCCTTCAAAATAGATTTCACCATCTTTGATTGCTACTACGTGTTCACAAAATGTAGATGCAATATTAATGTCATGCATCACTACAACAATTGTTTTACCTAATTCATCAACAAACTTTTGTAGTAATAACATCATCTCAACGCCATGTTTCATATCTAGGTTATTCAGCGGCTCATCTAACATGATATATTTAGTATCTTGTACCAATACCATAGCTAGTAATACACGTTGTAGTTGACCACCACTTAAGGTATCAATATGTTGATATTTTATCTCTTCTAAACTTAAGTAAGAAATCATTTGATCAATAATCTTCTTATCTTCTTTAGTAATTTTACCTTTAGAATGTGGATATCTACCAAAAGAGATGAGTTCATAACTTGTAAGTTTTAGATTAAAGTGATTCGCTTGTTTAAGTACGGCTATTTGTTTAGATAAATTCATTTTACTGTCTAAGATATCTACACCATCTATTTGTATTTTTCCAGATTTAGATTGAATAACCCTACTAATAACATTAAAAAGCGTTGTTTTACCAGCACCATTTGGTCCAATAATACCTGTTATTTTACCTTCAGGAATGGTGAGACTGATATTTTTTAAGACTTCTTTATTACCATAGCTTTGGTGAATATTTTCTAATATAATCATATTTTGTGCTCCTTTACGATGAGATAAATCATGTAGATACCACCAAATAAACTAATAAAGGTGGTGACCACTGTTTTAAAGCCAATTAATTCTACAATCGATTGACCTAGGATTAATACTACGACTGCAATTAAACTAGATAAGATAAATATGTGTTTATGGTGATATTTATCATAAAGTTCTTTTGCTATATTTACAGCGATGAGTCCTAGAAAAGATAGTGGACCGACAAGTGCTGTTGTAAGTGCAATCGCAATAGAGATAAATATTAAATCGATGTGGGTTTGTCTTTTATAATCAATACCTAAATTCATCGCATGACTCATACCCAGTGCCATGACATCATATACATGTGCCTTACGATAAAAATAAATTGTTGTTACTACTGCAACCGGTAGTGCGATGAGCGTCAGGGTTGAATTAATATTGACAACTGATACATTGGTTAAACTTGTAATAACTTGAAACTCTGTTGGATTCATAAGTATTTGTAAGAATGATGCATAGTTTGATGCAAGTGTTGAAATTACCATCCCCACTAATAATAATAGTAAAATATTATTTCTGTGTTTTCTTAAAATCGTTTTGTACATTAAAAGTGTTATACCAACCATGAGTAAAACTGTAATTAGAAAGTTAAGTATAGGGTTTACTACAAATTTCGACATACTTGCAAAATATACAAGGGTTGTTTGTGTGACCACAAAAATACTATCAAACCCCAATAAACTTGGTGTAATAATTCTATTTTGTGTAAGTGTTTGAAATACAGTAGTCGATAAAGAAATAAGTATTGCTGCAATTAAAAGTGCAACAACTTGAACTGTTCTTCTTTGAAAGATAGTGAGCATTGTTTTTAAAAATAAGGGTGCTCTATCTGGATCATTTAAACTAAAGACAATCACATCATATTGAGAAACCATCCAAACACTTAAATATATCAAGATAGCTACAAGGGTTACCATAACCCAAAATTTATATGTTTTAAGCATGTTTTGTCTTCCTTAATAGTAGATATAGGAAAATCACAGAGCCAACAATGCCCATCACAAAACCTACAGCAACTTCAAAGTTGTATCCAGTAAGTATAAATAACACAACACGGGCTAAGATATCACAAACTAAGACAAAGATACTTCCAAAAATCATTAAATCAAAAACACTTTTCTTTAAGTGATCACCATAATATAAAGATACTAAATTAGGAATAATCAAACCTAAGAAAGGTAATGGACCTACTACAATAAATGTAGATGCTGTAATTACTGCTACAATAACGATCCCTAAAGTTATCACTTTATTATAGTTAACACCTAAGTTATTCGCAAAATCTTTACCTAAAGAGACAATATTAAACTCACTCGCATAAACAATAGCAACAACAAGTGCTGGTACAACAAAATAAACCATCTCATATGTGCCAATGGTTTTATTCGTAAAACTACCCACCCCAATACTATTTAAGAATTGAAGTGTGCCCGTAGACTGTGCTACAACAATAGAAAAGGAACTGATTAAAGCACCAAACATCATCCCTATTAAAGGCACATAAACTTCGTTTTTAAACTGTATTTTGCTTAAGAATGTAATAAATATTAAACTTGCAATAAGTGATGTTAGAAATGAAAAAATAAACTGTACCCAAAGTGCTAAACCAGGGAAAAACAGGTATGCTACTAATACACCTAAAGTAGCTGCTTGGGTTGTTCCAATAACTCCAGGGGAAACAAACTTATTTTTTGCAACAGATTGCATGATTAAACCTGCAACACTTAATGCTGATGCACTTAAAATAATCGTTAAAGTTCTAGGTATTCTAGAAATAAGTAAAATTTCAATTGTTTCGGGTGTGAACTTAAACAAAGTCCATAAGTTCACATCTTTCCTTGCATCAATACTTAAAGATAATACAATCAATATAATTAAGACAAATACACTTACTGTACGTCTTAGTTTAATCATATTTCCCCTACAACCTCGTAGGTTTCACGAGTTACTTCAAGTATCTCTTCTGGTCTTTCATGACCTGATTCTTTTTTAGCTTTATGCATCGCTATATGTTCTGGAGAACCCTCCCAAACAAAAAAAGCGCGTTTATCTTTCCAATAAATCTCTTGTCTAAAAAAGTCATAATCCTTATGTTTACTATCTAACAATAAATAAGATTTCACATAACCTTCCGACTTAGACATTAGGGTTCGTTTTGAAAAGCGCTCAACGACATCTTCCTGGTGACCTTTTTTCACCTTCATGGTACGTACAACTACATACATAATATTCAATTTCCTTTCGTTCTACAAGTGTTCTTATTTAAGTATATAATAAATCATTAATTGAATCAATCGTTTTTATTTATAATCTTTATAAATACTACAATATGTAAATATAATCGAAGTATTTGTTAAAATCATAAAACTAGTGTATAATCTCTACAGGTGAAATTATGGAAATCATTGGATTAAAATTGGGAGAAGCTCGATCGAATGCGTATGTAGTTTCAGAAAATAAACAATGCTTTATTATTGACCCTGGTTATGAGGGTTCTGAAATTATCGAATACATCAAGTCAAGAAAGCTTGATCCACAATTTATTTACATTACACATGGCCATCATGATCATACCGGCGGTGTAAAACAATTAAAGGAACATTATCATATCCCAGTGTATGCGCCACTAAAGGATAAAGTTTGGATGACAGATACTGTCTATAACTATTTTGCATACGATGTACCTGTGGATCAATATGTAGTTGAAGGCGATAAAATAGATTTTGGTCGCCACGTTTTTAAAGTTATCGAAACACCTGGTCACTCAGAAGGTTCTACTGCTTTATATAATGAACCATTTCTATTTTGTGGTGACACGTTATTTTTCGAATCTATCGGCCGTACAGATAAACCTTTTGGCGATGAGAAAGTTTTAATGGATACCATTAGAACTAAACTACTAACATTACCTGATAAAACTGTTGTTTATCCAGGACATGGTAAACCAACTACAATTGGATATGAAAAAGAAAATAATCCCTTCCTAAAATGAAAAACAGATGCTTGAATAGCATCTGTTTTTTTTAACTTGAAAACTTTCTTTTTAAGTATTCAATGTAATATTTTGAATTAAAAGGCTCACCTGTTGCCATCAACATCAACTCTTTTGGTGACTTGCTTTGACCATATTGATGTATATGTTCTTTTAACCATGCATTAATTTTTTCAATTTTATTGTCAGAAATCGCATTTTCAACATTAAAATCTTTGTTCATTGCATAGTAAATTTGTGCTGCATACGCACTACCTAGCGCATAGGTTGGGAAATAACCAAATGATCCTGCTGCCCAATGGATGTCTTGTAAAACACCATCTTTATCATCTTTAGGACGTACACCAACGTATTGTTGGTAAAGTCTCTTCCATCTTTTAGCAACATCTTTTGCTTTGAGTTTACCGCTAATTAGTAATTTTTCTATTTCATAACGAACCATAATGTGAAGTGGATAGGTAAGTTCATCAGCTTCTGTTCGTACAAGTGATCTTTCAGCACGGTTAATATATTGATAGAACTCTAGTAGTGTTACATTCTTAAGTTCCTTATCAAATATTTCTTTTAAGTGATCAAAATGTGCTTCCCAAAATGCATAGGAACGACCAATCATATTTTCATACATTCTTGATTGAGATTCATGAATCCCCATAGAACTACCTGTTGCAAGATTTGTATCTTTTAATTCCGGACTAATATTTTGTTCATAGATTCCATGTCCCATTTCGTGAATTGTTGAAAAGATAGCTGATTCAATGGAGTTTTCGATGTATCTTGTTGTAATTCTTACATCAAAACTTGAAAAATTTGATGTAAACGGATGTGCACTTGTTCGAAGTACACCATGTGTTAAATCAAATTTAAATACATCTGTTAAATACATGTTGAATTGTTTTTGTTTGTATAAAGGAAATAAATTTTTAGTTAATTTTCTAGATAAGGGCTTTTTACCACTGGTTGCAGTTAAGACAAATGGTACAAGTTCATTTCTTAAATCTTCAAAAAATACATCATATTCCTTTGTTGTCATACCTTCTTCAAATAAATCAAGTAAGACATCATAACCTTTAAGTTCAGGAGTTTGTAGGTAACGTACAATTTTTCTTTGGTATGCAACTATTTTTTCTAGTACCGGTAAAAACATTTCAAAATCATCATTTTCTCTAGCTTTTGACCAAATAGAAGTAGATTTAGATAGTAATACTTGATAATCTATATATTCATCTTTCGGCATCTTCTTGATTAAACGATGTTCTTTTTCAACCTTTTTTATTTCTCTTTTTAGCAAATCATCAAGTTTATCAATATTTTCATATAAATAATCAATTGCTTTATTGTATTTTTTATCAGTTTCTAAAGCATAGATTTCATTACTTAAGACTTCAATTTGTTCGGCTCTATAATCTACAGCGCCCGTGGGGTGATCCGTTTCTAAATCCCACTCTAAAACCCACATCGCATAGCCATATGCATTGAGGCGTTTACGCATGTTTTTGTAGGTATCTATATACGTTTGCATAGTGTACTCCTTTAGGTATTTAATTCTTTTCTATTATAGCATTAATATGTTGTTATATCGTCTTTTTGTACATATATTCTACTAAAACGCTATAGAAAGCGTTTCCAAATGGACAAATATAAAACACTTATATTGAATAAGTGTTTTATATTTTTATTTTTTATGAATATGACTCATGATTTCTTTTTCATCTTCATAGACGATTACACAGTTCGTACACTTTTTGATTTGATCAATGAAATGCCAACTTGCATCAATTTCATCCCATCTCGTAAATAGTGTCTTATGTCCGGTAACAATATCTAAAATGAGTTTTTCATAGGCTTCCGGAATATTCCCCTCAACGGATTCTGAGGTGTTAAAGGATAGTGTAACTTCTTCTAAATTTTCTTTTAATCCAGGTTTTTTAGAGTTTATATTAAGTGCTACACCATCATTTGGTTGAATATGAATTGTTAGTTTATTTGGTAAAATATCTAAATGCCAGTTTTCTTGTTCATCGGTTGGGTAATAAAGTATTTCAATATAAGATTCTTTTTTAGCCAACTTCTTACCAGTTAATATTTCAAACGGAATACCTCTAAAACGTGGTGTATTCACATACGTTTTAAAGTAGACAAATGTTTCAGTATTCGAGTCACTTGGTATATTTTCTTCATCTAAATAGCCTTTGTATTGACCAAATACGACACTTTCTTGATCTATTTCAAGACTTCTTAATACTTTCACTTTTTCATCTTTGATGTAATCTGATTGATATTTTTTAGGTGCATCCATAGCAACTAAAGATAATATTTGTAGAAGGTGAGATTGAACCATATCTTTTAAGGCACCAGATGTATCATAATATCCAGCTCTTGATAAAATACCTTCTTCTTCTTTTACATGAATTTTAACTGACTGAATAGATTTAGAATCCCAAGTATCTTTTAATATTCTATTAGCAAACCTGACTGTCATTAGATTTTGAATCATCTCTTTACCTAAGTAATGATCAATTCTAAATATTTGAGATTCATCAAAGTAGTTCCATAGCATATCGTTAACTGCCATCGCCGAATCCAGATCATGACCAAATGGTTTTTCAAACACTAAGACTTGGTTTGGATTTTTATATTCTATCAGTTTAGATTGAGATACGTTTTTAGAAACAGTTTTTAATATTTCCGGCCCTATAGCCATGTAATAAATTTCTTTAGTATCTGGTTTTAACATCGGTTCAATAAATTTTTGAAGGTTTACATAGTCTTGAGGTTCTGTAATTTGAATTTCATAATACGTTAAAATCTTATTTAAAGTCACTATATCTAATTTCTTAGTTGTATGCTTTTGAATATATTCTAAATAAGCCTTTGTATCAAAATCACGACGACCTAATGCTATGACTTGTACATTTTGTGTAATATTATTTGATTTATATAGTGAAGTAATTGCAGGCAATAACTTTCTTGCAGTTAAATCACCTGTAGAACCAAATATAACAATAATTAAATCTTTTTTCATTTTTTCTTCTTATATACTGCATGCCCACCAAATTCATTACGCATTGCAGCTACCACTTTCTCGCTAAATTTGTGCTCATCTCTTGATTTGTATCTTGTAAATAAGGATTGTGCAATGACTGGAATAGCTACTTCTAAATTAAGTGCTTCTTCAACCATCCATTTACCTTCACCACTATCATCAATACGACCTTGTATTTCACTTAATTTAGCATCTTTACTAAATGCACTGCCAATATAACCTACAAGTGCAGATTCAATGATAGATCCACTATTCCATACTTGAGTTAGACGTTCATAATCCACATCAAAATTAGAGGCTTCAATTAATTCAAAACCTTCACCAATAGCTTGCATCATACCGTATTCTATACCATTATGAACCATCTTAACAAAGTGACCACTACCTGGACCACCCATATAGCCATAACCGTCTTTAGCAGATACATCATGATATACCGGTTTTAAATATTCAAATACTTCTTTAGTTCCACCAACCATTAAACAAGCACCATGTCTAGCACCTTCAGTACCACCTGAGGTACCAACATCCACAAAATCGATGTCTAACTCTTTAAGTCTGTTATAACGTTCAATAGATTTATTAAAGTTAGAGTTTCCACCATCAATAATAATGTCTTTTTCATTTAAATAAGGAATCACTTGTTCAATGACTTGATCAACCAAGCCGTTTGGTATCATAAGCCAAACAACAAATCTTGCATGATCTTTTCTAACTAAAAAACTAGATAGTTCATCATGCGTTTCAATACCAGCCTTATTTAATTGTGCTCTAGCTTGATCGTTTAAATCAAACCCAATCACTTCATGTTTCTTATCTTTTAAGTTTAATGCCAAATTTGCACCCATTTTTCCTAAACCAATTAAATGAATTCTCATATTTGACTCCTTTTTATTTTTATTCTATATGCTATTTTAACACATGATGTATCTTTATATTTTATATAAACTCTTTATGACAGTAAAATGATTGCTGCAATGACGAAGTAACTTCCAAGTGCAAAAAAGTCATTGATTGTGGTAATTAGTGGACCACTTGCTGCTTTTTCATCCAGATTAAACTTGCGCAGTACCATCGGAGTAAGTACACCAAATAATGCAGATAAAACCATAGATATAAATATAGATAATGATACAACCAGTGCAACCAAGTTCATATCTGTATAGGTATTAGGTAGGATGTTTAAAAATGCATAGACAAATCCACCACCTAAAACACCTGAAATCAAACCATTTAAGAAGCCAATCCCAAGTTCAAATAAGACATCTTTTTTAAATAATTGGGGTTGATTCTGTAGTTTTAAAATGGATACTGCAATACTTTGTGTACCAATATTACCAGCCATCCCAAGTATGAGTGGTTGGAATAGAATTAATGCAACATTCATTTCTAGAACATTACTAAATCCAGAAAGAGCACTTACTATCACTATATTTAGTAAAGCACATATCACTAGCCAAGGTAAGCGGTTCATAGAGCGCTTTAAAGCAGAATCAGTATCACTTACTGTATGCGCTTTAACTAAACTCGTAATGGTTTCTGTATGTAATTCATCCATAATTGTTAAGGCATCATCTAATAAGATAATACCAATTTGTTTATGGTCATGATCTAGTACTGGAATGATTTCTATATCATAGTCTCTAATCTTTTTAATAGCAAGTTCAATTGGGTCATCTGAATATACAAAAGGATATTGATCATTGATGAGTTTTTCTAGACTTTGATTTGCTCTTGCAATAATGAGTTCTTGTAGAGGAATTGCACCCTTATATAAATCATCTTGATCATGGAAAAATATAACATCAAGTTCATCTTTTTCGGTGACTTCTGTTGTCACATAATGCGTTGCTTCTTTTACAGTGAATGTACTTGGTAGATTTACAAAGTGAGGAGATGATAAGGCACCTGATGAATCTACTTCATAAGTAAATAACTGCATAATTTCATTCTTAGTTTTTTCTTGCAATAATGAGATGATAAATATCTGTTTTTGAACCTCATGTAAATCAATAAATGCTTTAATATCTTCAGTATCCAAAAACTTTAACATGGATTGTTTCTGTTCTTTTGAGAGTTCTTCAAAAAACTCTATTTGTACCGCTTCATCTAGTAATACAAATACATGTTTAAACATCTTAACACCGAGCGCTTGGAAGATTTTCATACGGTGGTCTTCATGATCTTCAAATACTGTAGCAATATCAGAAGCATGATACTTTTGAAGCTGTACTTTTAACTTTTGTACAGATGCATTTAAGTCAATATTACGCATGGATTATCCCTCCTAGTAGTAAAGTAGCTAAACCAAAATAAATGACTAGGCATAAAACATCAATAATTGTAGTAATAAAAGGACCAGATGAGGAAGCAGGGTCAAAGTTAAGTTTGCTTAGTATAAAAGGAACTAAAAACCCTATAATAGGTGCGAGTATGACAATAATCCAAATAGTTAAACTTACAACAATACTTACTAATAAAGGGGAATCCACCTTCATTAAATCACTTAAAATGTAAGCTGCAATAAATGCTAAAATACCTAGTGCAAAACCAATAATCATTCCTGATAATGCTTCTTTTAGGCCATCTTTAATCGATACACCTTCTTTACTTGTTAGTCCAACTAGTGTAACAGCAAGTGTTTGGTGGGCAACATTACCACCAGAATCTAATAGTAGTGGTTGGAATAAAGCAAGTATCACGACACTTGTTAAAATCTCTTCGTAATTTGAAGTAATTAGTGCAAGTGGAATACTTAAAATCATCATAATAATTAACCAAGGTAATCTTCTAAGTGCACTATTAAATACATTGGTCTTAACATCTGTATCAGGAAGAAGTGATAGTTTTTCAATATCTTCTACTGCTTCATCACGGTAGATATCAAGTAAGTCATCGGTTGTAATTGCTCCAATGATCTTTTGTTCATCATTTAATACGGCAACATCATAAGCACCATAATACTTCATATGTTTGATGATGACATCTACATCATCAAATACATTGAGTACTGGTTCTTTTTTGAGAATATCTTGGGCAGTTAAAGGACTTTTCGATCTAACTAAAGTCTTTAATGAAATTTGACCTAAATATTTCGATTCATTATCTGTTACAAATATCGTTTTAACACTCTTTAAGTCCGCTGCGCTTTTAATGAGCTTTTTAGTAATATCTTTGACATCATTTGTACCTTCTACAAACAATATGTCATTATTCATATAAGCACCAGCTGTATATTCCTTATATTGGATTAAGTTTATTACAGGATCACTGGCGTCTAGTTCGTTAATAAGTTCTAATCTCTCTGATTTACCAAACTCGTTAATAATATCAGCAGCATCATCAGGCTCAAGATTTTGAACAACTAATACTTGTTCATCTAAACTCTGGGTTTGGAGTAGTTCTGCTGCATGTTCTGGTTCAAGGTATGACAAAACATCAGCAAACTGCTCTGTAGGTAGAATTTGCTTCAATCTTTCTTGATATTCAGGCTTTAGTTCTTTGAAGATTTCTACAATATCAAAACTGTGCATTTCTTCTAATGCTTGAAGGATATCCTTATCAGAAGCATCATTTAAAAGCATATCTTTAATATCCATATTTACACCACCCTTTAATTCTTCATCCGTTATTTTTATTACTAAAATTTGGTAAAGTCTTCTATTATTAATGATATCATTTTTAAGCACCTTTTGTCCATTATGCTGTCTGATGTTATTTTTTTATTGTTACATCTAGTTCGGTTCTTCTTTGTTATACAAAGGTTTAATAAATCGAGTGTAAATTTACATATTTTTTCGTCTTATCATGTTAAAATAAATATAACAATACTTGAGAGGAAATTAAAATGAATAAATCACAACAAAGTAGAATTTTTGTTGCCAGCGCATTGTTCATATTATTGATAGCTGCTTCGTTTATTTTTGGAGCAACTGTTTTTATTGTGGGCGCAGCGGCAATACTCACGTCTTTCGTGGTAGAAATACTTAGCTCAAAAGCTAGAAAAGAAACTTTTGATTGGACAAGTTTCTGGATTACACCACTTGTTATTACACTACTTACAACACCAACGATCATTGATCAAGTTTGGATGGTAAGTATTGCAACAGCATTTGGGGTATTCTTTGCAAAATCCATATGGGGTGGGCAAGACAAGAACGTATTTAATCCGGCAATGGTTGGATTAATCTTCATTGCACTTGCATTTCCAATTTATGTTAATAATTTTCTAGAACCAGTATCTGGTTTGGCTTCTCCTCAGACTTTAGCTACAATCTTTAAAAATAGTCCAGGACAAATCATGACTACCTATTCCTTATGGGATGTCTTACTAGGAAACTATGCTGGAGCAATTGGTACTACATTTAAGTTAGGTATCATTATATTAGGTTTACTCATGATGATTATTAGAATTTCTGATTGGCGTATTCCACTAACCTTTGTAGGTACATATTTTGTATTATCTCTCATAAATGGTTTCACTAAAACTGGTGTTAATCCATTTATGTATGCAACCTACTCTATTTTAATGGGGCACTTGATGTTTGCTGTTATGTTTGTTTCTACAGACCCACAAACTGCACCATTATACAATAAAGGTAAATTCATCTATGGCATTGGATTAGGATTTATAACTTGGATTATTCAAAATATTTGGGTTTTCAATCCACTTGCACCTAATACTGAAGGTATTATCTATTCCGTAACGTTCATGAATGCTGTTGTAGGCTTAATTGATGTATGGACTGTACCTAAAGTAAAAGATATTCCTAACCTCGAGGAGGTTGCTATATGAAAAAATATATTAGTATGTTAAGCTTTGTTCTTATCATGGGTATTTTATCTTCTGTCATTTTAATGGGTGCAGATATGATCACACGTGATAGAATTGCTAAAAATGCAGAATATGCTTGGAAAACAGCTATATTAACGCATCATAATGTTGATTATACTGATGCGAACTTCGACGAAGTATTTCTAGAGACTTTTGAAGAAAGAACTGCTGAAGATACGAATGGTAATACTAGATACTTATATGTACACAATCAAACTGGTGCAGTGAGTTATCAGTTCAGCGGTGGTGGCTTATGGGATACCATTGCGGGTGTTATTACATTAGAAAGTGATTTCCAAACAATTGTTCAAATTACCGTTACTAAACAAGGAGAAACTCCAGGTTTAGGTGGTATTGTCGCAGAAAAACCTTATCTAGATAATTATGCAGGTAAGAAATTTGATGAATCCCTTGGTTTAGTTGCTGTTAAGACAGAGCCTACTACAGATTATGAAGTAGATGCAATTACCGGTGCTACTGGTACTTCTAATGCTTTTGTTGGTCTACTAAGTGTTGAATACCGCACTATGTTAGGTTTATTCGGAGATGTGAATCCATTATCCGTTGCAATGAAAGCTATTATGACTCATAATGATGTCGAGTTTACTGGCGAAAACTTTGAAGATGTATTTGCTCAAAACTTCGAAACAACTACAATCGATGAATTAACACTATATACTCACAAAGTAAATGGCAACGCAAGTTTCACATTTACTGCTGGCGGATTCAATGGTCCAATTGATGCAGTTGTGACACTTGATCCACTATTTGAAACAATTTTAGGTATCAAAGTACTTTCTCAATCTGAAGGTTGGGGCGCAGTTATTCAAACTCACCCAGAAGTATTAGAGTACTTTGTTGGTAAGAAATTTGCACCTGACTTCGAATTATCTGATGATTTTGATGGTTTCGGTGGTGCTACTACTACTAGAAAGAATTTCGTATTAGGACTTAATGACGCAAGAGATTTATATTATTCAATCTTTATTGATGGTGTAGATCCAAACATGGTTTGGAAACAAGCACTTCTGACAAATAATGGTATTCCTTCTACTGAAGAAGATTATAAGACATTATTTAATCAAACATTTACAGTTGAAACACAAGGTGATTTAACACTTTACAGAAATAACACAGATCAAAATATCAGTATGTTATTTGAAACAGATGGTTTTGGTGGAGTTATTAAAGGTGTACTAACACTTGAAAATGATTTTTCAACGATTGTTTATATTACAATTTACCAACAATCAGAAACTTGGGGAGCTCGTATCCAAAATAATGCAGAATTCTTTGATGCTTATGTCGGTAAGAAGTTTGCTCCAATAATCTCATTTGTAGAAACACCAACAACTGATTCTGAAATCGTTGATGGATATGGTGGTGCTACTACAACTAAAGGCGCTATGCTTGAAATATTAAATTCAGTACGTGATTCATATTACACTGCGTTCTTCGATCCAAACATGGTTTGGAAAAAAGCAATGCTTGCAAATAACGGTGTTGAATCTACTGACTTAAATTATGAAACATTATTTGATACAACATTTAATGTAGAAACTTCTGGTGACTTAACATTATATACAAATAAAACAAATCAAAATGTAAGTTTCACATATGAAACAACAGGTTTTGTAGGTGACATTAAAGGTGTTATAACACTAGCTAGCGATTTTGAAACAATTGTTCGTATCAGTGTTTATGAACAACATGAAAAATGGGGTGCACGTATTCAAACAACCCTAACATTCTTTGATGATTATGTTGGTAAGAAATTCTCACCAACAATCTCATTTGTAGAAACACCAACAACAGATTCTGAAATTGTTGATGGTTATGGTGGAGCTACTACAACTAAGGCTTCTATGTTAAACATTTTAAATGAAACTGTAGCAGCATATAAATTAGCATTTGCGGAGGAGGCATAATATGGAAAACAATCAATCAATCTTACCTAAACCAAGTCGTTGGTTAAGACTCCAATATAAAAAATGGTTTCTAATACTTAAAAATGGTATTTCAGAAGAAAATCCAATTATTGTCTCAGTATTAGGTATCTGTTCAGCACTTGCTGTTACAAATAGAGTAGAAAATGCAATCGTCATGGGTATTGGTGTTACATTCGTTATTATGGCTTCTTCTATGATGGTCTCTATGATGCGTAATCTCATCCCTTCTAAGGTACGTATGGTAGCTTTCATGGTTATTATTTCAATGTTTACTATCGTAGTTCAAATGTTCTTACAAGCATTCTTACCTGTAGTTGCTGCAAACCTTGGTGCATATACTGGTTTAATAATTACAAACTGTATTGTTATGGGTAGAGCAGAAGCATTCGCTATCAAAAACCCTGTTAAATATACTATTATTGACGGTTTTGCTAACGGTATGGGTTATACCTTAGTATTAATTGCAATCGCTGCAGTTCGTGAGCCTTTAGCATTTGGTACATTCCTTGGTATGAGCATTCCTGGTTTTGATAACTGGATCAACTGGAACGTTATGGCGTTAGCACCTGGTGGTTTCTTCGTATTAACCTTATTAGCATGGTTAGTGCGTACATTAACCAAGAAATATGAAGAAGCGTAGGAGGAGATAAAACATGGAATTAATTGAATTATTCTTAGCATCAATACTATCAAATAACATCGCCTTAATCTTCATTTTAGGGATGTGTTCATTAATCGCTGTCTCCACATCCATTAAAAACTCAGTCAACATGGGTGTTGCAGTTATCTTTGTTGTTACAATAACGGCTGTAATTAACTGGCCAATCTATGAATTACTTAAAGCAACTGGTACAGAACAATTAGCATTATTAGTATTTATTATTGTTATTGCAGCATTTGTACAATTCTTAGAAATGTTCTTAGCTAAATATTTTCCAAAGATTTACGAATCATTTGGTATCTTCTTACCTCTGATTACTGTAAACTGTATCGTATTATCTGTATCATTATTTTTCCAACAAAGAAATTACGATTTCTTACAAACAACCGTATTCGCATTCGGTTCTTCAGTTGGTTGGACATTTGCAATGATCTTACTTGCAGGTGTTAGACAAAAAATGTACCGCGTATCTAACCTTCCAAGAGGTTTACGTGGTCGTGCGATTGCATTCTTAATTTTAGGGATCTTAGCATTAGCATTCATTGGCTTTACCGGTATCGGTAGAGTATCATTTTAGGAGGAAACTATGAACCCATTATATACACCTATAATTCTTATTGGTTTACTCATCGTTGTTACACTTGTAGTTATCTTAGTTGATAAATTACTCGGTGGTGGTGGTGAACGTAAAATCACTGTTAATAAAGATAATGTCATTACAATCTCTGGTAGAGAAACAGCATTAAATGCACTAACTAATAACAAGATTTTCTTACCATCTTCATGTGGTGGTAAAGCTACTTGTGGTACATGTAAATTTAGACTAGTCGATTGGCATGAAGCACCAAAACCTACAGAATTACCATTCTTATCTAAAGATGAAATTAGCGAAGGTATTCGTTTATCTTGCCAAGTGGTAGTTAATGAGGATATGCAAGTTGAAGTCCCACCGTCCGTACTAAACGTTAAACCATTCTATGGTAAAGTCGTTGAAGTTGAACAACTAACCCATGATATTAGACGAATCAAGTTTGAAATGAAAGAAGATTTCGTTTTCAAACCAGGACAATACTTACAAATCGAAGTACCTGGTATTGAAACAACGAGAGCATACTCTATTGCATCAAATCCAAATGATTTAAGACACCCAGAAGTCATTATTCGTTTAGTACCAGGCGGTGTCGCAACTAAGTTTATTCATAAAGCATTAGTTATTGGAGATACATTAAAAATTACTGGTCCATTTGGTGACTTCTTCTTACAAGAAGAGTCTACTCGTCCAATCATTATGATTGCTGGTGGTTCTGGTAAAGCTCCAATTCGTTCAATTATCTATAAATTAATTGAACAAAACATGCCAAGAAAAGCACAATATTTCTTTGGTGCAAGAACTAAAAAAGATTTATATTATACTAAAGAGTTCAAAGATGTTGAAAGAATGTACCCTAACTTCAAATATATTCCAGCTTTATCTACTCCACTTCCAGAAGATGAGTGGGATCTAGATATCGGGCTTATCACTGAAGTTGTTGCAAGACACACTGGTGATCTAAGTGGTCACGAAGCATATCTTTGTGGATCTCCTGGTATGATCGATGCATGTATTAAAGTATTAAGAGAAAAAGGTATGCCTGAAGAACATATCTACTTCGATAAATTCTAATTTTAAAGGTGAGCTTATTGCTCACCTTTTTCTTTATTTCAACTAAACATAATAAAAACTCACCAAAATTATGGTGAGTTTTATAATCATTTTTGACTATCTAATTGTTTTTTTAAGATAAGATCTTTAGATTTCATAATACGGATTGTATTAGATAATTCTGCCTCATTGATTTTCATACGAACCACTTTAATATCTGCCATAATTTCAGGAATTAAAATATGTTCAATCGCGTTTACACGGCGCTTAGTCTTTTCTATTTCTCTAATCAAGATACGAACTCTTTTATCCATTGCAGCAAGTTCAATAAACTTATTTAAATTACTTGCTAGATTTAGGACAATATCATCTAATATCGGATGCGTACCATGAAATGAGTACGTGATTTGAGGCTTTATAGTTTCTTTAATCTCAATTTTAGGTACTGTAACACTCATGACGGACTCTTTTTTATATTCCAGTTCTAGCGTTGTTGCAGGTACTAGAAATTTTTCACGTAATTCAGATTCATAATGAAACGCTTTAGCACTATCATACTTATCTAAGGCATCCAACCATTTATCTTCAACAAGTGTGCGTAAGACTTTATATTGTTCAACCATGCTTAAAAATTGGCGCATCATCTCATCTTGTTTATCTTTTAAAAGACGATGTCCTTTTCTTGTAGTAGCTAGTTGATTTTTTAATCTTGTAAGCTCCATTCTTGTTGCATTAGCGATATTTGGCATTGAAATTACTCCTTAACTTTGTAGTATTTATCTAAGCGTTTATTAGAGATACGTTTTAATTCAGATCTCGGTAGAATATTTAATAACTTCCAACCTAGATCAAGTGTTTCTTCGATCGTTCTATTAGAATCATATCCTTGAGATAAGTATTCTTTTTCAAACTTATCTGCAAATACTGCATAGAGTTTATCAGTATCCGATAATGCAGATTCACCAAGTACAGTTGCTAATTCTTTAGCTTCTTTACCACGCGCATAGCTTGCAAACAATTGGTTTAATGTATCAGAGTGATCATCTCTAGTTTTACCTTCACCAATACCTTTATCCTTTAGACGAGATAAAGATGGTAAGACATCCACTGGTGGTTGTATACCTTTTTGATGTAGGCTTCTAGATAAAATCACTTGACCTTCTGTAATATATCCTGTTAAGTCAGGAATTGGATGAGTCTTATCATCTTCTGGCATGGTAAGGATTGGCAATTGGGTAATAGAGCCTTTTTTGCCCTTTACACGACCTGCACGCTCATATAAAGATGAAAGGTCAGTATACATATATCCTGGGTAACCACGACGTCCTGGCACTTCTTTTCTCGCTGCTGAAATTTCTCTTAAAGATTCTGCATAGTTTGTAATATCAGTCATGATAATTAAAACGTGCATATCTAATTCATAAGCTAAATACTCCGCTGCTGTAATTGCCATACGAGGGGTTGCAATACGCTCAACTGCTGGGTCATTTGCAAGGTTTACAAACATGACAGTTCTATCGATTGCACCTGACTTTTTAAATTCTTCAATAAAGAAGTTTGACTCTTCAAATGTGATACCAATTGCAGCAAATACTACCGCAAAATTATCCGTTGTACCGACAACTTTTGCATTTCTAGCAATCATTGCAGCAAGTTTATTATGTGGTAAACCTGATCCTGAAAAGATTGGTAATTTTTGTCCACGAACAAGTGTATTTAATCCATCAATGGATGAAACACCTGTTTGAATAAACTCAGATGGATAGTCTCTTGCTACCGGGTTTAGTGGTATACCGTTAATATCCATTTTCATTTCTGGAATGATTTTACCTTTACCATCCTTAGGTTCACCCATACCACTAAAGATACGGCCTAAGATGAGTGGAGATAAATCAAGTTCTAAACCATGACCTAAGAATACTGCTTTAGCATCTTCAATTTTTAGTCCTTGACTGGATTCGAATAATTGAACTAACGCTTTATCTTGATCAATTTCTAGAACGCGTCCATATCTGGTTGTGCCATTAGCAAGTTTAACACGCACTGTTTCATCATACTTAACATTTTCAGTATGTGTAACAAGCATTAGAGGTCCAACGACTTCTTTGATTGTTTTATATTCTTTAATTGCCATCGTTTTACTCCTTTCTTAAACCGCTAAATTGTTGATGCATCTGTTTAACGACTTCTTCATATGTGCTTAACATATCTTTTTCTTCAACATACTTAAAGCGTCCAATTTGTTCTTTCACAGCTAAGCGTTCAATATCTTTAAAAGACATTTCATGTTCAATTGCGTGAACTGCTAAGTCGTTAAATAAAATAATCATATCTAATAATCTAAATTGTTTATCTAATGATGAATACGTATCAATTGGATCAAATGCATTTTGATGTAAATAGTCTTCACGAATCATTTGAGCTACTAATAATTTTAGACGATCTGATGCACCTAGTGAATCTACCCCAACAAGTCTTACAATTTCTTGGAGTGAAGCTTCTTCTTGTAATAGCGTTGAAACAAAACTTACATGGTGTGTCCAATTTTTATCTACATTTGTATTAAAGAAGTCTCTAATTTGTTCATCATATAGTGAATAGGATTTTAACCAATCTATCGCAGGGAAGTGACGTCTATATGCAAGTGATGCTGATAAGCCCCAGAACACTTTAACAATTCTTAGTGTTGCTTGTGAAACCGGTTCTGATGTATCTCCACCTGGAGGAGAAACAGCTCCAATTGCGGTAATTGCACCAGTTCTTGCCTTTGAACCAAGTGTTTCAACCAAACCAGCACGTTCATAGAATTCTGCAATTCTTGAACCTAAATAAGCAGGATAACCTTCTTCACCTGGCATTTCTTCTAATCTTGAGGACATTTCACGTAAGGCTTCAGCCCAACGCGATGTAGAGTCCGCCATAATCGCCACTTTATAGCCCATATCTCGATAGTATTCAGCAATTGTAATACCTGTATAGATACTAGCCTCTCTAGCGGCAACTGGCATGTTTGAGGTGTTTGCGATTAATACGGTACGTTTCATAAGTGGTTGACCAGTTCTAGGATCCTTTAATTCAGGGAATTCCATAAGTACGTCAGTCATCTCATTTCCACGTTCTCCACAACCAATATAAACAATAATATCTGCATCAGCCCATTTAGCTAGTTGGTGTTGAACTACAGTTTTTCCACTACCAAAAGGTCCAGGGATTGCTGCAATACCACCGATAGCAATCGGAAACAATGTATCAATAACACGTTGTCCTGTAACCATTGGTTGGGTTGGTGCTATTTTTTTGTTATATGGTCTTTTAATACGTACTGGCCATGATTGCATCATCTTAAGTGGGATGATATCACCATCATGATCTAGTTCACATACTGTATCTACTACTGTAAATTCACCAGATTTGATTGTTTTAACAGTACCACTTAGATTTGGTGGAACCATAACTTTATGTACAACGGATTCTGATTCATGAACGATACCAATAATATCGCCACCTTCTACAACATCGCCTACTTCAACTTGTGGAATAAATTGCCACAGTTTTTCTCTACTTAATTTTGGAATATCAACACCCAGTGGAATACCTTGTCCATGGATTTGATAAATATCATCTAGTGGTCTTTGAATACCATCAAAAATACCACCAATTAAACCAGGTCCAAGCTCAACACTTAATGGTTCATTTGTTAAAAATACAGGTTCACCTGGTCCAATACCAGCAGTTTCTTCATAAACTTGAATCGATGCTAAATCACCACGTAATTCTAGGACTTCACCGATTAATCTTTTGTCAGAAACTCTAACAACGTCATAAACTTGAGCTGAACCCATGTTTTTAGCAACAATTAATGGACCTGATACTTTAGTAATAATACCTTTATTTGTCATTTTTTCATGCTCCTTCATATAATTGAAATCCCAATTGATTTTTCAACGAGTAATTTCAATTCGGATAATGTATCTTCATGTTTTAAACCACTTGGTAGTTTTAAAAATATAGGATACATAGACTCTTCATATTTCTCTAATAAAGTTTGAACATAAGCTTCACTAACTGCATCATAGATAATAATTTTACTATCACTTGATGCATATTTGGCAATATGTTCTTCTACATTCTTCAAGTCATTATCAACATAGACGGTTACGCCCACACTACGTAGAATAATGAATGACTCATTCGTACTACATGCAACTATTTCCGGCATAATTCATCTACTCCTTAATTTGATAATACTTTTCTTTTAATACACGCATTTCATCTCTTTTTAAAATTGTAAAGTGAAGTACTGTTGCAAAACCTAAACTTTGGAAACTCAAATCTTCTAAAAGATTTTGTCTATATTCATTAAATGCATCATTTAATATATCTAAGAAGTTTGGCTTACCTACATATTTAAATGCATCAGTTAAAGTCACATCAAAGTGAAGACTTAAGTAATTTCCTATTTCAGTAAGTGATTTGTCAAACAATTCCATTAGAATATGTTTATCAATCATACCACCACTTAAGATATTCATTTCTAAATATTCTAGATTTTTATTGTATTTGATGCTTCTTATAAGTAACATTACATTTAAGATAGTCGTTTCTAGTTCAATATACTTTTTGATATAACTATCTGTTTTTTTGTTGAATGAAGATATGATTCTATCATGTAATATTTTAATCACTCTATCAGAAATACCTTGTGCATCTAATTGACTTGTTTCTAATTGTATGTGATCTAAAAAAGAAATGTCTTCTAAATCAAGTAGACCAGATACTCCATTTAAAATATAATCTTCATATCTTTCTTCATTGAAGTTGCTTAGACTGTTTGTAAACTTATTATAAGTTAATCCTAGGTGATAGGATTTCATGAGGTTAGATAAAAACAGGTGATCAAATGTTAAATATAACACCTTAAAGATGAGATGATTTTTATCGATTAAAGACTCTAAGAATTGACGATGTTTTAATTCTTCTTCTAACATGATGGTGTCAATATGAGATTCACTTGCACGACCATATTGGTGTGTTTTAAGCAAGCTTAAAAAATCTTTTCTAGATATGTTTTCAAAACTCTTTAAATGGCTTGGTGATAATAAGCGATCAATTGAACCACTCATAACACCACTAACAAATGAAATATCCATTATTAATTTAACGCCTCATATATAGTTTTTTCATACTTTTTAGTTAGACTCTCTAGTAGATTTTCTAGTGAAAAGTTTAAGTCATATAGTTTACCTACAAGCATAAATCCAGATTCGATTTGGGCTGGTTTATTACTTAATTTTAACTGATAGTCTTTACCTAATTTTTGATTTAAAAGATCTGCTTCGACTAAGTCACCCTTCTTAGTTGTTAGAATACTTTGATACATTGCATATTCTTTTTTACTTACTTGAATTTCTTCCGTTTTATCAATAGCTTGATTTTGGATAGAACGCACTACATAATTAAAGTAGTCTTCTTTGTTTAAGTGTTTTAATTCTGCTTTTAACTCTACAAAAATGGATTCAATTAGCTGTTGCTTAGATATTGCGACTTCATCTCTTAATGCACGCATACCTTCTTGTTTAGCTTGTTCAACTTGTGCCTTAGCTTTCTGTTGTGCTTTATGAAGTTGAACTTCTAAATCAGCTTTTGCTTCTTCAATTAATCTATTTTTAAGTGCTTCAGATTCTTCTTTAGCGCTTAGATTAATAGCATCAATAATTGACTGTCCTTTTTGTATAATTTTTTCTTCTAATTTTGACATAATAGCCTCTTTAAGCAGGTAATTGTGTCCACATTAAGATGGATACAAGTAATGCTAAAATCGCATAAGTTTCTACTAAGGCTGTCATTGTAATCCCACGTGTTGAGATCTCCGGTCTTTTACCTGTCATTAAAATAGATGAAGCTGCCATTTTACCTTGGTAAATTGCTGATACTAAACCAACAAGTGCAATTGGTAATGCTGCTGCAAAATACATTTGACCTTGCATTTCTGTTAATGCGATTGGTGATCCTGTTAACCAACCCATTCTAACTAATAATAATACAGCAACTAAGAATCCATAAATACCTTGTGTACCTGAAAGTGCTTGTAATACTAAGACTTTACCGAATAGATCTGGTTTTTCACTTAATACTCCTGTTGCTGCTCTACCAGCAATAGAAACCCCCATTGCTGATCCAATACCTGCTAAACCTGCTGCTAAGGCAACTCCCATAAGTGCCCAAGTTAAACCGTCAAATGACATAAAAATGAATGGCATAATTTTTAATTCTCCTTATTAATTTCTTTATTTTCTTTTAAATTGACTTGATAAACATATTTTAATTGTAGGCTAAATGGTTCAAATAAGTAACCGCCGCCTTCAAAGAATTTTCCATAAAATTCTAGGTATTGTAAACGCCCTGCATGTACGTATGCAGAAAGCATACCCATAATAAAGTTAAACACATGCCCAATTAAGTAAATTACAATACCAAGTAATATACCTAATACCGGTATAGAACCCCATACCATTTCTGCAAGTAAGTTCATTGTATAAGCAATAACTGCAGTAGATAAAGATAATGCTAAGATTCTAGAATAACTTAAGATATCAGATAAGTAACTAGTTGAGTTATAAAGACCTGTAAATGCTGAAACCATTTTTCCAGCAATAGATTTTTGCTCTCTACCATTTAATAAAATGATAATCAGTACACCTAATCCCATGAGTACATAAGATGTGTAAAGTAAAATATTTTGAATTAAGCTCTCTAGCGGGATAAACGTTGCTGTTATAAATAGACTTAATCCTACCAAGATGAATATCCACGAACCAGCATCATTGAGACCACCTAAAATATCCTTTTGTCTATAACTGTTAACAAGTTTTAATAATAAACCATGTACTATATGGACAACACCTAAAATAAGTGAAATGATGAGCATTGGTACCGGATCATTAATAGGATCTAGTAACGGAGTGAAGATGGTTGCTCCAAAGAAAGAACCAAATAATATACCTGCACCAATTGCAGTGACACCTGAATAACAAAATACTTTAACTAAATCTTTAGTTGCACCTCTCAATTTTCCAAACTTAAGTAGTAAACTAAATGCAACAATCATCACCAGTCCATAACCAATATCACCCATCATGATACCAAAGATTAACCAGTACCAGAAACTCATAGATGGGTTCGGGTCTACTTCTGAGGCAGACGGTGTAGAAAATTGATTTGTAATATATTCATAAGGTTTAACAAATCTATTATTCTTTAATGCTGTAGGCACTGATTCTTCTGGAAGAGCATCTCGAGCTTCCAATTCAAACACTAAATTTTTACGGTTGAGTATTTCGCTAATACCATCTACTTGATCACGTCGCACCCAACCTTCTACATAAACTGTAGTTTCTGTACTTAGTAGATCAATCTGTAATTTTGATTCTTTACTTAAAAGTTGATCATGTAAGAGTTTTAGTGCTCCTAAATCTTTACTAGAATCGATAAAGAATTGTTCGGTTTCTTTCATTTCTTTTTCAATCGATTCTAATTCGGAATTTAAGTCAGTTATCACTTCAATATTTGTCTTATCATAGTTTCTATTAGGCTCTATATTAAAATCCATAGATTCGAGTAAAGCTTCTAATTTGTCACTTTGGTCTTTATCGATTAGGATAGAAACATAATAATAATTATCATCATTACTCAAAACATCTAAAAATGCCCCTAAAGTATCCATATGACCTTTAAATGCATCATATTTTTCTTTTTGGATAAACCCTAACACTACTTGTGTAAATCTTAAGGTTTCTATTCTTGATTGACTCACACTTAAATTCTTATATGGTAAAAGTTCCTCATATTTTTCTTTTAAGGATTTTTGAGTTTCTTGTAATTTATAATATGTATTTTGCAAATCTAAAATATTTGCTGTAAGTTCTAGGCTATGTTGATCCAAGAGTTCAAATTCAGACTTAGTAACAATCGCGTTATTACCAGTAGATTTTTTTAGATATCTTTCGATAATTTCAATAGCTTTACCTACACGAATTAAATCTTCTGAAGGTGTAACTGATTTAAAATGCTTCTTATCAGGCATAAACAGGGCATGCATTTGAAGTTCATTCAAAATTTGCTCTTTATCACTTTCTAGAAAAATTAATTTTACTTTTTGCATTGAAACAATCATTTTGATATTACCTCTTTTTTAAGTAATTCCAAATATTTAGATGTTACATCTTTATAGTCGGTTTCAATTTTTTGACGTAGTTTCTCTTTAGCTACATCATTTTCTTTAGTAATTGCCTCCACTTCTAAATCAGCTTCTTTTTGTAAGTGATTTATCTTTTCAAGTTGTGCTTGTTTAAGTGTATCAATTACTTGTTTTACTTCTAATCTAGCTTTTTCTAGCATAGCTTCTTTTTCTTTTTTTGCATTTTCAATGTTTTGTTCCACTTGATTTTCTAATGCAATAATCGCTTCTAACTTGCTCAAATGCCGTCCTCCTTTATGTATGTTTCTCTTTTTAATTATTTTAAAATCACTTCAAATGTCTGCAATAAATCAAATATCAATTTTAATCCATTATTATTGCAGATATTTTGTTCTAATGTATATCCTTAAACCTGTTCTATGTATAATTTGATAAGTAAGTCTAATTAGATATTTTATTTAAGTCCATATAACATATATTTTAACTAAATATTTTTATCAAAATACACTTAATAAATAGCATATGATCAATCACTATTAACATATTAAAAAATTGCCTCATATGATTTATATTTATAGATGAAGTTTTTGGAATTGTTGATGCTTAGATTATTGTACCACTTGTTTAATAAAATGATCTTTATAATGCAATTACATAAATATCAAATATAATTTACACATATCCTTGTTCACCGTTAAAAAGTTAGTTATTTCCCTTTTATCTTGACTAGTTGATTGTGTGAATTGCATTCGTTATCTACAAGTGCATATATTTCATATCACCTATTTATACACTATAACTATTTTAACATATTTTTAGGTAATTAACGACAAAAAATACCCTTAAAACTGATGTTCTTATCAATATTTAATGGGTATTTTGTTATTATATATGACCAGCTTTTGCTTTAGTGATTTGCTCTCTTAATTCTTTTTCCAATTGTGAGTAATCTACATTTTGTTTTTTAGCTTTTTCACTTGCTTCTTTTTCAATACGTTCTACTAGTTTGATTGCATCTTCTTTAGATTTTGCAAGTTCTGCACTCATTGCAAACACCCTAAGTAATTTGTCTTTATAAACAACTGCACCACTTTGAATGTATAAGTAGAATTCAAGATCATTTTGGACGAGTTTGATGAATTCATTATGTAGTGTAGTCAGCGTTTGAATATGTTTATCTAAAATAGCAAACTCGCCTTCTTTTTTTAATATAACAGCATAATCAATGGTTTCTTGGTATTTAATACCTTGTTGTCCAATCACTTCTAATTTCATAGTTTTTTAGCCTTAGCGATCGCATCATCAATGGTACCAACAAGTAAGAATGCTTCTTCAGGTAAGTCATCATGTTTACCTTCTAAGATTTCTTTAAAACCACGTATGGTTTCTCTAATTGGAACAAAACTACCAGTTTGACCTGTAAATCTTTCAGCCACATGCATGTTTTGACTTAAGAAGTTTTGAATACGCCTTGCACGGTGTACAACTAACTTATCTTCATCACTTAATTCATCCATACCTAGGATTGCAATAATATCTAGTAGTTCATGATATCTTTGTAGCATACGTTGCACCTCACGTGCTATATCATAGTGCTCTTGACCAACCACTGATGGTGTTAGTGCTCTAGATGTGGATTGAAGTGGATCGATTGCTGGGTATATACCATCCTCAGTTAATTTTCTACTTAATGCTGTTGTTGCATCAAGGTGTGAGAATACTGTTGCTGGTGCAGGGTCTGTGTAGTCATCTGCGGGTACATAGACTGCTTGAATCGATGTAATTGAACCATAACGCGTTGATGTGATACGTTCTTGAAGTTTACCCATTTCAGTTGCTAGTGTTGGTTGATAACCAACTGCGGATGGCATTCTTCCAAGTAGCGCTGATATTTCAGAACCTGCTTGAATGTATCTATAAATATTATCAATAAATAGTAAAACATTTTGTTTCTCACCATCTCTAAAATACTCTGCAAGGGTGAGTCCCGTTAAAGCAACTCTTAATCGTGCACCAGGTGGTTCATTCATTTGACCAAAGACCAGTGCAGTTTTATCTAAAACACCTGAGTCTTTCATTTCATGATAGAGTTCATGACCTTCACGTACACGTTCACCAACCCCTGTAAATACAGAAATACCACCATGGTTTTTGGCAACGTTATGTATCATTTCTTGAATTAATACGGTTTTACCAACACCGGCACCACCAAATAGACCAATTTTACCACCTTTAATATATGGTGCAATTAAGTCAATAACTTTAATACCGGTTTCTAATATTTCAGTTTCTCCGCCTAAATCATGGAAATCAGGTGGTAACTTATGGATTGGCATATATCTTTTTGTATCTACTTCTTCTTTGCCATCCATTGGTTTACCTAATACGTTTAACATGCGGCCTAATACTTTTTTACCTACTGGTACTTTAATTGGAGATAGTGTGCCGATAACTTCCATACCACGCGCTAGCCCATCGGTTGCTTCAAGTGAAATTGTTCGAACCATGTGATTTCCCAAGTGGGAAGCCACTTCTAGTGTTCTAGTTTCAGTTTCACTTAATCTAACTTCAAGAGCATCGTTGATATTCGGAAGTTCATCCATAAAAGAAACATCCACAACAGGTCCTACGATCGCTACAATTTTTCCTTTCATGTTTACCTCCTTATAATTTTGAATTTGAAATATCTAAGAGTTCATTAGTAATCTTGTGTTGTCTTGCTTGATGATATTTCAAGTTTAATTTTTGTAATGCTTCAGAAGCATTATCTGTTGCATTTTTCATGGCCATAATTCTTGATGCATATTCACTTAATTTGGCATCGCAAATTAAACCATAAATCCTACTTTGTATGTAAATCATAATTAAATCATTAATTGTACTTACTTTAGATCCTTCATAAAAGTAAGGATCATGTGCTTTTTTCTTTTTAACAGTTTTAACTTTGATGGGTAGTAATATCTCATTTTCAGGTACTTGGGACATACTATTTATAAACTTATTTGAAAATACAGAAATCTCACCATAGTGATTTGATGTATAAAGTTGGACTAAATGATCCATATAGTCAACTAAAATAGATTCGTCAATGTCATCATGGTTCAAGATGACTTCTTCATTAATACGTTGAAGTCCTTGTTTACTAGCAAAAGCATGTGCACGTCTACCGATTGTGATGACATATACATTTGCTCTATCCATATCTTTAATATGTTCTAAAAATTGTTTGAAAAGTTGTTGGTGATAGCCCCCTACCAAACCACGATCTCCTGAAATTAAAATAAATAATTTCTTATCTGATCTTTTTTCGGTTTGTAGAAAATAAGTATTTTCTTCAACATTTAATACATCATTTAAAACCTCATCAAATGCATTTTTAAATTTATAGTATTGTTCATATAGATTTTGGGCTGACATTAATTTAGACGATGCAATTTGATACATTGCTTTTGTAATGGATGCTGTCTTTTCAATAGAGTCAATTCTAGATTTTAAGACTTGCAAGTTAGCCATTAGATAAATCTCCTTACGTGATCTATAAATGTTTCAATTAATGCCTTATCTTTAATTGCTTTATGTTCAATTAATTCTTTCTTGAGTTTTTTACCGGTTTCATTTAAAGATAAGCCTTGTTCAATTTCAGCCATTAAAGACCTGATTTGTTTTAGGTTTAAATCATCCATAAAGCCATTTTCAAGTGCATAGAATGTTACTATTTGACTTGGCATATCAATAAGTTCATGTACATCTTGCTTTAATATTTCAACCGTTTTACGTCCACGGTCTAAGCGACGTTTAGAACTTGGGTCTAAGTCTGAACCAAATTGTGCAAAACTTTCTAATTCTCTAAAGTTAGCAAGCGAAATACGCAAGGTTCCAGCTACTTGTTTCATTGCTTTCCACTGTGCACTCCCGCCCACACGAGAAACAGATAGTCCTGCATTAATTGCAGGTCTTACGCCTTGGTAGAAAAGTTTTTGTTCTAAGTATAACTGACCATCTGTAATACTAATAATATTGGTTGGAATGTAGGCACTAATATCTCCTGCTTGTGTTTCAACAATTGGTAGTGCAGTAATTGAACCACCACCATGTTCTTTATTTAATTTTCCTGCACGTTCTAGTAATCTAGAGTGTAGATAGAAAATATCGCCAGGATATGCCTCACGTCCACTTGGACGTTTCATTAATAATGATAATTCTCTATAGGCTACTGCATGTTTTGATAAATCATCATAAATGATTAATACATCTTTACCTTGTTCCATGAAGTATTCAGCAATTGATGAACCTGTATATGGCGCAATGTAGAGTAATGTTGCTTCTTTTGAAGCACCAGCATTTACAATCACTGTATAATCTAAAGCATCTTTAATTTGTAATAATTTGACTAGATTGGCAATCGTTGAGTCTTTTTGTCCAATAGCAACATACACACAAATCACGTCTTTACCACGTTGATTAATGATAGTGTCTACAGCAATCGTAGATTTCCCAGTTTGTCTATCCCCAATAATTAATTCTCTTTGTCCTTTTCCAATTGGAACAAGTGCATCGATTACTTTGATGCCTGTATGAAGTGGTTCATTAATAAATCCACGGTGCATTAAGTCTTTTGCAGGGCGTTCAATCGGATAGTATTTATCAGCATTAATAGTTCCTTTAAGGTCCAGTGGACTGCCTAGTGGATCTACAACTCTTCCAAGTAAATCGTCTCCTACTGGTACTTCAAATATCTTTTTAGTGGCACGAACATTATCTCCTTCTTTAATGAGATCAGTACGTCCAAATAAGATAATACCTACATGAAACTGTTCTAAGTTAAACACGAGTCCTTTTACATCATGAGGTAGTTCTACGAGTTCACCAAGTATG
Source organism: Acholeplasma laidlawii (assembly GCF_015709225.1). GTDB lineage: Bacteria > Bacillota_I > Bacilli_A > Acholeplasmatales > Acholeplasmataceae > Acholeplasma > Acholeplasma laidlawii_A. The sequence goes on from NZ_JADNRS010000053.1 coordinate 51,216, forward strand.
GCTTGGCTTAAACCATAAACTGTTGCAATACCATCTGCTACACTTAAAACTTTACCAATACTTTCTAGTCGGACGTCAGCTTTATAGTCTTCAATTTGTTTTTGTATGAGTGCACCAATTTGGTCAATATCAATTTTAGCCATGTGATCATCCTTTCCTAGATATTTGAGCGCATATCATCTAAAGCTTTCTTTAGTGAGCGCTCAATACTACGTCCTTGGTAAGTCATCTTTACACCTTCTATTAATGTTGAATCAATATGTTGGTTGAATTCGATTTCTAGACCAGGTAGGTAGTCTTGAATTTCTTCTTTTAATTGTTTTAATCTTTTTTTGCTAAGTGGCTTAGCTGAATATAATTGTACATAAGCAATTTTTTGGTTTAGTCTGGATTTAGCTATCCATTGTTCGTATATGTCTTCGTATAGTCGCACTTGATGATGACGAACAAGTAGCATTAAAAAATTCATGAATAAATCATCAAATATGCCAAGTTCCGTTAACATTTTATTTTTGACTCTATTTCTAATCATTGGAGAGTCTAATAAAACGATCCAGTCCGGGTAATCTCTTGCGACTGCAACAAATGTTTCAAACTGTTCAATAATAGATTCGATGGCATCTTCCTTAAGCGCAAGCTTAAAGAGTGCATCAGAATAAATAGTTGATGTCATAATTTCTCATCAAGCATTTCATCGATAACTTCATCGATGTTATCATCGGTAACTTGGTGGGATACAATCTTTTCTGCTACATCAAATGCAATATTTTTAATATTTTCACGTATTTTTTCACTCTGAAGGCGTAACTCTTGTTGAACATCTCTATCCACTTGTTGAATACGTCTTTTTGCTTCATTACGTGCTTCACTAATGATGCGCTCTTTTTCAAGTTGCGCCTCACTCATTAATGTATCTTTCATTTGACGAGCTTCTTTTCTCATATCTTCATATTCAGTTTGTAGTTCATATCTGATTTGTGCGACACGTTCACGTTCATGAGCTGCTTCATAAAGTTCTTTAGAAAGCGCTTCTTGACGTTGTTCTAAGTATCTTGTAATAGGTTTCCATAGAAAGATACGTACAACAATAATTAGAATAACAGTTGCAGCTATTTGCCATAAGACTAAATCCCATCGCTCGAAGATAGAATTTAAACCTTCTTGGATCGCATCAGATATTTCTTTGAAAATATCCATAATTTATCCTTTTACTTACTTGATAATATAAATGCAATAATTAATGCATAAATACCAGAAGTTTCTACCATCGCTTGACCTAAGATCATGGTCACTGTAATTTTACCACTTGCTTCTGGTTGGCGACCTACAGCCTCAACCGCACGTGCAGCAGCTAGCCCTTGTCCAATACCTGCTAAACCAGCAGCTAAAATGGAAATACCAGCACCTAAGTATGCTAAACCGTTAGCAAAGAATTCTGTTTGTGTCATTATTTGAAAAAATGTATTCATGTCATATGCCTCCTTTGATTTCTAAATCACTTTCTTCTATTTTATTTGATGAAAATACAGTTGTAAGTAATACAAATACGATGGTTTGAATGAGTCCAAATCCTATATCGAATATTGCGTGAGCAACTGGTCCTGCAATCACAGTTGCTGGTCCAGATACTGCATATATGAGCATAAGTACTGCTGCTCCGGATGCGATATTCCCAAATAGACGCATCGTCATGGAGATTAACGGGGTTAAGTCACTTAATATATTTAAAGGAATCATAACTGGTGAAAACCACCACATGGGTCCCATTAAAGTCTTAAAGTGTTTAATTCCTTTTGATCTTAATCCAACTGATTGAATTGTTATAACACTTACAATTGCAAATGCTAAGGTTACTGTTGCATATTTGGTTGGTGTATCAAGCAAGAATAATCCGGATATATTGGATAAAAAGATAAAGATAGCAAGACTTAGTATAATCGGTGCCAGCATCTTCCAGTGTTTACCAATGTTATTCTTAGCATAATTATTCATAAACTGAACAAATGTAATAATACCTGTCATAACTTTGCCCGGGTTATCACCAATCTTTAATTTATTGACTTTATGCCTGATAATTAGTGAACATATCATTACAACAAAGACAATAATAAAACTTGACCATATATAGTAGGGAATAGTTAATAAATATCTAATGACTTGTTCCATCACTTTTTCACCCCACTTTTACTTGTTAATGCATTAATGATTGTTGCAATCTGTATAATAGAAAATCCTGTAACTAAACTAATACCTATAAACTCTAGATTAGCACTATCTTTATTTAGCCAAATAACTAAAAATGCAACAATTACATAAATCATATATCTAAGAAATAAGGTACTAAATACAGTAATTTGATTAATCTCTTTATAACGCTCTATACGCTCTAATAAAAAGTAATTACCAATAGTAATCACACCCGCGATTAAGAAATAAAGGAGTAAATCTAAAAATAAGGTACTATAAATAATTGTACCTATAAGTAGTAACATGCCTGCGTAAACATACGTTTTTTTTAAATTAATCGCTTTGTCCGTTTTCTTCATTATCTACCTTGGTTAACCTTTCATTCCTAAAAAATTGATACAACAATAACATGCTAACAAATAAGCCTAGAATTAAGCCGATACCTGAATATAATGCTTCACTAGTACCTTCTGGATCTTGATATTTACCAAGCATGGCACCTAATATGCCCCCCAGTATCATGTTGAATATAAACTGGGTTATTAACACATAAACTTTGGTTGCTCTTCTCATGTTATCACCACTTGTTTAAGTCTTATTTATAAAAAATAGTTATTTCTTATTTAAATTATAACATAAAACAGCCCTAATCTAAAATAATTTGTCTAATATGTTATTAATCTTTAAATTGATACTAAATGCGTTATAGTAAGCCATTAAACATAACAAAAAATACACAGATATACCCTTATAAGTATGTCTGTGTATCTAGTATTATTTTTCTTCACCTGAGACCATAAGTTCACCAACGTGTACCGTTGGAGAACCAGTGCCTGAAACATCAAATGTAAGGTCTGAACCAATACCTTGAATATTCTTTAATACATCAAACCAGTTTCCCGATAAGACAACCATTTTAACTGGATGATCTAGTTTACCATCTTTGATGAATACGCCACCAGCTTGTAAACTAAAGCTTCCATTAGAATGGTTAACACCTGCATGTAATCCAACAAGATCAGTGACATAGAAACCTTCTTTAATATCTTTAATTAATGCATTAAAGTCTTTTTTACCTGGTTCTAAGTACAATCCGGCAGGTCCAATGCCGCCTCCAAATGCGTTACCAGTTGGTGTTTCATTAAATAACTTAGCAGTCTTTAATGAATGTAAGAACCCTGTGAAAACACCATTATCAATAATCTTTTTAGGATTTGATGCAACCCCTTCATCATCGAATGAGTTTTGGAATGGTGCTAGTTCATTTAACGGATCATCCCATAGATTAAAGCCTTCTACTGCAATTTGCTGACCCTTCTTATCTTTAAGTGGTGTCATTTTACGATAAGCTGCCTCCCCTGAGAATAGTCCAGAGAATACACCTAACATATCACCAAATCTTTTCGCTGAGAAAACTGTGTCATACTTTTTAGTTTTAATCGATTTACCATCTAATTTGGATAGACCATTATCAATTGTCTTTTGAGCGTCTTTTTGTGCATCAAAATCGCTAAATTTCTTAGCTAGCGTGATATCATAACCAGATTTTATATCACCATTTTTCTCAAATATACCCACTGCATATGCGTAAGAGAAATTATGTTTTCTAGTTAGATTTAAACCCTTAGAGTTAATAATTGTTGTTTCACCATAACTTTCAGAGTAGCTTGTAGTATCTACTTGTTTGACAAATTCATTTGCTAAAACATTTTTTTCTAGTGCGATTAAGTAATCAATTTTATCTTTTACTGGAACACTGTCAAAATCAAATGTGTTTTCTTTAACTACAGGATAACTTGGTGAACCTTCAAAAATAATTGCAGGCTCTTTTACAGTTAGAGCTTCTGCATTTAATTTAAGTAAATCAAATGCTTTATGAACTGCTTCATCTGATAAGTCTTCTAAAACAAAACTGACTAGTTTTTCATCATATACTGCACGAATTTTAGCTTTTTCAACATCAGCTGTTGTTAGATTTTCAACTTTACCTTGGTAAACTTCAATCGATAAACTCTTAGATCTGGTTGAAAATATTTCGACATCACTAAATCCTTTATTTAATCCTATTTCAATCCAATTTTTAAACATTAGTTGTTACCTCCTTGTCCACCAACAAGCATTTTTGATACACGAATTGTCGGTTGACCTACGTCAGTAGGAATAGATCCTGATGCAGCACCACACATACCTTGGCCATAAGTTTTATTGTTTGCTACACGGTCAATTAATTGAATCGTTTCTGCGCCATGACCAATTAACATTGCACCTCTTACAGGTTTTGTTAATTTTCCATCTTCAATCATAAAACCCTCCATAACAGCAAAGTTATATTCTCCGGTTGCAGGGTTTACTGTTCCACCACCTAACTTTTTAGCAAACAATCCATATTTTGTATCTTTGATGATATCCTCATAATCTTCAGTACCATTTTCAATATATGTAGTATTCATTCTAGCAGTTGGTGGGAACTTATAACTTTGTCTTCTACCAGAACCAGTAGATTCATAGTTCATACGTTTACCACTTCTATAGTCAGATAAGTAACCTTTTAAAATACCTTTTTCAATCAATAGGTTTTTACGTGTCTTGTTACCCTCATCATCAAATGTTGTACGACCCCATTGACCCTCTTCATCACCATCATCATATGCAGTAACCACTTCACTAGCTACTTTTTGGCCAAGTTTACCTGCAAACGGTGATAAACCTTTAGATACTGCAGACGTTTCAAGTGGATGTCCAACAGCTTCATGGAAAATCACACCACCAAAACCGTTATGGATGACAACAGGCATTTCTTGTGGTTCCATATTATCAGCATAAAGGTAAGTCATTACAGAATGTCCTACATCTTTTGCTAGTGCTTTTAAATCTATTTCATCAAATATTTCAAAGCCCATGTTTCTACCTGGTGCCTCATATGCGTCTTGCATAAGTTCACCATCTTGAGCAACTGCTGATAATACAACACGGGTATACGTTCTTACATCATCCTGATAAATGCCATTTGAATTAGCAATGAGTACTTTTTGTTCCCATTCAACTAGTGTGGCACCAGCTTGAATAATTTTATCATCATGATCTTTAATGATATGTGATAATTCAATTAACTTTTTAGATTTCTCTGTTGGCGTCACTGAACTCAGTGGGATTTTAATATTATTTATGTAAGGTTGTTTTTCACCTAATGGTTTTACCTTATTTGGTTTATCATTAAATGATCCTCTTAAGGTAGTCATTAATTTTTCAATAGAACGATAACTTGTATCATTTGAATAACCATATACCTCATCGATGCCCTTTAATAAACGAACACCCACGCCATATGTATTTCCACCACCTGCAGAAATAACATCACCATTGTTTACAGTAATTCTACCACTATAAGTATCTTCTAAAAATATTTCAGAAAAATCTGCACCTGTTTCTAGACCTAAACCTAATAATGTTTCTAATTCTTTTTTACTAAACATGTGTTTCACCTTCCTTTTTATCATATTGCAATTGATATAGGTTATAGTATAACCCATTTTGTTTTAAAAGTTCTTGATGTTTACCTGATTCTACAATTTCACCTTTACTCATGACAATAATTCTATCACTATGTTGAATCGTTGATAGTCTATGTGCAACGATAAGCATTGTAGATATATTCATCATTTTATTTAAGGACTCCTGAATAATTGTTTCTGTTTCAGAGTCGATATTTGCTGTTGCCTCATCCAAAATCATAAGACTTGGATTATAAACAACCGCTCTAGCAAAACTAATTAATTGTCTCTCACCACTACTAAAGTTATTACCACGTTCTTTAACAACGTGATCTAGCCCATCTGGTAGTTTATTTAATATGTAATCTAGACCGACATAATTACTTGCACGTTTGATATCTTCATCTGTAATATCTGGGTTACCTAGTGTGATGTTATCTCTAATGGTTCCACTAAATAAGAAGACATCCTGTAGCATTTGTCCTACAAATTTACGTAAGGATGAACGTTTAATGGTTTTAATATCAATACCATCAATAAGGATTTGTCCCTTTTGAATGTCGTAGTTTCTAACAATTAATTGTAGAATTGTTGTTTTACCACTACCTGTGGCACCAACAAATGCAACCGTTTCATTTGGGTTTACCTTAAAGGAAACATCTTTTAAGATCCATTCACCTTCAATATAGCTAAACCAAACGTTTTTAAATTCAATTTGTCCATCGAACTTCTTCAAGTTTATTGCATCAACATCATCTACAATATCTGGTTTTGTATCTAAGACATCAAATATCTTTTCTGCTGAACTAAAACCATTTTGAAGTGCATTAAATTGTTCAGATATTTGTTGGATAGGTTCGAAGAACTGTCCAACATAAATATAAAATGAAATAAATAACCCAACACTTAAGGCACCATCAATGACGGTTGTTACACCAAAGTATACTGTAAGGATTGTAGCTATCATGGAGATTAACCAAATAATTGGTCTATATATACCAAAGGTGTTGATTTCTCTATAATAACTTTTCTTCAACTTGTCATTGAGTACTTTAAAGTTTTGGACCTTCTTTTCTTCTTGGTTAAATATTTGAGTAATTTTCATACCACTTAAGTTTTCGGATAAATAGCCATTGAGTTCTGAAATGTTTGTACGAACATTTCTATATGCTGTTCTTGAGTACTTTCTAAAGATAGAACTTGCTAATAAGATAAGTGGTAGAGTTAAGAAAGTTAGGAGTGCCATTTGCCAATTTAGTATTAAAAGTACAACTGCAATAACGATCATCATCAGTACATTTCTTAAGAGGTTAACAATCGTGTTTGTAAACATATCAGAAATGTTACCTGGGTCATTTGTTGCACGCGTTACTAATTTGCCTACTGGTAATAAATTGATTTGACCAATTGATAAGTTTTCTATGTGTTCAAATACTTCTTTTCTCATAACGTGTGTCACATCTTGACCGATTTCTTGTAAGATGCGTTGTTGGAAGAATCCAACAACCACACTAATCATTAAGATGACTAATCCAATGAGTGTAGCGACTGCTAAAGCGAGCATCTTTTGATCATTTGTCACATCTGTTCTTGTCATATAGTCAATCGACCAACCAGTTGCTAGTGGTAAGACAAGGTTTGTAAATATCGTAATAAACATCATAAAGAATGCACCAATGAACTCGCCTCTATGTGGTTTTAAATATTTTAATAACCTTTTGATTAATGTTTTATCAGCATGTGCGGCATGGTTGTCTTGAAAATCACGCATGTTGTTCACCTTCTTCCACTAATGCTTCTAATGTTTGCAGTTTCACCATTTCTTGATACGTAGTATTCGTTTTTAGTAATTCTTTATGGGTACCTAATCCAATGATTCTACCTGCTTCAATTAAGATAATCTTATCTAGATTTTTAACGGTTGAAATACGGTGTGCAATCATTAAAGTTGTTCGACCTTTTCTAATTTTTCTTAAGTTAGATATAATCGCTTCTTCTGTTTTAGTATCTACTGCAGATACGGAATCATCAAGTATTAAAATTGTAGGATCCTTTGCGAGTGCTCTTGCAATAGAAATACGTTGTTTTTGACCACCTGAAACTGTTGTTCCACGTTCACCTAAAATCGTGTCATATTGTTCTTTAAAGGTCATGACGTTTTCATAGATATCAGATAGTTTAGATACTTCATGTAACCAGTCTTCATCAATTTGATCTTTAAATGAAAAACCTATGTTATTTCTAATGGTATCTGAATATAAGAAGTTATCTTGTGGCACGTAACCAATATGATCTCTTAATGCCTTAATAGAGATATCTGTCATATCATGTCCACTATAACTAATCATATGTGGTTTTGGTTGATATACATGAAGTAGTAATTCTACTAAGGTAGATTTACCAGATCCTGTTTTACCTAAGATACCGACCATTTCACCAGCCTTGATTTCAAAGTTCATATCTTTTAATACATATTCTTCACTATCTGGATAATTAAAGTTTAAGTTTTCCACTTTAATATGACCATCAAGTTGAACTGCTTCTAATACACCTGGTTTATCAACAACATCCGGTTTTGATTCTAAGAATTCATAAATTCTTTTAGCAGATGCTTGAGCTTGCCCGTTAACCATCATAAACCAAGATAATGCGAATACCGGCCATAAAAGTGTAAAGAAGTAACTAATATATTCTGTTAAATCACCTGATTTTAAATCGTTTTGAGCAATTAATACCGAACCATATACAATTACAGATAATATCACTAGTGTAATCATCACATCAATAATAATATTTACTACAATCGAGTACTTCACATGCGTCATCGTTGTATCATAAAGTTTTTTTGATTTTTGATCAAACGTTAGTGCTTCTTTCGCTTCTCTTACATAAGCTTTAATGACTTGTATACCGGTAAAGGATTCTTGAGTAAAGTCGCTCATTTGTTCAAAAGATTCTTGGCGTATTTTAAATTTAGTTTGCATCTTTCTATTTAAGAAATATACTAAGATACCCATAAGTAGTATCGGTACACCTGCATAAAGGGTCATCACTAAGTTTAAGCTAAACATTCTAATTAAGACCATCGCACCTAAAAATATACCATCTATTAGCATTAATAGTCCAAAACCATATAATTCTTTAACAGAGTTTAAGTCATTAATAAAATAACTCATTAACCCACCAATTTTTTGGTTAGAATAGAAGTTTTGGGATAACTTGACTGCGTGTTCAAACATGTGTAATCTAATATCTGTTTCTACTTTTCTACCATTACCAAAAAGTAGCACACGCCATAAATAACGCCCTACAGTCATAAATAATACAATCCCTATGAGATAGTAAATAAGGTCTGTAATATCACTTACGTGTGTTACAGTGCCTTCTTCTACACCTGTAATGACTTGATTAAATATTCTAGGTATTTCTAGTTGAAAGTAATCTAAACCTATAAGTAATAGAATACCTAGTAGAAATGACCATCCATATTTAATATAATAATGTCTAAAATGTTTTAATAATATCATCTTGTTTTATACCTCTAAACTATTCTATCAAAAATGTAGTAATTATTTGAATTTAAAACTTGCTTTTGTTCGTAATAGTTATCTGTTTTAATTTTTCTTATGTATCCATCCTTATTTTATAAGAATGTTTATATTGAGGGTTACAAATATAAACTATCCGATTTTAATGAACCGGATAGTTTATACGCTTACTCAACAATAATTCTAACCTTATCGCCGTCTTCTGTATCAACGGTTAGTATCTCACCTAATACACCTTGATTCACCATCATAAGAATAGAATCTAAATCGATTTCATAATCATCTAGTTTCGCATTACCAAACTTGCCGTTTTTAAGAAGCTTTGCAAACTCAACTGGAATATTGATTCTAACCTTTTCGCCATCTGCTGTATCTACTATGATTTTCAACATTCTAAATGATTGCTTCTTCTCATTTGGTACAGTGATAAGTTCTTGTTCTGGTTTATCCATGAGTGCAGATAATAAATTTTCTGCTTCATCTGGTGTGATAATACCTGATCTTAATAATTCTAATATTTGAAGTCTTTCTTCTTTTAAGTTATCCATTATTCGGTTTCTCCTTTAACCTTTTTAATGATTTTAATCGCTTCTTCAACTTTGATTTCACCAGTCTTAATTTTATTTAAGATTTCTTGTTGTTTGTTTTTAATATATACTTCATCAATTTTAACTGGTTGAACCTTAACCCTTACAGGTTCTTCGTCATCTTCATCTACACTGTAACCAAGTGATGTGATTGCTTCATCTAAGTACTTTTTAACTGTAGGGTAGCTAATGTTCATCTCTTTTTCTACAGCTTTGATGTTACCTCTGTTTTTAACAAATACTTCAATAAAGTAAAGCGTTTCTTTATTAATATAGTTAAACTTTGAAAAACTAAATTCACCCTTTATTTCTGTGTGACAATGATCACACGCTAAATGTGTAATATGTAAATCTTTATTACATACGGGGCAAATTGTAATCACGTTATGTTTATTTGACATTTATAATTCCTCTTTTCTTAAAGTGTTTTTATTTTTATATAAGCATCTTCTGAATCTACTTCAATGTAGACGTGCTTTGATGTGATAAGTTTGATTAAATCTTTGTTTGTTATAAAGTCATTATCCACGGACTGCCTTTTGATAAAGAACTTAATGATTCCAGCAGGTATTGGAAGTATTGTAAATATGGAAAATATGCCTGTGAAGATTGGGTGTTTTCTAAAACGAAACTTTAATTTAATGAAGTGTGTTCTTTTTAATTTAACTTTTGGATTAAAAAGTAATTGATAAGCTTCTTCTACACTCAGTTTTTGGTTGTAAACTTTATTTAATGTTTTAATTTATTTCATTTTTAAAGTATTTTTCTTAATATTTTTAATTTACACATTAATTTTATTATTTACAATTAATATTGTCAACACTTTTGATTAAAAAAATTAAAAATATTAATTTGGACGTTAATTTTTTGAATATTTGAGTTTATTTTTGTATAATATATATAAGTGAGGTATATATATGAAAAGATTACAAGAAAGATTTATACGTTATGTAAAAATAGATACACAATCAGATCCAAATTCTACAACTTTCCCTTCTACTTTAAAACAACTTGATTTGTCTAAACTGTTAGTTGAAGAAATATTAGCGATGGGTTTTGATGCGAGATTAGATAAAGACGGTTACGTTTACGCTAAAATTGATTCTAATGTCGATAAGAAAGTACCAAGTATTGGTTTTATTGCACACGTGGATACTTCTCCAGATGCACCAGGTAAAGGTGTAAATCCTAGAATTATTAAAAACTATGATGGTTCTTTAATTAAACTAAATGATACATTTCAAATGCATCCAGATAAATATCCTTCTTTAAAAAAGGTTATTGGTGAAGATATTATCGTTACTGATGGAAACACTTTGTTAGGCGCTGATGATAAAGCAGGGGTTGCAGAAATTATGGAGCTACTCCATAGAATAGCTGATGATAAAACAATCAAACATGGTGATATCTATATTTGTTTCACACCTGATGAAGAAATTGGACAAGGTGCCGACAGATTTGACTATGACTGGTTTAAAGCAGACTTTGCATATACTTTAGATGGCAGTGAAGTTGGTGGTATTGAATATGAAAACTTTAATGCTGCAAGTGCAGATGTTACATTCATTGGTAACTCTATACACCCTGGTAGTGCTAAAAATAAAATGATTAACGCACTTCACCTACAAATGGAGTTCCATAGTATGTTACCTAAGTTTTTAGATCCAGCAATTACTGAAGGTTACGAAGGCTTTAATCACTTATCCAATGTAGTTGGTCAAGTTGAAGAAGCTTTTGCTCACTATATTATTAGAAATCACCACATGACTAAGTTTTTAGAACAACAAAAAACTTTTGAAGTTATCAAAAACTATATGAATGAAAAGTATGGTTATGAAGCTGTTGTATTAAACATTAAAGAATCGTACCTAAATATGTATGAAATCATAAAAGATCACATGTACGTGATTGATTATGCAGTAAAAGCCACAAAAGCTGCAGGCTTAACGCCTAAATTTGAAGCTATTCGTGGGGGTACAGATGGTGCTAGATTAACTTATGGAGGACTTATTTGTCCTAACCTTGGTACGGGTGCATATCACTTCCATGGTCGTTTAGAGTTTGCAAGTATTAACCAAATGGAAAAAGCTGTTGAAGTCATGTTCAACATTATAAAGGAAGTACAAAAATAAAAGGAGGTTTTATTTTATGTATGTAGCAAACCCAGATAGATACCAAAAGATGAAGTATCGTAGATTAGGTAACAGTGGTTTAGTGTTACCTGTGCTATCTTTTGGTATGTGGTATAACTTTGGTGAGCATAATGATTATGAAACATCCAAAGCAATGATATTAAAAGCATTTGATCATGGTATAACACACTTTGATCTTGCAAATAATTATGGTCCACCTCTGGGACATGCAGAGACTGTTATGGGTCGTATATTAAAAGACAGTCTTATAGCTTATAGAGATGAAATTATCATTTCTACTAAAGCAGGTTTTAGAATGCACGATGGTCCTTATCAAGATGGTGGTTCAAGAAAGTATTTAATGTCTTCTCTTGATCAATCACTTAATAGATTAGGTATTCCTTATGTAGATATCTTCTACCATCATAGATATGATAGTCAAACAAGTTTAAGAGAAACAATGATTGCATTAAGAGACATTGTTTTAAGTGGTAAAGCCTTATATATAGGTTTATCCAACTATAATGCAGAACAACTAAAAAACGCTCACAAGATACTTGATGAGCTAAACGTTCCATATGTAATTACCCAACCAAGTTACTCAATGTTAAATCGTTGGCTTGAAAAAGATAATTTATTAGAAACTCAGTCTAAATTAGGTGGTGGTGTTATATGTTACTCAGCACTTCAACAAGGCTTACTTACTAATAAGTACATTACCGGTATCCCAAGTGATTCACGTGCTAAAAATCCAGATGCACTTTGGTTTAAAGAAAAAGATGTCACACCTGAAGTTGTAGAAAAGTTAAAGAAACTCGACTTAATCGCATCCAAACGCGGTCAAACAATTGCTCAAATGGCACTTGTTTGGACCTTAAGAGATGAAAGGATGACTTCAACTTTAATTTCTACATCCAAGCCAAAACAATTAGAAGAAAACTTAGCTGCACTAGACAACATGAGTTTTACTGAAGATGAACTACAAAAAATCAATGATATTCTAAATAGTTAGTATAGATAAAGGCACCTAATCAAGGTGCCTTTATATTTATAACTTATTAAAATAACCTTCCAAATATAGATTAAGTAACTTCTTATCTTTTCTTATACCTAGAGAATTTAAATAATTTAGTTGAATGAACTGGTCCTTTGCAACATAAATCATTTCTTTAAAATCAAAGTGACTACTATCAAACAACAACATATCGTGTGTTGTACAGTTTAGTCTTATATGTTTTAGGTTCAAGATAGGTCGCACTTTTTTTAACAGCAACGTAAATAATGTATGATCGATATGACTTGTCACATCATCTATAAAGATATAGTCATTTATCTTAGCATTTGAAATCATCATACTTAATACAAGAATTGCTTTTTCACCTTTGGATAGGTCGCTAAAGTTAAGTATATGTCCATCATCATAATATACATCAATAGCATGTATAGATAATTCATTTAAATTTCTACCACTTAATTTGTAAAACTCATTATATACTTCAACAAAGAAGTTTGATGTATTAAACTTCGTGACATGATTTCTGAACTCATCAAGTAGATGATCATAGCGATGTCTATTTAAACGGTACCTTAAATCATCTAATGATATCTCTTTATATTGAAGTGAATGTATATGAGGTAGTGCAGACTGTACTAATTTTAATACACTAACATAATGACTCTCATCCATATCTGTGTAGAAATTGATATGGTCATTAGGTTTTAAGAACTTTAACTTTTGGATGTAGTCAGCAAGCTTGGATAGTATTAAGGCACCCTTACTTTCAGAAAAGTCCTTTAATCTTAGATGATTTAAGATAAACTCACGTCTATCAAATCTCAAATCATATAGATAGGTTTTAAATCGATCAAAATCAAATGGTGTAAAAATCTTTTCTAATTTATCGCCTATTGTTATGTCATATCCATCTCTAATGAAATAGATATATTTAGATGTCTTAGTGACTTGTTCTAATGATTCATAGATAATTTCACTTTTATCATAATTAAGTGTTGTATGATAATGAATGATTTGATTATCTATCATGAACTCAAAAGTATAAGTACTCTTTATTTCATTAGGTATACGTTCAATTGAGCGCATGCCATATAAAAATACTTCTTTAAACTGTTTGATAGCTTCAAACACAAGTGATTTACCAGAACCTACTTTGCCAAATAACATGTTAAAGATAAGACCTTCATCAAACTTTAGTGAAATCTCATCCTTGATTGCTTTAAAATTTGATATTTTTATATTATTTATCATTTTTTTCGTGATTCCTTATTTATATTTTGCTATTAAATGCATCTCTATAGTCTATCTTACGATTATTTCGTTTTTATTGCAAGAAGTTAGTAAAATAAGTTGACTATATATATAATATACAAGAATTCAAAAAGGATAATGATATATATGATTAAGTTAGAACATATAAGTAAATCATTTAAGACAAAAAAAAGCAATGTTTGTGCACTAGATGATATTTCACTAGAAATACAAGATGGTGAGATATTTGGTATTATTGGAAAAAGCGGCGTTGGTAAATCCACATTATTAAAAATACTTTCTTTATCGATGATGTATGATACCGGTACATATATATTAATGGATAAAGATGTTAAAACATTAACACATAAAGAGAAGGTAAAACTTTTACAAGATACTTCATTTATTTATCAAAACTTTTCCTTACTTTATAACCTAAATATTTTAGACAATGTAAGTTTGCCTTTAAAGTTACGTGGTGTTGATAAGTTAACTCGTTATAAAAAGGCTAAAGAGATGTTGGCCTTTGTTGGATTAGATTCTAAAGCATTAGATTACCCGATTACCTTATCTGGTGGTGAGGCACAGCGTATAAGTATTGCTAGAGCATTAATTACTGATCCTAAGTTGTTATTCTTAGATGAACCCACTTCTGCACTTGATGAAGAAACTGCTTACGATATTTTAAAACTTATAAGAAAACTCCATGAGACCTTTAAACCTACGATTGTATTTGTCTCTCACCAAATACAATCCATCAAGTATCTATGTGACCGTGTAATGATGCTTCATGATAATAAGATAAAGCATATTGGAAAAATAGCTAAATTAAGTACGCTAACTACGACATATGATGCCATATGGGGTGATGTACTATGATGATGTTTATAAGTCAACCTGATCAACTAAAACTCATAGATGCCACACTTGAAACATTTAACCTATTACTCGTTAGTACACTGATATCTTTACCAATTGGAAGTTTACTTGGTATGCTGTTTGCACTTTATGAAAAGAAAGTATTTCATAAGTTTAAGTCCATTGTATCAGTACTTTCTATCTTGGTAAGTGTCATACGTTCAATTCCCTTTGTCCTACTCATGGTCATCATCATACCTACATCGTTTGATCTATTTGGTACAAGTATTGGTTTTATACCATCCATTATGGCCTTAAGTTTGATTGGCATAGCTACCTTATCTAGATTAATTGAACAAGCGATTATTGATATGAACCCTATGATATTTGATATTGCACACACAATGGGTGCATCTAAATATCAGTTATTCAAAGAGTTTATCTTTGTAGAGGCAAGATCATCCATTATCTTAGCACTTACTTCATTTATCGTAAGTCTACTCGCTTATTCTTCTGTGGTTTACATTATCGGTGGTGGAGGATTAGGCTATACCGCTATTCAAATAGGATATTATTCACCTGTGGGTAAAACCTTAATGTGGGCTTCAACCATAATTATGATTTTAATCGTCCAAGTAGTTCAACTACTTGGTAATATACTTGCAAATTATTTAAACAAAAAGAAAAGAGGTCATTAACATGAAAAAATTATTACTTATAACGACAACTATACTATTAGGCTTATTAACTGCTTGTACATCCGGTGATGATGTATTAAAAATTGGTGTAAACTTTTATCCAATGCCTGAGTTACTCGATTTAATTGAAGCGGATTTATTAGAACAGGGCATTAAAATTGAACAAGTTCAAATGGACTACAACGTATTAAACACACCACTAAATAACGGTGAAATTGCTGGGAATATGGTGCAACACCAATACTTTATGGAATTTTTTAACAAGGCGAATGATGCAGAACTTGTGATTGCACAGCCCATATACCATTCCTACTTCGCTTTATATTCAGGTGTTTATGATACTATAGGTGATATTCCAAATGGTACAACAATTTATATACCTGAGGATGAAGTCAATCTACCTAGAGCTTTAATCTTACTAGAAAGTTTAGGATTGATTACTTTAAAGGAAGGTATTGATGTTACTGCTACATTAACAGATATTGAAACAAACCCTAAGTCACTTGTATTTGAAACAAGATCGCTTGGTACAACATCTAGTGCATACCACTCAGATGGTTCTAAATTAGCAATTATGTATCCAACCTATGCAAGAGATACAAACAATCAACTGATGGATGATAGTGAGGTTTTAGCTTATGAGACTCTAAATGATTTGACAAAAACCTACGCCATTAGTTTTGTTACTAGAAGGGATAATTTAAACGATCCTAAGATTCAAACATTTATCGATATTCTTACATCAGATAAAGTAAGAACTTGGTTAGAAACAAATTATGGTTGGGCAGCAACACCTGCATTTTAACACTTTAAAAAATACCTCAAATATGTTATATTATTAACAAGTGAGGTATTTTTTTATGGATAATTTAAAATCATTTTTAACTTCTTGGCTTACAGGCTATAATATGGATCCTGTTTTAATCGGCTTAATTGTAACTACTGCTGCAATTATTGGTTGGGTATTAATTGGTTCAATTTTTCACATTGCAATTAAAATCTTCATTTCCAGACTTAAAGCAAAAGAAAGACATATGGTGCGCCGTCAACGTACAGTGACTGCACTCATTTTAGCCCTTATTAAGTACATGTTCTGGTTTGTTATGGCCATGATGGTATTAAAAGAATTCGGCCTTGATTTAGCCCCTATTTTAGCCAGTGCTGGTATCTTAGGTTTTGCTGTTGGTTTTGGTGCACAAGAACTTATTAAAGACATGATAGCTGGATTCTTTATAATATTTGAAGGTGCGATGAATGTAGGAGATTTTGTTGAAGTTGGTACCTTTTCAGGTACTGTTCAAGAAGTAGGAATCAGACGTACAAAAATCTTAAATTGGAAAAATGAATTGAGATTAGTGAATAATGGTGATATTAAGTCACTGACTAATTTTTCCGGTAAAGATTCTGTTGGTGTAGTAGAGTTTTTTGTATCTGCACAGTTTGATTTAAAGCACTTTACGAGTGATTCATTTAATGATTTACTTGCAAGCTACACAAAGTATGAGGTCATCACAGAACTTCCAAGTTTCCAAGGTGTCGTAGATTCACAGTTACATAATTTAAAACTAAGAGTTATTTTTAAAACTCAAAATCAAAACCATTATAGTATCGAAAGAGATTTAAGACGTGATATTCAAATCTTTATTCAAAACATTCGAGAAGAAACTAAAGTATTTTAGAAAAAACCGACTAGGTAAGAATGGGAGACATTCACTACCTAGTCTGTTTTTACTTTAATGAGAGGTATATAACTAATATGGAGGTTAGAGGCTAGCAATAACAAACATGGAGGTTATCCTCCATATTAGTTATAGGGCCTCAATTAATAAGGATGTTCCGATTACCAATAAGTAAATAAAAAGTGGTTATGACAAAAGAAAAGACGCAATTTCTGCGTCTTTTTGATAGCACTATTTGGGTTTTACACCATCTATTTTATAGAGCCAATTATTGTTTGATTCGAATATAAGCTACCTTATCTTCATTTTTCACTTCAAAATCTTTGAAGGTTTTAAAGAAATTTAGGGCTTTTAATTTGGAACCATAGTTTACCGGGTCAAAACCGGGGCTCTTCTTTCTTAGTTGGTCAGCAACTATACTCCAGTATGCCCAACCATCATCTTCTAAGTTGTCTTCAATAATTTTTTTAACTTCTTTGATAATTGTTTCCTTTTTAGGGATTAAAGAGTTACCATTTTTATCTTTACGTTCTTTTTTAGGTTCTAGTGCTTCTAGAATTTGGTCGATGTAGTAAAAACGTTCATAAGAATTAACTAATACTTCTGGAGTTTTTGACTCACCCATACCAATGAGATACATATTATCTTCTTTTAATCTAATAATTAATTTTGTAAAGTCAGAATCACTTGAGACGATACAAAATGCATTCACCTTATTAGAATAGAGAAGATCCATAGCATCAATAACTAACGTAAAGTCTGTGGCATTACCTTTATTTGATAGGTTTGCATATTGTTGGACGAAGGTAAGGCTGAATTTTTCAGCCTTACTACGCCATGTTTTTAATCTTTCTTGACTCCAATCCCCGTAAACTCGGGCATTGGTAATTTTTCCATGCTTGTTAGATTCATTTATAATAATATCTAAATAAATTGGTGAGATATTATCTGCATCAATTAAGAGTGCAATCGTATAATCTCTATCTGACCTCATCTATTTTGACCTATAAAGAACAGTGCAAGTGTACCATGTCCTGCATGAGCACCAATAACTGGACCTAATGTATTAATTAAAAGGAACTCAACATCAAAATGTTCTTTAATCATTTCAGCTAATTTATTTGCATCTTCAAGTGCATTTGCATGAGAGATAAATACTGTTTGCTTACCAGGTTTAGCGGTTTTTTGCATTTCCTCAAATAAACCTTTAACTGCTCGTTTACGTCCAATTGCTTTGTGACGTGAGATGAGTTTACCTTCATCTGAAACGTGTAGGATAGGTTTAATGTTTGCAACCGTTGCAATAAAACCTGCAACTTTTGAAACACGACCACCACGTACTAAATGAGATATATCATCTACTGTAAACCAATGAGCAACCGTAGGTGCTAACTTACTTGCAAATTCATAAGTTTCTTCAATGGTTAGTTTTTTATCCATTGCCTCTTTGGCAGTTAAATAGACAATTAATCCTTCACCTAATGAAGCTGCTTTAGTATCAAGTAACATAATTTTTCTATCTTTAAATGTCTCTCTTAGTTCTTCTGCAGCAATTCTTGCGCTATTAAATGTACCTGATAATGCGGATGAGAATGCTAGAATTAAAACATCTTGTCCTGACTTTAAGATAGGTGTTAATGTTTCAACATACTCTTCAGGGTTTACCTGGGAAGTTGTTGGTTTTGCTCCATTTTTAAGTTTTTCAAAAAACTCTGTAGGATCAAGTGCTCTATTGTCTAAGTAGTTCATGTACTCTTTACCATCTAAATTAAATTTTAGTGGCATTACATGTAATTTGAGTTCTTGTGCGATATGTTCAGGTAAATCCGTTGTAGAGTCTGTTAAAATTATAAATTTCGACATTTTTATACCTCTAATACTTTCATTTTAAAATCTTTCGGTGCTTTTTTTAAAGCTTCCATCAAATTGGGTTTTCTACGTTCTAGATTATGACAATCACTAGCGATGATATCCACAAAACCTTTTTTGAAGTATTTTTGAGCTTGTTTTTTAAATTGTTTTCCATCTAAACCTAAGATTGCGCCACTATTAACTTGAATGATTGCCCCTAGTGATCTTATACGTTCTACATCAAACATATCTAGATATAAGTAACGTTCAATGTGCGCTATGATTGGCGTAAATCCTTTGGCAACTAAGTTGTAAACAATATCCTGAATAGGTTCTTTATTTCGAACAGAAAATTCTATTAATAGATATTTTTCTTTGAAACCTTGAAAAACAAAGTTATGATACTCTTTAGATTTTTCTTGATTAAATTTAACTTCATATCCTAAGTAGAGCGTCATTTCTGGTAAATCTACTTCAATACGTTTTTTCAAATCATAAAATAGTTTGACATATGCTTTTGACGAAACTTTTTGGCTACTATTATGTACATGTGGAGTAATAACTACCTTATTTACACCACTTTGTAGTTGATGATTTAATACTGCAAGTGCCTCTTCATATGTTTGTACACCATCATCTACACCAGGTAAAATGTGTGTATGTATGTCCATCATATACTTATGATTTTTCCTTGTCAATATCATCATCTAGTGATGAATTATATCCATCACCATAGCCATATGTATAAGATAATATATCACTATTTTTAACATCTACTTGTGTAAATGCTATCCCTATAATATTCACCTTGTTTTGTTTTAGAGTTTGGATAGCTTCGTTAATAACTGTACGTTTCGTCTCGTTTTGAGCAACCACAAATAATACACCGTCTGCTAATCTTGAAATATATAAGGCATCAGAAACTGCCATTGTTGGAGGTGAATCTAGTAAAACGTAATCAAATTCTGTTCTTAGTCGAACAATTAAGTCCTTTAATTTTTGTGCTTCTAAGACGTTTACAACCGCAGTTGTACGTTCACCTGCAACAATATAGTGAACACTAAACTTCTCAGAATAATTAACTAATGTTTTGTAGTCGATTTTACCAGTTAAGTAGTCTGTTACACCATTTTCATTGGGTGCTTTGAAAACCCTATTAATTTTAGGTTTTCTTAAATCTAAATCTACAACAACGACTTTTTTTCCTTTTTTTCCAATTAAATGGGCAACGTTTGAAATAAATGTAGTTTTACCTGCACCAGCTAGTGTCGAAGTAAATTGAATGACCTTAAAATTGCCATCAATGTTGATATACTCTAAATTCACTAATGCCTTTTGAAAGGATTCAGCAGTATAAGACATAGGTGATTCATAGGTTACTAAGTGATCATATTCAGCAATACGCTCTTTTTGGAATAATTTACGTCTTCTCATTTTTTCTTCCCCTCTTTAATAGTAAACTCTGGAATAACACCAATAACTTGAATACCAGTACCTTGTTCAAGTTGCTCTTTGGTCATATATGAGTTATTAAATAAGTGTTTTATAAATGCTAAGCCTATACCAATAATTGCACCACCCATTAAACCTACAATGATATATAAAATTCTATTTGGTGAATCATCAACTGGATCACTTGCTGGTGATAACTCAATGAATGAGTCTTCAAACATTAAAATATCATTTTCTATTAAAATTGTAGTTAAGATTGATGTAATCACTTGAGTAAAATCAGCATTTGAATGGCTATAACTAAATTTAATAATAAAAGATGTACTTGATGAAGCAACTGATATATTCCTAATAATGTCACGATCTGTCATCGAATTTAATAAACTTTGATGTTCTACATTTGTGATTAAACTACGATATTCTTCAGTTCTTAGTTTTCTTACAACATGAGGACTTCTTGCAAATTCTGCTGCGGTATCAAGTAATCTTTGTGAATTGATTAAAGTATTAGAATCAACTCTTTCAGTAGACACAGGTACCTGAACGAGTATTTCAGAAGTTGATTTATATCTATCTTCTACAAAGCGACTTACATAAGCAAATGTAAGTACACCTAATAATAATGTGAAAAACGTAATCATAATCCAGTTTAACTTAATAATAGATATAATATCCATTAAACTTAGACCGGACTCCTGATTTTCTTTATTTTCTAAATCCATAAAAAAATCTCCCTTTTTAATTAGCTCTTATTTGGTTAACTTATTATAACACACTAGCTATGCTTTTTTTAACAAATTTATTACTTGATCAATATTTTTTTCAATCATTTTAAGAGAATCTGTCCAAAATGATTTTTCTGTAATATCAATACCCATAGATGCTGCTACATCTTCTGCATCTGCCATTGTTGTTAATTTTAGTAGTTTATCATAGTTTTTAATGAATGCTGGTTTGTCTTTTAAGTATTGTGCATATAAGCCTTTACCAAAAAGTAACCCAAATGCATAAGGGAAGTTATAGAAGTTTAATCCTGCACTATAATAGTGTCCTTTAACTAACCACATATATGGATGTAGGTTTTGATGATCTAAGCCATCTTGATATGCTTCTTTTTGAGCCTCTAACATCCAAGTTTTCATTTCATGTTTAGAAATTGGACGGTTTGCACTTTCAAATACTCTTGATTCAAATAGGAAACGAGAAAGAATATCAATAATTACTTGTGTATCTCCTTGTAAGCCCATTTCTAAAATAGATAATTTTTCATTATCATCTTTCACACTTGAAAGTAGGTAATCATTCATAATTGCTTCACAGAAAATTGATGCAGTTTCTGCTAAAGGCATCGAGTAACTCCAGTGAAGTGGTGCGTTATCAGAAATAATTTCACCGTGATAAGCATGTCCTAATTCATGAGCAAGTGTAGATACATTATCTAGTGCACCAGTAAAGTTTAACAATATTCTTGATTGACCAATTTGAGGTTGATTTGAACAGAATGCACCACCACGTTTACCCTTTTTAGGGTATACGTCAATCCAATTTTTATCAAATGTTTTTTGTGCAAAGTTACCAAGTTTTGGTGAGAATGATGTAAATGCATTAAACACTAATACTTTAGCCTCATCATAGGTATATGTTTTGTTTAAGTTACCTACAGGAGCAAACATATCATACCAAGGTAGACTACCTTTATGTCCTAAGTACTTAGCTTTTGCTTTTAAGTAGTTAGCAAATTGTGGTCTAAAGTCTTTCATTGCAGAAATCATTGCATCCAATGTTTCTTTTTTCATATTGGATTGATCAAGTGTTTTTTCTAATGCAGACTCATAACCTCTCAATTCATTCATAGTGTTAACTTCACGCTTGATGTTAGTTAATGCAAGCGCAACAAAGTCATCTACTTTTTCATATGCTTCTAGCTCTTTTTCATACGCTAGTTTACGTAATTTTTGATCGTTATCATATGCCATATTTCTAACATCTGAAAAAGTTTTTTCTTCACCATTAATTTCAATCATCATATTAGATGTTGCAAGTGTTTGGATTTGACTCCATGAACGTGAGCCTAACTCACTTAATTTTGAGTAAAGTGATTCTTCAGCTTCACTTAGTAAGTGCTTAGCACCTTCTTGGTCTTTCTTTAGGTTGTATAAGTATTTATTAATGATTTCAGATTTGGTTGCTAGTTCATCTAAATTTAGAGTTGTTAAATATCTACTAAAGACTACACTTGGTTTTGTTAGACCTCTATAAATCTCACTTAATTTAGATAAATAGCCTAGTGCTTCATTATTAGATACATCAGTAGATGATGTAAGGGAAGCAAAACTTCCAATCGTACGACCTAATACAGTGATTTTCTCATCAAATTTAAGTGCTTCTTCAATGTATTTAACATCGTCCTTAACTTCACTTGTTAAATGCTTTGCCATAGATTGAACTAACGCTTCTAGTTTAGTTAAATCATTTTTGAAGGTTTCATCAAAACCTTTATATAAATCGTTTAAATCCCAGTTGATTGCTTTCATGTTTATTGTCCTTTTTATTTTATGGTGTTTGAATATTTAAATATGTAATACGTTCTTTTGACATGATGACATTATGACTATGTGTTAGTAGATTGTTTTGATCTTTTGTATAGATTTCTATCATACCATCTTCATAATCTTTCCAACGCTCTATCTCTACTTCTACATAGAGTCCATCACTAATTTCTATGTATGCGTAGTTATAGGTATAATTTCCCCATCCCATATCTTGGTTACCACAAGCAACCAGTGCAAATACAGATGTTAGTACTACAAAAAGTGTTATTATTTTATTCATTTTATTTATCCACCTTTAATTCAAATATTAAATCTCTTATTTCCATTGCTTTTTCAAAGTCTAGGTCTTTAGCTGCTTGACGCATTAATGTATCTAGGCGTTTAAGTTCTTTTTCTTTTTGTTTCTTATCTAGTTTCAAGTTATCTAAGTCTTTATCTGAGATAACTCCTTTAATAGATATATCATCCCTAATGTCTTTAACTACTTGAGTTGGTGTAACGTGGTGCATCTCATTATACTTTATTTGAATGCTACGACGACGGTTGGTTTCATCTATTGCTTTTTGCATAGATTCTGAAATAGTATCTGCATACATAATGACTGTCCCATCAATGTTTCTAGCAGCTCTACCAATGGTCTGGATTAAGGAACGCTCACTACGTAAAAAACCTTGTTTATCAGCATCTAATATAGCAACTAATCCTACCTCAGGTAGGTCTAACCCCTCTCTTAAGAGGTTAATACCAATTAAAACATCATATTTACCAAGTCTAAGCGCTCTTAAGATGGATGTTCTTTCTAAGGATTTCACTTCACTATGTAGATATGCTACTTTTAAACCTAACTCTTTAAAATGTCTTGTTAAGTCTTCACTCATCTTAATTGTTAAGGTTGTAACAAGTACGCGCTGATTTTTTTCAATTCTATTTTTAATTTCAAAATACAAATCATCTATTTGACCAACAGTAGGTTTAATTGTAATTTCAGGATCAATTAAGTATGTTGGTCTAATAATTTGTTCTACAATTGGTAGATTTCTTTCCAACTCATATGGACCAGGGGTTGCTGATAAATAGATCACTTTATCTTGGCGTGCTTGGAACTCATCAAATTGAAGCGGTCTATTATCAAGAGCTGATGGTAATCTAAATCCATAGTTTACTAAGTTTTCTTTACGACTTCTATCACCAAAGTACATACCTCTTACTTGAGGGATTGTAACGTGTGATTCATCAATCACCATTAAGTAGTCATTTCCAAAAAAATCAATGAGTGTAGCAGGTGTTTCACCTGCTTCACGTAAGGCAATATGCCTTGAGTAGTTTTCAATACCTGATGTAAATCCAATTTCTTCTAGCATTTCTATATCGTATTTGGTACGCATTTCAATTCTTTGGGCTTCAAGTAGTTGATTATTACCTTGGAAGAAATGTATTTGATCAGCAAGTTCATTTTTAATACGACGAATACTTTCCTTCATTTTATCTTTATTAGCCATAAAGAGTGTTGCAGGAAATATCGTTACAAATGTGGTTCTTTCTTTTGAAATACCGGTTAGAGGATCAAATAAGATAATATCATCGATTTCATCACCAAAGAAGGAAACACGAATACCTTGGCTTGCTTCATTGGCTAAAATGATTTCAATAGCATCCCCTCTAACTCTAAAGCTACCACGCTTAAAGTCAATGTCATTTCGTTCATAAGTTAATTCAATCAGTTTGTTTAATAGATTATTACGACCATATTCTTCGCCTACCCTTAAAAAGATTGTAGCCTTTTTATAGTCATCAGGATCTCCAATACCGTAGATACAAGAAACAGATGCTACAACAATCACATCTTCCCTAGTAAGTAAGGATGCCACTGCCGAGTGGCGTAGTTCATCAATTTCATCATTAATAGATGAATCCTTTTCTATGTAGGTATCACTAGATACCACATAGGCTTCTGGTTGAAAGTAATCATAATAAGATATAAAGTATTCTACTCGATTTTCAGGAAATAGCGATTTTAATTCTCCATAAAGTTGACCAGCTAATGTTTTATTATGAGCAAGTACTAAAGTTTTCTTACCCATCTTCTCAATAATATTAGCAATTGTAAAAGTTTTACCTGTTCCTGTTGCACCTAAAAGAATTTGTTCTTTTTGTCCAGCATTAAAATTAGATATTAATTTATCTATAGCTTCTGGTTGGTCTCCACTTGGTTTATAAGGCGATTTTAATTTAAACAATGATGTCACTTCCTTTGGTGTTTTTAAATACTTTAAATATATATCTATATCTAGTTAATTTTATCATTTTTATATGAATATAACAAGGAAGTTAAAAAATTCCTTGTTATCGTTTTAAACCTTTATTAATTAACTTTGAATCAAATTTATCAATTTTATATAGACGGGTATCTAGTAATAGAAATGATACTCTTTCATCTTTTGTATGAAGATATTCATTTATGATTTACACAAAATATTTTATACTATGTCAGTATTTTTTTCTTTATAGTAATATTATATCTATTTACTATATTTTTCACTGTTTTATTTTATCTATAATATCATGCGAAGCAAGGTAACCGGTTGATAGAGCAATAGTGATATTATATCCACCAATTGGTCCATGTAAGTCTGTTGTTTCACCTATAAAGTATAAATTCGGGTGTGTCTTAACTTCCATGGATTTAGGATCTAATACTTTTAAGTCGATACCACCCTTATTGACATAAGCTCTTTGCCTATCTTCTACACTATCAATAACAAACTCATACTTAGTAAATGAGTTACAAATATACATTAAATCCTTCTTCTTCATTTCTGCAATTTTAATAGAGACAATATTTTTTAGTGCTAATACGACTTCAACAATTCTTTTACTTGTATAGTCTTCTAATACCTTGTGTAATAATTTATTTTTGTTTTCTATTAAGATGTTATATAATTCTTCTTCAGTTTTATTGATGAACCCAAAGGTTATAGTAGATTTTCCTTTCTCCACAATATCTTCATAAATAAACTCCGAAAGATGCATAATAACTGGTCCACTTAAACCTACATGGGTAAATAATAGATCACCTACATAGGCTATTTTAGTGTTCTTAATCGCGACACGCACTTGGGTAAGTGATGTGCCACGTAAGAGTTTAAAATCATCCACAACTTGTTTAGAGTAGATGGATGTTTCAGCTGGTGTAAATGCTTTATAAGGTATGTCCAAATGTTCAGCAAATTTAAGTCCATCACCACTGCTACCTACTTGAGGATAACTATTAGATCCGGTTGCAACAATTACATAGTTAGCATAAAATACAGTGTGGTTTGTAGTTATTTCATAGTCGTTGTTTACATATTCTATTTTTTTAACTGATTGACCAAATTTAATGCGATCTTTATTTATTGTATGAGTAAGTGCATCTAAAACACTTGAACTTTTTCCAGTTTCAGGAAAATATTTAAAATTGTTTTCTAAAATCAGTTCTAAACCATTTTCTTTAAAAAAGGCTCTAATTTCAAGTGGCCCAAATTGTTTTAATGCTGGATATATAAATTTCTTATTATGAATTGTAAGTGTATCAATAAAATCTCTTACACTTAAATTATTGGTTACATTACAACGTTTTCCACCAGTTAACAATACCTTTTTTCCAACTTGTTCATTCTTTTCTAGTAGTACATAATTAATTTTTGCTTTTTCTAATTGGTTGGCTGCCATAAGTCCTGCTGGTCCACCACCAATAATAATGACATCATACTTCATTTTTCTTGTTTCCTTAATTTATCATTTGTTATGCTTATTGTATACAATAACATTTTAGTTAAAAGTGCATCAGTTAGACTGATGCACATATCTTTATTACTTATTAAAAATACTAATAACTTTAGGTAAATCCTTTTTTCTACCAAAAATAAATATTTCATCTTTTGGTCTTAAGACAGAGTCTTTATTTGGGACTAGTATTTTATTATTACGCTCAATAAGTAAAATGTTACTACCATACATACTTCTTAAGTCTAGTTCCGTAATCGGTGTTGGTTCAAAATCCTCTGGTATATTTATTTCAAATACATCAAAATCATTTTTGATGTTAAAATAATCTACTACATTCCCAAGCGCAATGCGGTTTGCTACGCGTTCACTTGCAATACCAAGCGGACTTACAACATCGGTTGCACCAACCAGTTTTAAGATAGAGGCATAATCCTCCTCATCAGCTCTTGCTGTTATTTGTTTTACACCGAGTTCTTTTAATTTAATGATTGTAATAATACTTGCAGTTAAATTGTTTCTTTCATTTTGCCCGAAAGCAACAATCGCGTGATCTACATTAGAAATCCCACTTGCTTTAAGTGCTTCTTCATCTGTGGAATCACACACGAACACATTAGATATAATCTCACTTGCTTTTTTAACGGAGTCTTTATTGTTGTCTATTGCAATAAGTTCTACATTAAGTTTACTAAAACTATCTACTAAGTTTAAGCCAAATCGGCTTAAACCAATAATGCCAATTATTTTTTTCATAATTTTATCATCCTATCATCATTTTTTCTTCTATATAACCGATACTATCCATACCTTTTTTATACCAATGGGTATTAAATATGCTAATGATGGTAATCGGTCCAACTCTACCTATGAACATTACGATACTTAATATTATTTTAGAAGCATTTGATAAAGTAGGTGTTAAGTTCATAGTTAATCCAACGTTAGCAAATGCTGATATAACTTCAAATATTGCTTTTTCTAATTCAATATCTTCTATCATCAATATAAGTGAAGTAGCAACTAAAACTATCATAATTGCTGTAGTAAGTAATATACTTGCTTTACTTTTTGTTTCTTCCGTAATTAAACGTTTATATGTAGTTGTAGTTTTTCCTTTTGCATAGCTTGTGGTACTTTTAAATAATGTATAAAGCGT
Organism: Acholeplasma laidlawii; assembly: GCF_015709225.1. GTDB lineage: Bacteria > Bacillota_I > Bacilli_A > Acholeplasmatales > Acholeplasmataceae > Acholeplasma > Acholeplasma laidlawii_A. The sequence continues at coordinate 79,441 of NZ_JADNRS010000053.1, forward strand.
TGTTGTTTTTATCCCACCACCCGTAGAAGATGGTGAAGCCCCAATAAACATTAATACCATTAATACGAGTGCAGTTAAGGAAGATATTGCCCCTATATTAATTGTTGTAAACCCTGCTGTTCTAGCCGTTACACTAAGGAAAAACGCTTCTAACAGATTTAAGTTTTTACCATCTACTTTACTGAGCAGAAAGAAAATAATCCCTAAACTCCATAAGACGATGTTCACTTTAAGTACGATCTTAGAGTGTATCATTAGTTTCTTATAAGACTTTTTAGTTAATATATCATTTAATACGATAAAGCCTACACCACCAAGCATTATCAATATAGATGTACTTAAATTAAGTAGCACATGGCTATTATATCCTTGAAGATTTGAGTCTCCTAAAATATCAAATCCCGCATTATTAAAACTAGACACAGCATGGAATAAGCTAATACCTATAGCATCCATTACCTCATATTTAGGCAGAAACACAATCATGTTTGCTATAAAGCCAATACTTTCAATAACAAGTGTAAATACAATAATCTTTTTAACTAATTTAACCATACCAGATAAACTGGTTTGGTTAAAACTTTCTTTAATCAAAATTCGGTTTGACAAACCAATTTTAGCACCAATTAAATACATTACAAATACAGATATTGTAATTACACTTAATCCACCAATCTGGATAAGTATGCCTAATACCACTTTTCCAAACGGACTAAGTAAGACTGATAAGTCTGTAACCGGTGATAAACCGGTAATAGTCACTGCAGATGTTGAAACAAAGAGTGCATCTACAAAACTCAAATGTCCTTGTGCTTGCTTAGAAATAGGTAGTATAAGTAAAATACCACCTACGAATATAATAGATAGAAATGATAAAACAATTATAATGTATGGTGAAATTTTTTTCATTTTTTAATCATCTTTCTAATATTAAAACTGTAGGCTTTACAGTAACGTATTTATTATAACCTTAAATAGATAATTTTACTCAATTTTTGGTAATTATACGCCCTAAATCTCATTCTTATAAAAACATATAATAGACTTAATTTATGCAACTTCTACCCATAAATATGTTTTTTATTAATAGTAATCGATTTCAAAAAAAATTAATTTATAATATGTCTTGCGTAATGGCTTTTGTGGCCATTGAAAGGAATTATTTAATTATGAAGTTCTTATTAGATTTACTTAACTCTGACATGATGAGGCCAGAAGCCTATCAGAGTTTTTCAAAAAGCTGGTTTCACTATTTATCACTAATTATTACTTTATTAGTTATCATCATGCTGACTCGAAAGTTTAAAGTAGCTGATGATAAAAAATTAAAAAGTATCCTTCTTGTTTTTGGAATTGTGATGATAATATTAGAGATATATAAACAAATCATTCTCACCTACCAAGCAAATGCTTACCAATGGTATGCATTTCCGTTCCAGTTTTGTTCAACACCGATGTACTTATTTATCATCTATGGCCTAAACAAAAATCACAAAGTTGATCAATACTTATTATCCTTTCTAGCAACTTATAGTACCTTTGCAGGTATTGCAGTCATGCTATACCCTGCAGATGTTTTTATTGAAACAATTGGTATAAACATTCAAACTATGGTACACCACGGTCTCATGGCTGCTGTAGGATTTAGTTTACTTATAACAAAGTTTAAACTATCCATTAAGTACTTTTTAAAAGGCAGTGCTGTATTTGCTATTTTAATGACACTGGCAATGATAATGAATATTATATTTAACATGCAAGGGATTGATGCAACATTTAATATGTTTTATATCAATGAAAGATTTGGTTCTCATTTACCTATCTTAATGGTTATCGAACCACTGGTACCGCATCTAGCATTCTTAGCTATATACCTCTTTGGGTTTAGTTTTGTTGCAAGTATTATCTTCATGATAGGTTATCTATTTAGAAGTATCATTTATAAAGAAAAATATAAATTAATCGATCTATTTTAATAAAGTAGTGAACCCAAAGAATTTGGGTTTGCTACTTTTATTATTTATTGCATAGATTTCGTGTTTTTTACCTTCTTAATATATACTATGTGTATAGGAGGCATTTCATGAAAAATAGAGTTGTTATTGTAGGTACTGGTTTTGTAGGCATGAGCTATGCTTATGCACTTTTAAACCAAGGAACTTTAGAAGAAATTATATTAGTAGACATTGATTCAAGAAAAGCCGAAGGTGAGGCAATGGATTTAAACCATGGGCTAGCTTTCGCACCAAGAAAAATGCTTATACGTTCTGGTACGTATGAAGATTGTAAGGATGCCAAATTAGTTGTTATTACAGCAGGCGTTAATCAAAAAGATGGAGAAACAAGAATTGATCTTTTAAACAGAAATGCTAAGATTATGCAGTCTGTTGTAAAAGAGATTATGAAACATCGCTTTAACGGCATCTTTTTGGTTGCAACAAACCCTGTGGATATCTTAACCTATATTGTATGGAAATCCTCTGGATTACCATCAAATAGAGTGATTGGTAGTGGTACTTCTCTTGATACTGCAAGACTTCGTTATGAGATATCTCAATACATCAACATTGATGTTCGAAATATCCATGCATATATCTTAGGTGAACACGGAGATTCTGAGTTTGTTTGTTGGTCAAATGCCTTTGTTGGTGTTAAACCTTTAAAAGATGTTATAGACTCCATGCCAGCACAAATCAAATTCTCTGATTTAGATAAGATTTACCTTGATGTAAAAAATTCAGCATATGAAATTATCCAAAGAAAAAGAGCCACATATTATGGTATTGGTATGGCTTTAGTACGTATAACAAAGGCTATTTTCAATAATGAAAACAGAATTCTACCGATTTCAGTATTTAACGATGATGTATATGATATTGATAATCTCTATATAGGGTTACCAGCTGTATTAAATGAAAACGGGGTAGACCATGTAGTAAAACTTAATTTAAATGATGAAGAACTCAAATCACTTAAAAGATCTTCTAGTATATTAAAGCGTAGTATCGATTCTATCACATTAGATTAAATAAAGGATCAGCCTTAAATAGCGTAACGTATTTAAGGCTGATCCTTTTATTTTTACTTATTTATTCCTTCTAAAATGGGTTTGAGATCACGAAATAATTCTAGTGGAAATATACTAGTATCTAAATATAATGCAAAGTGCTTTCTTATATAGTACATGTACTCTTTAGCCTCTTTTAGATAACTATGAGAAAGTTCATAATCATCAATTACTGATGCAATAATTAGATTTTCAAATACACTTACAATCAGATCATTATACACTGTAATTGGTGGATATAGTAAGTCAATTTGTTCCCTAATATAATCATCTATTTTAGATAAATACTCAAATAAAGATTTTTTTGACATAAATACATCTTGACTACTTTGAAGTAGTTTAATAAGTAATTTATCCCTTTCTACCTTATCTTTTATCATATAATCTGGATAATTGTCTTTATCTTCCTTACCCTTAACTCTAATGCCTTCTAAATATTTTAGAAGTTCATTCTTTAAATCATTTTTCATATACACTTCTTTCTACCAAAAAGAAAGACGCCATCACATGATGGCGTCCATTAGATAAGTCGTATCTTATGTATCCATCATTCAAGCATTAGCACCTTACTTAGTTTTGCAGGTTGCTGAAGGGTCATAGAGCTTGTCTCTCACCTTCTCTTTATGGTAGTTTTATTTTAACTCAAATTAATTAATTGTCAAATAAAGTGATTATTTGAATAACTCTAAATCAATTAAACATTTTAGATTCATAATTAAATTTGTTTCTGCCTTCATCAAATACGTTTTTACTTTATGTTTCATGTTATGGTGTTTTACATGGAAGTAACCCTTTTTAAAGCCAAACTCATCTGGCTTTATTGCAAACGCCTTACTATTATAATCAATCATGTGTTTGGTGCAGTTCTTATTGTAAAAGCGTCTTAAGTAATCATCTTTATCTAAATTGATTTCTATAAGGTAGAAAAAGTGTGGCTTACCTGCTTCATAAACATCCCTACCATAACCAATATGGGTAATCTTAGTAACATGATTTTCTTTATCCTCTTTAAATAATCTTAAGCGTTCATTGGTTTTATCCAGTATTTTTTGTTCGATATATTCTTGTGTTACATCTTCTTTAACACCTGCTGTTAAACCAAATGCTACTGGTGATACTAGTAAGTCTTTTGAGGTTGATCCTGTTTTAGAACGTTGGTTGAGTATATAAAAGTTATCGGTTGTTTTAATAATTCCAATAATACCTAAGTGGTTTGAGAAAAATGATGTCTTTAGAGGTGTAATATCAGGTCCCGGTTCATATAAACTTCTCAAGGTTAATGACTTAGCAAACGGAAAATCCATGACACGGTTAGATATTAAGTGATTGAAATACGTACTTCTACTTGTATATACAGTTAACGTTTTACCATCTTCTTTGACATCATCTACTCTAACTGTATATACATTTTTCTTGTAACTTCCTCTATGTGCATTAAAGAGTTTTACAAAGTTAGAACTCATGACCTCTGTGGGTAAATATAATTTTTTATTGTTATCAACTACCTTGATACTTTCTATTATGGTCGGTTCACCCTTATAAGCAAAATTGATGCTTGTTCCATCTAAAAAGTTCACTTTTTGCCTTAGTGATTCGTTAGTGTAGGTATCAGCAATTAAACGAAAGTCTTCTGTAACCTTGTTACGGTCTTCAAATGCTAATGATATAAGATGAGCTAAAGAACCAATAAAGATTGCAGTAGCAAGACCTACAAAAGTACCAATAAATTGATTATAGGTTTCCTCCCAGTAAAAGTGGCTATATATACCAAAACCAATACTAAATACTACAACAATGAATATAACATTTCTGGTGCCACTGGCCATAAATGTTTTTCTATAGAGTTTAAAAGAAATATTTGATATAGCACGTCCAAATCTTTTAAACATATGTTTTATTTTTAAGCTCAAATCCGTTTTCCCCCTTATGTGATTTGATCTATTAAGAACTTGTGAATAAGATGCATGTGTAATTCGTGATGCTTTCTACTTTCATAACTACCAAATAAATTTAAGTAATGTGTTTCTAATCTATTTTCATTACTTAAATTTATAGTAAGTGATTCTGTTTTAACAAGTGGTATCGAGTGGTTTATATAAATGGATGTATCATCATCAAATAGGATGGTTGTTTCTTTATGGTTTTTATGGCTTAACCAATTGATATGTATCTTTATGATAGTATCCCCAACATTATAGGTTAAATTTGTTTGGACTATTTGTTTTGAAACACTATCTTTAATATCTGTTCTACCTTTAAACTCTAACTGATTTATATTTATGATTAGGCTTAAAAAACTTAGCACATTAGGTAGACTATCGATTAAGGCACCACCTAAATTTAGATAGCTACTTTTTACATGTCCATTCATATCACAATACGGGTCTTCTCCATGAATAACTATCTCTTTGATGGATTTTGTAATTAAGGATTTAACTAAAGGCACTTCATCACCAAATTGCCAGTGATATAGCGTTTCTAGTACCAATCCTTTCCTTCTTGCTAAATCAATAAGTGCTTGGTAAGTATTTATATTGGTTGAAATAAGCTTTTCAACCAATACATTAATATTTTGATCAAGTGCTTCTTTAATCAGTACATCATGGGTATTTGGTGGTGTTGAGATTAAAACATAATCTAATTTGTGATGTGAAGTAGCCTCTTTAATCGTTTTATAGAGTGGATAGTCCTTATAGTATTTAATGCCTATAGGAGATGTATTAATATCGACTAAACACACCAAGTTAAAACTTGATTTACTTAATCCCGAAAGATATTTATTGGATATATTTCCGACACCAACTAGTGCGATATTTCTCATAAACTAATCACTACCTTTTTAAGTTATTTTTACTATGATAAGGTTTATGTTCATGACTAAAGAAGAAATGATTAACATAGATGCAGGTATCATATTTACGACCCCATATACTCCAAATCCCTTTTGATAAAATGAGATAGAACTTTTTAAATAGATCATACCTAACAAAAGACAACCACTAAATAAAACATATAGGACAAAAGAATAATCTTCATACATTGTATTTTGATAGACAAAATAGTTATATGCAAGGTCCTTATATTTAATAAGTGAAGCATCTATTGTAATATCCTCTATTTCCAGGATATCTTCATACTGAAGACTACCCTTGGTTATTGATAATATTACACCTATATTGGTATAGGCTAATCTAACATACGCATCATCATTATCTATTACAAATACTTCGGTAGTAACACCATCTTCTGTGTACTTTAGAATAGTGATAAGTAGTCCATTTTTAGATTCATATATATCAATTACATCTGAGGCATAATATTTAGATCCATCATACTCGAAAAAAGGTTCCTTTGGATAGACAAGATAACCACCAACCATTAACATACCTACTACTGACATGAATATCAATAAATTTTTCAAACTTATGTCATCCCCTTTGACTATAAAGTATGATCGGATTCAGTTCTATTACTTTAATTATAACATTTACATGAAAAAACATGCCACAATATAGTGTGACATGTTTTTTTTAGTTAAACTGGTTTAGCTTAGTTATGACCAATAAGTTCAACTTCAATATATTCTGTATAATCGAGTAAGAATTTTTTGACATCTAAACCAAATCCTTGATTGATCAATTCTTTATATGCCTGTTGTGCATAATCAGAGTGAATCACTAGTGAGTTCATTATTGCTTTATATAAGTATTTGTCTCTCATCTTATAGTCTTGTTTCACATGATATAAAAATGCATGGTATGTTTGAATCGTTAATTCATAGTTTTTAACATTCATGTAAATAAAATATGCCTCAAGGGTTTTTAGTATTTTCTCATAAATATCAAAATCAATTTCTGATTGTTGAGTTATAAAACTTAAATATTTATCCATTAACATAATATAGTAAAACAATGAAAGATTGGAGTTATAGTCAATGAGCATTTGACCAAACTTTTTATGATCAATTGTGTTTTCTTCTCTAAAATAACTATGATAGATAAACTTGATTAAGTGGACAATTAAATTTTCTGTACCAAGTGATTTAAGTGATTCTAAAATCACTTGGTAGTGTATTTTAAATTCTTCTTTTGTAATCTTTTTAATTAAGTATTCAAACTCTAATTTAAATGCTTCTACCATGAGTGTTTCTATTTTGTTTTCGGACTTATATTTTAAGATATGTTCATAAATAGGGCCAATATCCATAAAGTGATACATGTGCACTCTAATAGCAAATCTATTAACACCAGTATCAGACTTATCAAAGTGAATCATATAGGTCATGAATTGACCCATACGTGTATCTAATCTATCTAATAGTTTTGAAAAGATAGTAAAGTTAACTTTTGCTCCATTCTTAATTTGTCTAAGATATGTTCTTTCTGAAATGATACCATCACATAGTTCAGCTATTGTATAGCCTTTGGCAATCCTTAATTCATCTAACAATCTGTAATAACTACCATATTTTTCCATGTTTAAGCATCCCTTCATACATCGTATTTTGTTGATATAAACCTTTTTTTAGGTAATTTTTAAAGATATTCACATCTTCTTTAGTTATATCTAACTTATGCGGAATAGCTCCCTTTTCAAGTACACTTAAATAAGAACTGATGTAATTAAATATGATAAAGTCATTTTTCAAATTCTTTTCTTTTTGGAATTGATAAAGTATTCTAAATATTTTATGATCAAATACTGTCGCTCTAAATTTAGTTTGAAAATCTAGTGCTTCAATGACTATTTTTTCTAAACGATTTAATTCTTCATTATCTAAACTATCAAGCAAGGTAAATGATAAGATACCTGCTATATGAATAATCGTTTTAGATATTTCTGTATAAGAGTAAAAGTGTTTAAAACTTGGATTAAATATAACTTCATATATGAAGTTTCCAATTTGTCTTCTTTCAATATCTCCTACTAAATAAACAAAACTATAAAGTATACCAGATACACCATCATCAATGATTCTGCTTTCTAGTATACTTTTTAAATTAAACTTTTGATGCAAGTTTCTTAAAGATACTTCTTTAGATTGCTTGTTTAATTTATAAAGCATAAGTTCTATCGTTGCAGGTACAGATTTAGCACCAAATATAGTTTTAAGTTCCCTATCCTTAACACCCGGATAAAACGCATCATATGCTTTTTGATAGTCTTCTCTTAGGATAGTTAAATAGAAACTAGATTCCATTGGAAATTGACTTTCAACACTATTTACAACATAAAGAGAAAACTCTAAAAAAGGTATGGAAAGTTTTTCTAATAATTTATTTAAATCGTAAAAAGAAATACTTGCTTCATCATTTAATAATCTCGTATAGGTCTTTCTTGACATTATACCCTGAACTAAATCTTGTATCTTAATCTTGTGATTGGCTCTAATAGAATCTAGTGATTTCATAACGTCTATACTTTCAAACATATATCCCCCTAACCTTTATAGAAAAGAAAACAACCTCTTTTTAATAAAAGTATATGTGTAATAAATAGTATTCTTGATGTGTTGAGCATGATGATATATGAATATTGTATCATGTTTGTTTTTTTTATGAATATAAAAAAAATAGTATACCACCTTAAAACTCTCCCCTGACCTACTTGATTCTCCCAAGTTGGCCCGATTTTTAAGGTGGCATACTATATCCTCTTTTTACTTCTTTATTTAAAAGAAGCGACTTCCTACTTATTAAGTGCTATATGTCCCCTATACCCTTTTATCGTAAGAATTTGTTAAAAACTACCATGGGACAACCTATATTTAGGTTTCCACGATATTATTGTAACACCTATATTTAAGTAATCCTATGACAAAACTGTCCCAAATCCTTTAATAAAGGTAAATACTAGGTAATAAATATAAAAAAAACAACCACAATTGCCTTTTTATAAGAAAATTGTGGTTGTTGACTATTTGTTTATAGATTATTTAGTATATTCTTAGCGTATACTTCATAACCCTTAGAGTTAAGATGTATACCATCATAAGTGTAGTTAGTATTTAGGTAGCTTTCGCTATCTAATAAATCATCAAATTGGTGTATATATGTTATATCATTTGATTTCGCATAATTCATAACTTTGTAGTTTATTGATTTTAATTCACCATTGGTTCTGCCACCAATGTAGATCTTTTTATATAGTGGATGATCTGTACTTACTACAGGTGTTGTAGATAAGTAATATAATTTAGCGGTTGGAAATCTAAAAGATAGCGCCTCTAGTACTTTAGTAATACTATCAAATGTATTAGATACGCTATATTCTAGTAAGACAAGATCATTTGAACCAATAGAAATGTATATGGATTTAGGGTTTATGTTACCCAAGATAACATCTAGGTTATCTAGTATAAACTTTGTAGTAGCACCAGCTACACCCCGATTAAGTGCATTTAGTGTAGGCAAATACCCTTTTAGATTAAAGAACTCAATCATAGAGTCTCCAAGAAAGATGACATCTTGATTAAAACTATTTACCTGGTTATCTTTACTATAAGTATTTAAGACTTTAGATGATGTCTTTTCTATCATTTGTTGTAAGCCTTTAAGCTCTTGATGTGTTAATTTCATATAAAGTGCTCCTCACATAAATTTACTAATGCCATTATAGCATTTAAGATATTTTTAATTAATTTCGTGCTTAATTATGTTATACTTACAATAAATAGTAACCAATCATTGGAGGTATCACTAAATGAAAAACTATTTATTAGACGAAACATCCTTTATATTACAATTTAACAGAATCCCGTGTAATTCAGAATCAGATATCTTAAGTTCAAGACCATTTCAACTCGTCTTAAGACGTTATCTACAACACACTAAGAAATTAGAAAATCCAGATTTTAAATGGATATTAAAAATCAAACAAAGTGATTTAATATCCATTTATAAAGCACTACTTGTTTGGCCTTATGAAGAAGTGGTACAAAGATTAGATGCTTTAAGTCATAGACTCAATAGATACCACTTCTTCTTATTTACAGAAGAGTTTTATAACTACTGGAGAAAGTTTGAACGTTATGGCTTTTTATCTAGAACAAGATTTGATGATGATAAGTCGATGAATAAACGTTTAATTAATATAACAGAAAGTTTTTCTAATTTAGTGCTTAATTTATATCGTACAGTGACTGAAAAAATATTAGATAGAAATTACCACTTACTTCGCCAATTACCTGCTGGTACACAAGCGAATCTTTCCTTAGTATCTAACCCATGGACTTATGATGCACCATATACAAAGTTAACTGATAATAGATTTGTTACTGGTATTGTAATTACACCACCTTTAATGATTTATTCTAAATCCAATACAAGAACAGGCATTTTTAAAGAAGTCTTTAATAACCCCTTAAAAGATATTGACCTACACAAGAATGATTATGTAGTAGTTGCTATTAAAGTAGGACCTTTCTTAACTTACGCATATATTCATAACAAGTTTATGAAATATGCAGTAACCTTAGGTTCTTTATTTGAAATGGTCTCATTTGAGGCATATAAAGATAAAAAACCTGATCTAATTTATGTATATGGTATACATGAGTCTAATTACGATGGTACATATTACCACGATAAAGAAAATGACATCTATGCTGGTTTTGTAAGTATTGATGATAAAAATGACTATTTTGGCTATGTAAAGAAAATGTTATTAACACTACATAACGTTAAAATGATCCATGAAAAGAAATTACCAATTCATGGTGCTATGTTTAGATTACAACTTAAAGGTGGTCAAACAAAACATGTAGTCATTATTGGTGATAGTGGTGCTGGTAAATCAGAAACAATTGAATCCTTACGTGTAGTAGGAGAGGGTAAAGTCACTTCTATTGAAATCATTTATGATGACATGGGTACCTTTGATATTAAAGATGGTAAGATAGTAAGCTATGGTACTGAAATTGGGGCATTTGTCAGACTAGATGACCTAGACCAAGGCTATGCTTACAAACAAATTGATAGAGCGGTATTTTTAAACCCTAATAAGACAAATGCCAGAGTCGTACTTCCTGCTGCTGATTATGAATTTGTAATGAAGGAGCATAAAGTAGATTTACTACTTTATGCAAATAACTATGATGAAACAAAATCTGGTTTAGAAATATTTGATGCATCAGATGATGCTGCTAAAGTGTTTGAAGAAGGAAAGAGAAAAGCTAAGGGTACTACAAGTGAAGTTGGTATGACTTCTACTTACTTTGCTAATCCATTTGGACCTGTACAACATGAAGATCTGACAAAAGAATTAATCTCTACTTACTTTAATAAGTTAAAAGACAACAATATCCCAGTAGGTGTAATTTATACTAAGTTAGCACTTGATGGTTATGAACAAAAAGGGCCACAAGAAGCGGCTTTAAAACTATTAGAATACTTAATTAAGTAACTTAAATAAAGAAAATGGAAATCGCTATTTTAGACGATTTCCATTTTTATTTAACTTAGTTTTTATTGATTGCAGCGAGTGCAGCTGTATTTAGTAGGTTCCAGGGTTTACTGTAATGTGGTTGGAAGAAAAAGTCAGCAAATGCTAGTTGCTCGATTGTCATCTTGTTTTGGATTGCTAAACTTAAGATGTTCATTTGTGCAGTTAAATCATACTTAGATAAGATTTGACCACCAAGTAAACGTTTAGTATGTTTTTCATAGACTAACTTTAATAATACATCATCATAACTTGGCATAAACTCTGGTCTATTATGATCATGGATAGTAATTGTTTCATATTCAATACCTGCTTGTTCTGCTACCCCTTCAGTTAAACCGGTGGATGAAATATTTAAATCATATATTTTAATACCAGATGTACCTTGTGTACCTACATAAGGTACATGTTGGTCTTTAATATTTAAACCAACAAGTGTGCCCATGCGTACTGCATTCGTAGCTAGTGGTATATATCTAACTTCATCTGTTGGATTATAGATAATGTTTGCATTATCTCCACATGCAAACACATCAGGGTTTGATGTTTGCATATATTCATTCGTAATTAAAGCACCATTTGGCGTGGTTTCTAGTATACCTTTGTATAAAGTGTCATTTGGTCTAAAACCAATGCACATAATAACTAAATCTGTTTCATATGTAGCTTTATTAGTTTTAATGTGTGTTACTAAATCATTTGATGTTATAAAACTATCTACTTTTTCACCTAATGCTAATTTAACGCCATTATCAGTAAATGCTTTTTGTGCATGATTAGTAAACTCTTCATCTAAGTATTTAGGCATAATACGTTCTTCACCATCAATTAAGACTACTTCTTTACCTAAGAGTTCAAATGCTTCAGCAAGCTCAACACCAATATAACCTGCACCAACTACTACAATTTTTTGAGCGTGTTTAGCTTGATCAATGATTTCATTTGCTTGATTAAAGTTTTTAGATAGTAATACGTTACTTGAACTAATACCAGGGATTCTTGGGATAATAGGCCATGATCCTGTGGATAATACTAACTTATCAAATGAATCTACTGAGATTTCATTTGTAGTTAGATTTTTAACTGTTACAGTCTTTTTATCATAATCAATTGCTTCTACATTATATTCCATAAAGACATTAGCACCTAATTGTCTTAGTTCTTCTGGACTTGAATAAAATAATCCATTCACATCTTTTACAATACCACCAACATAAAGGGCGATACCACATGATAAGAAGGACACATTATCATTTCTTTCATATACATTTACTTCAATATCTTTGTTATTATTTAACATTGATTTTACTGCTGCTGTACCTGCGTGTGTACAACCTATAACAACAACTTTCATCGATATTACCTCTGACTTTCTTATTTTGAACTTTGTTATCTCGCTTAAGACAATTGAATTATAGGCCGTATATAAAATGTGTGGGATTTATTGCTTATGAAAACGTTTCACATAATTTAATTGTGGTGGTTTTGCGAGAATCTTGCCTTGTGGAGCATTTTACTTTATTTATGACTTAATATTGTCCAAAAGATATAATAAAAGATGCATCAAAATCGATGCATCTTTACTACAAGTTTATGACTTAAATTTTATCCTTAAATAATCTATTAATATTTACTAATGGAAGTACGTATGGGGTAATATTTGTTAAATTTTACTTCTGTCGTGTTTTCCATAAGTCCCTCCTTCATCTTCTATTATAGTCAGATAATTATTTATAAACCTAGATTTATATTATTATAGGAAATTTGACTCACGATTACCTAATGGAGCTTGATAGTAGTCATTTACAGTTAGGGATTTAATCAAAGATTCTTGATCATCTTTTAGTTTAAACTTTATAATGTTTCTTATGAATTTAGATATAAAATGATAATATCAATAATCTGATTTTGTTGATCTATAGTTGTAATAGTTGCAGTACCATCACCTTTTTGATTACCATACCAACCAAACCCTGCGTGGTTACCACCATTGATTTCAGACACTTGATAATTTGAGTAATTAACTAGACTGTCATCGAATTTATCTTTATTTATCACTTCATCATTTGATGCTTGTATAAGCAGTGTTGATGCTTTATCAATTTTAGTTGTTGTATAACTTGCTAGTAAAATTAAGTGATCCACTTTATCAGGATATTTTGATGTAATTAAACCACCAACTGTACCACCTAATGAATGACCTATAATAATATTAGGAAGTGTACTAGATAAGAATCTTGAAGCATAATTAGGCGTTAATATAGCTAAATGAAATAAGGCTTTAGATAACGTAACATTATATCCATCAAGAGCTAAGTTATATGCCAAGTATAAATAACTTTCTGTGTATACCAATCCACCTGGGATAATGACAATTTGGCCTTTAGGATTGGTTACTTTCAACTTATAGCTATCATAATACTCATTCATCTCAACTGATGCTATATCAAGGGTTTCTATAGCATCATACATTTCATCTAGTGGTTTATATGCGTTAAAGGATACAACAGTTAATCCAATGACTATCACAGAAAAGATGATAGTCATAGTAACAAGCGTTATTAATAATATTTTCTTTATTCTTCTCATAAGCTTATTATCACCTTTTTAAAGTTACTAGTCTTGTAGCATACATTGCAATTGGGTATTTATATGTATTCATGATTGGAGCATTCGAATCATATACTAGATGTTCCTTGCTAAACTTTTGATTCTTTTTTCTTTTTCTAAATAAAGTCAATTATCTGGTTTCCTCGAATTATTTAATATTTTTATCTGGTTAGCAAATAAAACACCTCCAAAGTAATCAATAAATAGTAAGTATAATCTTATTACTAGGTGAAATTACTTTGGAGGATATATTCTATTATTTATTCTTTATTTTCTTTTGGTTTTATCAAGTATTTTGAGTAGTCTTCTTTAGTGACTTGACGGCTTCTTGCAATAGCAAACCCGTTATTAGGAATGTCCTTAGTCACTGTTGAACCAGCTGCAATAAAGACATTGTCTCCAATTTTTATTGGTGCAATAAGGTTTGTATTGCATCCAATAAAGACATTGTCCCCTATTTCAGTTTTATGTTTTAACTTACCATCGTAGTTCACTGTAACAGAACCACAACCAAAGTTAACAGATTCACCAACGACTGAATCACCAATGTAAGCTAGGTGACTTGCTTTGGTGTTGTGTCCTGTACTAGATTTTTTAACCTCTACGAAGTTACCGATTCTATTATGTGTACCAATATCAGCATGATCTCTTAAGTGAGCAAATGGACCAACTGTTGTTCCTTCTCTAACGATACTATCATAAACAAGACTGTGTCTGACAACTACATGACTATCAATACGTGAGTTATGTATTTCTGTATTAGGTCCTACAATTGCTCCTGCTTTAATTACTGTCTCTCCAGTAATTGTAGTATTTGGGTTAATTGTAACACCTGGTTCAATAATGACGTTATGTCCTATTGTAATGGTTTCTGGGTTAATCATTGATACCCCATTTAGCATATGATCTTTATTAATATATTCTCTTAAATACTTCTCAGCTTTGCTGATTGCATATAAGTCATTTACACCCATGGCTAAAGAGTTATTTTTGATCATATATGAACCTATCTTATAATCCTTTTTCATTAACTCTACCATATCAGTGATATAGTACTCACCTTTAGCGTTGTTGTTATTTAAGTTTTTTAATAAAGAAAAGAACTTTTTGTTATTAACTATATAAATACCAGTATTGACTTCTTTAATTTCTTTTTCAAAGTCATTAGCATCTTTTTCTTCAACAATACGTTGAATGACACCTTGTTCATTACGCACAATACGTCCATAACCTTCTGGATCATCATAATGGGCTGTAACGATTGTAAAATCATTACCATTGTCTTCATGAACAGCAAACATTCTATCAATAGATTTATACCAAATGAGTGGTACATCACCAGGCATAATAAAAGTATTACCATCTAGTTTAGATAGTACTGGTGCAGCCATCATGGCTGCATGGCCAGTACCTAGTTGTTCTTCTTGATAGACATACTTAGCACGGTCTTTAACAATACCTTCTACCACTTCTCTTTTATATCCTAATACAAGGTATATTTCTTCTACACTTGATTTTTCGATATTTTCTACAATATACTCAATCATTGGTTTTCTTAGTATTGGAAAAGCAACTTTAGGTATATCCGATTTCATACGAGTGCCTTTACCGGCAGCAAGTACTAAAGCATAATTTTTCATTTATTTAAACTCCCCAGATTTTGTATCTTAGTAACAAGTAGTTCCATGTACTTATCAAGTTCTAAGATATCTTGACAACTTATTGTAACACGAACTAAGGGTTCTGTGCCACTAGGACGTACTAATAATAAAGAATCTTCTGGTAGATTTCTTCTAACTTCTTCTACTAATTTAATCATTTCGGGATGTTTAAGTACTTCTTTGTTAACATTTTTGATGTTGACCATTTTTTGAGGATACATTTCTACTTCTTTTGTATAATCTTTTAGTGATGTTTTATGTTCTTCTAAAATCTTTAGGATATAAACACCTGCGAATAACCCATCACCTGAAGGTAGCAGGTCATTTATAATGATATGTCCTGAATTTTCTCCACCTATGCTTAAATCGTGATTCATAATTTCTTCAGATACATATTTATCTCCTACTGGAGTTTGAAGTACTTTGATACCTAGAGACTTAAATGCTTTAAGCATACCAGGATTACTCATTTGAGTTAAGACTACTGTATCTTTTTTTAGTTTTCCTTTAGATTTTAAATACTTAGCTATGATGTAGACTATATAGTCTCCATCATAGGTAATTCCATCTTTATCTATGACTAGTATACGATCTCCATCACCATCAAAAGATAGTCCAATATCTGACCCATTATTTTTAACAGCATTTGTAATAGCATCTAAATGAGTTGATCCAACATTTAGGTTAATATTTAAGCCATCTGGTGTATTGCCTATTTGATAGGTGTGTGATGCAAAAGATTCTATTACTTTTTTAGAAATAAGATAGTTAGCACCATTTGCAGAATCATAAGTAATTTTCAAGGATGTTTTAGGTACTTGTAAGTCCTCATAAACCTTCAAGTAGATGTCTTCTACATCATGAGTAATTTCAATTGCACCCAGTTTAGATGAAGATAAAACCTCATTATCATCAATATAGGTCTCTAAATTAAGTTCTTCTTCATCAAGCATCTTATATCCTGATTTGATGACCTTAATCCCATTATCAGTATATGGATTATGAGATGCAGTGATCATAACTCCTATGATGTCTTTCACTTTAGAGTAATAAGCAACCATAGGTGTTGAAACAACACCTGCTATTTTTACATTTACTCCAGCTAGTGCTGCACCATATGCAACACCATATGCAAGCATGTTTGAAGATAGTCTAGTATCTTGACCAATGATGATTTCACTAGGACTAAACTTTTTAGCGATGGCTTGACCTAATTTAAATGCTAGTTTTGAATTTAATTTTTCAAATGCTGTACCTCTAATGCCATCGGTTCCAAAATATTTTTTGTTCATATAAATTCCCCTATTCTATAGTAACACTCTTTGCGAGATTTCTTGGTTTATCAATATCATATCCTAATTCATAAGCTGCATAATATGCTATAAGTTGTGCGGGTAATATGGTTAGAATCGGTGTTAAAAGTGGATGTACATCTTCTAAGATAATATCATCCCCTTTACTTTTGAGAGATTCTAATGTAATAACGATAGGTATAGCGCCTCTAGACACTGTTTCTTCTAAATTACTTCTTGTATTCAAAATAATCGATTCATGAGATATTATAGCAATAACAGGGGTTTTATCCTCTATTAATGCGATTGTTCCATGTTTTAGTTCACCTGCAGCTAAACCTTCTGTATGGATATATGATATCTCTTTCAGTTTTAATGCAGCCTCTAATGATGTTGCATAATCCATGCCTCTACCAATGTAGAGGGCATGTTTCGTGTTTATATATTTTACCACTAAATCCCTGATATGGCTATCACTTAATAGGAAATTTTCCATTGCTTGTGCGGTTTTTGATAGTTCATATTGTATATCAATTGTTTTATCTGATAAAGCATATGCAAGTATAAATAACATCGCAATTTGAGCAACATATGCTTTTGTGGATGCAACAGCAATCTCAGGACCAGCAAAAATCTCTAAGGCATAAAGAGACTCTCTTGCAAGTGTAGATGTAATAACGTTAGTTATGGTTAATGTTTTATAATCTTGTTTTTTAGTTTTGTTAAGCATGTTCTTAAATCAGCTATTTCACCACTTTGTGATATCAGTATGAAAAAAGCATTTGGATCAATAAGTGGTGTGTTATAAGCAAACTCAGATGCAATATGTGCCTCAACTGGTTTTTTAATTAAGTCTTCAATTATTTTCTTGCCAACAATACCTGCATGCATGGATGTTCCAGCTGCTAGTATATAAATACGACTGGATTTCTTTAAATCATTTAAAAGAGATTGATTGATATTTATTGAAGAGTCATGAATATATTTCTTCATGATTCTTCTAATCACAGTAGGTTGTTCATGAATTTCTTTCAACATAAAATGTTCAAAGATTCCTTTTTCAGAAGATTTAATATCAAAGTTGAATTCATCGAATTGAACTTGAAGTTCATTTAAATCATAATCGTATAATTTGACGGAATCTTTCTTACTAACAACAAATGTTTTATCAGCTAAAACATGATATGTTTTAGCATATCCAGCGAGTGCTAATATGTCTGATGTAATAGTAACTCCTTCTTCATCTTTCCCTATAATCAAAGGTGGTTTATTCTTAGCAGCATAGATAGTATTTGGATCTTTGTTATCAATACTAAGTAAAGCGTAAGACCCTTGAAGTAAATTTAATGTAGAAACAATAGATTTTTCAACATCCATGATGGTTGAAAAACTATCAATCAAGTGAGCAATAACTTCTGTATCTGTTTCACTGATAAAGATGTGATTTTTTAAGTATTGATTTTTTAATTGTTTAAAATTTTCAATTACTCCATTGTGGACAATAATAAAACGACCTGAACTGGACTGGTGAGGGTGTGCATTAACTGCATTTACTTTTCCATGGGTTGCCCATCTTGTATGTCCTATACCAATGTTAGAAAGTATGTTGTGCGTTGTTTTAGATAGTGTTGAAACCCTACCGATATCCTTATAAATGTTAAAAAGATTTGAGGATAAATTATATAATGTGATTCCTGCAGAATCATATCCACGGTACTCTAATTTCTTCAATCCTTCAATGATGATATTTCTAGCATTTGATGATCCTATATAACCTACAATTCCACACATGATTGATTCCTCCTAAAGAAAAACACTGATGTTTAGTCAGTGTTTATTATAGCATATTTTCAATTATTGAAAAAATTATTCACCCTTTTTATTATCTAGGTCTTTCTTAATTTGAGTAGTTGAAATTTCTGGAGTTCTTGTCAAATATACAACTTCGCAATAATCCTTTAAAAAATCAAACTTACCTTTCCAGTCATCACCAATAACAAAAATATCAATTGAATACCTTTTAATATCTTCAATTTTTTGTTCCCAATTTTCTTCAGGAATTACAAGATCAACGTATCTTATAGATTCAAGTAGTTTTTTCTGTTTTCATAATTAAAATATGACTTTTTCCCCTTTAGATTATTAAAATCACCTGTAGAAAGTCCAACAATTAGGTAGTCACCCAAACTCTTAGCTCTTTGCAAAATATTTATATGCCCATAATGCAGCAAATCAAAAGTACCATATGTCATTACCCTTTTCACTTGTAAATCCTCCTAAGTTTTTAATTAATTCTGATTTTTCACTATTAATATTGTCCTATCTCCTACTAATAAAATTAAATAATTTATTTCTATGATTTTTATTAAAGATGATAAATATAAAATACATGAATATATACATAGTTATCAATATAATTGTATTCACAATTGTGCTAAATATTAATATTCCATTAAGAATACTACCTACAAAAACTAAAATTATATATATTGTAATGAAATAAATATGCTCTATTAAGTGTTTTTTAATACTTATAAAATCTTTTACCATATAGATTCTAATACTACAAACTACAAACTCAGTCATTATTATAGAGTAGATTGCACCAATTGCACCATTTTTCGGAATAAGTAATACCCCAAGTAAAATATTTAATAATGCACCTATTATTGTAGGTAAAACAAATGCTCTTGTTCTATTTAAAGGTAAAGCAATCTGATTGGAAAATACCCCACCTATAGGGATTAAAACTATGAGAATTGATGCCAGTTGAACCATTATAATTATACTTGGAAATGATTCACCAAAGAACAATAATACAAATTGTGGAGATATAAGAATAACCATCCCATATAAAAATAATCCAGTGATTATTGTAAAACTTAATGATTTATTCAATAACCGTTTAATCTCAAGAGAGTTATTACTATAGTAGAGATTTGCAATTCTAGGTAGAATGGCAATTGACAAACTACTTATAAATGGATTTATTATTTTAGCCATTTTTAATGATTGATCATATAATCCTGAATTTGTATTATCAGATAACAACATAACCATAGTTCTATCAAATTGTGTATACATTTGAACAGAAATTATTGGTATTGATAATAAAAGAATTTCTTTAAGGTGTTTTTGAGGCTTTATGTTCTTAATTTGTCCCCAATTCAAAACTAGGTTACGATAACAAAAAAGGCGCTAAAATAGCGCCTTTTGGGTGTACACCAACTAATTGAAGGTATTTTTACACTAGCTTTTGGAAAGCCTTATTTGGATTTTACACCAACTATTTTAAAGGGCCTGAGTAAATTCTATATTTTATTGAACTACAACTTCACCGTTACTATCAACAGTTAAATAGACGGTATTACTAAATATATCTGTAGTTTCAATTAAATTCTTCATTGTTGCATTACCTTTAATTAATGCTTGAGTACCAAACAAGAATACTGTTTGATCTTTTAATGATGATTGGAATGATGTTCCATTGTATCCTCCAACATATACATTTTCATATAAAAGCATCAATGTCTCTACAGGAATACTGTTTGGTAATTCAATAACATTGTTATTTTCAAACAATTGAACTCTTTGAGGTTCCGATGGATAACGTGGATGCCCCTTATAGAAAATCTTATATTCATCACCATAAAGTTCAACGATCTTTTCTAGGTGTTTATCAAATGAAGCGAATTGAGCATTCACTTCACCTGTAGGTGATGTACCTAAAATTAATAAATTTTTTACTGGATTACCAGTAAAGTATGCCATCATACTTTCATTAGGTTCTGAACCCCAACGTGTCTTTAATAAGTATTCTAATTCATCAAGTTTACCAATTGTTTCTAAAGAACCAAACGCATCAGATACTGACAATACGCGGACATTTAATTCATCATTAATCAATTCCATTAGATCATGTTCTAGATTCCAACCAGATATTGAGTTAACAACATATTCAAAATTATCAAGTTTTGTTGAAGTTAAAACATAATAACTTTGCATATGTGCTAAAATGTTTGAACCACTTACATTTCCATTTAACCAGTTTTCAAATAATGTATATAGACTATTAAATTGACTTAGTGTAGAGAAACTTGAATTAATCATTGACGTAGTAAATGAACCATCTGTATAAATTACAAATGATAATCTTTCAAAAGGAATACCAGATAAAATTGAACTAGTAATAACAGTTAAATCATTATCTACTCCTAAAATTTTGAAATTCGTGTTTGGATTAATTGAATATAATTCTTTCATCCATTCAATCATTTTATTGCTTTGACCATGAGTGACATTAGTGTAAAAATTTGGGATTTGTGTTTGTGTATAATTGCCACCAGAAGCTGATACAGCTAATGGATATTTAAGTGCCTTTTCAGGAAGTTTATTAAAGTCATAAGTTGCAGCACGTTCAATTTCAACATAAGTATATCCTGGATATTTATTGTTTAATAAGTCTGATGCAAATAATAATACAGGCATTGTTGCATGTAGCCATGCAAAATTAACTTGATCCACCTTATACATTACAGGTAATTTAAACGTAAGAATTCCTTGATCTCCGATTGAATCAATGTAAGTTAATTCAATAGTCATCTCAAAATATCCATGGAATTCAACTTCTAATTCAAATTCACCAGATATATCTTCAAACTGGTTTACTGATATGATTGGATTAACAGTACTTATTTTTCCTGTCAAAGGATGTCTTAATGTAAATTTAATACCTTCAACTGTTAATGTTGTTGAATTAGGTAGTGAGAGTTCATAACTTAATGTACCAATCAATGAATCTTCAACTTGATTAAATACAAATGTTGAGTATTCATATATGTAAAGTTTAGAATTTAAATCTGCAAGTTTTTGTTCAAGTCTACTTAATGCCACTTCAAAATCGTGTGTCTGTATTGCTAGTTCTTCATTAAATTGACTTATAGCATCCGCTAGTGCTTGTTCATATTCAGCTTTTTGATTTGATATAAGTTGGTCGTATAATTCTTTTTGCGCATCTAAACTAGCATTGAATAATGATTCTAAAGTTACTAAAGATTCATCGTATAGTGCTTCTTGGTCCACAAGTTTAGCATCATATTCTTCTTTAAGATGTTCTAAATCAACTTCGAATTTCGATTTTTGAGCATCGATGATAACACGCAATTCCAAAACCAGTGTTTCTAAATCATTTATTTCATTTTAAAGTTCACTAATTTGTTGCTCATATTCTTCCTTTTGTTCTTCAAGACTTTCTTCGATTAGATCAATTCGATCATTAATATCGTCGAAAGATGAATCAATTTCTTCAGCATTTGCACAAGAAATCAATACAAGTGCTAATAATATCGACATAAAGGTCGATAAAATTTTTTTCATTTCTATACTTACACACTCAAAAAATCAAAAATTGAGTATGCTTACCTTTCTTTTATTTATTTATTTATAACTTCAACCTTAAGTTAATACAGTAATTTAAAAATATATTTCATTCAACCTATTATAATACAATTAAACAACATTATATCAATTCCATAAAATCATTTGCTGATAAGATAACTATTTCTATCTTATGGTGCATTATAATTTGTTACATTAAATTTGTGAGTAATGTTTTGAACTGGTAACATTTTCTTTTTCTATTGCTTCTATTTTTTTATCATATTCTTCCAATACTTTTGAAAAATAATCGTATTGTCTTCCATCGTTTGAGTTTGTGCCTGAACATGCAACAAGTGTTAGTGCTAATATCAAACCTAAAAAAGTAAGCATTATTCGTTCATTATTTATGTCTACTTCTTACAAATAAATCTTTTCCTTTTTCAATAATTAATTTTTGTATATCATTTTTAAGAATTTTATTGGTTATAAGATAGATGCAACCTCCAATAAAAACTATTCCTAAGTTAATCAGGCCATTCACTACAAATACTTCACTTGCACTATTAAATCTAGATAGTATAGATTCAAATGGAAAGAAACTAATTATTAAGAAAAGAGTAATACTCATCACAACTGATGAAATAAAAGATTTATATGTACTTCTTATTTTATTAATAAAATTTATTTCTTTTCTTGTTACAAAGATTTGAACCGTTGTAACAAAAAACTCTGCAACCACAAGTGCAATAGCAGCCCCTAGAGCACCAATGTAAGGTGCTGTCAAAAACAATAAACCTAAATTGATAATTGCTCCTGCTGCGACAGACAAAATATACTTCCCATTATTTCCTTTGGGGATCAAGTATTGTATCCCAATAATATTACTTACTGCTATAAATATGATTTTTAATGAATATATCCCACAAACCCAAACCGCTGAAGCGTACGCCTCGCCCAAAAACCATGGAATTGTGATTGGTGTCAAAACAAAAAAACCAAGAGTGATTGGATAAGCCAAAAATAACATAGCTTTTACAGATTTGGTTAATATTTCATTTACCTTTCCATTCTCATCATTGGCGATCAAATAACTTATTTGTGGCATAACCACCAATCCTAAAGTTGTTATTAAAACAAGTAATGTATTAGTTATTTTTGCGGCAACATCAAAATATCCTACTTCTGTTTTTGTTGATACCATACCTAAAATAGTAATGGTTGCATTATTATAGAAAAGTGTTATCAATTGTGGAATAAATAATATCACAAGCCCTTTGAAGTGTTTTTGTATATTCAAGAGTGTTATTTTTTCTATTTTTACAAATAAAACTTTCTCCTTAATGAGACCTGCCCACATAATTACTTGAGATAGTATTTCAGTTCCAATCATAATGAATGCATATATGTAGATATCTTGCGGTTTGTTTACAAAAATAAGTATCATAGCAAAAGAGGTAGTTCTAATTAATAAGTTTCTAACTACGATTGCCTTAAAGTTTTCTCTTCCAGTAAAATACCAAGTGATATCTAATAAGTTAGCTATTAACACCAAACTTTGAATTAAAATCAAATTAGTGTTGGGGATGAGTTTGGTAAGATACATCGCTATAAATACTGCAATTGATATTAAACTCGTTATTGCTTTAATAAGAAAAACTTCAACAAAAGCTTGTTTGGTTTCTTCGGCACTTTCCCTTTTTTCAGAAATTAGCTTAGTAGCATACAACTGAACACCTAAAACCGCTGCATAAGAAAAGTAGGTAACAATGGAATAATGATATGAATACTCTCCTAATCCTTCTGGAAGCAGTATTCTTGATAAATATGGAATGAGTATTACCGGAATAATTATAATAAGTAATTGATATAAAAAATTATATAAGTAATTTTTAGTTATACTCTTACTCATTTGGAAACTCTTTGCTCACTAGTTCTAAAACTCGCTCTACAATGATATGCATATCATAATATTTATATTCTGCTAGTCTACCACCAAAGATGTGCTTAGGTTCTTTGTCTGATAATTGTTTATACTTATCATAAATTATTTGATTTACTTCATCATTGATTGGATAATATGGTTCTATTCCCAGCGTCCAATCTATAGAATATTCCTTAGTAACTACTGTCTTATTAGTATCAACCATTTCAAAGTGTTTATGTTCTAAAATTCTTGTGTAAGGTGTTTCTGCATCTGTATAATTTACAACGGCATTACCTTGGAAATTACTCATATCTTTTATCTCGTGCTCAAATCTTAGACTTCTATATTCTAAAACTCCCTCACTATAATTATAGAATTGATCTAATGGACCTGTGTATAAAATCTTATCAGCCATTTCATCATAGTATTCCTTTTGACTAAAGTAATCGACATTTAATTTCACTTCAATCCCATCTAGCAATTTATCAAATATTTGAGTATATCCACCAATTGGAATCCCTTGATATCTATCATTGAAGTAATTATTATTATAGGTAAATCTCACCGGTAATCTTTTTATAATAAAAGGCGGTAATTCAGTGCATTTTCTTCCCCATTGTTTCTCAGTATAACCTTTTATAAGTTTTTCATAAATATCAATTCCTACCAAGTTGATTGCTTGTTCTTCAAGGTTTTTGGGTTCTTTTGTGAACATACCGCTTCTTTGTTCTTCAATCTTTTTATATGCTTCTTCAGGCGTTATGACTCCCCATAATTTACTAAATGTATTCATATTGAAAGGTAAATTATAAATTTCGCCTTTATAATTAGCTATTGGAGAATTTATGTAGTTATTAAACTCAGTAAACTGATTCACATAATCCCAAACCTTTTTATTCGAGGTATGAAAAATATGTGCTCCATATACGTGGACATTGATGCCCTCAACTTCTTTAGTATATAGATTTCCACCAATATGAGATCTTTTTTCAAGAACTAAAACGTTCTTTCCTCTTTTTTTTGCCTCGTAGGCAAATATAGCCCCATATAAACCAGAACCTACTATTATATAATCATATTTTTTCATTTTTCAAAAAACTCCATTATCTTATATCTAACTTTTTTTAACTTAAATAACAACTGATTTTGATCAAGATTGATCATTCTATATTCTTTGACCTTAAGATTATTTTTTTCTATCCAAACATTAATTAATCTTTCTGAGATAAAACCGTATATTCTTGCTTGATAAGAATCATATGAAGTTATGTCACTTCTTTTTTCCAATTCAAAAAGAACCGAAAATAACCATTCACTATATTGATCAAAATATTCTTTCTTTGTAATTAAAATATTCGCTAAAAACAAGTGTTTTTGATTAGAGACCTTCTCAAAAGCTTCTACATAGTCTGGGTGTTTTTCTGAAATAATTTCTCTTATAATTTCATAATCTTTTTTGTAGTGAGCCTTAGAATAGTAGGATTCTACAGTATGTCTCAACATTTTCTCTCTTTTAGGTACAATTACATCTGCTTTGCTTAGCGCTTTTTTAATTTGCTTTTCATTAAGAGCCTTATAAAAAAAATTGCTTTTACTCTTCGATAGAATTCTTCTATAGTGTATCAACCCTACAATTTTTGCATTAGCGTTTTTCCAAATATAATATTGCCCTGTTAGTTCACTATAATTCTTATTTTTATGTGAAATTCCACCCGGAAATGAATCTGATAAGTACCCTTCTGGTATTATTTTATTTTCTGCACCTACAAATAATTTTTGATATATTGAGGTTATTTTTTTATTAATTATGTCTGTTTCTTTGTGAGTTGTAACATAAACTTTAATATCTTCCACGTTTTTTCTCCTAACTTTTACGTTTTTAATCTATACAAAATTCTTCTGTTCAAATATTTTCTTTGTTCTGAAGAACTACAGTAGGCTCTTGTAAGTAAATACATTTTCTTGATTTTATTTTTCTCTGCAATAGCTCTTAATAAAAAATCAGATGAGGTCATGTATTTTTTAATCTCTTTTTCTGTAGACTCTATCGCTTTTTTGAATTTAGACTCTGAAAACAAGTCTTCACCTGTCTTTTCCTTCAAGTATAAATCATAACAGTATCTATGGGCTTTTCTCTGATAAATACCTGCCGTTGATTGTGTATTGCCTTCTCTTATTCTAACTCTATACCCATAGTAATCTTCAAGATTTGATAAGATGAAACCATGTTTAATTGATCTTAATAAAAAATCATAGTCTTCAACATAAGAAATGTTTCTATATTTTCCAACAGTGTCATAAACTTCTTTCTTGGCCATCCATATGTGTAAGATTGGAGAAGAGTATTTAATAGTTTTTTTAATCGTTTTAAAATCTTCTAATAATGTGTTTTTTCCAAGTTCTTTCCCATTTTGATTGATTGTATACACACTACAACCCAAAATATCTATTTCTGGGTTTCTTTCCATATAGTCTATTTTTTTCTCAAGTCTATCCAATTCACTTATATCATCCCCATCCATCCGGCAAATATAATCCCCCTTGGCCCTATCTAATCCTTTATTTAACGAACTAACTATTTTCTCGTTTTTTTGATTTTTAAGATGAATAATTCTACTATCTTTTTTTGCATACGATTCTATCATTAAAGTGGTTCCATCACTGGAGGCGTCATCTATGATAATTAATTCAAAATTTTTATATGTTTGATTTAGAATTGATTCTATTGCTTCGCCAATATATTCTTTAACATTATATACCGGCATTAAGATTGATATTAACTTCATTTTCTTGCCCCCCTTGTGTTAAATTCATAGTACAAGAATACTAACAACAACCAGAAATGTCTTGATTCAAAATACTCTACAAAAATAGATTGTGTCAAAAAGGCTGCCATTCCAAATATCATTATATTTTTAGGATTTTTAGAATTTATAAATACTTGCTTAAATATTTTCCATAACATGATCATAAAACAAAATAATCCCACAATTCCTAGTTCAGCACTTATTTTTAAAAATAAATTGTGAAAGTGAGGGTTATTTATAATCAAATTATTTTGGGCATATTGATAAAATAGATTGGTTGAGTTAGAAAG
Source organism: Acholeplasma laidlawii (assembly GCF_015709225.1). Taxonomy (GTDB): domain Bacteria; phylum Bacillota_I; class Bacilli_A; order Acholeplasmatales; family Acholeplasmataceae; genus Acholeplasma; species Acholeplasma laidlawii_A. The sequence goes on from NZ_JADNRS010000053.1 coordinate 106,913, forward strand.
TCCGACTCCAAAAACTGGATTATTAAAACTCATTTTGATTCCAACAGCCCATAACTCCAATCTACTATAGGCGGAAACATCTTGTATCAGTCTATCATAGACGATAATTGCCGCTATTGATACAAAAAACGGGATACTAATTAATGCTATTTGAGAAACTATTTTACCCTTCTTAGTCATAAATATGTATATGCCCATTGCACCTACTAAGAAACCTATATAGGCGCTTCTAGATAAACTTAAAAATAATGTAAACAACAGCAAACTTATTAGTAAAATACTAATAATTTTTTTTCTTTTCTTAACAACCTGTAAATAATATATTAATAAGAATATACTTATTAATAAGTACCCAGCAAAGTTATTAGGGTCTTCAAAGAAAAGACTATTAGTAAACTTCAATGCATAAAAATCTGCAACGTTTAATGAGAAAATCTGAAAAATATTTTTTAGATTTTCCGGATTTAACATAAAACTTCCGACTGTTATAATTCCTACGACGACTGATGAAAAAACCCAATATTTAATAAATTTTTTTTTCTCTTCCTTATCTAAATTTTTAGCTACAAAATATCCAGAAAAAACAGCTAAAGAAGTTCTAAACAGGCTAATCAAAGCGCTGCTTATTTGTATTCTATGTACATTAAATATAATACTAAGTAACATGATACAATAAAACCCAAATATGACACTTATACCCTTTACTTTTATCTTATCTATATTTTTAATGCTAGTTATCGTAAAGGTTAGTATTAAGATAATATAAAAAATATCATTTAATCTAAAATCTACATCACTTACACTAAAGAGAACCATTCTAAAAGGTAACATAAAACCCGACAGATATAATACTCCTTTTATTCTATACTTTACAACTGTTGCTATAAGGACAATCGATACAAATAGAATGACTAATAAATCCATATTAGTTATCTCTCCTTTGACTAATTTTGTATTTTTGAAGATAACTTGAACTCATTATCTGTGAGCTAAAATCCATATTAATCTCTCTAGATTGCTTATTATTTTTGATTTTAAAATATTCTATTTTAATTTTTTCCATCATGTCTTCTATATCATTCTTAAAAAGCGAAATTTCATCACTTTTTAGTTTTAATTCTCTATGTGAATCAATGTCACTTAAAACAGTAGATAATCCTGTTACTAAGGCCTCTAAAGCGGCCATTGGTAATCCCTCAGAAGAGGAGTTCGATATGAATATATCTGAGGCTTGCAAATATGTCTCTACTTCCTTTTTGTTTCCAAGCAAAATAACATTTTCTTTGATTTCTTTTTGAACCTGTTCTTCTAGGTTTCCACTACCTAAGACCATAAGTGTACAGTCATTTATTTGATTTTCTAGTAAAAATTTATTAAACCCTCTTACAAGTTCAATCGGCCTTTTTCTCTTTATAAGCATTCCTGTGCTAATTAAAATTATATGATTTGTTGGTAAATTAAGTTTTTCTCTAATTTGCCTTTTCATATCCGGCGTGACCCTAAAGAATCGCTTTGTATCTACACCATTTTGAACAACTTCTAATTCAATTTTTTTTCTTTTGAATTTTTTTTGAATAGCGTATGAACAAGCTATTGGATAATTTATTCTCTTTATAATTTTCATGTGTGCTTGTGCTATGAAAGTTCCCAAAACTTTACCATAAATTTTAGGATAATCTTCATATGGATAGTTATGTATCGTAGAAAAATGAGCCACTTCTTTTATCTTACTCGCATAATAATCCGCTCGTAGACCGTGTGAATGGATGATCTCTATATTATTACTAGAAATAACTTCTTTTATATTGTTCAAAACTTGCTTTTTTCTGACCATTCTAGTTAGATTTAACGCTATAATTTGGCTACCCAACTTTTCAAAATCACTTTTCATACTTTTTTCACTTTCTTCTGGAGATAGAGTAAGTATTACATAGTCATTTACATCTAAATCTCTAGTGATATTGTACAAAACGTTAATTGGTCCCGATCTTTGCAGTGTCGAAACGATATAAAGTATCTTCATCCTTAAACCTCTTCTCTTAAATATTTAAGATAAATTTTCTTTCTAATCTTATTTGGTACAATCACTCTTATGATAAATCTTACGCCGGTTTGATATGCATATTGAAAAAAATTGATCATTTTTTCTTTATACATATATTTGAAAATCTTTTTTTGTTCTTTAAAATATTTCCAGCCCCCACGACGCATATATGTGTCGTCATTAACTCTCATTTTCACGAGGTTAGCATCAATATTTTCAGTAAGATATCCTTTTTTCAAAACTCTTATCCAAAGGTAATAATCTTCATTTAATTTGCAATCCAAATAATTACCAGCCTCTATAATGTTTTTTTTCCTAAACATTACAGTGGGATGATTGAATGGGTTTCTTTTTTTTACCATTTTCATTATTTCGTCATGACCAAGGGGAACTTTTTTTATTGCAATCACTTTTGAGGGTTCTCCAACAAATTCTTCAACATGACTTCCTACAATAGATATTTCCGGTTTATTCTTCATTATAGCTAGCTGTCTTTCACATCTATCTGGAACTGAAATATCATCACTATCCATTCTAGCAACTAAATCATTTTTACAAAAATTCAAACCATGATTCAATGCTTTACCTAGACCAATGTTTTCTTCTAATCTAACAATATTAATATAGGGTATTTCTTGATATTTAACTAATACTTCTTCTAGTCCCGGAGTGAGTTCTCCATCACAAACTATCACAAAATCATTTGTTTTATAAGTTTGATCAAGCATGCTTTGTATACTTTCATCGAAATACCTTGGTACGTCCTTATAATATACAGACATCAAAATTGAGTATTGCATTAAATTATTTCTCCTTCTCAATCATTTCTATACTATCTGGAAAGTTTATTAGACAAATACTATCTTCATCATATTGATAATACAATGTTCCAAATATTTTACTTATTTGTAAGACAATCGGTTTTAATAGATAAATCATCCAATTGAATAGTTTGGTCTCTCTACATTTTTTACCGTGAGATTTCCTTATTAAACTTATCAATTCGGTTGTATTTACATATTCTTTATTTTGTGGAAAGAAAATTCCATGTGCGTTGCTATCTATATAGCGCTTTATATAAATAGACAGATTATCTATGTATAACATGCTTCTTTGATTATTAATTTTTGGATAAAACGGAAGTTTTAATGCTAGTTTAGACAATCTTTGATAGTTACCAGGTGAATCAGGACCATAAACCATTGGTGGTCTTAAAATAGCAACCTTAAATTCACTTGTTTCTATTTCCTGAATAAGTTTTTCAGCATCTAATTTTGATCTTCCGTATGCTGTTTTAGGATTGGTTGTTGTATCTTTGGTAATAATTCCTGTTTCCATGCCATATACGCTCATACTACTTAAAAAAATAAACTGCTTTACACCAGACTCTTTTGCTTTTAATGCTGCTTGATAGGCTAAGTCCCGATTCACTTTATAATATAAGTCTTTATTCCTTTTGGTTTCTTTTATATGAGCAATTCCTGCTACATGAAAAACAACGTCAAAACCTGAAAAATCAAATTGATTCCAATTTTCATCTTTCATATCTAATGTTTCTACTATATATTTTTCCGGTTCTCTTAACAGCCATTTTTCAACGTTTGTTCCTATATAGCTGTTAGATCCTGTAATAAGTATTTTTTTCATTTTACCCCTTATTTCTGATCCTTATTTTTATCAATTGAACCTGTGCCGCCTTCTACAACACCATCTGATTTAAAAACGCTAACGATGGTGCCAAAAAAGACTTTGATGTCTAACCATAAACCCATGTTCTTAGTGTAAAATCCGTCAAGTTTTGCTTTTTGATCAATTGGTAGTTCATCTCTACCTTTAATTTGTGCATAACCTGTTAGACCTGGATAAATATCATTTGCCCCATACTTATCTCTTTCTTCAATGAGATCATATTGATTCCATAAAGCTGGTCTTGGTCCTACAATGGACATATCTCCTTTTAGGATATTTATGATTTGTGGTAATTCATCTAAGCTGGTTTTTCTTAGGAATTTACCCATTTTAGTAATCCATTGTTCTGGATTCTTCAGTAAATGTGTAGGAGTATCCTTAGGTGTATCTATGCGCATAGTTCTAAACTTTAAGATATTAAAGTGTTTTTTATGTCTACCTACACGTTTTTGTTTAAACAAAATAGGTCCTTTAGAATCTAGTTTTATCATGATGACTAATAATAAAAATAGAGGGGAGAGGATAATTAATCCTAATAATGATAATACAAAATCTGAAATTCTTTTAAATAGTCTAAATATCATATATGTTTTTTCCTTAGATTAGTTGTTGTCAAAAAAATGAAATATTTTGTGTTCTGGGTACCCAGATTTAATTAACTTATGATATATAGCATCATTATGCGTGTAGCTTGATATTAATATGCCATCATGATCATAACGAACTATATCCTCTATATCTATGATTGGAGTATTTATAATTAACTGATTTCTTTTATTTTTATTATCATCTACCACTGCAAGTACCTTGAGTGGTATTTTATTATCATCATTCATACTTTTTAGGATAATCTCTGCTACTTCACCAGCTCCATATAATAGCAGCCTACTACACTTTTTTTCGATAATTTTATTCAAGAATACACTGATATTATCTTTTGCTTCATTATATAGTTTATTGGATGATTCCAAATACCAAATATTAAGAAGTTTTCTTCTTTCAATACCTTTTTTTGTAATATGGTACCTTACTGTTTTAGTTGAGATGTGTTCTTTTTCTAATAAACCTTGTTTTTCATACATATCAATGTATGTATTAACCATAGAAACAGCAATGTTAATTGCTGTTGAGATTTCTCTTTGAGTAATATTGGAATCTTTTTCAATTAAGTTTAGAATCATGTACTCTTTATAAAGTATCGTGGGTTTAAAAAAGTTTTTGGTGTGCACTACAATATCTCCCCTTATTGTTCGTTTATTGAATAATTTTATTATATACTATTTGTATGAATTATTCAAGCACTTTAGAACAATATCTTAGGATGGTAAAGATTTTAATATTATTGCAATCTAAATTTATAACTAGTATTTCCACATGTAAGATGATTATTCAAGAGATAACTTTATTTTCACCCGAAAAAAATTAATTTTCTAAATCTTTTAACATTACAATAATTTCAAATATACCCTCATCACATTTTATATTATAAATCACCCTTTAACAAGCACTTCATTATTAAAATATTTTCACCAACTATTAAGATTATTCCGTTCTTTATAAACACCTTTAGACCATTTTATAGACTCAATCAAAAAGACAACCTACAAAAGGTTGTCTAATTTCAATAATATTTCGTTTTTCATACTTATCCATTTAATCAATTAATCACATCCCCATATGATTTTTTGTATCCATTGTAAATTAGATTTATCTTAAATTCTTTTCAAATGCCCATGCATCTTTAACCATATCTTCAAGAGTTAACTTAGTTTCCCAATGAAGTTCTCTTTTCGCTTTAGATGCATCTGCATAAACAGTAGCAAGATCCCCTGGTCTTCTTTCTACTATATCATAAGGTATTTTAATACCATTTATTCTTTCAAAGGTATGAATCAGTTCTAAAACACTTGTACCAACACCTGAACCTAAATTATATATATTAAAATTACTTTTAGCATTCATTAGTGCAGCAATATGTCCTTTAGCTAAATCAACTACATGGATATAGTCTCTAACACCAGTACCATCAACTGTGTCATAGTCATTACCAAAAACAAATAACTTTTCTCTTATACCTTTTGCTACTTGAGTAACATAAGGCATAAGGTTATTTGGTATGCCTTGTGGCTTTTCACCAATTAAACCAGACTTATGTGCTCCAATAGGATTAAAGTATCTAAGTAAGGTTATGTTCATATCTTTGTTATTACGAGAAAAATCTTTTAAGATGCGTTCACTCATCTTCTTTGTTTCACCATATGGATTAGTAGTTTCCTTTAACTCCATTAGTTCATGTAATGGTGATACTTGATCACCATATACAGTAGCAGATGATGAAAAGATAAAGTGTTTCACTTTATACTTTTCTGATAGTGATGCGAGTGTCATGGTAGTATTTAAATTATTTTGATAATACATCAATGGTTTCAAAACAGATTCACCTACAGCTTTATAACCTGCAAAGTGGATCACTGCATCTACTTTTTCTTTATTAAATATGTCATCCATGACATCCATATTTGAACAATCTGCTTCATAAAACTTTAAGTTATTAATTTTTGTTATGGTTTTAATTTTATCTAATACATCTATTTGACTATTATATAGATTATCTACAATAATCACCTCATGTCCTAATGCTATGAGTTCTACTACTGTATGTGATCCTATATAACCTGTACCACCTGATACTAATACTTTCATTTATATGTTTCTCCATTCATAATAATTGTTCAGTATGTGAATAATTATATTTTACCTTAATACGTCTAAGTAAACAATCAATATATAATTCAAAAGTGTTTTGTTAATTAGTGTCCTCAAGTCTTACCTAGTGTATTAATGCTATTTCTTGTTGTTATGACGAGCCGTCCAATTAATCCTTTATTGTTTACAAATAATCGAAAAACACAAAAATACGATAGTTATTCTATCTTTTATGAGTAGAGCAATATCATAATCATTTTACAGTTATTCATAAAGTATAACATACTGAATCTTAATAGTATCATTATAATTAAACCTATTATAAGGAAACATTCTCATCAAAATGTTTGTTTTTTAATAAATTAAGTGCCCTTTCTATCTCCCTAGCCTCACCATTATCTTTAACTAATTAAATTAAAGCTAATGCATTTTCATCATTTGATTCTATATTATTCTCCCTTAAGATCTTAATAGCATTCATGAATAACTGTCTTGTAAACAACACTTTATCTGAGTATAACATTCTATTTAAGTGTTCAATTCTATATATTATTTCTCTTGTAGTCCTAACCATTCACCTTCTTCAAAATAATCAATAAATTCTTCCACCTCATGCTTTATTTTTAACCTGAGATATCATATATGACTTGGTTTTTAGTGGCTCACTTTCACAACGTTTATTTAACAATTAATGGCTCAGTTTCATTATACGACTTACATATATCACATGATGAAATCGTTTATAAGTAAAATATATTGAAAAAATAGTTATTTTAGGTTACTTATTAATTTTAATGTGATTGTAGTGTAAACCCGTTACCACAAATAGAAAAGACAACCTTTATAATAGGCTGTCTTTTCTTCTTTTGTTATTTAATTATTCTTTGTATATCACATTTTAATAACTTTTCAGTAATATCTTTCATTGAAAATGAATGTGTTTTCTGCAGTCCAAGTATTTTCTATATCACTAATCGTGACACTAACATCTCTACCAAATTCAGATGTAATAATCTCAGTTGTAACAACAAAGTTTTCTATACCTAAATCATTGATATAAAAGCTTTTTGTTTCATCATACCCACTCACTTCATGGATATACAGATATTGGATGTATAAGTAATCAAGTATATTGGTCTCATCATACAGTGTTAAATTGATAAATACCCATACATTTACAGGATCTATTAATGCATATTCTACATAAATGGCAGCATCACCCTCTGGTAGTTCTTCTACTGTTGCACCATTTATAGTCATTGTCTTAATGTAATAATTAGGATGGGAATAAAGGTTAATATTTGGATGTGTTGATTGAATTGTGTAAGTTAAACTGTTTAGATTGTTGGTGACTGTGTAGGTGTAACCAGTAGTTTCTATTTCTATAGTTGGGATTTCATCTACTGGAAATACTTTATAGTCTCCACCTGGGCTGGTATATAATCTATAGTCACTTTCTATATAGACTTTATAGTCACCTTCTGATAATTCAAATGTTAGGTAGTAGCCGTTATTTTTAACAACATCTAACCCAAATTCATTAAAGATCATACTTTCATACATCATAATATCTGCAATGATCTTATAGGTTTCATAATCTAAGTAACTTTCTAAACCCATTTGATTGATACGTTCGCTTGGTACATGGAAACTAAATTCAGCTGACTTATATTCTACAAACACTTCATTAAATGTAAAGGTAAAGTTATTTGAATAAATGGTTTGAGTTGTAAAATCATAATAAATCGCATCTTCTGCATAGGTTTCAAACATAACATATGTTTGTGGCGAGGTATCTATAAATAATGAGATATCTGATATTTCATATTCTAAACTTAAATAGATGACGTTGTAGTGGTTAGCTTCTGCAAAAGTCATTAATTCTTCAAAACTATTATATTCTACATAGCCCCACATTTTAATCTTTGTTACTGTTAAGTAAGCTGGTATATATGTATTATAATCATTTAAATAAAAGTATCTGTCGTGATTATAATCTGTTTGATCGATTGCCATAACACCAAGTGATGCATCATAAATGGGAATATAAAGTGTTTTCGTAAATCCCTTATGGGTTAAGGTAAAATAGGTTTCATTTAAGTTAGTATTTGTATAAACTTCTAGTGTATACGTTAAAGGATCTAAATCACTTAGTCTATGGGTGTAAGTATCCCCATTTAAGTAAGTAATCATAAAGACGATATCTTCTTCTATGCCGTCTAACGATATATAAGAATCCATGTAAAACTCTAAATTAGTAACAACATTTTCAATGTAATATGCATATAAATTGATGTTACCTATTTCTTCTCCAGTAACTTCTGTTTCAAAACTACTATCTGTAAATAAACCGTCTAACATAAAATCACCATATACACCTAATATATTATCTAAATTGTTTGATTTGATGATGTAGTGACTGCTATCAATATTGTTATAAATGGTGTAGGTGTTTGCTTTAACGGTAAATGTTTTTTTAGGTAATACGTCAACAAACTCAAAATCGGTGTAGAAGTAAGGTGATTCTGTTCTAAGTATCATGAAACTACCATAATCTTCTATTTCAAGTAGCGCTTCCTCAAAATAGAATGTGATACGGTTATTTCCTCGATATGCGTTTTGGTATCTACCTTGTAACAACTCTTTTAACATATAGCTTATTTCTATAATGTACATATCATCAAATTCTATAACATCATATAATGCAGCTCTATCAAAATTGGTTGTTAAAAACTTATAGATAACATCTTTATTTTCATAGATGACATACTCACCTTCAAGTTTGAAGGTGAAATTATCACCAATAATGATTTGATTGGTTAAATCCATGTAGTAGTTGGCGTCATACGCCTTTAAGTTTATGATGTTTGTTTGAAGTTCTTGTAATAAATCATCTTCACTGATAATTCTATATACAAACTCGAGGATATAGATGGACTCATTCGTTTCTAGGATGTAATCTTTTAGATCTTCTAATGTATTTAGTTCACGATGAGCAACAACATCCCAAATAATATAAAGCGTTGAAATATTTAAAGTCTCTAGAGTATCTAGATCACTATAACTATATTTATTACCATTAATGATAAATACTTGGCCATCTAATACATAATCATGTGTATCCACATAGACTTCTATGGTGATATCTTCATATACAACTGTGAGTGTATATATACTACCTTCAACATTTATCAGTTCATGTGTATAACCTTCTAGTGTTACTAAATCTGTAGTGACATCGTAGCCGTTATTGTATCTGATCACTATCTTAATAGCTTCTAGTGGGTTTAATATATCTACGATGTATACATTGTCACCTAAAGTTTCATCATAGTAGTAATAATCCGCCATGAGATTGATGTTTACAACGTATATATTTTCGTAATTGATGACGTAACCGGTGGTTGTTGTAGGCATGTCCTTATAATAAACTAAGATCGAATCATCATTTAACATAACATTTAACATGTATAAGTAATTTGGTGCATAATTAAAACTATCACCATTACCCATGTTTAGACTATCAAATGTAATATAGATGATATGATCATCTTTATTATTTCTAAACTCATAGGTTCGTCCTAATGTGGTTATATCTGGCAAATCTATTGTTTCTTTAGTTTCTTTAATGTTTAACCAATTAAAGTTAAAACTATATTCATCGCTACTTAGTCTAAGTTCATAATTCGAGTTGCCAAATGTGTATACTCGATCATCAAATTCATGAGTTCTACCAATTACTAGACCCTTATAGATCTCTCTAATAGTAAATATGTTATAGATATTTATGTTCATTTCATCCAACATACTACTTGGCAAACTTTCTATGAACCCTACTTGATTAAAGTCTTTAGCAGGTACACTCAAACTAAATTTTTCAGATATAAAGGTGATGGTGCTTGTTGTAAAACTTATCATGAAGTTTTCATTAAATAAGATATCTTCAGTCAAGTTGTAGTAAATAGTTGTTTCTCCAAAGTCATCTGTTATTTCTACCATGTCTACTGTGGATAGATAGTCTTGGAAGAATGTGTAGTCTTTTAGTGTATAGTAAATGTTTAAGTAATTTACCGCTTGATCACTTTGATCAAGTAAGTTACCAACAAATGCTATATCCATAGAAGCTTCTTCATAGTATCTACCATTGATGTTAACTTCTTCAATGTTTAAGTAGCTTGGTATCATAAAATCTGTTAAGAAGTTTGATACATAACCTATACCATTATCACTAATATAAATACGACCATTGGTATCATAATCATAAATGACTGCAAAGTATGAGATTTCTATACCTTCGTAGGTAAGTTCTACAAATATTGGTTCTAGGTTTTCATTGTATGTATAGTCTAAGGTATACTCTGTTTCATCAAGGTCTGATAACTTAATATCTTTATACATACCAGCTGAGTCTCTAGTAATAATTGTAATATCATCTATCATATGATCTTTATCAAATACGTAGACTGTTGCATCCAGTTCATAATCATAGTATTGATGCACTGTATCTAAGCTAATAGATTCAAATACGATGTCTTCATCAATCAAGTGATTGGTGATGATATTTTTAAGTTCATCATAACGCGCTTCAAAGACTGCTGCATCATAAGTATTCATGTAGTAAGTATTGTAGTAAAATTCATAGGAATCATTTAATAGATTTATCATATGACTTGTGGTTAATATACCTTTATGTTGTTCGATATATAAGTCACCTAATCTAATGAAGTCTTCATTTGTTAATGAATCAAATTGTTCAATAAATAAGGTTAACTCAGGAATATCAGTATAGAGGATTGCTATATATTCTCCGTAAACCATATCAATTAAGTAATACTTACTTTCATTCATATCATAGACAACTGCATAACCTGTATAGTTTTTAAATACATCAACAAAGACGATGTATTCGTTTAATTGGTAGATACCATTTAAATCTCTTGGATTTTCATCTGTTTCAAGTGCCATGAAGTTATTTGCATCACCAAAGGTTAGGAGTTCATCTACCATAAAGTTTATTGGCACCCACTGAATATATATGGTAATTTCAGGGTTTAGTGCTAGTTTATCCATTAAGGTTTGATCAAGTGGTTCAGTAAATTCTTTATCATAGTAATAACCTTCTAATACATAACCATCACGTCTAAAGGATGTGATGTCATCAAAGCCATTGTCATAGATACTATCGAAGTCTTCATTGTAACTTATTTCTTGAACGATACCATCTACACCATAATCTACTTTTAATGTGTAGGTTTGTTCGTAGATGGTTTCGTAAGTTAATGGGTCAATTGTTTCTATATAGGCTTCATCATAATCACTTTGTAGAATAGATATATCCATACCGATATCATCTTCTACTGTGATATTTAGATCGATACCAATGATTTGGTTATTTTCTATCCAAAGTGTAAGTTTTGCTTCAATGATTTCAGTTTCCATAAACATCTCTTTATATTGAAGTGGTATGGTTTGTTCGTTTAAGATAACTTCTACTTTATAGCTGTTTAGTTTTTGATAAACTTTAAAGTTATTGGTATTGATATTTGATAGTATGTCAATGGCGTTAAAGTTTTCGATGAAGGATTTAAAGTAGTAGTTTGGTGTATCTACGATACTAGCCATACCCATAAAGTTACCAATAAATTGGTCTGAAATAATATCTGGACTCATTAGTTTAGTTTCTTCCAAGAAATCTTCGATATAGAACTTACCATGCATCACGTAGATTTCTTGTTGAAGTTCTTCATTATATAACATCATGATGTGGCTATTTCTAGTTTCATAGTTGGTTTCTAAGTCAATTTTAGCTGTAATTAACATTTCTTCTTCGCCTTGGGTTTGTTTCAAGGTTGCTTCATATTTGGTGTTATAAATGATTTTTTGTTCCACACCAAGCATTTTAAGTAGACCTTCAGCAAAACTAAGTTCTACATAAGTTGGTTCTGGTGTTAAAGTCCATTTAGCCTCTAGTGTGATATTGGAAGTTACTGGCGTGTTAAAGTCGTATAAAACCTCACCAATATACCAGCCACCAAAGTCATAGAGTGCTTTAGTAGGATCAGCTGGTTTAATTACTAAGGTGTTAGCCTCTACGGTTTGGTTAGGTATGTTAGAACCTTCCTTACTATCAAATGTTACAGTATAGGTAATAACTTCTTGATTTACTTCCCAAACAGCTAATAATGTAATAGCGGCTGTTATTGGTGTTGTTTCAAAGTTAAATTCGTTATCGTTTAATGCCCAGTATAAAAAGATATGACCAGCATACGTAGGATTTGTAGGCTTAGTAGCAAATCCATTTTCGACAACTTCTTGGGCATTAACACTCGAACCCCCCTGGCTATCAAAGGTAACTGTATGCTTATTGACACCTTCATCAGGCGCCCAAACAGCAGTAAGTGTAATCGATGCAACTATTGGATATTCGTCGAATTTAAACTCAACACCTTCAAGCGCCCAATGTATAAACGTGTGTCCTTTATAAGTTGGATCCTGAGGCTTGGTAGCAAATTCTCCTGATAAAACGGTTTGGCTTAAAACTCCTGTGCCCCCATTACTATCAAAGTCAACCGTGTAACTTGTTTCTGTACAGCTTATTAGTATGCATACGAATAAGATTGTACTAAAGATGATAAATAATCTTTTCATATAAATTCATCCCTTTCTTGAATTTTATGGTAATAATCGTTAAAAAGCTATATAAAGACAAAAAGAAAACTTCCTACAATAGGATGTTTTCCTTGGTTAAAATAAACTTAATAAAAGTAAATTTATGAGTTGCATCAACAATTCCCCCCCCAAACTGTTGTTTTGCAGAAGATGAAGTTTTCTAGTTGCTACAGTTCTATTTTAACACTTTTTATAATAAGTAGTGTAAATAATTATAATAATAATGATGTTACCGTGATTGACAAGTTAATTTGACGCGATAGTTACTTATTCAATCTTTTCCGGTAGTTCTTTAAGTACTTCTTTTTTGTACGTCTTAATATAAATGGCTTTGTTTTTTAATTTTACTGGGATTTGTGCTAATTTAGTTAGAATATCCATTAACGTGGCGCCTTTATATATTTACTTGATGTCTTTATTAAACTTATTTTAGATTATACTTAAGCTATTTTAGCATCTATTAAACTTAAGTGTTTATCATTTAGATTCAGTGCATGATAAAGCTTTATCACAGCAACATAATACCTGATTTTATCTCTGTTTGTTAAACCCTGGTAGATCTCAATGTTTTTCTTGGCTTGAGCTTTTTCGTTTTTAGATACAGACTTTTCATAGTCATGTTTATGGTGTGTTGCAGATAAATATCTATAGATATCATGAACACTCTTAAACTCAGAGATGGTAAAGGATTTATCTAATAACTTTTGGTTCATGAGATAATCGTAGTCCCTATCCATATTAAACCCACCAGCTGAGCCACCGGATAAGTAACCTGCAATCCGGTTTCTTTTTTCATTAAACGCTACATCAAATGTCACCTTTAATGTGTGTTGAATAAAGTATCTAAATGCTTGCATATAGATATCTATATTAGGTTTTGTCTGTTTTTCATTTAATATCTTATCAAAGTTTATGATGAGTTCTATTAAGTATAGAAGTTCATTATATAGTTTAGGGTATACCATATATTTTAGTTTTACTTCTTCAAAGATATGATGTTGTTCAATTCTTAAATAAGTATTTGTAGGTGTATATATAATATCTTTATACATGGACTTTTTAACACTAATTTTAATCCAGTTTTCTTTTATCTTTTTAAGTTCTTCTAATACTTCATGGCTACTATTTTTCAGAGCATAAAGATAGACTAAATCTCTTGCAGTAAATAAGAGGTTATACATAATCTTTCTTGATTGTTCTAATTGATTAGTTAATAGACTTGTTAGATCTTTAATGAGGACATATTTAAAATCTAGTCCCTTAGTTTCTTCTAGTGTGAGCACATTCACACTAGAAGGCTCTACTTGGTAAACCTTCATATAACTTTTAGTTTGTAAGAAGATAATAAAGTTTTTAATTGAAAGATTTTTGGTTGTCTTCTGATAAATACTAATTAGTCTCATATAAGATGCCTTAGTTTGTTTATCTAAGTCTAATTCATCCATCGTGCGTAGCATAAAGGTTAAAAAGTTTGTTTTATCGATTAAAGGTTCTTCTGTATAGTTAGAAAGTCCTTCCACTAATGTATCACAATCTACCATTTCTTCTTTTTCTATATAATTTAATAAACCCTCTTCTTGAAGTCTATTAATCATTGATGGTTTATCTTCATTTGATACAATCACTGCAATATCAGAAAGATCTGTTTCAATCTCATCTTCATTAAGTTGTTTAATGGTACTTATCATTTCTTTAAATATTTCTTCTTCGCTTGAAAGTATATTTAGATTTGGTTTAAAGTGATCTTGTCTCATATATTTGATTTTTGGAATTAAGCGAGATGTATTCTTTTCAATCATACTAGCAAACCTTAATATAGAAAGGTTTGTCTTGTAGTTGTCAACTAATACTTTTCTTTCAAAGTTTTTATCTAAATACACATCATATAAATAAGTAGACTTAATATCTATATCTTCCATTAACTGATCATCATTGCCCAAAACATAAATGTTTTGGGTATTGTCAAACAACATATAGACAAACGACTTACTTGTACCATAGATATCTTGTGCATTATCAATAAAGATATGGCTATACATATTATGATACTTATTTTGAAGTTCCTTATCTTCAGAAAAGAGTTTAAATGCATAACTTACAAAATCTTCATTTAAAGAAACTTTATGTGTCTTTAAATAATTTTCATAACTTTCATTGATTTTACTCTTATAATTCATAAAAATATTTGGATTAATCTGATATGCTACATACTGTTTCTTAGTAATCATAACCTCTTTAGTGATGTTATCTTTAATGTTATCTAGTACTTCTTTGCTTAAAAACTTTTTATTATAACCTTCATGGTCTAAAATAACCTTTAAAGCAAACATTTCCAGTGTAAAAATGGATATGTTTGAAATATCTAAATGTTCATCTAACTTATTCATGATATTATACATATCATTAACTGTTGTTGTAAGTATAAGTATATGTTTAGGATTTAATTTAATTTGTTTTACTAAGTAGTCTATACGTTCTACTAAAACGTGTGTCTTACCAGTACCAGCACTTCCAATTAATAAAAAATATGGTGCATCTGTTTTAATTGCGTGCCTTTGATCTTCTGTGTAGTTATAGTTCATAGAAAGTCCCCTAACTTCTATTGTTGTGTCATAGTAGTATTATAACATGATATATACTTGGTACTTAATAAATAAAAGCCTTGAATCTAAATAGATACAAGGCTTTTACATTAGTGGTTGAAGTCCATAGAACCTTATCCCCACTATGATATAATTCAGATCTACATATCCGGGGAGATTAGCTAATGATCTCAATTATATTTTGGTTTTTCAATAAAGATATTAATATAATTTTAAAGCGTTTTCACAACACAGATATCATTATAACAAACTTTTTATCTTTTGTTAAGCCATTATAGGCATATTGTATGATTTTATCAAGTAATGAAAAAATTGTAACTTTAGATGTGTTTTTAAATGAAAATTGATTAAATCATGTAAAACCTGAGCTAAGTTTGATACTTAACTCAGGTTTAATGATTTACTATTTATCTAACTTTTTATCTTTTTCAACTTTCGGTTCTACTTGTTTATTGGTAAGTTTACCTGATGCATATCCTGCTAATAGAGAAGTTAAATCAATACCAGTTGATTCTTGGATGGATGATAAGATTTGAGTGGATGAATTGACGATATCACCAACAAGCTTTGTTGAGTTACCATCACCATACATCGTAATCTTATCTACCTTAGCAAGTGGTGATGCTGCAGCACCAACAATCTTAGGTAATACATCAGAATTTAAGATTAATTCTAAGACAGCTGCTTCTTCCATCAACTTCATAGCAACCGCTTTTTTCTCAATTGCTTCAGCTTCTGCTACCCCTACTGCTTGAATACCTTTAGCACGTTCTTCTTCAGCAAATCTTTGAGCTTCAGCAGCTACCTTAACAGAATCAGCTCTTTTAGCTTCTTCAATATATTTAGCTTCTGCTTCTTTAGAACGAATATAAAGATCCGCTAAAGCTTTTTGTTCAGCAGCATAACGTTTTGCATCTGCATCTTTTCTAACAACTGCATCTAAACGTTTTTCTTCAACTTCAATTTCTTTTTGTTTTAATTCAATCTCTTTTGTACGTTTAGCAATCTCTGCTTCTTGAATTGCGATATTTACACTCTTAGATTCATTTGCACTTTGAATTTGATATGCAGCATCTGCTACCGCTTTTTGAGTATCTGATCTTTGTTTTAAGGCTGATTGACGTAATTCAAGATCAGTATTTTGTTCAGCAATTTTTAACTCAGCAGTAATTCTTGCTTCGTTGGCTAATTCTTTTGCTTGTGCTGTTGCAATCTCTACATCTTTTTCAGAGTTTGCACGGGCAATAGAAGCCTCTTTTCTAATTTGTGTAACATTATCAACCCCAAGGTCTTCTATTACACCATTTTTATCACTAAAGTTTTGAATTGTGATATTAATGATTTCAAGACCCATACGGTTCATATCTTGCATTGCGGAGTTATATACTTGTTCAGCAAACTTTTCTCTGTTTTGAACTAGTTCCTTTAACTTCATTTGACCAATAATTTCACGCATGTTACCTTCTAATATTTCTTTAGTAACAATACGGATACCTTCTAAGTCTCTAGATAAAAGGATTTGACCTGCTAGACGGATAGAGTCCTCATCTGTCATGATACGGATATTTGCTACCCCATCTACAAATATATTGATAAATTCATTTGTAGGTACAGCAGAATCTGTTTTAATATCTGTTTGAATTAATGATAAAGGAATCGCATCAATTCTTTCTAAGAATGGTATACGTAATGTACCCTTTCCTATAACAACTCTTGACTTCTTAGGTCCTGTAATAATATATGCTTGGTTAGGTTTAACCTTGACATAGGATGCAGCAAATAAAACAATCAAAATGACCACTATGGCAATAGATATGCCAATTATGATTTCTTCCATATTTAATTTCCCCTCTTTCGTATGGTTATGTTTTAACACTTTAAAATAATTATACATGAAATTATAGATGTTTCCTAATCATTCAATAAATAATTCTGTCATAGTTTTTATACTAGAACTTAAGACAAAATAAAAACCCTATAAACTTGTGATATTTATGCACAAATTTATAGGGTTATTTTGTAAGTACTATCTTTTCTTAAGTGATTTTAAGATACTAATAAATACTACAGCTCCCAGAATGGATATAAAAAATCCTGGCCATGAAATATTGGTTGTTGTAAAGTCTTTAAATCCACTAGCAGCCCAGCCACCTAAAAATGAACCTATAATACCTACTGCAATGTCTGCAATAAGTCCTCTTCTATCTTTCGTTATCCATCCAGCAACAATACCTGTTATTGCTCCAAACAATATCCATATAACCAAGTTCATCTTTTTTCCTCCAACAATAATATACTTCCATTATATGTTAAATAACATAGATTTGATAAGTATTCACACTATTTTGTTTTATTGTTACTAGTTTAGACTTATAAAGATGAAAAGGTATTCGATGTTCATCAAATACCTTTTCTAGTAGAATTATTATTTTATTGATTGGCTATTCTTTGTTGTTGATAGCATCTACAACCTTGTTAAACTTACTTGTTACCTTTTTGATACCTTTGTTGATATCTTGATTCAGTTTATATGAAGGATTTTCTTTAAAGATTACTATCACATCATATTTATGTGCATGTATTGCACCTTCAAAATCCCATCCAATTTTAGTTTGATTATTGATGAGTTCAGTTAGTTTTTCTGCACGTAGCTTTGTATCTTTGATACCTTTAAGGATTTCTGTTTTATACATGATTATATTCCCCCTATATCATGAATTTCTTTGAGTCTATCTTACCACATAATTTTTTTCAATACGGCAATTAGCAGTTTCTATTAAAAACCAAGAATACGTTTTCTACTCTCATGGTATTCTTCTTCGGAAATAATCCCTTTATCATAGAGTGATTGTATTTTGTTTAATTGTGTTTCAATACTAACCCCACTACTTATTGTACTACTACCTGTAACGTATGTGTTGCCTTCATTCTTAAGTCCAGAAATACTTACAAGCAGTGTTATCAAGTAGATAATGAATGACACCCACATTAGAGGTAATATTAAAGCTAGAAAAAATGAAAGTATTAACCCAATGATACTGATAATCATTGCTGGTTTCCATTTTTTTAATACGACCAAAACTATTGCTACTATATCCATTTATTTAAATCCCCTTGTGATTATAGTATACATGATTTGAATCTAAATATTAAGTCCTGTTATAAACTTTATTTTTGAAGATAGTTGAAGAACTACACTTTCAACTAATTTGATGTGCTTTAGTTGATCCTTACAAGGTGTACCTTTTGGGAATAAAGAGGTATTTTCTTATTGCTATTTAATGCTAGAATTAAAACTATAAAAATATTTTAGGAGCTAGCAGGATGACATACGCATATATAAGAGTTTCTAGTAAGACTCAACATATTGATAGACAACTATCAGAGATAGTTAAATTAAACATACCAACCAAACATATCTTTATAGATAAAGAAAGCGGTAAAGACTTCAATAGGAAACAGTACAGAAGATTAAAAAGTAAAATTAAAAAAGATGATTTAGTCATCATTAAAATTATTGATAGATTAGGTAGAAATTATCATATGATCATCGATGAATGGGCATCTATAACACGTACAGTAGGTGCTGATATACAGGTACTTGATATGCCACTATTAGATACCAGGTCACATCCGGAAAACTTGGTGGGCAAATTTATAAGTGATATTGTTTTACAAATACTGTCTTTTGTTGCAGAAAATGAAAGAGATAATATTAAACAAAGGCAAGCCGAAGGTATTCGAATAGCAAAAGAAAAGGGCGTCCATATGGGACGCCCTAGATATGTTAAACCTTATAATTTTGATGAAATCGTTAGTTTGTTTAAAGATAAACAAATAAGTCTTAGTGAAGCCATTTCAACACTAGAATTATCTAAATCAACATTTTATAAGTATTTATAATTTTTCAATTATTGGTAAATCTGCAGCTGCAAAATCGTAGTCAGCCATCTCTTCTTTCGTTAAGAATTTTGTATCTAAGTGTTCATTTGGTTTAAATTCACCAGAAACATATTCAGCAAAATATGCATGCAGTGTAATTATAAATGAGTTATACTCGTGAACCACAGTTGTCAAAAAGTCAGTTACTTTAATTTCAACATTCAGTTCTTCTTTAATCTCTCTAGCTAATGCTTGTTGTGGTGTTTCACCTTGCTCAACTTTACCACCAGGAAACTCCCATTTACGTGCGAGTTCACCTTGGTCTTTTCTTTGTGCTGCAAAATATTTATTACCCTTTTTTATAACTGCAGCAACGACTTCAATTTGCTTTTTCATTTTCTTTCTCCTTCGTGTAATCATATGTAAGTCTTTGATAAATATCATTCGGTACTCTATGTTCAAATTTAAGTTTAAACGAAATTGGTGCCTCACCTTTATGTTCTTCTACAAAAACTTTTCCTAAATAAGTAAAGTCTCTACTATAGCCCTTGCCCTTAGTTGCTTCTGTTGCAGATTTTCTAACAAATAAGTGGAGGTTAAACCCTAATTCTTTATGGTAAACTAGATTCTTACCTGTTTCATTTGTGGTTCTTGTAGAACCTGGTGATTGCCAATGGAAGATATTTTGATCTATAAAGTAGTCATCATAGTTAATACTATCATGTACATCACCTTTTATCAAATTAACTGTTAAGTAATATTCTTTTTCAATTCTAATTAAACCTGACATTAATAGTCCTGACACATTTTTATCAAACAATGATAGCGTATAGATTTCAGTCTTAGAGTACTCATGATAAAGTTCTACAAATGGATAAGGTGCAACTTTTCTATCAAACTCATGATGATATCTAGCAAGTCCATAACTAATTGAATTGTTGATAATATCTGTGTATCTATTATTTTCAAAAATATTACTAAAATCATCGGATAGTCTGATTTGATTATTTGATTTTTCTATAACCTTTATATTATTCTTTTTATCTGTTACTGAACCAAATTCTAAGAGTAGGTTTTTTACCGAGTGATTAAAGCTATCCAGGTTAGGGTTATCAATATATTTCCTTATTTTCGCAAATAATTCATTAATATCTAGTGCTTTATGATGAGTTAGTTCTCTTATTATTGCATATTCATAAGGACGTTTAATCGGTAACATACTATCTAGATATCCAATTAACTTAAAAAATGCATTATGTAATGAGGATTCGTCAAAAATATCTTTTTCCTGTGATGCTACAAAGCAAATATAGGATTTTTTCTTCTTTATGAACCTAATCGGATCAAACTCATCAAATGCAAAGTCTGTTAAACTAGGAATTCGTCCTAGATTTTTCTTTTTATCTTGATATGCTTCCTTTAAATAAGTAATTTCATTAAAGTCAGTAGCCTCTAATTGTGCTAGTATTCTTTCCTTAGATACTTTATTTAAACTAATAAAAGTATCTCCTGGTATATCAAAGAAATCATTAGCTGTGGATACAATCAAGTCATCCTTATCGTAAGCTTTATCACCAACGAGTGCAATTGGTAGTAAAAAATTTTTCTTATGATTTGCAATAAAGTCTAATACTGTTAAATACTCTTTGTCTTTATATTTCCTTAGACCTCTACCAAGTTGTTGAGTGAAAATAATCGATGAATTTGTAGGTCTAAGCATCAGTATTAAGTTCACCGATGGTATATCAATACCTTCATTAAATATCTCTACTGTAAATATGTAAGATAAAGGATCATTAGGATCTTCTAATCTTCTAACAGCTTCATCTCTGTTGCGATCATCTGATTCACCAGTTAAGGCAATAGATTTTAATCCTCTTTCATTAAAAGCATCTGCCATATAGTTTGCATGTGAAATATTTACACAGTAGCCAAGGGCTTTTGTCTTGTCACCAGAATGTTTAAACTTATTGATGTTGTCAATGATTAACTCTACACGAGCTTTGATGTTTAGTTTTTCAGCTAGTTTATCTATCTCAGTATTTAAATTTATATTTTCAATATCTGTTGTTACATCTTCAATACCAAAATAGTGAAATGGAACTACAAGTTCTTTTTCCAGAGCTTGTCTTAATCTAATTTCAACAGCAATCTGATTATCATATAATTCATAAATGCTTCTAGAATCTGTTCTTTCAGGTGTCGCTGTCATACCTAATAAAAACTTAGGCGTAAAATAACTCGTTATTCTATGATAACTGTCTGCAGCACTACGGTGTGCCTCATCTATAATAATATAGTCAAAATAACTAGGATCAAACAGGTTCAAATTGTCTATTTTAGAAATAGTCTGAATAGATGCAAAAAGATAATCACTTTCTAAGTCTTTTTTCGAACCTACTAATTCACCCATAGATACTTCCGGCATAATTGTTTTAAATGTTCTAAGTGCATCTCTTAAGATTTTTCCTCTATGTACAACAAATAGTACTTTTTTAGGTCTTAGCTGTAATACGTCAAATGCAGATAGGTAGGTTTTACCAGTTCCAGTGGCAGCAATAATAAGTGCTTTATTACATCCACTGTTTCTAATATTATTTAGGCCCTCCAAGGCCATTTCTTGCATTTCATTAGGTTTTATTTCATTAACATCTATCTGTTCAATAAAATCTCTAAGTTCATTATTCTCATCAATACTAAACCCTTGTATCGCTTCAACAATCTCATGATCAGGATTCCTCTTGATAAATTCAAAAAAGAAGTCAAGCATAGCTTTTTTTCCTTGATCAACCATTCTTTTACTCTCATAGAGTGATTTATATTCTTTTATAACTTTAGGTGTTAATTGTAAGGATTTAGGGTCGTTAAACAATTCATTAAAGTTATCAATAATGTTATCTTTAATTTTGTCATCATTTTTGGCAACATACTTTAAGTTCCACTCGTGATTATTCTTGAGTGCGTACTGAGTCATGTTACTTGAGCCAACTACAATTTCAAAATGATTACCCATATCAAATATATAAGCTTTTGTATGAAACTTTCTAATACTTGTTAAAGCATCGTATAGTTTTGCATCTATATATTTTTGGTCACCTATCATTTCAAGTGCTCTAGGCGTTGTACCAAACTCATAATTGGTTGTTAGAAGTTTACCTCTAACACCCCTATTACCTGCATCTATAAGATCTTCTATTATTAACTGCAACCCAGAGTCACTAATAAATGCCACACTAAAAGAAAAACTTTGACATCTATTCAAAGCATCTTTTAAGTAATGATAAAAGCTTGATTTTAAATTGTTCGTAAGAAGTTCTACGGGTTGCTGATTTATTTTCACGTCTACCTCATATATTCTTGTTAAATTTTTTTGATCAATTAAAATATTAAATACCTAAATAATCATAAACACCCTTGACACTATCTACTTCAGCATCATTAGATATAGATTTTAATCTCTTCTTAGTATTTTTAACTTTAAAGACTTGTTTTAGTATTCTAACAAACCACGCCCATGGTAGAAGCCATGGGTGTTTCTTTAAGTAAGGATAAGACTCTTTGATTCTGTCTTTATATGGGAAGACTTCACTCAAAAAAAATCCTAATTTAGATTTTTTTAATCTTGTTTGTTCATGAGTTCTTTTAGTCAGATACATATCATGTTTTAAGCCTTTACCGTGTATACCACTAAATCTAATATAATCTATAATTACTAAATCAAGTTCACTCGGCTTAACTTCATTTAAAAATATTTGGTTTAAATGTTTTACTTTGGTGTTAAATTTATCTAGATTATTTTCGATTAAATAGTTATTTAATAACGTTTCATCTATCAGGTTTTTCTTATTTTCATAAAAGACATACATATCTAGTAAGCTTCTAATACCAACACCTGAAGTTCTTATATGTCTTATAAGATGTGTAAGTAAGTATACATACTCAAACTCAGGTTTTAGTCCATAAGTAAACTGATCTAATTGGGTTGTATGTAGCCATACATCTTTTAAAAAGGCCTCATTTTCATATTCATTACTGGAAATGATACTTTGATGCAACTCAACATCAATACCTTCTATGGATTCAAAACCATGGTGATGAGAAGTTGCGCTTACATATTTAAACTTATTTTGTTTTAAAGCATCTTGTGCTTTTTTAAAATCTTGTTTTAAAACTAAAACATCTATATCACCCATACCACGCATATAGCTTTCAGGATATAACATTTTTAAGTGTGATCCTTTTAAAAATATATGTTTAATTTTGTGTTCATTAAAGATAGTCTTAATTTGATCTATTAGATTCATTTGTTGGATATCTTTAGATACAAAAGCACCAAATGCATCTAATAGCATTTGGTGGTATTTGGGCACCTTAAAACTAGACTTGTCCATAGATTGAAACAGTAGTCCTACTAAACCATTTTCAATTATGTTTCTTGTTAGTTCCAGTTCATTATCACACTCAAATGTAATCTTATTGTGTTTAAAACTGGAAGCAATCAAGCTAAAAAGGATTTTATCTGTCAATTTTTTAAAAGTTGTCCTTATATAGTGTTTTGTTTATAACTCTTTACAATGTTAGAGACTTTCAATTTTACTTCTTCATTTTCTAGGCTATCTAGATTATTTAGCAAATCATCTACTAGTTTCATTTCTAGATCATTACCATTACCATTTTCAATGAAGATTAATTTGTTTTCTGTTTTATGAATGTTTGGATCATTTGTATCAAGTAAAAGTTCTTCATATAGTTTTTCACCTGGACGAAGTCCAACTACTTCAATTTTGATATCTTCATCTACTCGGTATCCTGCTAAGCGGATCATCTTTTCAGCAAACTCATAAATTTTAACTGGTTCACCCATATCTAAAATAAATAATTCACCATTTTTAGCAAATGCACCACACTGTAAAATAAGTGAAACGGATTCTGGAATGGTCATAAAATATCTTGTGATTTCTTTATGCGTAACCGTTACAGGACCACCATCTTCTATTTGCTTTTTAAATAATGGAATTACAGAACCATTAGAACCTAGCACATTACCAAATCTAACCGCTGTAAAGCTTGTTTTACTCATCTTTTGCTCATTCATGATAATGAGTTCAGCAAAACGTTTTGAAGCGCCCATAATGTTGGTAGAACGTACCGCTTTATCACTACTTACTAAGACGAATTTCTTAACGCCATACTTTGTTGATAACTTGGCAGTATTTAATGTCCCTAGCACGTTTGTTCTAATAGATTCAACTGCACTATCTTCCATTAATGGCACATGCTTGTAAGCTGCTGCATGAAATACAATCGTTGGTTTAAATTCCTTAAATATTTCTTCTAATCTCACTTTATTATAAACACTTCCAATACGTACATCTAATTTAGGATAATGTTTATTTTTATCTTTATATACTTTACGATTTAATTCCATTTGAATTTCATAGGCATTATTTTCATAAATGTCCAAGATGATAAGTTGTTTAGGTTTTAAATCAAATATTTGACGTGATAATTCACTACCAATTGATCCACCACCACCGGTGACTAAAACTATTTCATCCTTAATAAAATCACTAATACCTTGATTATCTAAATTAATCACAGGTCGATTCAGTAGGTCTTCAATTTTCAAATCAACCAATGCAGTTTCACTGGATTTAACATCTTCAATTAAATTTAACTTTTTAACTCGAATATGTTTTTCAACTAATTTATTGACCAATACATGATATTGATGTTTTGGTAATTCCTTAATAGCAAGTATCACTTCTTGTATGCCTATTTTGTCAATTACTTTATCCAGGTCATCTAATGTACCAACGACACTTACACCCATAATTTGTTTACCGAGCTTTTCTGGATTGTCATCTAAAAAGGCGACCGGTATATTGGTAAGTTTATCGTTTTTAACCATTTCTTTTAAAGCCATTTCACCAGCAGAACCCGCACCAATAATTAAGGTTTTATCACCAACGTTTTTTAATGTTTTAACCCTATAATTAACAACTTCCATCGATCTTCTTAAAATTCTAGGAAATAAAATACCAGTGACTTCAATAAATGTTACTAACACAAAGGCACGTTCATCAATAAACGGGCGATTGATAAATAGCGTAATAAGCAGTAAAAGTAAATTAGAACCTGTTACAACAAGTACAATTCTAAAAAAGTCTTCAAACGATGCATGACGTGACATAATTTTATAAATGCCTAGTAAGGCAAATAATAAAAGCTTTCCAGGTATGATAAAAATAAGCGCTAACCAAAGTGCCTTATGACTATATGGAAAAGTTGTTCCATCCCCAAAATAGATCCATATGGTCAAATAGTAAGATAAAATGATTGTTGCAATATCATATACAACATACTTATATACTCTTAAATATTCTTTAAATTTTTTCATTTTGTTTATACTAGCCTCATTTTTACTCTTATTAAAACATATTAACTAATAAAAGTATATCATAAATCCTAAATTTTATAGAACTTATTGTTCATCTAATCCCCTTACTAAATGAACCTTATGCTTTGACCTCAATAATAATATGCCCTAGATAAAACTCTTCTCCGATATATATTTTAACTTTATATTGTCCTGGTGTTTCTGGTAGTATTGGTTGAACTTCTTCCCCACCATTAATAAGTAAAGTGTTTTCTAATCCATAAGCCAAACCATCTAACTTTAATTCACCAGAAGCCTCAGACTCTCCAATGATATAATAAGTATTTTGTATTTGATCATCTAACGTGAACAGCCCCTTGTCAAGTAGACACGGTAAATAATATAAAATTATAACATACATACTAAAAAATCGTATCGAAAAACCACTTTTTAATTAAGTTTAAATCATAATTTAATCAAATTGATTTTAAAGCTTCTATCGGATCTTTGTTTGAAGCAATATATGCAGGTATAAAACCAATCATTAATGATAACAATATATTGCCTAATAAAAGATAAAAAGCCATTAAATAATCTATAACTATCAATTGTTGAACCCTTAAAGCACCCTCAAAAACTGTGTTAAATGTTGGTAACATAACATATAATAATAAAAGACCAAATAACCCACTGACAAATCCAATAACAAAAGATTCGGAACTAAACACTCTGAATATATCTTTTTTCCTTGCACCTATACTTCTTAATATCCCTATTTCGGGAGTTCTTTGTAAGACAGATATATAAGATAATATCGAAAGCAATGAAATAGATATAAATAGTGCAATAACTGCAATAATAACTAATACAACATTAATAGATGAAAGTGTACTATCTACAAGTCTAGTATCCACCGTATTATCCTGATTAAGTAGTATGTAATCTTTACGATCTAAATTTTGATTATATGCTTCTAGATACGTTCTAATTTGTTCTTTAGAAATGCCATCTTTTTGATAAATAAGCACTCTAGAAGGATCTTGTTCTACGCCCAATGTTCTAAGTAATACAATCGCTTCATCTAAAGTTATTTCAAGTCCCGTTAAAACAGAATATAAAACTGTATCATTTACTAAATGATCATCTATAATTTGTTGTTGTTTAATGACAATATCAGATATTTTGGTTTCATTTAATATAAAACGATTTACTGCAGATGTATAGCGTATACCTTGATATTGTGGAATAGCTGCGTTTTGTTTTCTGCGTATAACCCCTACAATTTTAAGCGTTATAATTAAATCATCTTCATAAATTGATGCATTACTTTTCTTATGATATCGTTGTGTGTCTATATGCTCTTCATATATCATGCCACTATGCGCAATCTTAATATCTAAACCAAGTAGTTCTGAAAAAGTAATTTGTTTTTCATAATCACTTCCATCAAAACCTAATCTGTTTAACATGTTATCAGGTAATTGATTTCTGTCACTAATAACTAGCACTGCTTCAGCAACGCGATCCATAGAGACTGTATTACTAGGTAATCTGCCATAAAGTACATCAAATATCTGTGTCATATATGCATGATCTTCATAAGGTATTTCACCAATATCGGCAGTGTTTGATAAACTATAGTTAACGATTTTTATTTCATCTGCTTCAGTTTTACGTAGAAAAGTAGGATATGTTATATCATAGTAAAATTTAATATCATGATATAGGTTTTGATCCATGTTTTCTAGATATGCTAAATACTCCGGTGTAATAACATTTGTAACTTCTTCAAAAATTCTAGGTGGCGATGTTTGTTGAGAAGTAATGTATAACTGATTATGAGGAAACAGTTGTGGACGAGGGATAGCAGGATTATCCGGATCTGGAAATGCTTCAATAACTGTTTTATTTTCTATAATAACTGGCGTATTCGTGTTTGACGTAAGTTGTACGATCTGAACATATTTGGAAAAACCCATCGAGATACCAATTACTAAACCAATACCAACAATACCTATGCCCCCAGCAACGGCAGACATTACAGTTTTACCAACTTTTTTAATCAAATTAAAAAAACTGAGTTTTAAAGCAGTTATATAATTCATATATGTTTTTGAATGAACATCCTTTAAAACCAGTGGTTTATTTGAATCCTTTAATAGGATATCCTCAGTGATTCGTCCATCCAGTAAACGGATGATCCTATCACTATAAATGTTGGCTAATTCACTGTTATGTGTCACCATGATAACCAAACGATCCTTAGACAATGCTTTAAGTAATTCTAGTATTTGTATACTTGTCTCGGTATCTAATGCACCAGTTGGTTCATCTGCTAATATTATATTCGGATCATTTACAAGTGCTCTAGCAATCGCAACCCTTTGAACTTGACCATTAGAGAGTTGTTTTGGCTTCTTATTTAGTTTGGATTTTAATCCTACTTTAATCAGAGCTTCTCTAGCCTTTTTTCTTCTTTCTTTACTCCCTATGCCACTTAGTGAAAGTGCAAGTTCAACATTCGCTAATACCGATATATGTTCTATTAAGTTATAACTTTGAAAAACAAAGCCAACTTGATGGTTTCTATAACTATCCCAAGCATCTTCCTTAAAATGACTTGTAGATAAACCGTTAATAAAAACTTCCCCTTTATTAAACCTAGTTAATCCACCAAGTATATTTAATAATGTTGTTTTACCACAACCAGATGGACCAAGTATTGAAACAAACTGAGCTTTATCAAACATTATATTTAACTGATTTAATGCAAGTACATCTTCATCACCAGTATTGTATACTTTACTCACTTCTTTAAGCATCAACATAGTCAATATCCCCCTACTCTACTTGAATATGTATTATGTCATTATTATATCAAAGTTTTACTCAACATTATCTTTATAGTAATCAACATGTAATTGCTTGATTATTTTTGAGAGTTCATCAACCGGTCCTTCAATTATTGTATCTGTTATAACATCTTCTATTTTCAATGTTTTAACACGACCTGTTTTAACACCTAGCTCACTTAACCAAGTAGTTAGTTGTTTAGAACTTGATGCATAAACAATACGCCCTAACATTGCCCATCCGTGTGCTGCAGCACACATTGGACAATGTTCACCAGAGGTATACACAGTTGCAGACTTTCTATCTTCTAAATCTAAGTTTTGCATTGCCCATTTAGCAATTTCAAATTCCGGGTGTCTTGTATGATCACCATCTTTGACATGGTTGTGGTCTTCAAAAAGTATCTGCCCATCTTGACCTACTAAAACCGAACCAAATGGTTGATCACCATTATCAAGTGCAATTTTAGCAAGTTCTACCGCCCTTTTTAAATACTTTAAATCCTTATTTGTTATCATATATGCCGCCTAAAATATCTCTACACCCCCATTAATGAGAAATAAAGCACATCAAATTTGATGTGCTTATTTATTCATGTTTTTTTTATTTAATTTCTAATAATTTTGTTGAACTATTAGTTACTTCTAATACAAAGTCACCTTCAACTAAACCTAATTTATCTAAGAACTTAGATGCTTCATCTTTACTTAATACTGGGTATACACCAAAGTGTAGTGCTAATGCTCTAGCTTCTTTAGCAGTTTTTACAACAGCAATGTTAATTGCTTGTGTATGGTAAGCTGCAAAAGATTTAGCTACTTCAACACCATTTGTTATAACAACATCTACTTCATACTCTAATACTAATTTAGCAGCTGATTGAGCGATTGCATCAATATTTGAATCTCCCATGAAGTAACCATCTAAGAACACTTCATAGTCTAATGTTGATTCGGCTTTTGAATCAATACTTGCCATTTTCTTAACTGATTCAATAGGGTAATCACCAGCAGCTGATTCACCACTTAACATAGTTGCAGAAGTTCCTTCTCTAACTGCGTTAAATACGTCAGATACTTCAGCTCTTGTTGGGCGTGGGTTTTTTTGCATAGATTCAAGCATTTGAGTAGCAACGATAACCGTTTTACCTAATTCTAAACATTTGTCGATCATTTCTGATTGATACATTGGTACTAATTCACCTTCAACTTCGATACCTAAGTCTCCACGTGCAACCATGATACCATCAACAACATCTAAAATGTCATCTAGGTTATCCATACCTTCTTGGTTTTCAATCTTAGCAATAATTTGAACGTCTTTACCACCGTTGTTATCTAAGATATCGCGAACAGCTTGTGCATCTTCACCACGTCTTACAAAACTAGCAGCAACAAAGTCATATCCCATAGTTGCAGCAAATTTAATATCGCTTGCATCTTTTTCTGAAATGAAAGGCATATTTAGAACAACACCTGGTACGTTTACACCACGTCTTGATTTCACTGTATGTGTATTTAATGCTTTAGTTACTAATTCGTTATTTTTTGTATCTTTTTCGATAACTTCTAATGTTAGGTAACCATCATCAACAGTAACAAATTCTCCAACTTTCATATCGTCAAATAACCCTGGATATGAAACAGAGAATTTCTCTTTGTTTCCTAATACTGGTGTAAATGCGATTCTAACGATTGAATCTTTTTGGATTTCTACTTTACCATCAAATTCGTGTGTACGAATTTCTGGTCCTTTAGTATCAAGTAAGTAAGCAACATTTGTGCCTAACTCCTCGTTAATAGATTGAATCGTTTTTAAACGCTTCCCGTGTTCTTCATAGTCTCCGTGTGAAAAGTTAAAGCGTGCTACGTTCATACCAGCTTTAACAAGTTGTGTCATAACTGCCTTATCTTCTGATGCAGGCCCTAATGTACAAACAATTTTTGTTTTTCTCATATATTTTTTACCTTTCATATATTCTATTTTTGTTATTATCTTAATTTCTTAATGAGATCATATAGTTCAACGCGTTCTTTTGGATGGTTGATGATATCAGATAATGGTGATGTTACTAGTTTATCATCTTTTATACCAACACATTGTCCACTTACACCTTTTGTAAGCATATCGACTGCAAATGCACCCATACGTGATGCTAAGATACGGTCTTCAGCAATTGGTGTGCCACCTCTTTGGATGTAACCAAGTACGGTTGCACGTGAACTAAATCCAGATTTAATTGAGATTTCAGCAGCAAGTTTATGCACATCAAATTGTTGTTCAGTTACAACGATGATGGCATGACGTCTACCTTCTTCATTATGTTTTTTTAATGTTGAAATTAACTTATCTTTATTAATTGGGTTTTCTGGTGTAATAATGAACTCAGCACCACCACAGATTCCTGCATATAATGCTAAGTCCCCTGATGTTCTACCCATAACTTCAATAATACTACAACGTCTATGTGACGATGATGTATCTCTTAGTTTATCAATTGCTTCTACAATTGTATTTAATGCAGTATGGAATCCGATTGTATAATCTGTTCCATAAACGTCATTATCAATTGTTCCAGGAATAGCTATGGTTTGGAATTCTAGTTCATGGAGTGCTTGTGCACCTCTATAACTACCATCACCACCAATAACGATTAAAGCATCAATACCGCGATTACGTAGATTATCGATTGCTACCATTTGAACCGGTATTTCTTTAAACTCAGATACTCTTGCAGTACCAAGTTTTGTACCACCAATGCTCAACATACCTGAAACATCTTTGGCAGATAGAGGGATAAAACGATCTTCTAAAAGACCTCTGTAACCATCCATAATACCAAACATCTCATGACCTTCTGCAATACCTGCACGCACAATTGCACGAATTGCTGCGTTCATTCCAGGTGCATCGCCGCCAGAAGTTAAAACTGCTATCTTCATATGTCACACCTCCTTATACGCCGTTACATATTATATCATGTTTTACTTAAGAAAATGTGCAAAATCATGAATATTTCTTCCAATGAATAAATAATTCTAAATTAATGGGAATCTTGAGTCTGTTTTGCAACAATTTACAAGAATTAAACACTTTCTTAGGACAAATGTTGCAATAATTGAACATTTAACGCTTAAGTGTTTGCAATATAGGGTATTCTTTGATAAACTTATTAGTGGAATTTTACTAATAAATAATAAAAAGGACGGTATACTATGAAAAAATTAGTTGGTGCTGCGCTACTAGGACAATCTGGAGGTCCAACCTCAGTGATTAACGCCTCAGCTGCAGGTGTATTTTTAGAGAGTTTAAAGCATGATGAGATTACAGAAATCTATGGTGCTCAACACGGTATTAAAGGTATCTTAGATGAAAACTTCTACGATATTAGAAAAGAAGATGTTGAAGAACTAGAAAGATTAAAATATACACCCTCATCTGCAATTGGTTCTGTAAGATATAAATTAAAAGACTACAAAAAAGATCCAACAGACTACAATAAATTATTAGAAATCTTTAAAAAATATAACATTCGTTATTTCTTCTATAATGGTGGAAATGACTCAATGGATACATGTTTAAAAATTTCTAAATTTATGAAAACAGCTGGTTGGGAAATGCGCGTTGTTGGCGTACCTAAAACAATTGACAACGACTTAGCAGGTATCGACCACTCACCAGGATATGGTTCAGCAGCTAAATATGTTGCAACTTCTATCATGGAATTATACTTAGATGCTACAGTTTATAACACACAACAATTCATTATTGTTGAAGTTATGGGAAGAAATGCAGGTTGGTTAACAGCTGCTGCTGCACTTGCTTCAGTTGGTGGTGTTAAACCAGACTTAATGTACTTACCAGAAACTCCATTTGATATGGACAAATTCTACAACCAAGTAGGTGACTTACTAAAAACTGGTAAATCAGTATTTGTAGTTGTATCAGAAGGTATTAAAACTGCTGAAGGTAAATACATCCCTGAATATGAAACAGAAATCGCTCGTGACGCATTCGGACATGCGAACTTAGGTGGTACTGCAAGTGTACTTGCAAACCACGTAGGTGAAAAATTCGGTGTTAAAACTCGTGCTATTGAATTTTCATTATTACAAAGATCAGCTGCTCACATTGCATCTCAAACAGATATCAATGAAGCATTCAAAGTTGGACAAATTGCTGTTAAAAAAGCAATCAATGGTACAACAAACAAATTTGTAGGTATCCAAAGAGTTCCTGGGGATAAATACAAAGTGAAGTATCCTCTACTTCCATTAAAGATTGTTGCTAACGCAGAACGTAAAGTACCACTAGAGTGGATCTTACCTGATGGAAAAGGTTTAACTCAAGACTTTATTGATTATGCATTACCATTAATCCAAGGTGAAACTAAATTAGAAAAAGTAAACGGGTTACCTCGTTTTGCTAAATTAAATAAAATTTTAGCACCTAAAAAATAAGTTTTAGACTAAAGAAGTTTAGCCATTATGGTTAGGCTTCTTTCTTTTTAGACGCTTATAAACTCTTTTTATTTGATATTTGATACAATAGATATAACGATAAAGGAGCTAACTCATTTATGATGCATGAACACTTAATATCTATTTATAATGAATTACACAAAAAATATAGTTATCAAACTGAATACCTTCAATCTGTTTATGAATTCTTCGAATCCATTTCAGATGTTATTGGAGAGGATCCAAGAATCATTGAAACAAATATTATCCGTAACATTGTAGAGCCAGATCGTATCATCACCTTTAAAGTACCATGGGAAGATGATAAAGGTGCTAGACACGTTAATACCGGTTACCGAGTACAGTTTAACCAAGCACTAGGACCTTATAAAGGTGGTATTCGGTTTACACCCAAAGTTAATGAATCCATCTTAAAGTTCTTAGGGTTTGAACAAACCTTTAAAAACAGTTTAACGGGTATACCTTTAGGCGGGGCTAAAGGTGGAGCTGATTTTGATCCAAAACATAAAAGTGATGCAGAACTACTGAGGTTTTGTAGATCCTACATGATGGAGCTACATAAATTTTTAGGTCCTAACATGGATATTCCAGCTGGAGACTTAGGTGTTTCTCAAAAGACCGTTGGATATATGTTTGGTATGTATAAACGTTTAACTCAAAAACATGAAGGTGTATTTACTGGTAAGGGCACTAAATATGGTGGTTCACTTGCTAGAACAGAGGCTACAGGTTACGGGTTAATCTACATGGTACTTGCTGCATTAAAAACATATTTTAATACCGACTTAAAAGACAAAGTCGTTATTATATCAGGTAGTGGTAATGTTGCTTTACATACAGGCTACAAAGCACAAGCAATGGGTGCTAAAGTGGTTGCTATGTCTTCTATTGATGGTGTGATACACCATGAAACTGGTATTGATGTATCTTACTTAGAATATATTAAAGAGAATAATTTATCGATTAAGGATTATACTTTACGGTATCCATCTGCTATTTTTGCTGAAAACCCTAAACGTATCTGGGAAATTAACTGTGACATTGCACTACCTTGTGCAACAGAGAATGAATTAGATATTGAGGATGCTAAAAAGTTAGTATCAAACGGTATTATGCTACTTGCAGAAGGTGCAAATATGCCAACCACTTTAGATGCCACTCATTATTTTATGGATAACAACATTCTATTCATGCCAGGTAAAGCTTGTAATGCAGGTGGGGTATCCGTCAGTGGACTTGAGATGCAGCAAAATGCATTACATACTTATTGGGATTTTGATACAGTTGATCAAAAACTACAAACCATAATGAATCGTATTTTCAGTGACATGTATGAGACAGCAAAAAGCTATGGCGATGATAAAAATTTAGTTAAGGGTGCTAATATTTTATCCTTCAAACGTATTTATCAAGCTATGCTTGAACAAGGTTTATAAAATGAAGCATAATCTTATGTTACTTACGACTTAAGATTCTGATTTTTATGTTATAATTTTTATTACTGAATAAAATTTAAATGAGGTACACACTTGAAAGAAAAAATTGAAAAACAATTAGGTGGACGTATATTCCCAATCTTAATGATAGCTATATCATTTATGATTTGGTCTTACAGATATTTCATACCTACAGAACACTTAATAGTGGTCTCCTTTTTTAGTTTATTTTTGTTAAGTGTTCCATTTTTTCTAATATCATTTTTTTATAAAAATACTATATATACCTTACCAATTATATTTGGTATGGTATTTTCTTTAGGTATCCAAAATATAAATTTAGACACCTTTGATTTAGCTTTCATCGGATTTTTAAATATTGGTTTAATCATTATAGGTATGATTGTTCATGTGATTAAGTTTAAAACAAATTTTAAACTTAAAACACTAGGTGCTTCTATGATTATCGTATCTATTAGTTTTATCTTACCAGAATTTTCAAAACCCTTTATTCCTGTAGGTTTTATGTTATCTTTATTAGGTGTACTATATTTAATTATTTACTTATATTATGCTAATACCATTGAAGGTAATCAATTACACTATTTAATGCGTATCTTTATGCTAACAGGCCTTATGTTAACATTCCAGATAATCTTAATGTGGTATGATGGTTTTCTAGCTTGGGAAGGTACTGACTTCACATTAGATTTTATGAACATGTTTAATCTTGGTACAGGAAGTGTACCAGGTTGGGGTAATATGAATGATTTAACCATCCACTTGGTATTATTTTCTGCAAGTGTTATCTATTACTTATATAAATACCCTACCAAACTATTTCCTTGGTTATATCTAACTTTCTCTGCTTTTTGGATCTATGTGTCTAATGCCAGAGGTTCTATGGTTACAGTCTCAGTCCTTGGTGTAGGTACGGTTATTTATGCAGTATTTAAACGTAATAAGAGACAACTTATTAACTTATTAGTTACTGCAGTAATTTGTGGAATTATCCTTCTAGTATTTTTACCTACTGTACAACAAATATGGGACTCCTTCTTTGGAACTATTGATTTTGATAATCCAGACTCCATGTTAAGTGGCAGGCTCACCCTTTGGTTCTTCCATGAAGACTCTGCTTGGTTATCCTTCTTAAAACACCCCATAGTAGGTACCGGATGGTATAACCAAATATGGATACTAGGTGAAGCACAAAACCGTATTACTATTTACCATTCAACCTTTTTCCAAGTACTTGCAACCGGTGGTGTTGTAGGCATTGGAGCGCTTATTTATCAATTTGTTTGTATCGGCCGTATCTTTATAAAAAATATTCGCTTTAAGGCCGTTTCTGCATTCTTACTAACTTATGTATTAAGTCAACTTCATGGCTTACTTGATAATACTCAGTACATGATCCACTTTTCTGTAATCACATATATTACCTTTGCGGTATTTGATAATTTAGGTAATGAAGATGACTTTGTACCAAAAGAACTTCAAGTTACTAAAAATATCTCATAATAAGACATAAAAAACCGTGTAGACTCAATGTGTCTACACGGTTTTATTTATCTTAAGGATTCAAATGTTATAAATTCTTTATGAAAACTTTCTGCTACATCTTTTTGAGTGATGTATCCTTTATAGGTATTGAGTCCTTCATTGATTGAAGGATTTTCTTCTACTGATTTTTCTAAACCCTTATTTGCAATCTCTAGCCCGAGCTTTAAAGTTGCATTGTTTAGTGCAATTGTTGATGTTCTAGGCACGATACCCGGTATATTTGCTACACAGTAGTGTGTAATACCTGAAAATCTAAAGACCGGTTCTTTATGTGTGGTTGGTCTACTGACCTCAGTTGAACCACCTTGATCAATTGCAATATCCACAATCACCGCACCTTTCTTCATTTCTTTGTAATATGCTTTTTTAATAATCTTAGGCGCCTTTTTACCTGGTAATAAGACACTTGAAACAACCAAATCTGCATCTTTTAAAGAAGCAACAATATTTTCTTCATTTGAAATAAGTGTTGTTAATTTAGGATACATTTGTTTTAAATCATTTAATCTTTGTTCATTAATATCTAATATGGTAACATCACTACCTAATCCGTAAGCATTTTGAAGTGCTGCAGTACCTGCAACACCAGCACCTATGATGGTCACCTTTGCAGGATTTACGCCTGTTACACCAGAAATTAATAACCCATTTCCACCATTGTTTTTATATAGAAATCTAGCACCTTCTAAAACAGATAGTCTACCTGCAACCTCACTCATAGGTTTTAATAATGGGAGCCCTGTTTCATCACGTACTGTTTCATATGCAATTGCTGATACGCGTTTTTTTAGTAATGTTTTTAATAAAGGCTCATCTGCTGCTAGGTGCAGATAAGTATAAATTATTTGACCGGTTCTAATGAGTGGATACTCACTACGTACCGGTTCTTTAACCTTAATAATCATTTTTGACTTACGCCAAACTTCTTTTGCACTCTCTATAATTAGAGCACCTCTTTTTTTATATGCTGCATCGCTAAAACCTGAGGTTTTACCTGCACCACTTTCAACTAAAACAGTATGACCTGCTTTAACATAAGCTCTAACAGCATCCGGTGTTAACCCGACTCTATCTTCGCTATCCTTTACTTCTCTAACTAATCCAATAATCATGTGTTTTACTCCTTTATAATTTATTCGGATATAAGACCCCTGGCTCTTGTATATTGTTTAGGTAATAATTGGTCATCTAAGTTTAATATAAAATATGGTTCTTTTAATAATTTACGGCCAAAATACGCCATATCCATTGTCCCATCTAAAATCGCGCCTTCTGCAAGATAAGGATCATTAATTTGCCCACCACCTATCGTTATTAGGCCTGTTTCTTCTTTAATAATCTTTGCATAAGGTAGCTGGTATCCTGGATAGTCTTTAACAGGTGATGGTAGAATACCACCACTTGATACATTTACGATATCAATTTTATCTTTAAACCTATTTAAAATACTTGCCCAATCATAAGGGGTCATTCCTAGATCATGGTATTCATACCCTGAAACTCTAATTTGAAGTATCTTTTCTTTTGGAAAACAAAGTAATACTTCATCAATAATTTCTTTTAAGAATAAAGTGCCATCTTTATATTTATCTATTCTTTGATTGGTGACATCAGATATAAATTGTGCAATTAAATACCCATGTGCACCGTGAAGTTCAATACTATCAAAGCCTGCCTCATGTGCACGACGTGCGGCCTTTCCAAATGCTTTAACTATTTCCTTAATACCTGCTTCATCTAACATTTTTGGGGTTAAATACTTATCTGAAAAAGGTACGTTTGTACTAGATACAATATTGTCTGTACGAGACTTTCTACCTGCATGGGATAATTGAACTCCAATTTTTGCGCCATACTTATGGACTTCATCAACAATTTTCTTTAGTGGTTCTATATGCTTATCATCCCATAAACCTAAATCCTCATAACTAATACGCCCATTAGGTAGTACCGCAGTAGACTCAAGCATAATATAACCTACACCGCCGATTGCTCTTGTAACATAATGTACATAGTGAAAATCAGTAGCTACTCCATCTTGTTTTTCTACAGAATACATACACATAGGACTCATCATCACTCGGTTTTTAAACTCTGTGTGTTTAACCTTAATTGGTTCTAATAATTTCATATTTAACCTCCGTTTACTACTATTTTAACACTTAAAATATCATTACATTGTCTAAATAACTTAAAATCCTATACCTCAGTAATTGAAATCCACCGTCTTTAGCGGTGGATTGAATGTTTATTTTAATTCATTTTAAGAAGGAGTATGTACGTAGTCTTAGTTTATCGGAACTAAGGTAGAAACTTAACTACCGAATATTAGTTAATTATACGGTACATAAGATACATGTTGAAATTATAACCTATTCACACTAAATTGTAAAGCCTATTGTTTTATAATAACTTCGATTGTCAAAACTTCACACAATCTTATCCTTGACAGTTTTTACATATACCGTAAAGATTTAAATCGTGATGTTGAACTTCAAATCCGTAAGTTTCTTTAATCTCTTTAATTAAACCATCGATATGACAATCAAACTCATATTTCTTATGACAAATCTCACACACCATGAAATGGTGGTGTTCCGCTTCATTTAAATAATAATATGCAGTATTATCTAAGTAATTTCTAGAAACAAGTGCATCTTGATGAAATATTTCCAATGTTCTATAAATCGTAGACAAATTAAGTTTTTCTCCACCTAAGGTGTTATAGATGTCATCAGCGCTTTGAGGCTTTTTAGCCCTTTTTAAGGTGTCATACACCATTTGTCGTTTAGTTGTTAACTTCATTTAAATAGCCCTCCTAAAAATGACTTTTTTAATCAGAAATAATACAAGAAACACAAGTGTATATAATAAGACGATTACACTACCTGCAGGTTGTTTCATAATGTGTGCTAGGATTAGTCCTATGCTAATTACTAATATTGACACCACACTTCCAATAATTAGAAGATCTGGAAATCTTTTAGCAAACAAATTAGATATTACAACAGGAAATATCAGCAAACTTGTTATAAGTAAAACCCCAATACTACGTACGCCAATCACTACAAAGACACCAGTTAATGCTGCAAAAATGTAGTTATATACATTAACTTTAATACCACTAAATTTCGCATGTTCATAATCAAAGGTAATACTAATGAGCTTTCTATAGCTAAATACAATAAATAATGTTGTTAACGTAAGTAAAGAAAGTGTTAAATACAGATCTACCTCACTTCTAAACCATAAGTTACCGGATATTAAACTTTCTAAGTCTATACTTGAATTTGTGTATCTAATTAAGATTAAACCAATTGCAAAACCCACACTAGAAACAATACCGATTGCACTATCTGCATGGATTTTTGTATACCTAATAAGCCATCTAATAAATATAGATGCTACAACAACAATCGGTATTGCTATATAAAATGGGTTATCGATAAAAAAGATACCTACAACAAGTGCTGCAAAACTCACATGACTTAATCCATCAGCTATTAAACTTTGGTCATTTAATACAACAAAAGGACTTAATAAACTAGCAGTAAGACCGAGTAGTAAGACGATCATGATACCATATTTTAAGATATTTAAGGTCATTAATAAATCAGTCATGATGGTGGCCCTCGTGTTCAAATTTGTTGTAGTCAATGTATGTACCAAAAAATTTAATTTCTTGGTCCACATACATGACTAAACTATTTTCTAATATGACATCCGTTAAATCGTGTGTAATATGAATAATTGTTAAATTATTATTCCGTCTAATGTCTTTAATAAGTTCATAAAAATATTCTCTAAAGTTAGGATCAAGCGCGCTGGCAGGCTCATCTAATATAAGTACTTCTGGATTAGAGATTAAACTCCTTATTAAGTAAACACGTTGTAGCTGACCACCTGATAAGTGACTTACTTTTTCATTTAAAAGTGATTTATCTAACTTCATTTTGATTAACCAATCTAAAATAAGCGCTTTATCTGTTTTAGAAATGATTAAACTTTGTTTAGTAAAGCCTGTATAAATAAACTCTAATACTGTTAAAGGAATATTTCTTTTGATTGTTAATTTTTGAGGTACATAGCCCATTTTTAAATCTTGCATAATAATTTCGCCATGTTTTGGTTTAATTTGATGAATTAAACTTTTAATTAAGGTCGTTTTACCTGCACCATTTGGTCCAACGATATTTAAAAAATCTTTTTGGTGCACGGTAAAACTTGCATGCTTAACCACGTCCAAATAGCCATAAGAAAGTGTGACATCTTTATATTCAATTAAACATTTTGAACAATCAGGTTTCATAGTTTTAACTTTCCATTTCTAAGTGTTTAATATTTCTTCCAATTAATTCATAATAACCAATATCATTTTTGTAATCTTCTTTAGATATTTTATGGAAGGTGTGTAATTCAAGTATTTTTATATTAGGTATTTGAGCCCTTATATAATTGAGTGTTGTTGGATCTGGTGCTTCTTCCGTATATATGGTTGTAACACCATTATTTTTTAAAGCACTTACAAACGCTAGTACTTGTGCACTGGTTGCCTCAGTATTAGGTGATACATTTTCATCTAAAGCAATAATGTTTAAATTAAATGCTTTACTAAATCCATTTAATGCATTATGTCCAATAAAATAGACATCTAAGGGTGCTAATTGTTCTCTCATATCATGATATGGTGTAATGAGATTAATAAGTTTATCATGATAATCATGCGCATTTAGATCAAAAATTTGTTTTAATTCTGGATAAAGTTCACCTAAGTAGTCACTTAAATTTTGAACAATTGTTGCTACATAAAATGGATTAGATATAAAATCAAATCCATGATCATGATCATCATGATTATCTTCATCACCATGATCAGTTTCTGATTCATGGTCATGCCAAGTTTCTTCTTCGTGTGTAACCTCTAAATCAAGCAGCACTTCAAA
The DNA here is from genome assembly GCF_015709225.1 of Acholeplasma laidlawii. Classification (GTDB taxonomy): domain Bacteria; phylum Bacillota_I; class Bacilli_A; order Acholeplasmatales; family Acholeplasmataceae; genus Acholeplasma; species Acholeplasma laidlawii_A. Next base: position 148,164 of record NZ_JADNRS010000053.1, read on the forward strand.
AGATGTATAAGTACCTTTACCAAGAACATTTGATACCTTATCATCAGATACTAACCAAGGGGATGAATTAATCGATATATAGATAAATACGCCTGATTTCTTTAAGTCTACTAAATCACTACTACTTGGTTCATAAGTGTGATAGTCCATATGAATGGGTTGTAAGGTTTTAATGGTAAGTTCATCACCTGTAACTTGTTTGACAATATCATATGTGAAGTAGTCTGAAACTACAATATCATATGTATATGATGAGCCACAAGCATGTAAAATAAATAAAGGTGATAAAATAAAAAGTGTAACAAATAGTTTTTTCATAATGAATTTCCTCTTTTGCGAATCATTTGCAAAAGTATTATAGCACACTAATTCAACTTTGCAAACGATTTGCAAAAGAAAGGTGTAGAAAATGTTGTATTATGATTTTATAAATTATCGTGATTGGACTTTCATCATTAAAGTCACCAAATTCGGTTTAAAATCTATTGATATCTATACAAATGAAGATCTTTCGAATTTGTCTATGAATCAACAATTGACCCATCCTTATATTAAAATACTAAAAGACTATTTCAATGGTATACCTATACCTAAAGATATTAAACTTGATTTACAAGGTACGTCATTTGAAAGATTAGTATGGCATAAACTTATGGAAATACCTTACGGTAAGACGCTATCCTATAAAGATATTGCCGAAGGTATTTCAAAACCAAAAGCATTCCAAGCAGTTGGTAATGCTGTTGGTAGTAATCCTTTATTAATTGTCATACCCTGTCATAGAGTTATTAAAGCTGATGGCAAATTAGGTGGATTCTCATCAGATATCCAATTAAAAATAGATTTATTAAATAAAGAAAGGGCAACATATTTATGAAAAAACTTTATGATTTTTATCTAAGCCAAGTGAAACATACTCATTATGTTGAACTTAATTTTGAAGCGTTTGGTGATATGCTTACAAAATTAGAATACATTGTACACCGAGTAGATAATGAAATTAATGGTCTACTCATCTACAGTGTAGATGAGTTTGTAGATATTAATTTAGTTATTGGTGAGACATCTAGCTATAAGCCTTTAATTCAAGCATTAATTGCTAAGACCACTAAAGATATACGTATTCACTATCATAAACCATATCACTTAGCATGGTATGCTAAGGAACATATGGTTCACCCAAATGAACAAGGGGTTGTTTATGATAGTAAGTTACATAAAACCTACCTTGAGTTAGGTTTTAAAGAAACTTCTATCCAAGAAACCTACTTTTTAGATTTAAAACAATTCAAGTTGGATAAATCCATTAGTGAGAAATTAGAATCTCTTAATTATCAAGGTTATGATGTAACTCTTTATAATCCACTTAAACATACTGGTATGGATAAGTTTTTAACAAGACTTCAAAGTGAATCATTTAGAAATGCTATTATCGCTAATTTATCTAAAAGACGACCTGATCCACTCCTAATTGTCATAAAGGATAATGAGGTAATGGGCTTTTCAGGACCACTGCTCATAGCTGATGATTTTAGAGGCATATTTTCTGGTATAGAAATTGTAGATGAAGTACGTGGTCTTGGACTTGGTAAAATTCTTTTTCAAAAACTTTGTCAAACCCTTAAACAAATGGGTGCTAAGTATATGACACTTTTTACAGGAAATAAAAACGCTGCTAAATATATTTATTTAAGTGCAGGATTTGAAATCGTTCAAAAGTTTGCACTTATGGTGTATGAAAGAAAGTCTTAAAAAAAAATAGGTGAAATCATGACTTTATGATTTCACCTAATTTATTATCTGTTTTCTAAGTATGTTTCATAATCGACGATATGTTCAACGAACTTACCGTGTTCATCAATTTCAAATAAGCGTGTAGCCGTTGTTGAAACTAATTGATGATCTTGTGTTGTAAATAATAATACACCTTTAAATTCTTGTAAGCCTTTATTAAGTGCTGTAATAGATTCCATATCTAAGTGGTTCGTTGGTTCATCAAGGATAAGTGTATTCTTTTCTTCAATCATAAGTCTAGACATTAAGAGTCTTACACGTTCTCCACCACTTAATACATTAATTTTCTTTAAAGCGTCTTCGCCACTAAATAGCATACGACCCAAGAAGCCTCTTACATACGTATTTTCTTTATTTTTAGAATAATCTGTTAACCAGTCAACCATGATGGTTGGCTTTTTAAATTCAAAGTTGTTATCTTTTCTAAAATAACCTTTAATAACTGTCTCTCCCCACTTAAATGAACCAGAATCTGGTGTATCTACTTCATTTAAAATATTAAATAAGACAGTTGCTGCTTTATCATTTAAACCAATAAACGCTACCTTATCTGTTTTACCTAATGTAAATGTTACATTATCTAAGACTTTCACACCATCAATGGTTTTAGTTAGGTTTTCTACCTTTAAGATATCATCACCTAAGGATTTTTCGTACTTAAAGTTAATATATGGATATCTTCTTGTACTTGGTCTAATTTCAGTAAGTTCAATTTTTTCTAATGCTTTCTTTCTTGATGTTGCTTGTTTAGATTTAGAAGCATTCGCGCTAAAGCGAGAAATAAAGTCTTGTAATTCTTTAATTTTTTCTTCACTCTTTTTGTTTTGTTCTTTAGCTTGTCTTAACATTAATTGACTAGACTCATACCAAAAATCATAGTTACCAGCATAAAGAGTTACTTGTTTATAGTCAATATCTGCAATGTGTGTACACACTTTGTTTAAGAAGTATCTATCATGAGATACAACGATAACAGTATTTTCAAAGTCCATTAAAAAGTTTTCTAACCATAACACAGCTTTAGTATCTAAGTGGTTGGTTGGTTCATCTAGTAATAAAACATCTGGTTGATCAAATAAACTTTGAGCGAGTAATACTTTAACCTTATCATTACTTGATAAGTCTTTCATAAGTTCATAATGTTTTTCTACTTCAATACCTAATCCAGTGAGTAAAATAGCTGCATCAGACTCGGCATTCCAACCGTTCATATCATCAAATAAACTTTCTAGTTCTCCAGCTTTAATACCGTCTTCTTCACTAAAATCAGGTTTGGCATAGATTTCATTTTTTTCTATCATGATTTGGTATAATTTTTTATTACCTTGAATGACTGTATCAATTACAGTAAAATCATCATATTTAAATTGATCTTGCTCTAAAAAAGACAATCTTTGATTTTGGTCCATTGTAATGGTACCTCTTGTAGTAGGTAACTTACCAGCCAATATTTTTAGTAATGTTGATTTACCAGCACCATTAGCGCCAATTACACCATAACAATTACCTTTAGTGAATTTTAAATTGACATCTTCAAATAAGATATCTTTACCGATTTGATACGTAACATTTGACACATTTAACATAATAAAAAAACCTCCAACATGATAAACCTTACATATCATATCACAAGTGGAGGTTTTATTCTATTTATATGTTATATTTTTATACAATCCATGTTAATATTTGATAAATCAGTGGTGCAGCAATCACAGTTAAGAGCCCTGTAATGATTAAGGAAAGAGTTGCAACGGATGCATCAAGATCACTATATTCAATCGCTTTGGTTGTACCTACTGCATGCGATGCAGCACCTAAGGATAAACCACGTGCAATTGGGGATGTAATTTTAAATAATTTAAAGATAGGTGGTGCAATTAAAATACCTAACACACCTGTTAACACAACAATAACAACCGTTAAGTTTTTAATACCGCCTAGGCTTTCAGATACTGCCATAGCAATCGGTGTAGTTACTGACTTAGGTATCATGGTTGCAATCATTTCATCTGTCGTATGTAGGATAAATACAATACCTGCAATGGTTAATGCATGTACGATAACACCTACAATTAAAACACTAATAATGGTCTTCCAATGTTTCTTTAAAATCGGTAGTTTTTCATATAAAGGAAGTGCGAGCGAAACTGTTGCAGGTCCTATGAAAAACGAAATCATTTTAGTACCTTCTTGATACGTGTCATAGTTAATGTTTGTTACACATAAAAATATAACTATAAATGTAGAGGTGAGTAATAAAGGGTTTAGTAAAGAGATTTTAAATCTATCTTGAAGATAATAAAACCCTACATAAATACCAATGGTTAAACCAACAGTCCAAAGTATATCATTCATGTTTGATACCTCTTTGTGCTAGTAGTGCGGTGACGATTAAAGTAATGGTTGTAGAAATAATTAATACTAAAACTAGTTCTACCCAATGAAGACTAATTAAATCAAAGTATTCCATTAAGCCCACCGCAAGTGGAACAAATAGAAACGCCATATATTTTTGAAGAAAACACGCTACTTCTTTAATGTGATCCGCCTTTATAAGTTTCAATAAAAGTGCTAAAAAAAGTAAGATTAATCCAATTAAACTACCTGGAAAACTAAATGGTAGATAATAGGAAATAAGTTCTCCTAGTAACGTAAATACGATTAAAATAAATAGCTGAAATAAAATCTTCATGTGTGGTCCTTATAAGTTATTTTTCGATGCGTCACTATTATACGATATTTCAAAGTTGGTTGCATCAAATCCTATAATGAAAATCAAATTATGTAAATTTGTTTCACTTTTCTTACATTTCGATACATTTCATGTATATGTATACCTAATAAAAAGGACGAACATGATGTATGTTCGTCCAAAGATGTTTATTTAAGATAACCTTCAATTAAGATGTCCTCATCAAATTGTGTATAAGTAACATCTTTTAATACATGGGCATCTTTCATTAAAGATACACCTTCTCCACTTATTGGAGTAAGTGCATTTTTTCCACCTATGATTTTAGGTGCTATAAATGCATAAACTTTATTCACTAAATTAGCTTCTAAGAAACTCGCATGCGTATATGCACCACCCTCAATGAAGATACTATCTATTTTTGCTTCACCTAGAATCGTCATAAGCTTATCTAAATTAATGGTTGGCATTTGAATGATTTTAACACCCAGATCCACATAGCTTTGATCATATGTTTCAGAGACTATCCAAGTTGGTTGGGTTTTAGCTGTTTTTACAACATAAGCACTCTTTGGTGTTTGTAGTTTTGGGTCTAAGATTATTCTTACTGGGTTTTTAGATTTCTTACTTCTTCTAACATCGAGTTTTGCATCATCTTTAATGATTGTGTTCACACCAACAAGTATTGCACTATATTTATTTCTTAAATCATGAACGTATTTTCTTGATTTTTCATTAGTTATCCATTTAGAATCAAAATCTTTAGTTGCTAATTTACCATCTAGAGTCATCGCATACTTCATAGCTACAAAAGGTCTTTTAGTTGTAATGTAATGAAAGAATATATCATTTACTTTTAAACCTAGGTCATCTAAGATACCATAATGCACCTTTATGCCTGCATCTTCTAGTACTTTAACGCCTTGTTTATAGACAAGTGGATTTGGATCTAAGTTTGCAATATAAACTTCTTTAATGCCTTTTTCGATTAGCTTAAACGCACATGGTGGTTGTTTACCATGGTGACTACATGGTTCTAGTGTTACAAACATCGTTGCACCAGCAACATCTTCTGTAGCATTTTGGATTGCATCCACTTCAGCGTGTACTTGACCAAATGCTTTATGATATCCTTTGCCGATGACTTTACCATTTTTAATAATAACAGCACCTACGAGCGGGTTTGGATTCACAAATCCTTCGCCTTTTATTGCTAAATTAAACGCTTGTTTTATGTATTTCGTCTGTAATTTTAAGTCCATATATCTTACCTTCTTTACTCTATTTATAAGAGAAATTTATATGTTCTATTTTACCTTTATAATAAATAGAAGTATAGACATTTACTTTTATTTATCGATGTGTGCTACCTTATTGTATGAGTTTTAGTAGTGCTTCAACAAAAGTTTTAGCATCTCCTACAAATCCGTAGTCAGCTATGTCAAATATTGGGGCTTTTGGATTATTGTTTATTGCAACTATATATTTTGACTTTGTAATACCCGTTGTAAACTGAACTGCACCATGTACACCTAGTGTTATTAATAGTTTAGGTACTACTCCCGAGACCTTATCTCGTCAATTTACAATATTAAAAAAAGACGGTGTCATTACACAGTCATCTAAAAATTATGTAAAGATTCATGGTTTAAGTCATGATGATATTACATGTGAGATTTGTTAAACACATATAAAAAAACGCACTTTATGAGTGCGTTTTATTTATAAGTTATCTATTCATCATGTATTTTTCTAATCTGTTTTTTGAATCTTCACTTAATGCTTCCGATTTTTTAGTATCATTACTTACTTGAACTAAAACAGATTCACTCGTCGATACTAATTTACCATCTTGATATAGTGATTGTAAAAAGGTTACAGAACTATTACCAATTTTTGTAATACCTGTACCTATTTCTAGTTTACCTGGCCAATGTATTTCAGCAATGAAATTCATTTCGATATGTGCAATCACAAAAGAACAGTTTTCACTTAATATTTGATGTTTAGGTTCATAAACGATTTCTACTCGACCAGTTTCATAAAATGTAGTAAACACCGCATTGTTTACATGGCCTTGTTTATCGGTATCACCGTATCTTAATTTATCGTGTGTGATATATGGAAATTCATTTAAGTTTAATTTTGGAATACTTTTCATGTTTATCTCTTTTCTATTGATTCACTATTTTTACTAGTATAAGGATATCATTTACACGTAATCATTTCAACTAATCGAAACTGACCTTTGTAAAATATGATATATTATGTTACATATAAAAAGGGAAGTTATGATGATAACTTCCCTTTAGACTTTAATTTATGGTATAAAATTATCTTGATTTTTAGCACGAATGACCTTAAATACAAACCCTAGTAGGATTGGAACAATCATGTTCACCCAAAGTAACATATGAAGACCAATACCTGGATACGGAAGTTCATAGATCTCACCCGATAATCTAAAGCGCATGACCTCAATCATATTAAATACAATAATTAATAAAATTAGTACGAGCGCAATGTATACATAATTGAACTTCTTCAGGTATTTATAAGCTATAGCCTTGGTGACTTCACCATGACTAATCAAAGTAAATATAAGTAGAGATAGTGCAACAATCGAAATGATAAAGATTACTGTAATACATAAAGCGATAATCGGTCCTTCTTCAAACGATGTATTAAACCAAGTTATGACGAGATACCCTGTATCACTTGATGTCATACCACCTTCAAAATCTACAAATGGTAAGAAAAATATGAATAGATTCACAAACATTAATCCCATAAATATGTATGTTACCATTTTAAACGATTGATCATCGATAGGTTCTACATATTTTACTTTTTCAGTTTTACTCGTATCTTTTAAATCTTCTTTGGCTAGTTCTTTTAATTTATGCATATTTTATTTTCCCCTTAAATGAATATGTAACTTATAAGCCTGTTCATATTTTAACATGAATATAAAAGGAAATAAATGAAACATTTAAAACATAATAGATAATACAATAAATGAAACAATCACAACAGACACATCAATTAAAATAGCAACCATCATTGGTTTAACACCAACACTTGTTAATTCTTTAAAGCTTGTCTTTAAACCAATGGCACCAAGTGCGGTTGCCATGAAAAATTTAGAGATATTTGAAATAGATACGACCCAATCATCAGATAATATATTTAAACTTCTAATACCAATAAATGCAATAAACCCTAATATGAACCATGGAAATATTGCTAATACATTTACTTTTTGATTTGTCTTTGAAATACCTTGTTTTTGACTTTTACGTGCGTAGATATATGAGAATATAATAACAATTGGAACAATAAATAAAGTTCTTGTGAGTTTCACAATCGTTGCTAGTGCACCCGCAAGTTCTGAGAATGCGTAACCAGCTGCAACAACGGATGATGTATCATTTACAGCTGTACCTACCCAGAGCCCAAATGTGGTATCTGTCATGCCAAGAAAAACACCAATCCAAGGAAATAAAATTACAGTAAGTAAGTCAAAGATAAATGTTGCTGATAGTGCGTAAGCCATATCTTTATTATCTGCTTCAATGACTGGACCTAAAGTAGCAACCGCAGTACCACCGCAAATGGCGGTACTAATAGATAGCATGCTTGTCAATTTCCAGTCAATTTTAAATATTTTTCTACAAATATAGCCTACACCAAATGCAGTAATAAATGTAAATCCTAATAATATAAACGCATACTTTCCTACTTCAAATACTTGACTAAAACTCAAAGATATACCTGCTAAAATAATACCTGTTCTTAAAATATACTTAGCAGACCAATCAATACCCGAATCTAGTACATCGTACTTATGCAACAGTGGATTTAATAAGATCCCTAATAATAAAGCAATTAATGCCATACCAATTAAATCTACTGGTAACACATTGTTGATAGCAAGTGATACACCTGCAATAATAAGACTAACCAAAATACCTGGTACATATTTTTTAATCATCATGACGCTCCTCATCTTTTCATAAAATAAAAACCCCTATAACGAATATTTCGTCACGAAGTCTTTATCTTGGTAATATTTAGTTAACTCTATTTTAACAAATAAAAATAAATAGTGTTGAGAAACTATTAATGATTTAAATTATCTCAGATTTTACGATTATATAGGTATATTGACGCCAAACATTTAAGACTTGATCCATTGGATATTTTCTTTCAACTTTACTATCTTCATATTCAGCAGGATCATTGAAGACACCATGCCATACACCATTGATTTCTTCAAATCCTTTTAAGACAATCAAATGACCTGCAGGAAATGCCATGATAGCTCCATTTAGTTGATCTGCTGATGTGGTCGAAATTGAAAAGATAACAGGTATATCATTTAAGATATAGTCTATAACAACACTAAAGTCTTCAATATATTCAACTCTTGCAGATATACCATCTAAAGAACCTGCATAACTTGCATTAAAAGTCCAGTTACCATAGATCCTTTGACTATTGTCATATACTTTTTTAGCCATTTCTTGTTGTGTAAATGTATAGCCATAATGATTTAGTACCATAGCAACCGAAGTCGGTGAACAAATCACATTACCAATACTTGGTATACTTAATTGTTGCATCGGGGCTACATCAATGACTTTATCAATAAGTTTTGATGCATCATAAGTTAAAGTACTATCTACGCTTTTGGTTGTAACACTGATATTTTTAATTTCTAAGTTATCTGCACTACCTGCAATGACCGTAAATTTAAGTTTAATGAAATTATTTTTACTTGGATCTTTATTAATTAAAGTATCAATACTTACACGACCATAAGAATCATCAGAACTATTAAATGACATATGGTTTTCATCTTTAAATAAACCCATGACTTGGTAACTACCAAAATTAGTTCCATCACCTAAAGAAACAAAGAAGGTAATTCTTGCATCTTTTAAGTTTTTAACGTTCCATGATAAAACCAATTCATTAAAGTGATTCACTTCAATCGGTGTACTTTCATAAGTAGCTTGTTGAACTGTATCTTCTAATACGATATTTTTATTTGAATCCAGTGCTAAATTAATTATGGCAGCCTCATCTTTTACATGCCATAGTTCATCTGCATAAATCGTTTTAGTTTTATCTACCTTTACTTCAATAGGTTCTTCTATAACTGGTTCTTCGATGATTTCTTCATCTTTATTAGAATCACCTAGACTACATGCAGTTAGTAGACTTGATAATAATATAGTAAGTATAGCTATTACATAACGTTTCATAAATTTAAACTCCTTAAAGTGTATAACTTTGAAAATATACATTTATTATATCATCACATGGATTCTATCAAAAATATAAGCGTATCTAGCTAAGTAGATACGCTTATATTTATCTTTTATTTTTATAATCCGTTAATGTTTTTGTAACATTTGACTTTATATTTTGTTTAAGCTTTTGTTGTGCTTCTTTTAACTTCTTTAATTTAAGTTGTTTTTCCTAAATCTAAATATAATGCTTCCTTTATATCTAATTCATATTTGAGTACTTTAATTTTAAGATTTTTTAAGTAGTTAATTCTTTCAGTATATTTCATCCTACACATCCTTTTAAAATATTTTATATAACGGTCTATACACTCATATTATACACAACTCGAATCATTTGATACAATATCATACTGGTCAGTATATAATTTTAAGGTGGCAACTATTTTTCAACACAAAAATAGATATTCATTTTAACGAATATCTATTTAGTCTATTGTTTCAGAAAATGTTCAAATAATCTTTTAACATCTTTACTATCCAAAAAAGGGTACAAGGCATCTACATTTAAATTTTGATGCGCACCATTTAAATACGCATCTACAATCAGTGTCAAATCTGTTTCATCAATAAAGGGTGTAATACTTGAAGGATTGATATTTAAATCGCCTTCAATGGCTTTTTTAAATAATGCAGTTGCATCTTTAGATTCAATAAAGGGTAAAAAGATAGTTAGGTCAACAGCTTTAAGTGATTCATCATCGGTTAATACTTTATTTAATAAACCCTGATATCTTCACCACTTAAAAATGGTAATACTGAAGATAATCTAGATGTTTTAGATCGTATATTTTTTGATAGTTCAGTTTTATGAGTAACTAATTTATCTTCATTTAAATCTTGAAATAATTGATATACTTCCTTTTTTTCGGTTTCATCTGTAAAAATGATTGTTTCATTATTCATTAAACTTTTTAGTGCTTCTTCTTTGGTGATTTGTACATTAATAATCTCGTCACCAATATTTACTTTTTTAATAATCATGTATACTTTCCTCCTATATGGATTGTTTGATTGTACAGAAAACTGTGTTCTGCTGGTGTAAGAACAGCACTTAAATTCACATGATCACATGTTATCTTTTGTTCTTTAATTGCTTTTAGGACTTGCATCCGTTCAACAGGTGATAACTGATAAAGTATTTTATGAATATTTAACTTTAACTCACCACGAATAATTTGATTAATCACTTAACTCCTAGTATGATTTTCAAAAATATTATCTAGATTAATATTTTTTCGATCATTATCATTTAGACACAAAAGATTTTCAAAGCTTGTTTCAAATATTGCACAAAGCGATAATAAAGAATTAATTGATGGGGCACTAATACCTAGTTCCCATTTGGATAGCGCTTGCCTTGTAACATTTAATTTTTCTGCTAGATCGTCTTGTGTCATGTGACTGAGTTTTCGGTATGTACTTATTTTATTCCCTACTTTATAAAAATCTACCATGTAAATACCCTCCTACAAATCTATTTTTAACCTATTGAATAAATTTGTCACGCAACAATGAGTTGCAAGTTAACATATTCTAATATTATTTGTCTTAACTTAATAAGATAACTAATAAATGATTTAACACTGTAACATCGCTTAGTAACCGCCTTATCCTCTTTTTATATTACTATAGATATCGGTATACATTATACAATCCATTGTTATATGGCATATTTTATGTTACTATTTAGACATACTTTGTCGAGGTGCATATGAAAAAGAAAATACTTAGAAACCCAAACGCCTACTATTACTTATTTGTTAGCATAGCTTTACTTGAGTTAATTGCATCTGTTTTAGGTATTATTTTAAATACCTCTAGAACCTCTAGAGATAATGCAATTAATAACGTGTTTTTATCTCTTTTAGCTATATCACTTATGAGTGTACCTAGATATTTAAAAACTAAGTTTAATGTGACCTTTAAAAACTCGGTAGAAATTTTAGTCTTAGTATTCTTATTTATCTCAATCGTTTTAGGTTTTATCCAAGAGTTTTATATCACTATTAGAGGCTTTGATAAGCTTGTACACACCGTCAGTGGTATTGTCATATCCCTTGTAGCTCTTGAGGCAGTAACTATTTATGCACACTACATTTCAAATAATAAAAAACAGGTTATTCCTGCATTATTTATCATAGCCTTTTCATTTACTTTTACTGTTTCACTTCTGCTATTATGGGAGTTTTATGAGTTTGCTTCAGATACATTAACATTTATTTTTACACAAAACCCTACCAACATGCAGCGCTATCTATGGTCAAATCCAAGTGAGATTTTCCCACAAGGATATGGTCTTTTAGATACTATGGTTGATTTAATATTAGGAACCCTCGGTGCTGCTGTTGTATCTATTGTTGCATTCATCTTCTTAAGACGCACAGAAAAAAAGCAATTACACCAATCTATAAATCACGAAAATAATTGATGACTAAAATCCTTTATGTTAGTGCAGGTAACCTTAATTAGATTTATAGATGAATAATCGTAGGAATTGAATTGATACCATTTTCTTGTACTTTATGTTCTTTGTAGTTATTGTATCATTTATTGATTCATGAGTCTATATTGGATAGGTGAATAACCACCTAGAGTTAATTTTATTCTATCGTGATTATACCAATAGATATACTCATCAATTGTTCTAATTAAATCAGATAATGATTTAACCTTTTGTAAGTAGATGGTTTCGCATTTAAGTGTCCCAAAGAAGCTTTCAATTACTGACATTTAATAGGCATTACCTTTAGCACTCATAGATTGAGTAAATGATGATTTCTTAAGGTAATTACGATATTTAGGTGATTGGTATAGAATGCCTTGATCAGAGTGTATGAGAAGCTTTGATAAGTCTTCATTTGGGTTGATTGCTTTCTTAAGAGTTTTTAGAATCAAGCCTTGATTTTGACTCCTAGAGATTTGGTATGCTTTGATTTCACCATTGTAAAGATCTTGTATTACAGATAGATATAATCGTTTACGATTAAATCTAAACTCTGATACATCAGTTGCCCATGCAATATTTGGTTTCTTTTTCTTAAAGTCTCTCTTAAGTAGATTGGGTGTAATTTTGTTTGATATTTGAGAGATATAGCGATATCTCTTTTTTCTTACCTTACAGACGATGTGTAGCTCTTTCATAAACTTCACAACCGTCTTATACGCTATTTTGACCTCATAGAAGTTTTTAAGGTGCGAGTTTAATACATCTATAGCCATATGTTTTGTTACTAGATTCAAAGATTTCTGAAATAAGTATCTTAATATCATGATATTTATCAGTCTCATTTTGATGTTCATAATAATCGTAAATAGATTTTGGAAGTCCTGATATTAGAAGTAAATCTTTTAATGCATATTTTCGCCTTAGTTCTTTAACTACCTTGTATTTTTGTTTGTTCCTGTTTTTTAAACTTTGGCGATAAGTAATTTTCTAGTATTCTAGTTCCATTTCTAGGTGTTTAATTTTGAGCTCTAAATTTTTTTTACCTCTTTGGATGGTGTATGGAACTTTCTAACTGGATTCTTACGGTAATCTTTTGGTGTCTGATAAAACCGTTCCTTCCCATAAAGTCTATATTGATAAACCCATCTGGCTGGTAGTGTATCATTTAAACTCCCTGATGATAAATACATATCATATTTACGCGCTACTTGACTGTATGAGAGTTCATTTTCAATGATGTCTAAAACGACCTTTAATTTGAATGCTCCACTCCATAATCTATTCTTTTTCTTTTTATCCTTCATCTGATACCTCCTGCATATACTTATATTGTATCAAAGTACAGGTTTTTGGTATCAGTTCACAAAAATAAAAGTCCATCATGTCGGTCGTTAAAGACTTTCAGATGGACTATTTTTTATTAAAAAATGCCCTATAAGGGCATAAATTTGTGTAATTAGTCCGTTTTATCGAACCAATTCAAGATTATTTTGGAGGCCCCGATCGGATTTGAACCGACGCGTCAAGGTTTTGCAGACCCATGCCTTACCGCTTGGCTACGGGGCCAAACACGCTATTATATTATACGTTTTGAAACCGTAAATGTCAATGATAAAAACAACCTACAAACGAGAGTGAGTTGTTTCACTCATTTTGTAGGTTGTTGTACTTTTAAATTTGAGGTTCTAGATTAGAATCTATGTGTTGTAAAACAAAATCTACAGTAAGATTATGTTTTTTTACGTATCTATTATTTGGGTGGATTCTACAAGCATGTGAACATGATCCTAAATATTTTTTTTCAGATGCTTCACTTGCAAGTATTTGTTTATTACACTCTGGATTTCCACAGTTAATATAACGTTCACATGGTTCGTTTGTAAAGTAATCTCTACCAACTACGACATGCTCGTGTTTATTGATATCTACTGCAATACGTTCATCAAATACATACATTTTACCATCCCAAAGTTTGCCTTCAGTATCTTTACTTGTACCATAGTTGTGGATACCACCATGCAATTGACCTGCCACATTAAAACCTTCTTTAATTAACCAGCCACTAAACTTCTCACATCTTACACCACCGGTGCAGTATGTTAGAATTTCCTTGTCTTTAAATTGATCTTCATTTTCTCTAATCCAGTTTGGTAAATCTCTAAAATTTTTAATTTCAGGTTTGATTGCACCTCTAAAGTGACCAAGATCAAACTCGTAGTCATTTCTAGCGTCTATAACTACTGTATTAGGATCTTGTAGTTTTTGATAAAACTCAATAGGTTCCAAATACTTACCTGTGATTTCAAGTGGATTCACATCCTCTTCTAAACTTAAGTTTACTAATTCTTTTTTAACTCTTACATGCATTTTGCTAAATGCGTGCGCATCAACTTCATCAATTTTAAAGAAGGTATCTTGAAAACCTTGAAGACTTTTTAAATAGTTCATGTAATTTTCTGTTTGTTCAAATGTACCGGATAAGGTACCGTTAATACCTTCACTAGATACTAAAATACGCCCAAGTAAGTTTTGGCTCTTGCAATATGCTAAATGCTCATCTTTAAACTTTTCAGGGTTTTCTATGGCTGTGTACTTATAATATAAAAGCACTCTATAATTTTTTTGCATTTAAATCTTCCTTTTTTGTTCATTCTTTTACCGATTTATTATACATAATTGTGGTAAGTCTTACAAAACATTTGCCTATATCATCAATAATTAGCACTCATCACTTGACAGTGCCAATTATTAGGCATATAATAATGTTATATTATAGAATTTTAGGGAGGAAATAATATGCAATTTAACCCAATGGATGATTATTCTAAAGATCCGGACATTCTAAAGAAGTTTGGTAGAAATATTGTAGAACTGGTTAAAGAAGGTAAAGTCAACCCGGTTATCGGTCGTGAGGAAGAAATTAGACGTATTATTAAAATTCTATCTAGAAAAACTAAAAATAACCCTGTTTTAATTGGTGAACCAGGGGTTGGTAAAACAGCGATTGTTGAAGGTCTAGCTAGAAGAATTGTTGATAAAGACGTACCTTTAAGTCTACAAAATAAAATTGTTTATGAACTAGACTTAGCTCAATTAGTTGCAGGTGCAAAATTTAGAGGTGAGTTTGAAGAACGTCTTAAGGCTGTCTTAAATAAGATTAAAGAAAGTGATGGCCAAATCATCTTATTTATTGATGAATTACATAATATTGTAGGTGCTGGTCGTGCGGATGGTGCTATGGATGCCTCAAACATCTTAAAACCAATGCTTGCACGTGGAGAACTACATTGTATTGGTGCTACAACATTAAATGAATACCGCTTATATATTGAAAAAGATAGTGCACTCGAAAGAAGATTTCAAAAAATCACGGTAACTGAACCAACCATGGAGGATACCATTTCTATCTTACGTGGTCTTAAAGATCGTTTTGAAGCACACCATGGTGTCCACATCTCTGATGGTGCCATTATAGCCGCTACAAACCTATCGGCACGTTACATTACTGATAGATTCTTACCAGATAAAGCAATCGACCTTATTGATGAGGCATGTGCTTCTATTCGTATGGAAATTGATTCTATGCCAGTGGAACTCGATGATGTCCAAAGAAAGATACTACAACTCGAAATTGAAAAATCTGCTTTAAGTAAAGAAACTGATACATTAAGTAAAGAGCGTCTATCTAAAATTAAATCCGAGATTGATGATTTAAAATTAGAGGAAGCCGGTCTAAAAAGTAGATGGGAAAAAGAAAAATCTCAACTTAATTTATCAAAACGCAAAAAAGAAACATTAGAACAACTTAAAAACGAACTTAATACTGCTTATAACGAAGGTAACTATTCTAAGGCTGCAGAACTTCAATATTCAAAAATACCTAATCTAGAAAAAGAAATATCTGAATTATCAGATACTTCAACAGATGATAAACTACTAACAGAATCTGTTACCCCTGAATCGATTGCTGAAATTGTAAGTAAATGGACCCACATACCTGTAACAAAACTAGTGTCTGGTGATAGAGAAAAACTTAAAAACCTACGTTTAAGCCTAGGTAAACGAGTATTAGGTCAAGATCATGCATTAGAACTTATTAGTAATGCCATACTACGTCATCGTGCAGGTATTAAAGACCCAAATAGACCTATAGGTTCCTTCTTATTCTTAGGTCCTACTGGTGTTGGTAAAACAGAAGCCGCTAAGGCACTTGCTGAAAATTTATTTGACTCAGAAAATCATATTGTTCGTATAGATATGTCAGAGTATATGGAATCACATAGTGTCTCACGCTTAATCGGCGCACCTCCAGGATATGTAGGTTATGATCAAGGCGGTCAACTTACAGAAAAAATAAGACGTATGCCTTACGCAATCGTCTTATTTGATGAAATTGAAAAGGCACACCCTGAAGTATTTAACATTCTACTTCAAGTATTAGATGATGGTCACTTAACAGATGGACAAGGTCGCACAATAGACTTTAAAAATACAGTCATTATTATGACTTCTAATATTGGCAGTCAATATCTACTAGAAAACGCAAGTGATGCCCAAGAAAAAATAGATAAGCTGCTAAAACAATCCTTTAAACCAGAATTTTTAAATAGAATTGATGAAATTATTACATTTAACTCCCTTGGATTTAAAGTTCAAGTGGATATCACAAGAAAACTACTCAATGAACTTTCTGATAAATTAAAAGAAGAAAATATCTACATTAAACTTGGTGAAGATGTTCAAAAATACGTTATCAAAAACGGATTTAATGAACAATTTGGTGCAAGACCACTTAAACGTTATATCCAAAGAGATATAGAAACATTTATTGCAAAAGCAATCATTTCAGAAGAATTACTACCAAATCATCACTATGAAGTCTTAGTAGATAACGATAATTTAAAAATTCATCTAGTCTCTTAAATAAAGATATCCCTATCACAAACTGTGATAGGGATACTTTTATTTTTGGATTTGTTCTAACAGGTAACCTTCTCTAATACCCGATTTACTTACAATGATTTCTTCAATATTAAAGTGATTCATTATAGTTTCTAGAATAATTAGACCTGGCATAATGGTATGAATACGTTCTGGAATCATACGAATAATTGATAGATACGTCTTTTTCTTAGTAGGATCTATCTTTGAGATTAAATCTTGAATGTTATGGCGTGTTAACTTATCAAACTTCTTTTGGTAAAAGTTTTGTAGTAATACAAGACTTGCTTGAATCGTGCCTCCAATGCCATAACAAACCTTTACATCCACTTTATCAACCTTATGTAGTTTTAATGCTGAAACTACTGCGGATGAAATACGTTTTGCTTCAAGTGCTGTCGGAAATATCTCTTTTACATAGGTAATATAGGTATTTAACGACCCTAAATTTAACGATACAGAGTCTTTAAGCTTACCATCAGTAACTAGTGATAGTTCCGTGGAACCACCACCAATATCAACGATTAACCCTCTATCAATTTGGTGATCAATTAAGATACCTTTATAACCGTAATAGCCTTCTTTTTCTTCATCTAGTAACTCTACTTTCATACCTGATGCTGTTTTAATACGGGTTAAAATTTCATTTTGATTGCGTGCTTCTCTAATCGTTGCAGTCGCAATCATAAATAGTTTTTCTAATTTATAACTTTGACTAATTTCGATGAAATCTTTAACGACCCGAATCACAGAATCAATACCTAAATCAGATAAATAGCCTTCCGGTAATAAATAACTCGCTAAACCAACCACTTCTCTTTTTGAATATATATTGGTTAGTTTATGATTCTCATATTTGAATATTTCTAACCTAAGTGAATTAGATCCTAAATCAATAATGCCATAGTTCATATACATCACCGCCCCTTTAATTATATAATATCAAAGAACATGCATTTTATGTGCATTTTTTACATATAAATGATTTGAAAATATGTAGAATACTTGGTATCATTAACTAAAGGAGATTTAAACAATGAAAAAAACATATAATCTAGGTTTACTAACAGGTGGTATTTCTTTAATGCTCGCACTGATTGCTTCATTTGTGCTACAGGATTACTTTTCAGAATCTTTTCTGACATTGAGTTTCACATTTGATACATTTGTATTAATCGCAGTCGCATTTATGCTCATCTTACAATTCAAATCATTTGATAAGATTGCAGCAATCGTACTAGTCATCTATGGTGCCTTTAATATCCTCTATGGTATTGTAGGTAGTCAGACTTTATCTGATGTGATCAATTCAACAGAACTTGAAGTGATCTTCATCTTAGGTTTATTATTAGGACATGTCTTATTTGAAATTGCGGTACTCTTTGTACTACTTCACTTAACTCAACAAAGATTTGAGTATAAGTTCACTAAGAAGTTTGTCATTGTTGCATTATTAGTTTCACTTGTATTACTTATTTCTATTACACCACTTGTTACATTTATGACTTTTCAATCCATTATTCGTATGGTCTTCTCTGTTATTTCTATTGCAATGTTATATTTTTGTATCCAACAAATGGTTACAGATACACCGATTGTAGTTGAGGCACCAGCTAAAGCAGTGCCAAATAAAAGATTAGAGTTATCCAAGTTATACGAACGTGGTATCATTACTCAAGAAGAATATCAAACAAGATTAGATTTAATTGATAAAGAATAATTTTAAAAAGAAACTGCGTTATATCTTAAGTTAGGATATAACGCAGTTTTTATTTGGATTGAATAGTTTTATTTAATTGTGATACTTCAAGTGGTTTATGATAATAAAAACCTTGGACATAGTCTACATCATGTAGTTTTAATATCTCTACTTGTTCAATTGTTTCAACACCTTCTAAAACAGTTTTTTTAGACATCGCATGCGATAAGTCTAAGACAAACTTTAAGAAATGTCTTTCACTTGGTGATTTATCAATTTTAGCTATAAAGTCCTTGTCCATCTTAATGATGTCTACTGGTAAATGTTTAAAGTAAGTTAATGAAGAATACCCGCTACCAAAATCATCTAGTGCGACTAAAAACCCTTTATCTTTGAGTTGTTTTAAGACGATGATTGTTTGATCAATATTTTCAAGTGCCATCGATTCAGTAATTTCTATAATAATTTGTTTATTATCAATTTCATGTTTTTCGATGTAACGTTCAATATCTTCTATGAATGTTGGATGCATTAATACTTTGGGTGAGATATTAATATCCACTGTAAAGTATTTACCCATCTGATTCCAAGTTTTAATTTGACCAAATACCTTATCATATAAGAGATGTGTGAGTTCTAATATAGACCCTGATATTTCAGAAAGATAAATAAAATCATTCGGTGGAATATAACCCATGGATGAATGATTCCATCTAAGTAGTGCTTCTAACTTTCTAATTTCACCTGATTTAAAATCAAGAATCGGTTGATAGACTACATAAAACTCATCGTTTTGAAGTGAAGGTTTGATGGCGTTTGTAATCTCATATTCACGTTCCTTAGACTGGTGCATGAAGGTATTATAAAAAACTACTTGGTCTTTACCGTTTTTCTTTGCCGCTGATAATGCAAGATTTGCGTGTCTTAAAATATCTCCATATACAAGACCGTGATCTGGGTAAAGTGCCACCCCTGCTGATGCTGAGTAAAAGTAAGCCTCACTTTGTTTAGACATTAAGTTTTTTACTTTATTGATACTTACATCAGCAAGTGTCTTAATTTCATCTAGATGTTCAAACTGATAGAATACTAGAACAAATGAATCTTCACTCATTCGAGCTACAATATGTTCTTTACCAACCTTCGTAAGTTCTTTAGCAATGAGTAATAATGCCTCATCACCCCATTTATGACCTTTCAATTCATTGATTGCACCAAAGTCATCAATATCTAGATAAAGAAGCGCAAAAGGAGTTTTATTTTGAATTAAACGGTTTATCCTGATCTCTAATCGGTTACGATTGATTAAGCCTGTTAAAGCGTCAAAATAAGCTAAATTGAAGTGTTTTTCTTCTAAGGTGGCGAGTTGTTTGTTTTGATATTATAATTCAAATAGAACTTTTTTTAATTGTTCGTTGTTTGATAAGTATTTCTTAACTCTTCTATACACAATGATATAATACACCAAACCAATAAGACCCAGAGAAATAAATCCCTTGATCGATTGAATCACTTGAGCGGTGCTTGGATCTAATACATATTTTGAAATCAACCAATCACTAAACCATATATATGCATAAACAAGTATAAAGTATGATAATGTGATTTCTGTTGATTCTCTAAACGCTGATTTTACTTTTTTGTCATCCTGATGAACATTATTTTGCATTTGTAACTCCATTGGTCTATGTAGTGTGAGTGAAATTCATGAAGATAGTAGTTCTATATATTTTCTAATATTACTTTACGGCGTGCTTCATATTCTTCTCTTGAAATCACACCACGGTCAAACAATCCATCTAATTGTTTTAATTTTTGTTCTACAGTTACTGGTTCAGTATCTGTTGAACTCACACCAGTTCCAGCTAGTAAACCAAATATACCACCAATTGTTGAAGTGAATATTAGGTAAATACTATAGTTTGTAACTTGTTCCTTTGTTGCTTCACCTTTTTTAGCTTTATCAAATACTGATGCTGCTTTAAAGTTAAAGTATGCTAGAACGAGTGGGAAGATTAATAATCCACCCGGGAAAATAAATAGTACCCCTGAAATAATCGCGAATACCTGTGCTACAGTTAAAAATGTTTTATTCATATTTTTTTTGCCCCTTTTAGACACTTTCTATTATTTTTTTACGTCGTTCATGGTACTCATCTAAAGTGATTAAGCCTTTATCAAACAAATTATCTAGGTCTTTTAATCTTTTTTCCAACGATGAATTATCACTTTGATTTTGATCAGTATTTTCAATCATCACACCAAGTAGTGCAAATACACCACCTAGTATGTTTGAAGTAATCAAAAGTATAACACTATATACGATAATTTCAGTTTTCATATATGGATTATCTTTAGCTTGACCAATTCTTATAAACACAAAGATATTAAATCCTACAATGATAAGCATCACCAAACCAACGATATTGAAGGTGACATCACTTTCAAGTTGTCCTAAAACAAACATAAAGATTAGTGCATAAATACCTATCACTACAGCACCGATAGCTACAAACACCTGAGATATTGTTAATAACGTTTTATTCATTTAGAATAATCCCCTTTCGTACGTACATAAATTATTATATTATAATTAGTTCGATATTTCAAAAGTAATTGATAATTTTATTTTATAACTGCATGTATCCAGTTAGGAACATAGGCTGATGTACAACCTGGAGATACTTTCATCTCTTTATAAACACCTAGTTTTTCTGATAAATCCAACACTTTTGTTCGATATTTTTCATAAGTAATCCCTATTTGTGCAAAACAACGATTCATCATCCACTGTGCTTTAGGTGTTTCGTTTACCAAATTACGTTTTATTACTTCTAAAAGGTATAGAACTTCATTATCATCAATTGATTTATGTCGAACACGCTCGACGTTAATCGCCCAAAGTGCACGTTTTATCATATCAGAGTCACTATCCTTTAACATATCATATAATACATCTACTTCTTCAATCAATGTAACCACTCTAAACATAAAATCGTCTAGTACTTGTTCAAATGTAATAATACTCAAAACATCATACGCTTCTTTAGCACTTAATTTGGATACATCAAACAACATTACAGCAAGTAGCATGGCATCTGTATTTAATGTGTACATAAGTTTGAATGCTAGTTCATGATTCACCCCTATCTTTTTTGCATAAGATCTAAGGTAGCCTAATAATACACCATAGGTATTTTCACTTGCACCCGCTTTTAATAAACTCTTTTTCCTAGAAGGGTTTGAGTTTGATTTCAAATCACTCATTACTTGTTCTACAGTCATATATTTATTCCTTTCGTATTTATAGATACCTAGATTATATCTTTAAGATATGAAAAAAGTACATTGATATGACAATATACTTTTGATCTAGTTTATTTAATTTCTTTAACTTCGTAACCAAGTGTATGGATTGTATCTAAAATGACATCATGATTGACTGGGTCTTTAGTTTTTAGAACCGCAAAACCTTTGTCAAGATTCACTTTAGCAGATTGAACCCCTTCAACTGTTGAAAGTGATTTTTCTACTTTAGCCATACAATTTTTACAATGCATACCATCAATGTATACTGTTGTTTTCATAGTTTATCCTTTCTTTACGATTGGTTTAAATCGTTTTAGTCTTAATGCATTCGCAAGTACTGATACAGAACTTAAACTCATTGCTGCTGCTGCAAACATTGGATTTAATAATGGTCCACCAAATAGATGTAATAACCCCATAGCTATAGGTATACCAAGTACATTATACCCGAATGCCCAAAATAAGTTTTCTTTAATGTTCTTAATTGTCTTTTGACTTAAGTGAATTGCATTTGCTACATCTAATAAATCATTTTTTACTAATACAATATCAGCCGATTCAATTGCAACATCCGTACCACTTCCAATAGCAATACCCACATCAGCTTTAACAAGTGCAGGTGCATCGTTTATACCATCACCAACCATAGCGACTTTTTTACCGCTATTTTGAAGTTTTTCAACTTCATATGCCTTATCTTCCGGTAACACCTCAGATAAGACTAAATCAATGCCAATTTGTTTTGCTATTGCATCTGAGGTGAGTTTATTATCACCTGTTATCATGACTACTTCTACACCCATTTGATGGAGTTTCTCAATGGCTTGTTTAGAAGTTGGTTTGATGGTATCAGCTACTGCAATAATACCTGCTAACTTTTTATTGATTGCTACAAACATTGGTGTCTTACCTTGGTTAGCCAAGATTTCAGATTGATCAAATAATTCAGATAAATCAATGGATTGTTCTTTCATAAGTTTTAGGTTACCTAGTAAAACATTTTGGTCTTCTATCACCACTTCAATACCATGTCCTGGTATTGCATGGAATTTAGAAGGCGTGGTCAATTCAATACCCTTTGATGTCGCATCTAGTACAATCGCTTCACCTAATGGATGCTCTGATCCTTTTTCTGCTGATGCTGCTAATCTAAGAAGATTTAGTCCATCAATTTCACTCGTCGTAACTATATCTGTAACAACGGGTTTACCTTGCGTGATGGTACCTGTTTTATCTAAAATGACTGTATCTACTTTGTGAAGTGTTTCAAGTGATGCTCCACCCTTAATTAATACACCATATTCCGCACCTTTACCCGTACCAATCATGATTGCAGTTGGTGTTGCAAGTCCAAGTGCACACGGACATGCAATCACTAATACTGCGATAAAGATTGTCATTGAAAAGTTTAGATCTTGGCCACCAAATACATACCAAAGTAATCCTGATATAATAGCAAGTCCAATAACAACCGGTACAAAGTATCCACTGATAATATCTGCTAGTTTTGCAATTGGAGCTTTAGAACTTTGAGCATCTTCAACCAGTTTAATAATTTGAGCAAGTGCTGTATCCTTACCTATTTTAGTTGCTTTATAATGTATCGTACCAAACTTGTTAATACTTGCACCTACAACTAAATCACCAATTTGTTTTTCTACTGGAATAGATTCACCTGTTAACATCGATTCATCAATCGATGTATGACCAAAGGTGACAACCCCATCTACTGGAAGTTTATCCCCAGGTTTGACAACGATAATATCGCCTACAACTACATTTTCAATAGCAACCTTAACTTCTATGCCCTCTTTTAAGACAATTGCTTCTTTTGGTGATAACCCAATTAACTTTTTAATTGCAGCTGATGTTTTACCAATTGAAATAGCCTCTAAGTATTTACCTAATGTAATAAGGGTTAGAATTACAGCCGCTGATTCAAAATAAAGATCATGTACAAAGTGATGGTTGCCATTGATTATCATAATGAGTGCGTAGATGCCATACAAATAGGCTGCAGATGTTCCGATAGCAATTAATGAATCCATGTTAGGGTTTAGTTTAAAAAGGGTTTTAAAACCTACTTTAAAGAATGAATAACCCATTATCATGACAGGCGTAGTTAAAATAATTTGTACAACCGCAAAATTTAATGGATTAATATCTGGATGTATGAAATCTGGTAACCATAAACCAATCATAGGACCCATCGCAATATAAAGTAGTGGTAATGCAAAAATTGCTGATACTAAAAATCTTGTCCATAAATTATTAATTTCTTTTTCTTTTCTTAATTGATGCTCATCGGCAGTTTCTGTTTCTGTTAGGACTTCATATCCAGCAGCTTTCACAGCTTTTTTAACATCATCAATTGAAACTTTATCTATATCATAGTCAAAGGTTAATTTTTCAGTCGTTAAATTGACATTCACATTCGTTATACCATCTAATTTAGCTGTTGCTTTTTGAACAGATGTTACACAAGCAGCACATGTCATACCTTTAACACTTAAATTTTCATGTTTCATTCAATCACCTTGTCTTTCTTATACCCCTATATGGGGGGTATGTATATCTTACACTAGTTACTGCTTATTTGTCAAGGATCAGACTCAAAAATAAAAAAAAGACTTTCAGCAAGTCTTATCATTTGTAAATTAATGGAGCGGGTGAGCGGAATCGAACCGCCGTCTTCAGCTTGGAAGGCTGGGGTAATAACCATTATACGACACCCGCAAGTAAAATGGTCGGGAAGACAGGATTTGAACCTGCGGCCCCTTGGTCCCAAACCAAGTGCTCCACCAAGCTGAGCTACTTCCCGATTACTTTGTCGCGCTAGATAATTGTATCAAAGTTTTTTCGCTTTGTCAATCAATAAATGGCGCACCCAAGAGGACTTGAACCCCTAACCTTTTGATCCGTAGTCAAACGCTCTATCCAATTGAGCTATGGGTGCAAATAAAGTGGTGACCCGTACGGGATTCGAACCCGTGAGTGCATGCGTGAAAGGCATGTGAGTTAACCGTTTCTCCAACGGGCCACTTAATGCGCATGTATAATTATATCAACTTATTATGATTTGTCAACAATTAAATGACATTTTTTTTGATTTGTAGAAATCAATACATAATGTTGTTAATAAGCGATTTAGATAATGCTTCATCTTGATTTTTCTTAATAATTTGATAAACAAAATCAATTACAGCGCCTGCTGATCTTGCAGTTATGATTTTAGGTGTTACAACAACTTTTTTTGAAGCTAAGTAATGCCCTAATTTAGCATCTTTTTCAGAGCCTGGAAAAGCTGTGAAGTCCAAGTTATCTAAGAGTCCTAATCGGCCTAAAAAACGCGGTGCAGCACAAATTGCATAGATGTCCTTGTCTTCTTTTCTAAACGCCTTAATCAAGTCATATATGTAGTCTGCTTGATCAATGACTTTAGCTACATAACCACCACCAGGAATGATTAAAAATTGATAGTTGGATATTTTGACTTCATTTAAATGATAATCTGCTTTGACAGTGACACCAAATCCAGTTTTGACAAATAAATCTATTTCTTTTGTTACAGAATCTACATGCATACCTGCACGTCTTAATAAAGCTAACGTAGATAATGCTTCATTATCTTCCATACCATTTGAGAATATGATTAGACCCTTCATTTTAAATCACCTCTAATACTTTATCAAGCGCATCTAGCAAAGCATTTGATAGTTCTGTTTCACTTTTCTTATAAATTTCCATTTGATCATGACTACCTAATACATCTGATACTACTTTAATAGCTAATACAGGATATTTGTAACTATGGGCTACCTGATAAATACTTGCACCTTCCATATCCACAATATATGGATTTGGATTTATTGGTTTTGTAGAGAATATATCCCCTGTGTACAATCTGATTTGCTTGAAATTTTCTAATTTATTTAGTATTTTAGTGTCTGTGAAATAAAGTGTTGGATATTTAGGGATTTGTCCATATTCATAGTTAAATATCGTTAAATCCACATCATGGTAAGTGACCTCAGATACAAGGTATGTATCATAAAGATTCACCTTATGCCCACCAACGATACCTACATTAATAATAAATCTTGTTTCAGGATGCAACGTTAAGATATGTGAGAGTGCACTAGATGCATTTGTTTTTCCAATACCAGAAATGATAAGCATAACATCTTTTCCCTGGTATTTGCCCTCATATGTGTTATAAGGATGGGTTGATTTTAAGTTTAAAGTAGAAGTAAGTGCTTCTACTTCAGATTGCATCGCAACAATAATAACTATCATATAGACTCCTTTACAGTTTTAAGCATGTTGACAATGACATCAACTGCTGCACTGTGTTTATCATCATTGGGAATGATGATATCAGCATAACGTTTGGTTGGTTTTACAAATTTATGATACATTGGCTTTACCGTTGTAATATATTGATTGATGACTGATTGCATCGTGCGTCCTCTATCTTTAACATCTCTTGAAAGACGTCTAATAAAACGGATATCATCATCTAATTCTACATAGAGTTTTAAGTCAGCAAGTTCACGAATTGAATCATCTACTAAACTTAAAATACCTTCAAGTATAATAATTGGTTTAGATTCAACTTTTTCAATCACTTCACTTCTTGTATAGTTACTATAATCATATATAGGCTTATGAATCGGGTTACCTTCGAGTAACATTAAGATATCTTTCTTCAGCAGCTCAATATCAATACTTTTAGGATGATCGTAGTTCATGAGCACTCTTTCGTGCATTGGAAGGTCTTTTTGATCTAGATAATAGTCATCTTGATTAATGACTAATACATGCTGAATGCCTGCTTTTTCTAATATGGATTTGACTACTGTTGATTTACCAGAGGCTGAACCACCGGCTACAATCATAAAAAATGGTTTTTTCATATATTCATCCTATCAATTGAAGATATCTTCTTTAGGGAATTCATCTAGATTTAACAATACTAATATATCATTTAAACTGTTAAAAGATCCTAATATATTACCATTTGAATCTCTTAACTCATATAAAACTTGATTAGAGTAATATCTGTTGTAATTCAGTTTTGAGTAAATAACGTATGTCTTTCCGTCAACATTAAATTTTTTTATAGGTTCATGATTTCTTTTTCTAATTTTTTTTGCTGTATTTGAAATACTAATAACAATCATTAAAACGAATATAATGAAAAATATAGTAATAAATCCTGAAACAAATGGTGGCATATATATTCTCCTTTTAATTCTTTTATCATTACTATTATATATGAAATCATCATAAATAGGTGTAAAACTATATAATTAATCAAATTTTCAATGATTAATTAAATTTCTATTATAATTGTATTAAAGTAAGAAAAGAGGTATGACTATGGTAAAAGCAATCCAAAGAATGGAAAAATTAGCAGAAAAATTAAAGAGTTATAAAGATGCTCAGTGTTTACTAGGGCTAGGCAGTATGTCTCAAGTTAGACGTGCTGATAATTACTCCGATATGGATTTCTTCTTAATTGTAAAAGAAGGTTCTAAACAAGCATTTTTAGATGATTTAAAGTGGTTAAGTGTCAGACCACTTGTCTATATTTTTAGGAATACACTAGATGGTTATAAAGTATTATTTGATGATGGTGTCTTTGCTGAATTTGCAGTTTTTACAGAAAAAGAGATTATAGAAGCACAGTTCACTAAAGGCATTGTCTACTATAAGACAAATGATTTTGATGTATCACTTGTTGCACCAAATAATATGCCAAAGAAGAAAGTAATTGACAAAAATTACCACTTAAATGAAGCCCTAACAAACATTTATATCGGTCTAAATAGGTTACAACGCGGTGAAGTTTCTAGTGCTACGACCTTTATTCAAAGTCACGCTTTCGATAATATTTTACGTTTGTTTGATGGTATATTTGAGAAATTAGATGACTATTTTGACCCATATGTCTATGAAAGACGCATTGAATTTAAATACACAGAAGCAAGGGATCTACTACCTAAATTTAGACAAGGATATGATAAAAATAAGGAATCTGCCCTTGAAATGATACAATTTTTAACCAAAAACTATGAAATTAACGCTTATTTATTAAAAAAAATCAATGAATTACTAGAATATCGAGACAAATAAAAAACTCACAGTAAATGTGAGTTTTATTTTATAAAAAAAGTGGCGCCCACTGCTGGACTCGAACCAGCGACCCCCTGATTAACAGTCAGGTGCTCTAACCAACTGAGCTAAGTAGGCTTACAATTGATAATTCATGGGTGACACTAAGCTACATATATAATATTAAGAAAGTA
>NZ_JADNRS010000054.1 GCF_015709225.1 Acholeplasma laidlawii
TTGATAACCTACTAACAAGAGTTATTGAAAGTGAAGAGACCCATCAAACATTAGCAGATGTAATTAATCATTACATAGGTAATTTAGAACCGAGATTAGAGGTAGTATTACCTGATATTACCGCAGCTGATCTAGCCTTAAATAAATCGCTAGTTGATGTTGAAGCAGCTTACAAGATGTTAACGTTAGTTCAAGATTTAGAGTTAACTGACATAAATGAATTAACAAACATAAGAAGCGTTAAAGCATTTGGTGAGTTATTAAACTTAGATACAGATGCAGCGTTATTAGATAGATTAGTAGATATTCCGTTAATCTATCATGTATATGAAAGAGTATTAATTAGTGAATTTGGCTCAGAAGCATTAGCAGT
>NZ_JADNRS010000055.1 GCF_015709225.1 Acholeplasma laidlawii
TTGTATAGTAATTCTTAATTACATTATATCATATATATAATATAATTACTCTATTTTCTATAAATACCTATTATAGG
Organism: Acholeplasma laidlawii; assembly: GCF_015709225.1. Classification (GTDB taxonomy): domain Bacteria; phylum Bacillota_I; class Bacilli_A; order Acholeplasmatales; family Acholeplasmataceae; genus Acholeplasma; species Acholeplasma laidlawii_A. The sequence goes on from NZ_JADNRS010000055.1 coordinate 78, forward strand.
GTAACTTAGCAACCTTGATGATTTCATATTTTATTGTATCTATTTTGATAAAATACTCATCTCTATTTAATTGTAGATTAACATCAAATGATTCACTCGTACTAAACTCTATTATATCTCCAACTTTTAA
>NZ_JADNRS010000005.1 GCF_015709225.1 Acholeplasma laidlawii
AATAAATGAATATACCGTTATCTTTAAAGATCATGATGGTAGAGAGATAAAGACAGAATTAGTAGCATATGGCACTGGAGCAAGTGCACCAGAAGCACCAACAAGAGAAGGGTATGACTTTGTAGGATGGGATCAAGCATTCACAAATATTACTGAAGCAATAGTCGTAACAGCAACCTATCAAATTAGTCAATACACAGTTACATTTGACACACAAGGGGGCAATGTAATTCAAGAGATCACAGTTGAGTATTTAACAACTATTAATTTGGTAAAACCAGCTAAAGAAAATAGTGTTTTCTTAGGTTGGTCTGACGGCGACAAACTTTATGAGAATACATATCAAGTTAAAGATCATGTTGTACTCATAGCAACATGGACGGATGCAGTTAATTATCAAATTATTTTTGATACAGCCGGTGGTGATTTAATTGAACCAATAACTCTACTAACTCACGATTATGTAACAACTCTTCCTGATGCAACAAGAACAGACTATGTATTTATGGGCTGGACTTATTTAGGTCATGTTATTGAACTACCATTTAGATATACATATGGACAAGATATTACGCTCATAGCACAATGGAAAGATTTATCAGATATTGTTGAATTCAGTATTGAAAACAATGAAGCATTCATCAATAAATATATTGGTAATGAAGAAACGCTTGTATTACCAGATACCATTGGAGGATATCCAGTTACTAAGATTCAAGCAGAATCTTTCAAGGGCAACACAACATTAAAAAGTATTAAACTTGGGCAATATGTAGTTGAGGTGGGTAACGAAGCATTTAATAATATGAGTAATTTAGAAAATATAGAATTTTCAAATGCAACACAAACATTTGGGACATCTGTTTTTAGATACTCTAACAAACTTGTAAATATCACCATATCAAGTGAAGTATCTAATGAATTAAGTTACTATTTTGGAAACGATATTAATTTTATTCCAACATCACTGCAGACTATTACATATGCAATAGGTGGATCATTTATCGATAAGACACTCACTCAAGGTAATATGAGAGAAGTGGGTTTAGTTTTAGCAAATGATACAATATCAATTGTTAGTCAACAGTTTCAAAATTCAAGCATTACAAGCATCGTGATTCCAAATAGTGTCACAAGCATCGGATATTGGGCCTTCGATGGAGCCAACAGTTTAAAAAGTATCGTGATTCCAAATAGTGTCACAAGCATTGGTTCAATGACCTTCTATGAAGCTGAAAGTTTAACAATCTATGCAGAAGTATCTTCGCAACCATCAGGATGGGATTCATCATGGAACTTTTCAAATAGACCAGTAATATGGGGATACCTTGAAACAATAAATGATGGCTCTGTAGCATATGCACTATCATCTAATGGCAATGCTTATGTTTTAGAGCTGATAGAAAATCCTACTACTACAGAAATAATCATTCCTAGAAGTATTAATGGGTATGTAGTTACAGACATTATAATTGACGCTTTTAGAAATTCAAGTATTACAAGTATCGTGATTCCAAGCAGTGTCACAAGCATCGGATATTGGGCCTTCCATAATACAGGCAGTTTAACAATCTATGCAGAAACATCTTCACAACCATTAGGTTGGGACTCATCATGGAACGTCTCAAATGTATCAGTAATCTGGGGATATCTTGAAACAATAAATGATGATTCTGTAGCATATGCACTATCATCGAATGGCAACGCTTATGTTTTAGGATTGATAGAAAACCCTATTACTACAGAAATAATCATTCCTAGAAGTATTAATGGGCATGTAGTTACAGACATCATAAATGGATCGTTTAGAGATTCAAGTATTATAAGTATCGTGATACCTAATAGTGTCAAAAGCATAGGAGGAGCTGCCTTTTATGGAGCCAGCAGTTTAACAACAGTGACATTTGAAGAAAATTCAGAGTTAACAAGCATCGGTCATTATTCCTTCTACAATGCCAGAAGTTTAACAAGTATCGTGATTCCAAACAGTGTGACAAGCATCGGATATGGGGCCTTCTTTGGATCTTTCCGTTTAACTATTTATGCAGAAGTATCTTCGAAACCATTAGGATGGGAATCAGCATGGAATCTATTAAGTAGACCAGTATACTGGAACGGACAATGGTCTTATGACGATAACGGAAATCCAAAGGCAAATTAACATCCGATAATTAGTGTTGACGCCCATACTCAAATAGTAATGAAATATTAACAATACAATTAATAACTACAATGATATATGTTTGAGAGCGAGAAAAAAACTTAATAAAAGGACTTGAAAAAAGTATATTTGTCTACCACTAGATACACTACAAACTGAACGTTTTAACGTATAATCTGGTTATCGTGGATATCTGGCTTTAAAAGTCTAGGATTAAAAGGAGCAATAATTGTTCCTTTTTTTCTTGCGAAAATTCGTAGATTTCACTTTCAATTAATAGGAGGTGGAAATTATATGGCCAATACAAAAGATGCTTATATGAAATGGAAAGAACAAGGTTTACTAGATTCTAAACTAAAAATAATCTCTGACTATTATTCATATAAAGAAGCAAGAGGTTTAATTTATAACTTAATTGGAGTGAGTGAGGCAACTTGGGAAAGACTCAAGAAAAGACATGAAGAGATTAGATTTACAATTGCAGAGGCAAAGAAACTTCATGAGCAACTACTTTTAGTAAGTATTACAAGAAGAGCTGAAGGTGAATACTATGAAGACACTCAAACAATTATTGAAGAGTCTAATGGTAAAACCAAAAAGAAAATCGTCAAGATCAAGAAATATATACCAGGCGATGTTGGAGCTGGGAAGTATTTATTATCAAGGTTACATGGTGAAAAGTATAACGAAAATAAAGAAATGTTAGAAATCGCTAGAAAACGTCAAGAGAGTAACTTTGAGGAATGGAATGTCAATGAAAATAAAAAATCTAAATCTAAATAGTTTAATTGAATATGAAAACAATCCAAGAGATAATGATGCTGCAGTAGATGCTGTTGCAGCATCAATTAGTGAGTTTGGATTTAAAGTTCCAATTGTTGTTGATAGTAATTTAGTTATTGTTGCAGGTCATACAAGATTAAAAGCAGCTAAGAAATTAGGTTTAACTGAGGTTCCATGTTTAATTGCAGATGATTTAACTGATGAACAAATTAAAGCATTTAGACTTGCAGATAATAAAACTGCAGAGCTTGCAACATGGGATTTATCAAAGTTAGAAGAAGAGTTATTTGATATTGATATGGACATGCTTCAATTTGGATTTGAAGAGATGCATTCTGATATTCCTGATAATGCAACCGATGATGACTTTGACCCAGATAGTGAAATACCAGAAGTACCAGTAAGTCAGAAAGGTGACCTTTATGTATTAGGTAATCATAGAGTATTATGTGGTGACTCAACTATGCTCTGCTACGAAAAAGTGGGACATATAGGTACCACCTAAAAGAACATATTGTATAATATAAAAATATAAGGAGCAGAAAGCCTATGAATGAGTATAGTGTTGACTTCAAACTAAAGATTGTTAAGATGATATTAAATGATCACATCAGTAAAAAATCCATTATGAGGGAATATAAC
>NZ_JADNRS010000006.1 GCF_015709225.1 Acholeplasma laidlawii
AATAAATTGTAGTGTTAAAAGCATTGATTCTTCATTAAACAATGTATTACTAATTGCTAAGTCAGCTGTTGTAATATTTGGGAAAGTAACATTTAAACTTGACTCTACATTAACTAAGTAATGATTAATTGCGTCAGCACCAATTTGGTGAACTTCTTCATTTTCTCCTAATATTTCAACAAAATGCTTAATAATATTTGAATTATATAAATGAGTAATTCCTTGTTCTTCAACTTGGTTTGCTACTTTATATCCTAAAAGACGATTAACAATGTCTAATGCATTGCCCTTAAAGTCTTCAACGTCTAAATTAGCACCATAAACTGCAAGAACTAAATCAACAAAATTATCTGTAGTAATTAAACTACTATCTAATACATATGTATCACTTGATGGTGCAGTAGTTGCGAATGGAAGTCTTGATAAAGCCTTCACTTCAACTAACTCTTCAGCCATCTCGCCTAATGCATCTGATGTTAAGACTACATCTAATGCATGTAATAAGAATGGAACTTCAAAAATATTTCTAGCTAGGCGATCAGTATTTCTTAAATCTAATAACAATCCTAAATCTTTAATTGATTTAATATTAGTTAATTCACTAAACTCATTAATATTTAATTCATCAATTGCAACAACTAACTTAGTCATTGCATCTAAATTAATTAATTCATAATGTAAGTCTAGGTCACTATTATTAATATAAACTGGATTAATATCCATGTTAATTGCTAAATTAGCAATTTGATCATTAATTAAGTCAGTTGCTAAGTTTGCAACTTCTTCATTTTCAATAACGTTTTGTAACATAAATTCAATAATATCTGAATTATAAATTTGTTCTAATCTACTTAACTGGCTAAATGATAATCCTGATCTTAATAAATTAGTAACATCACTTACTTCTACTTTAAAGTTACGTTCAATTAACGTTTCATCTTGTGCAGCAACTGCTAAGACTAAATCTAATAAGTGATTATGTTTTAACACTTTACCATTTTCAAAGAAGTCACTTGTTAATTTGAAAGCATCTCCTTCTAAATTAATTGCAGTCTCTCCATTAATAACTAAACGACTACTTGCAAAGTCAGCTAAGAAATCTAATAACTCATCGTCATTTAACGCTGTTCCCATTAAACCTCTTAATAAGATTGGTTTAGTTACAACTTCATAACCATTCTTATTACCAACTCTTACATCTTCTAATCCTCTAAATACTTCTAAGACTTCAATATTATTTAAATCATTGAAATCAACAACTTCTCTTAATGCTGCAAAAACATTAACTAAGTCTTTAACTTCATTAATACTAATTAAGTTATCACTATCAACTGGCATATGAATTACATTGTAGTAATCTTCATAATTTAAATTAATAGTATAGCCACTATTGTATAAGTTGATTAATAAATTATCGAAATAGTTTGCCCCAACTTCTTTAACTTCTGTCAACTTAATAACATTATCAACTAACTCGTGAACTAATTTAATTTCTAATATTGAAATTAAATTTTCAGTATTAACAACATTAAAGAAATCCATAATATTTTCTTGACTTGGATTTTGAACTAATGTTGCTGGTACTTGAATACTTTGTAGTCCTAATAATAACTCATGTAATGTATTAAGTGGTACTTCGCCATTAACTAATGCAACATCAAAATCAAAGACACCTGAACTAATATCATTTATTGGACTTAAGTCTTCTGCTAAGTTAAGTGCACTTAATCTTTCATAGACTAAACTATGTATTTCTTCATTTAATAATGCTTCTCTAAAAATACCATTTACTATTTTTGAATTAGCTACCTTAGCAATAACATCTTCATGAAGAATATTGAATGTTGTAACGCCTTTTTCTAAGCTTAAACTATCAACTAACTCTTTCATATTGTTATAAGGGGTATTTTCATCGTCTAAGTATAAGACTCCTAAACCTGCAATAACAACTAATTCTGTTAACTCACTACCAATTATATAACCATCTTCAGCTATCGCTAATTCTGGTAAATTAATATTAAAGTTTTGACTTTCAAATACATTTTCTAATAATACACTTGTTAGAGTAGTTGCATTTGATCTAACAAATAATGAATTTAATATTAATCCTAGTGATTCTTCTGTATCTGTTTCAATACCAAATCTTGAAATTATATCAACTGGTATATCTTCTAATCCTTTAACATTTTGAGTTAAATGATTATATGAAAGAATAAATTCATCATCTGCTAACATTGGTAATGTTTTAAATAAACCAGTAATAATATTGTTTAGTTCATCAATCCAAATTTCATCATTAAAATCTCTGTAATATAATTCATCTGGAGTTTTAATTGTTCCTAAATTATCAATTGTAAATTCTAATGTTTTAATGTATTCAACTGCTGAAGCAAGTAAAATAGAATTTTCATCTGCTTCGCTAAATCTTAAAATATCAATTATTGCTTCATGATCTAGAGCATAACTTAAGTTAATATCTAAGACATCAACGCCACTTGCTCTTTCAACATTAAGTGGTTTTGCTATTTCATACGCTAAATCTAAAACTCGTTTTAAATCGTAATTTAAACTTGCGTTTTCAGGAATAACCAATTGTTCGATTCCTGATTTATTTTTAACTAAATCAAGAATATCAATCCCTGCTATTTGTAATGTATCTAGACTTGTTAGTGCATTTTTAAACTGGAGAAAATCTGCTTCATTTATTCCACCAAAATCAGCAGCTAAAGTTAAATACGCATCCATATCTCCGTTATCAAAAATACTCTTAATTTTGGATAACGATGTAAAACTATACATTGAATCAACAACATCTAAAAGTTTATTGATTTCTGTTCCATATCTAATTTCACTATTTACTACTTTTAAAGCAATACCTTTAATTTCTTCGTCAGAAACAAAGCTTTCAACTAATGGTTCAGCTACAATTTCTAAAATATCATTGACAGCTTGACTTTCTTCAAATAAATGATGAATAATTTGTCTTACTGCTAAGAGACTTGCATCATCACTTAAAATATTATCAGTAACTGCAATAAAGTCTGCATCTTCTTCAAAGTATGCTTCAAGTCCTAATTGAACCATTAATTTATAGATGCTATCAATGTTTAATATTTCTTCACGATAATCCGCATCACTTAATGATTCAACTAATTCATCAGCAAATTCACTAATTAATTCTGGTTTAGTTCCGTAAACATAGTAATCAACACCAAGTGGTAATAATTTAATTAGTGTTTCTATTTCTACGATATTAACTAATGCTTGACTAATAACTGGACTTACTTCTTCTGATAAGAAAAGATCAAGGCTTAACTCGCCAGTAAAGATCGTATAATCAAAATCTTCAAATTCATCACTAAACATTGCCTCAACAAAATTTGCTATTGCAGCAATATCACCGTCTTCACCGATGAAGTGACGGTTATCCTCTAAAATGAATGCTAATCTTTCTTGAAGATATTCAACTGGATTATCAACCCAATCAATATTTTCTTTAATACCATCATTTGTAGGCGACTCTAATCTAATTAATGATTCAATTAATAGATTGGCACCAACTAATAATTCTAAATTACTTACTTCATGTAATATTTTTGCAACTTGACGTTTTTCTTCTACACTTAATTCTAAGAATAGATTAGGATCTTCTACCATTTCCATTAATTCTCCAACTGAACCTAATAACAATGCTTGTTCAATTGCTTTTGTTAATGAATCTGTTTCACCACTTAAATCAACTAACTTAAGTGCTGCAATTACATCTTTTGTATGAAGTTTATTACCATCTTCATCAAAGTCAGCATTTGGATCATAACCTAATATATCTGGTAATAAGTGTTTTGATGCTGCAGAAACACCTGCAGAATATAAAAGATTAACTAAATTTGAATTACCAATTTGACTTAATAAAAATTCCAAATCTTCAAAATGATCTTCATGATTAATTGATTTAATGTCAAAGTCGCTATCTAAATAACCGTTTTCAATTAAAACGGTTGCGACTTGACCTAACATTTTAATTTCATCAGATATAACTAAGTCTTTCTTTTCGTCTTTCGTAACAACTTTTGTTGTAAAGACAAAATCAAAAACTGATTTATCTAATGTTTTATCACCAATTTTAATATTACTTGTAAATTGACCAATCCCATATTTTTCAATTGCTTGAGCTGCTCGCAAGATTTCTAAAAATTGATTATCTTCGGTACTTCCACCATTACTTAGAAGAATTTTCTCAAAATTACTAATATTTTCTTCTGATGAGTTATCACCTTCTAATCCTCTAGAAAAACTTCCTAGCATAATTAATGGTAATAAAAACAGAAATGCTACAACAAATCCTCTTACAGCTCCAAGTGCTGCACCGCCTACTCTACTAAAATTATTAACACGGCGTTTTCTTGGAACGATAACAACTTCTTCTTGTTTACCTTTATTAACAACTTTTAATGAATATATTTCTTTCCCTTTATCAAAAAATCCACGATAAAGTGGTCTGAAAATAATCATTGTTAATAACCATTTAACAATTGGGTATAAAACAATAAAAGCAACAATTCTTATGACGACATCTATTACTGCAAATAATACAGCACTTAATTCAGGTTCAGTTAAATAAACCCTAATGTCATCAGGTATTGTTGTATACCTCTCAATAAATTCTAAAAGCGATCCTGGAGTAAATATTGTTCTGATGGTGAGGAACGAGACGCCAAATAATAAGACAAATGTTAAAACAAAACTAACAATTGTGTAGTATAGCGTTGGCTTTGTTCCCCTTCTAAAACCGTTTAGAAAGTGGAATAATACAAAGAAGCCGATTACGGCCCATTGTACGGCAACAATTAAAGATTCATAATTCATAAATTCTTTCTCCCCTCAAGTCTACTTCTCACTATATATTTTAACAAATATTTGATATATTAACAATGGTAAAATCATTTTAAGTAAGCGTTTTACATTGACTTACTTAATTTTTCGACTTTCTTTCAAGTTTTTGGCATTTCGTGAATATTTTGTAATGTGAATTTTAATTCACCTCTATATTCGTTAGGATTTATCTCAAAAATTAAGACTTCTTTTAAAAACTTAACTTTTAACCCTTGATAGTCCCTAGGAAATACTGTTAAATCAAGCTCGCTAAATCCATCACTAATACTTAAGAAAACCATCTTATCGTTCTTCTTAGTACTAATTTCACGTATCGATTTTATCAATCCAATGACTCTCGTTTGTTTTTTATGTTTAATCGCTTCACCAATGGATGTTACGCCGATTTTTTCGAAATCATTTTTATAATATTCTGAAATGTTATATCTTAAGTTTACACCTATTGCATTCCGTTCGTTATCCATGATTTCTAAATAAGAATAATCATCAGTTTCTGTAATTTTATAATCTTGTAAATAGGTTGAATAGAATACATCTTCAAAATCACTATTTAAGATCATCGTCTTCTTATTCAGACCAGTAAAGTCTAGTGCATTAACATAAATTAATTGTTTAAACTCATTTTCTGATAACATTTTAGAAAGTTTAGTTTTCGCTTCAAAAAAACTATTTATGATACCGTTTCCATGTTCTTCACTAATTTTCTCATATGTTTTAATGCCAATTCCTTTAATTTGTAATAGTGGCATTAAAATACCGTCTTTATAAACAACATATTTATCTTTACTATAATTTAATGCACTGCTATGATTTTCTAGGACACATAGGTACCACCTTTGAGAAATAAAAAGTGATACTATTATATCCTTGATACTTATATTTTATCATACATCATTTTCTAGATGTGTGGCTTTTTTAATTAAAGCCTTTTATAGTTCGATATTCAACTGGTGTTAAGTAATCTAATCGATAAGCTACTCTATGATGATTAAAATAATCCACATAGATTTCTATAGCTTTTTTGATATCACCAAAGTCA
>NZ_JADNRS010000007.1 GCF_015709225.1 Acholeplasma laidlawii
AATTGTATAGTGTGTACCCTTTTTTTATGTAATTTAATTGTTAACGTTTAAACCAATACCCTATAGATTTTCCACCACCACCGGAATTACCTCTACGACTTGAAAAGAAGAATATAGGTAAAAATCTATATATAGAACCACCTGATAAAATAATAACAGCGAAAATAATCCAAAACCAATAACTAGATAACCAACCCTCATAAAATTCATATTTAGGAATTGCAGCTATATAATCATATTGAATTTCATAATATGCATTCATGTAAGAAGTATGATTATATGAAGTATAGTCATATACATTTAAATAAATATAAGACAAGACTCCATGAAATAGACTTATGATACGTGCATCATAATGGAACTCAGGTATTAATGGATCATTAAAATAGTCAGTAATCAATTGATTGGCACTAAACGCGGATAAGTATCCACTCATCGTAGTACCTATTTCAAATAGTACATTTTCATAATTAATATTATCTCCCTCTTTTGAAAAGAGTACCGTAATAAGAATACCCATATCATTTTCACCAATGCCCCAAGCATTAAAAATTTCTGTTGTATTATAGGTTGATTCATCACCTATATATGCAACAACAACCACTTGAGTACCTTGGATATTAGAAGGTATGTCATCTGCCTTAGAATCGAGATACAGTTCATTGGCATAGTTAAAAATAGTCCAGCTCGTGGCATTTAGGAGTACAGAATCCGTATCATGAATGTAAAACAGTTTAGAAGGTTCTAACATCGTGTTTTTATTATTTGAACAAGCACTTAAAGTCATAATAAGCAGTAGAATCACCCAAACTATATAAAGTCGTTTATGATTCATAGTTTGATAAATCAATCATTAAACGAAGGTAAGGTTTTATTGAAGTTTGCTACTTCATAGGTATCATATTGTGGATTATTACCTACAAACAAGTTATTTGGAAACATTCTTATATGCTTATTATAGGTAGCAACCGTATCATTATAAGCAAGTATAGCGGTTAAAACTACATTGGTGGATGCATTAAATTCAGCCAAGGCATTTGCATAAAGTGCAGTTGTATTATAACTTGATGGGTTATCTTCTACATAGGATACTAGATTAATAAAGGTGGAATTAATCTCTTGTATAGATTCATCAATTGATTCTAAATCATTAATAGCAAGCGCATTAGCAAATGCAGTTCGAGCAGCCATAATAGTATCTAAATACCCTTGAACTGTTGAATTTGCACTTTGGATTGTATCAATCATTGCTGCCATTTTATCATATCTTATCGATAAAGTAGCATGTACATCCCCACGTTTTTGGCTCACTTCCACATCATTAGACTGATATGTATTGTAAGCTGTAATCCAAATACTTGAGATTACAACAATAACTATTGCAACGACACCAAGTATAATATATAGCTTTTTCACATTATTTTCCCCCATTCATGTGAATTTATATCATAATTATATTGCTAATTAACAATTTCATATTAAAAATTGCTTAAAAACCTCTTAAAATTTTATGAAAAATATTACATTGCTCAGATTACCTAAAATATGATAAAATATTAAGAGCATGAAAGGTATGAATAATTTGGACAAGAAAACATTAAACGAACGACAAAAGAATATTAGAAACTTCTCAATTATTGCCCATATTGACCACGGTAAATCAACGCTAGCAGACCGTATTTTAGAAATGACTTCGACTGTAGATAAGCGAAATATGAAAGCTCAGCTTTTAGATAGTATGGATCTAGAGCGTGAACGTGGTATTACAATTAAATTGAACGCTGTTCAATTAACTTATAAAGCAAAAGATGGCAATGAATATATATTACATTTAATCGATACCCCAGGGCACGTCGATTTTACCTATGAAGTTTCCAGATCGCTTGCAGCTTGTGAAGGCGCAATTTTAGTTGTAGATGCTGCACAAGGTATACAAGCACAAACATTAGCGAACGTATATTTAGCTTTAGATAATGATTTAGAAATCATCCCTGTATTAAATAAAATAGATTTACCAAGTGCTGAACCGGAAAAAGTAAGAAGAGAAATTGAAGAAATCATTGGTATTGATGCATCAGATGCAGTTATTGCCAGTGGTAAATCTGGTCTTGGTGTAATTGATATCTTAGAACGTATTGTTAGAGATGTAAAGCCACCTGAAGGTGATTCTAATGAACCTTTACAAGCATTAATCTTTGACTCATTTTTTGATATGTATAGAGGGGTTATTCCTACAATTAGAGTTGTAAATGGTTCTATCAAAAAAGGTGATTTAATTGAGTTTATGGCTACAAAAGCTCAGTTTGAGGTTGTAGAGGTTGGTGTTTACACACCAGAACAAAAACCAGTAGATATATTAGGACCTGGTGATGTAGGTTATATCACAGCGGCAATTAAAACACTAGATGATGTTCGTGTGGGTGACACCATCACACATGTAAAGAACCATACAAAAAAAGCACTACCAGGTTATAGAACATTAAATCCTGTTGTATTTTGTGGATTATTCCCAATTGATCCTGATAAATATAGAGATTTAAGAGAAGCGCTAGAAAAATTAAAATTAAATGATGCTTCACTCATCTATGAACCAGAAACATCTCAAGCTTTAGGATTTGGTTTCAGAACTGGCTTCCTTGGGTTACTTCACATGGATATCATCCAAGAACGTATTTCAAGAGAGTTTAACATTGAACTTATAGCAACAGCACCAAGCGTTATTTATGATGTATATTTAACAGATGGTAGTAAGTTACTCGTAGATAACCCAAGTTTCTTACCGGATGTTCAAAAAATAGATCGTATTGAAGAACCGATTGTTAAAGCAACTATCATGTGTCCTAAGGACTATGTTGGTGCTGTTATGGAAATATGTCAGAAAAAGCGTGGTATCTTTAAAGACATGACTTATGTAGATCAAACAAGAGTAATGATCACTTATAGAATACCTTTAGCAGAAATTGTGTATGATTTCTTTGATAAATTAAAATCAAGTACAAAAGGTTATGCATCATTTGACTACGTTTTAGATGGTTATATGACATCCAGATTAAGAAAAATGGATATCTTATTAAATGGTGAAGTAGTGGATGCTTTATCTGTAATTGTTCACCATGACTTTGCATACTCACGTGGTAAAGCAATAGTTGAAAAATTAAAAACATTAATTCCAAGACAAATGTTTGAAATACCTGTACAAGCTGCATTAGGTGGTAAGATTATTGCTAGAGAAACAATTAAAGCGATGAGAAAAGACGTTATTGCTAAATGTTACGGTGGTGACGTGTCTCGTAAGAAAAAATTACTAGAAAAACAAAAAGAAGGTAAGAAGCGTATGAAAACTTTCGGACGTGTGGATATACCACAAAGTGCCTTCCTCGCAATTTTATCAAACGAAGATTGATAACACTTATACTATAAAGTAAACAGGTGAAATTCACCTGTTTTTTTATAGGCGATGAAAGGTGTAAAAATTAACATAAAATCACAAACTATAAACTATTTATCTTGACATGAATGCGCTTACATGGTATCATATGAATGTAGGATAAATCTATGTTCGTGAGGGAATTAAATGAAGATGAAATATACATTTCAAGTGCATATTAATTCAATTGGTACGCGTCAATTTATTGACAAAATTTATAATAAAATTAAACTAGGGTAGGAATATTATATATTCATACCTTTTTTTATGACTTAGGAGGATAATTATGAACACAATTCTTTATATGAATAACAAGAATCCATATGTAAAATATAGATCTGTTAATCCAGATACTGGTAATGTTAAGGTATCAACAGAGGTTTATGATAAAGTCAATGATGAGATACTTGAAAACATCCTACACCAAACAACTAATAAAAAAAAAAATAATTTCTTTATAGAATTAAAAAACTTTTTCTCTCTCTTATAAAGAGGTATCTATTCAGGCTAGATACCTCTTTATTTTGATATAATAGTAATAGAAGGTAGGTTTTTTACTATGAAGGGTTTATATATCCATATACCGTTTTGCGAGTACATCTGTCACTATTGTGATTTTGTTAAAAGAGTCCCTAAAAATCAAAATATGATAGATCAATATTTAATTAAATTAAGAGAAGAAATAATGACTTATGAGAGTCATTTTGATTCTATAGAGACAATCTTTGTTGGCGGGGGAACACCTTCCATGTTAACTGTAGATCAATTAACTTACCTGTTTGACTCGCTTGTAAGAATTAAACCAGTAGAATTTTCAATTGAACTTAATCCAGAAAGCTACACACATGAAAAAGGTTTAGTATTTAAAAAATATGGGATTAACCGTATATCCATGGGTGTCCAGAGTTTTGATGATAAAATACTTGCTTATTTAAATAGAGGACACAAAACAGAACAAGTGTTTTCTATCATAAAAGACTTAAAAGACCTAGGCATTCCTTATATTTCTATTGACTTAATATTTGCAATACCAGGACAAACCCTAGATCATATTAAGTATGATTTAGAGCAGTTCTTAAAATTGGAAATAACTCATATTTCTTATTATTCTTTAATTTTAGAAGATAAAACCTACTTTTATCATCAGTACCTTAAAGATAATTTCAAACCGATGGATGAAGATAATGAAGCTATTATGTATGAGTATGTCATGAATTTTTTAACAAATCATGGTTATGATCAATATGAAATAAGCAACTATGCAAAAAATAACCATTATTCACTACACAATAATATCTATTGGACATTAGGTGAATATATTGGTGTAGGATTAGGGGCTCATGGGTTTATTGATAATTATAGAACGTACAATGAGCGCGGTATGGGTCAATATATGGATCATTTCTTAAAGGAAAAAACACTTCAAACTGAGGATTTAAAACTACAAGATGAACTTATATTTGGCTTAAGATTAACTAAGGGTGTATACATTCCTAGACTAGAACAAAAATATAAAATAAAATTAACTGAAAAATACCCCCAAATTCATGATAAAATAAAACTAGGATTACTTGAAATTAAAGATGACTATATACGTCTAACTAAGGAAGGTACAATGCTTGGTAATCAAGTATTTATGATATTTGTATGACCTATTTGATCAAAGATTTTTCTTATTATTTGAATAATGAATTGGGTTTATCCAAGAATACAATAGATGCATATATCAGGGATTTAAAGGATTATGAGTCTTTCTTATATAAATATCATAAGCTAAAAGATGTGGATAATATTGAATCTAAACACATTGAAGGCTATCTTAAAAGTATAAAGAAAAAGGGTTTATCTGCTAAAACAATATCCAGAAAACTGACCTCAATTAAATCATTTCATAAGTTTTTATTAATGGAGAAAGAAGTTGATGAAGATGTTACACATAAAATTGCCAGACCCAAAATTGAGAAAACTTTACCTACAGTATTGAGTGTTGATGAAGTAATTAGTATATTAGAAGTTGTAGATAAATCTACAACGCTAGGCCTAAGAAATATGGCATTACTAGAGCTTATTTATGGTTCTGGACTCCGTGTTTCTGAGTTACTTAACATAAAGTTAAAGGATATTCATATGCAACAAAGCTATGTTATTGTTACTGGCAAAGGTTCAAAAGAACGTATGGTACCCATATCAGATATGGCAATTATAGCAATTAGAAATTATTTGGTTAAGGCAAGAGATGAATTAATTAAGGAAAAAACAGATTATTTATTTATTAATAATCAAGGTAAAACACTCTCACGTGTAGGTTTTTTTAAAGTCTTAAAGAAACTTGCTGGTGAAGCAAATCTGGACCCTGAAAAAGTATCTCCTCATACCTTAAGGCATTCATTTGCAACACACCTTTTAGAAAATGGAATGGATTTAAGAAGTCTTCAAAACCTACTAGGTCATGAAGATATATCAACTACACAAATCTACACACATATCTCACAAACAAGATTAAAACAAGTTTATAATAAAACTCATCCAAGAGCAAAGGAGAATAATAAATGAGATTTAAAAGAGTATTTTTAATCGTTATGGACTCTTTAGGAGTCGGTGCATCAGAAGATGCACATCAATATTTTAATGAAGGGGTAGATGATACAAAAGCAAATACGTTTGGTCATATTGCTGAAAGTATGGATCTTAAAATACCTAATTTAGAGAAGCTTGGCGTAGGTAATATCATACCTATAAAAGGTACTAAATCAGTAGATTTAACTTCATCCTATGTAACAAAAATTCGTGAAAAATCACTAGGAAAAGATACGATGACAGGTCATTGGGAAATCATGGGCTTGTATGTTACAACACCGTTTCAAACCTTTACAGACACTGGTTTTCCAAAGGAATTACTAGATGAATTAGAGCAACGAACTGGACGTAAAATCATTGGTAATATTGCAGCAAGTGGTACTGAAATATTAAAAGATTTAGGTGAAGAACACATGAGGACTGGAGACTTAATTGTCTACACATCTGCAGACAGTGTACTTCAAATTGCGATGCATGAAGAGATTATTCCTATTGAAGAACAATACAGAATTTCTGCAATTGCACGTGACATTACAATGAGACCAGACTGGAAAGTTGGACGTGTAATTACAAGACCATTCTTAGGTACAAATAAGGACAACTTTAAGCGCACAAGTAATAGAAAAGATTATGCATTAAAACCAAGTGAAGAGACAACTTTAAACTTCCTAAATGATGCAAATTATGATGTCATTGCACTAGGTAAAATTAATGATATTTTTGATGGTTATGGTATCAATAAATACAGTAAAACAGTATCAAATGATGATGGTATGAAACAAATTACAGAGTGGGCTAAAAAGGATTTTACGGGACTATGTTTCTTAAATCTAGTAGACTTCGATGCACTCTATGGACACCGCAGAGACCCTCATGGATATGGTAAAGCAATCATGGATATGGATAGTCAATTACCTGAATTAATAGCTAATTTAAATGATGATGATCTACTCATTTTAACGGCTGATCATGGTAATGATCCAACTTATGTTGGTACCGATCATACGAGAGAATTTGTACCAATGATAGCTTATAGCAAGTCATTTAAATCAGGTGGAAATCTACCAGTGCTTAGTACATTTGCTGATTTAGGAAGTACAATTTCTGATAACTTTAAAGTCAAAAAAACAGAGCATGGTCATAGTTTCTTAAGTAAATTAAAATAAATCAATGTTTACTAAATATAAACAAGGTGTAGTATTTCTACACCTTTTTATTTTGCAATAATATGCTGAATAATATCACAATGAAATACAAAAATAAATCGATCAAATGCACTATCAAATTAGATTTGATATATACACTTAGATCACTGAAACAAGGTAAAGTACAGACGAAATTTAATTATATTTATAAGTGGTAAAATCGGCTTAAAAAACAAACATACAGGAAGTATAGGTAATGATAATAATGTATGAAAAATCGATTTAATAAAGCCGATAAATAAAGAGAAAATTATGGAAAAAGTGTCTTAATTAATCGCAATCTGAGTTACAGGATTACACGTAAAAGTAAAACTCGATTGCTCAAAACGCGTATAAAAAAAACATGTGAAAACCAGATATTATGAAAATGAATATTTTGAAATTTCAAAATTCTATGTTTACTATTTAATGACTAAGTATACAATTGGTAAACATAGAATTATTTTTAAGAACCCATAAAAATTAGAAAATTTAGACAGGTGAAATGATTGAGTAATAGAGTAACTGTCAAAGTAAAAGTTTTAGTGATCATTTTTTTAGCGACGTGACATGATAAATTTAATCTTTAAATAGTAAATTGAGAAAAATGTAAGACCTGATTTTTGATTCCAAAATGATAAGTTGAAGGGTTTTAAAAAAGTATGATTTGATAAACTAATTAGCGGCTCACTCTACAAGCAAGACAGAATGAAATCAATTTTAAGTGTTTGATTCATAGTCATTATACAATTATCAAATGATAATTTATAAAACGTAAGTTTACCAAATATAAACAATGTTTAATGATCGGCTAACTCAAAAAAGTATAGGAGGGCGGTTTAAACATTGATTAAATGATAGGTAGTTGTAGCTGATCATGCTTTAACAATGAGTGCACAAAGATAGTAAATACGCAATGAATGAATAGCGTTTGAGATGGATATACGTCAGTTTGTTAAGCACTCAAACGCTCAAAATTAACCATACAATTTGAACCTTTAGTATTGTTATTTACAAGGAAATTGGATAGATTTATAGTCTCAGACGCACCACCAGGGAGATTCATTTAATATCATCATTCAAACCGATGATTTTTAATAGATTATATGTAACCCGGTTACGGAAGCACTAAATATTAAGGATTTATAATTACAACATTCCCACACTATCTTTAATGACCGCACAGTAAGGCTCACATTAATAGGTTAACATAATATACATTATAGGCACTAATTAATAAATAAAATAGTGTGGTTCTATCTTTTAAATGGGTATATTAATATATAAATGAGTATGATTAAATCTATAATATACCTATTAATTTGCATATAAATATAATCATAATATATAAATGAGTATAAATAATGTTTTGAAGGTAAGTTTGATAGCATTTTATGTTACTTACGTTGACTAATTATGTGTCTCACTCGCTATTAGGCTTAAAACACGTGATATCATGTTTTTACATATCTCAGATGCTGATGGACTACTACTACTCTTATGATGCTATGTGTGTCATTTATTATCAACTTTGAGAAGTGGTTAAATCTCATCCATCGATCAAGAGACGGTTGACCACATCAGACGAAAGTAAAGGAGATGAGTAATATCTCTTCCCATCTCCTTTACTTAATTTGAATGCGTAACCAGGAACACTTCTTATGCTAATCATATATCCTTGGTGTTTAACTTAAATAAACTTTAGTCAATATTTTAAGTTTAATAAAAGTATATCGTGTAATTAATTACTAAACATTAACAATTTTATTAAGTTTAGTATTTAATGTCCTAGTTTATAATTGGTAAACATTGATTTTTTACTAGTAAATAAAAAAAGTGCTTTTCAGCACTTTATTTTTACTTAGTATTTTGTTTCATAGATGCTAGAACTTGTCTAACTTGTTTTTCAGAAGGAGTTCTTCCCATTTGTCTAAACATCTCTCTAATCGATCTTTCATCCATTGGCGGATTCTTTTCTAAATACTTTTTGAACCAAGCTCTGGCGATAAAAAATCCTGCAACAGCACCAATTAGTAACGCACCAACTGCGATTGCTATAACCCAATACCACTCAATCATTTGCGACAACTCCTTTCGTAAGTACATATTCATTTTACTTTATTTCATTATAAATTACAATGTTAATGTTTACTTAATATTAATATCTTTTTACTGCCGTATACTTTTTCTTTTAAGACAGTATATGCTTTGATTTGTTCTAAATCTAATATTCTATTTTTATCCATTTCTAACACGAGTAATGCATCCTCATTTAAGTGAGGTATTAGTTGGTTAGAAATGGATTCATAGATGTCTAATTTATAGGGTGGATCTAAGAAAACAATATCTAATTTATCTTTTAGTTCTGACAGTTTTTTAAGGGCTATATTATAATCATGTTTCCATAGTATGACCCTATCATTTACACCTAGATTTGCTATATTTTCATTCAAGGTGTTAATAGCAATTTGTTTAACATCATTAAACACTACATACTTAGCACCTCTAGAAATTGATTCTAATCCATAACTACCTGATCCAGCAAATAAGTCTAATATGACAGCGTCTCTAATTGATTCACCGAGACTATTAAAGACTGCGCCCCTTACTTTGTCAGATGTCTCTCTGGTATCATTTGAGGGGACCATTTTTAATAATCTACTTTTAAATTCTCCAGAGATAATACGCATTATAAGATTGTCTCTTTGATTAAATCTAGTTTGATTTTATGTGGACCAACTACGTAAGAATTATTGACGATTTCAACTGCTTCTTTAAGTCCTTTTTCTTCGTGATAGATTGTACAGATAGTGTCGCCAACTTTAACTTCGTCACCAATCTTCTTATGCAGGTCAATACCTACAAATAGATTGATTACATCATCTTTAGTTGCACGTCCTGCACCTAGTTTCATTGCAGCAATACCGAAGTTTAATGCATCTACTTTTTCTAAGAAACCAGCAGCATTTGCTTTCACTTCATATGTCTTAGTTTTAGTTAAAATTTGATCTTTATTCTTTAAGAAATTTACATCTCCGCCTTGTGCTTTTACAAAGGTGTAGAATGTCTCTAGAGCATCACCATTACGTAGAGTATCATAAGATAATTTATAACCGCTTTCGTAATCTTTTACGACGCCAGCATGTTTTAATAAGTGTCCTGAAATTACAGCAACTACTTGAGTTAAATCTTCTGGCCCATGACCTTCAAGTGTTTCTACTGATTCATAAATTTCTAACGCATTACCAATTTTATGTCCAAGAGGTTCTTCCATACCTGTAAGAATCGCAGTGACCTTTTTACCAGCCTTTTTACCGATTTCTACCATGATGCGAGATAAAGCTTCACCGTCTTCTAAAGTCTTCATAAATGCCCCAGAACCAACCTTAACATCAAGGACGATTGCATCAGCACCTGATGCTAATTTTTTACTCATAATAGAGGATGCAATTAAAGGCATTGAGTCTACAGTTGCAGTAACATCTCTTAGTGCATACATCACTTTATCTGCAGGTGCAATATCACCACTTTGGCCAACAATTGCACAACCAATTTCTTTCACTTGGTTTTTGAATTGATCTAAAGGTAATACAACCTTAAATCCTGGAATGGATTCTAACTTATCAATTGTTCCACCGGTATGACCTAAACCTCTACCGCTCATTTTTGCTAGCTTAGCACCTAGGTGTGCAACTAATGGTGCAAGTATAATACTTACCTTATCACCCACGCCACCTGTAGAGTGCTTATCAACCTTTGTTCCTTTAATATCTGTTAAATCTAATACTTCTCCACTATCACGCATTGCTAGTGCAAGTGCTGTTGATTCTTCAATATCCATATCGTTAAAATATACAGCCATTAAAAAGGCTGACATTTGATAATCCGGTATTTGACCTTTTGTAAAACCGTTAACTATAAAAGATATTTCTTCAGCAGTTAATTTTTGATTATATTTTTTCTTGTTTATTAAATCGACCATTTGCATGTGACTTAAACCCCATTTCATTTTATTATTTTTTTAATTTTATTTTTAACCGTTTAATACCATAAATATTAATACAATGATTCCTATCACTACTACAATCTTTAAAGACTTCTTGATTAATGATAATAAGCCCATGATGAGTAATAGACCTAAGAATCCTACAAAGAGAATTTGTAGTAAAACAGGAAATGAATTAAAGTAATCAAAAGCCCCTTGCCACCAACCATCGGTTGTTGGTTTTAAAAGTGGATCTAACCATCCAGTTGCACTTTCGAACCATGAAACGATAGTTTCCCATATATTTAGTAAAACTTCTTGCCAATTGTTTAAAATTATCATTTTGTTCACCATTTCCTTTACTATATTATTCTATCAAATTCTAACCTTGATTAAAAGGGTGAGCTTTGATATAATTGCACATGGTGATAAAAATGATATTAGCAATGGTTAGACATGGTGAAACCGATTATAACAAGCAACGTTTAATCCAAGGTAGAATCGATAATGTCTTAAATGAAAACGGAAAAAACCAGGCACATACTTTAGGAACATACCTAAAAGAAAACAATGAAACATTTGATGTTCTAATGACATCTCCAATGCTTAGAGCAAAAGAGACAGCACAAATTCTTGGAAGCCATTTAAATATGACTATCACAAGCGAGCATGTTGCATTTATCGAAAGAGACTTTGGACCTTTTGAAGGTAAGTCAGTGGCAGATACATTACCATTTATAACTAAACATGATTTTAAGACAAAAGGTTATGAAGATAATGAGGCACTCTTAAAAAGATTAAGTGACGCAGTAAATGATTTATACAAGACACATCAAGGTAAGAAAGTATTACTTGTTGTTCATGCACATGTAATCAAGTCATTACTTATATTAGCAGACTTTGAAAAGTATGATTACATTACGCATTATGTAGGTAATTCAAGCATCGTATATTTCGATGTTAAACCTGATCAAATATCTGTATTAAATCAAATTGATTTATAGATAATAATCAAAAGGAAACTTGTAAAAAGGGTTTCTTTTTTTTAGAAAAAATATTAACATATAAAATCAACGATTTCTCATTGACTTTATAAGTTTTTGCAGTAAAATTGAGTTTGTATGTACATTATAAGGAGGTTTTGCAAATGGAAATAGGGTTATTGTTAACAAAGGTTGCAGTAATTTTATTTGTTGGTTTTATTGGTAGTTTAATTGCTAGAAAATTCAAATTACCAAACGTCTCAGGCTATTTGGTACTTGGTCTACTTATAGGACCATCTCTAGGACTTATTTTCCCTGGTTATGAGGGTTTTATTACAAGTGGTGACCAAGATGTCTTTGGCTTTATTAGTGAGCTTGCGCTCGCGTTTATTGCTTTTTCAATCGGTAGTGAATTTGCAATTAAAAGAGTGAAGAAAATAGGCAAGGAAATTTCAGTACTTACATTACTAGAAGTTCTAGGTGCAGTATCTTTAGTATTTATAGCTATGCTATTTATTCCAAAACCAGATAGTATATCCTCAGGGTATAATCCGTTTTCTAATTCCAGCATTGCATTTGCATTAATCTTAGCTTCTATGTCTGCTGCAACAGCTCCAGCTGCTACCTTAATGGTCATGCGTCAATATAGAGCTAATGGTCCAGTATCTAAGGCAATTGTTCCAATTACAGCTTTAGATGATATCTTTGGCATCGTAATCTTTGGATTCTTCTTATCCATTGCACAACTATTACTACCTCAAGGTGATCCACTTCCGGTATGGCTAATGATCTCAAAACCATTCATTGAAGTATTTGGTTCATTGATTATTGGGTTAATAGTTGGTATTGCACTATCTTATGGTGCTAAAAAGTTTGACAAGATTTCTGATGATATTCAAGTCTTATCATTGATTGCAATATTTGCTACAGTTGGTGGATTAACATTAATGAATCATTACATGAGTGACTTCGGTATTTCATTCTCACCATTACTTGCAAATATTATGGTAGGTTCTGTTATTGCAAATATTGCACTTAAACCAAATCGCACCTTCCAATCGATTAATGATTTAGCTACTCCGTTTTATATTATATTCTTCACATTAGCGGGTGCTTCATTAGACTTAGGTATCTTACGTCAAGATTATTTAATACTAATTATCGCTGCAACCTATATTATTGCTCGCGGAAGTGGTAAAATATTAGGTACAATGGCTGGTGCTCAAATGGTCAACTCACATCCAAACGTTAAGAAGTATTTAGGTTTTGCACTTCTACCTCAAGGTGGTGTATCTATTGGGTTACTCACTATTGTTGCTGTGCAGATGACACAACTATATCCAGTAATTGCTGCAGTTATTATGTTATCTGTATTAGTATATGAAACAATGGGACCTATCTTTGCTAAATACTCACTCACTAAATCTGATGAGTTATATGGTCTTGATAAACTTAATGAATCTATGTTCGAAGAAGATACAGAAAATTAATAAGGAGAAAACTTATGGAAGCTTTATTTATAGTATTAAACGACTTAACCTTCATGGATGATATTCTTGATAAATTTATTGAGTTACACATTAAAGGTGCAACTATCATTGATTCACAAGGTATGGCGCAAGCAATCATTGAAAAAGATGGTGGTGGACACGGTTTATTTTCTGGTCCATTCTACAAAGCTTTAGTAGGAGATCAAAATCATTCAAAAATGATCTTTACTGTATTACCAGATACATTTGATAAGAAACATGTAATTGCTGAAATTCGTTCTATTTTAGAACAATCTAAAAAAGCAGTGATTGGGTTTATGTTTACAATGCCTGTATCCGGTATCTATCCAATTAAATCTAAACATCAAGTTTAAAAAAATATAAATTAAAAAAATAAGGATTGGCACTGACCAATCCTTATTTTTGTGTATGATATGATTTTTTCTTTATGATAGTAACACCGCTGTTCGTTATATATGAGCTGAGTTTACCTAACTCTTCAATACTAAAATGGGCTCTTTGGAAAGGATCATTTAAATCTGGACCAGATATGGAAACTTCAATTTGTCCCTTTTTTACTCTAGATTTTCCAATACTCCTAATTTGAGTTAATTTTTTGTATTGATTTGTTGTAGACCCATAACCATGAATAATGATTAATATTTTTTGTCCTATTGTATCAATCGCTTGTCTTACAATGGATGATGCACTTAAGACATCCAAATCGTGTACATCAATTACTTGAATCATTTATGTTCGAATCCAGAGTTAATTACATGCATCACCATATCACCAATTTCAGCTGTAGATAAACCTTGATAGTCTTCATGCGTAATTGGTTTATGAATAATGACTTTAATTTTAGTTTTTCTAAATGGTGCACGATGTTGGATTTCAGAATTTCCAATAATTGTCATAGGTAAGATGGTTGCTTTTGGCTTTACTGCAATTTGGAAAGCACCAGCACGTGTTGCGACTACACTGTCTTGATCACGATTTTTACGACCACCTTCAGGAAACACTACCATTGAAAATCCAGTCTCTATATTCTTGATAGTTTCTACTAAAGCTTTAGCGGTTTTTCTTGTATCATCCCTGTAAATTGGCATACAATGCATTTGTTTCATACCATCTTTTAAGATAGGTATTTTATACAATGTCGACTTCGGAGTAAAGGCCATTGGTCTGTTGATTGCTTGAATTGCAATTACAGGGTCCAAGTAAGACTTATGATTCGTGTAAACAACCATTTTACCGTCTTTTGGCACGTTTTCTGCACCGATAACCTTAATACTAATGTTAAAGACAAATACGCTTAAAAATCTTGCTAGACTTTGCCAACCATAATATTTATATCGGTTCATAAGTGGTAATTTTTGCCACGCATAAATATGAATTAAGGCACCAATTATGATTGGTATAAAACCTACTAAATAACCAAGTAGTATCCAAAGTATAATGTAGTAACCACCGAGTACATAGATGGACATAAGGGTTGAAAAGGTTGCCCAACCAATTAAAAATAAAATTGTAAACATAATATCAAATCTCTTTCTTATATGTTGCAAAGATTAAACTAGGCGCTAATTTCTTGTCAACTAATTTGTAGCTAGATAAGTCAAAATGGTTAAAGTATACATTACCTTTATGAACATCTAGTACATGTGTAATTAATAAATAATCAACATAAGGTAAGGTTAGGTTATAAATGACTTTACCACCAATGATCCATAGTTCATCTTTATAGTTTTTAACAAAATCCACTACATCTGTGATGCATTCTGCATCCTCATAAGCCGTTTCAATGAGGTTAGCTACATAAATTTTACCGTATGGAAAAGGTTTATCTTTATAATAACCTTTCAGTGATTTATAAGTTAAATCACCCATTAATACAGTTTTACCTTTAGTTTTCTCTTTAAAATACGCCAAGTCTTCTTTATAGTGCCAAGCAAGCTTATTATCTTGACCTATAAGCCAGTTGACATCCATAGCCCAAATTGCGTAAATCATACAGCAACCACGCCTTTAATTGGCGGATATGGATCATAACCAACAAGTTCAAAGTCTTCATATTTGAAGTCTTCAAGTCTTGTAATCGATTTATTGATTTTTAATATTGGTAAACGTCTTGGCGTTCTTGTAAGTTGTAAGTTAATTTGATCAAAATGATTTGTATAAATATGTGCATCTCCAATGGTATGTACAAAACTACCTAATTCATATCCAGTTACTTGTGCAACCATCATTAAAAATACAGCATAAGATGCAATATTAAATGGAATGCCTAAGAATACATCACCACTACGTTGGTATAGTTGTAAGGACAACTTGTTATCTACAACATAAAATTGAATTAATGTATGGCATGGAGGTAACATCATTTGACTGATTTCCGCTGGATTCCACGCAGATAAAACCATACGTCTGGAATCTGGGTTTGTTTTTAGTGTATTAAGAATATATTCAATTTGATCTACACCATTAAAATTACGCCACTGGGAACCATAAACAGGGCCTAAATCACCCCATTTTTTAGCAAACTCATCACTTTGACGAATTTTATCTGAGAATTCTTTAATGGATTCTCCTTGATATTCTGAAGAATTCATATAATTTTTATATGGCCAGTCCGTCCAAATGCCAACATTATTATCTACAAGATACTTGATGTTGGTATCCCCTTTAATAAACCATAATAACTCATGAATTATACCTTTTAAAAATGTCTTCTTAGTGGTTAGGAGTGGAAACCCATCCTTTAAATCGAAGAACATCTGGTAACCAAAAATTGATTTGGTTCCAGTGCCCGTACGATCTGATTTTAATGTACCATTTTCCATGATATGACGGGCTAAATCTAAATACTGTTTCATAATACACTCCTAGTTTTTATTTTGCGAGTTCGTAAAGACTTTCTGTATAAATTGCTAGAGCTTTCATTAAGTCATCAATATCAATAAACTCATCTTTTTGGTGAATATATGTAGGTTTATCAATGAAATGTGGTCCAAATGCTACAACATTTTCTGTTGCTCTTGCAAATGTACCGCCACCAATTGAAATTGGTGGTGTCATGTCATTGGTATGTTTTTGATATACCTTCATTAATGTTTTAATTAATGTTGAATTTGGGTCTTTGTATAATAATTTTTGATGATGATCAACATCCAAACCAAAACCTTCAGGTAATAGATTTGCAATTGGTTCAAATACATCTTTATCATAGTTGACGCCATTTGGGTATCTTAAGTTTAAAACAAGTTCAAATTGGTTATTTTCAGAACTTGCTAAACCGAAGTTAACTGTTAAGTCGCCCATTTCTTTATCCTTATAAGCAACACCTAATTTTTTACCTAAATTATCAAATGTTAGATATGTAGTAGCAAAGTTTACTAATTCATTATCAACACCTGCGAATTTAAGTGCTTCAAATAAAATATGTAGGGCATTTACACCATCATCTGGAAGAGATCCATGTGCAGATTTACCAAATGTCTCAAGTACTAATACATCATTTTCTAATCTAGCTTCACCTTTAAAATTATTTTTTTCTAGGTAATCTAAAAATCTATGTTTAATTACTAGATCAGGCTTTACATGGGCTTTAGCACTTTCAGGTACCATATTCGCACGTAAACCACCCTCTACTTTGTATAGGATATCGTTATTGAACTGACCTCTAATAATTGTCATAGTAATGCCTTTTTCAGCATAGATTAAAGGGAAGTCGGCATCTGGGATGAATCCTGCAATTGGAGCTTGTGGATGCTTATTAAAGTAGTAATCAACACATCTCCAACCTGATTCTTCATCAAGGCCTAAAATAAGTTTAATACGTGTATTCAGTTCTACACCTAATTCTTTTAATATCTTCATACCATAATAAACAGCCATTGTAGGTGCTTTATCATCTTCAGCACCACGTGCATAAATCTTGTTATCATGGATTTCAGCACCATATGCTGGATAAGTCCAACCAGTACCTGCTGGGACAACGTCTAAGTGACCAATGGAACCGATGTATTCTTTGGAATCACCAAATTCAATGTGTCCTGCATAACCATCAACGTTTTCAAACTTGAAACCATCACGTTTAGCTAAATTAAGCATAAACTCTAAGGCTTCTTTATTCCCTTCTCCAAATGGTGCACCCACTCTATTTGGATCAAAAGTTGTTAACTCAGAATTAATTCTTAGTAACTCTTGAGTATCCTTAATAAATTGGTCCTTATATTTTAGGGCCAATGCTTTAAAATCTATTGACATATATCATCATCTCCTTGTTAAATATTCTATCATTTATATCAAAAAAACTCTATCAAATAGAGTTCTTTTGTTCAATATATTCAGTATATGCTTCTTCAAGACTTTCATAACTATCTATATAATCTTTTAGATAATTAAATAAATCAGAATCAATGGGTTTAAATGGACTTTCAGTCATCTTTATATCATCTTGAATATAATATAAGTATTTCACTTTTCCATTTTCTTGATAGAAACCTCTTGGATATACTCTATCGACACCAGTGTATTTTTTTGCAATTAAACGTGATCTAGAAGTATGTAATTCATAAACATGCTTAGTGTTTTTTCCTACAACTAATACATATGTAAATTTCTTTTTATAACCTAAGCCAATAATTGCACTTAATACAACAAGTGATAGTACACCCGTTACAGAAATACTCCAAATATTTTCTGCATCAAATGCTGATAATAAACCATCAAGCACTGCTAAACCTGCTCCAATTAACAGGATAATAAATACACCCCATGAGGCAATTAGTATTCGATTAAATATAGCCACAAAAAATAGGGAAGTACGTGCATCATCATGTAAAACATAATGCTTAATCATACTATTTACAGTAAAGTGTAAAGGTATTAAGAATAAGTAAGGCAATCCTAAAGCAATCAAATCAAGGGTATAAAGACCTTTAAATTGGTAATAAATAAGTAATATGGCTACGACAGATAATATTGCGTACGTAGAGAGTATAATCCAAATCTTTCTTGGACCACAAATAACATATAGTAAACCCATTGTAAATAATGCAGCGAGAAGTAATGTCCAAAATATCAAATGAGCTCGCCTCCTTTTTATTTACTTAATTATACCATATTTTCGCTCTAGATTAACTATTTAGATCTGCACTATATTCTTCAATTTCTCTTGGTAAGAATATTACATGTTCTGCAATAATATTAACGTTTGTCCTATTTTTATCTTGATCATCAATCCATTTACTAACCTCTAAACGACCTTTAATAGCAATACCCATACCTTTTCTAAAATAATCTTGGGCACGCTTATGGTTCTGCTCAAATAACGCTACCCTAAAATAATCAGTATCATAATTTCCATCATAATTTTTATAAGGTCTCATCACAGATACCCTTAAATCAGTATATTTCACACCATTATCACTTTCTTTCGGGTCAAAGCTGACAACCCTTCCTATTAGGTTTACAAATGTCATACAAAAATCTCCTTTTTCTTTTAATGTAACATAATTTTAAAACATTAAAAAATATGCCTTTTACATATACAATGCGATGTAAGTCCTGATTATAAAGAAAAAAGACAACCAAAACTGGGTTGTCTTAAAGTGTATATATTTTATTGATGAATTTTCAGCTATTTTGGTCATTTTTAATAAAATGTGAAAAACTAAACATATCTTTTGTAATGGATGCTTTAAAATCAAGTATATCTTGATAAGTTATTCCATCTAATAAGTTAAATGCCTCTTCTAAACTAATACCATTAAGTTGATATTTACCATATAAAAACAATCTATTTTCAATATCATCTAAAGCCATCATGAAGTGACCTAAATAAGCTTTTTTAAGTGCGATAAACGCCTCTTTTGTTAAATCCTTATTATCGGTACTAAAGAACTGATTTAGTACATGTTTTTTTAAATCAAAACTATGGTCAGACTCAACATCCATCATAAAGATTAATGTTTCATCTTCTAAGATTAAATTGAAGTTAAAGCCATCAATCATGAGGTTTAAAGCACTCATCTGTTCTTGAAAATTTGTACTTGTATCATAAAGCATACGCATTAAAAATAACATGTAAAGTTCGGTCTTAAATAAGACTTTTTCTTCTTTTGTATCTAAAATACATTTAATACCCATATTAAAGACACCAACATTTATTTTAAGATGATAAATTTCTTCTCTAGATTTAATGCTTTTTGGTTCATCATTATTTAAGATCACTGGATGTTTGGTTTTAGTGATTAAAGACTCGTAATTAAGTAATGCATGTTTAAATTGTTCAACATCAATTGGTCCTAATATGAGTAATTGACGTTTATCAGACGTATAAAAATGATCAAATACACGTTGTAGGTCTTTAGCAGAGATGATGGATATGTCTGATTTTCTACCAGTAATTTCATATTTGATGGGATGTTCATAAATTAATTGATCAAACATCTTTTTTTGAACGATGGTATCTACTTCATCATCATACATTGCAATTTCTTCTTTGATGATTGATTTTTCTGCTTGGACACGTTCTCCTGTGAAATTTGTTGTTTCTAGCATCTCTAACAAGTATAGTGTAGCTTCAAGCATATTTTTATGACCAATCACGCCATATGTTGTTTGACGATAAGTTGTCATTGCATTAGCAATCACACCTAACTTATGAAATTGTTCAAAGGCATCATGATCTTTCATCATATACATCATATGCTCTAAAAAGTGAGCAATACCTGGTTTTAGTTGATGTGTTTTATTTCCGATTTTGTATGCTGTATGAATGGAGCCCAGTGGCACATCGTATTCTACATATGTTTGTAGCGTTGGAGCGTATATAAGTTCTACATTAAGACCGTTTTCCAACATAAACTTTACAGGCTTTTCATTAAAACCATTAAACTTCATAGTCTTCACCTCCACTTAATGTATAGGTAGTAGTTAGTGTCATCATACTTAAGACTTTCATAATATCCTCATTAGAAACCTCATCAATTTTGTTCATGATATCATCAAGTGTTTCTCCATAACCAAATAAATCAGCATTAAATTGTCTAGGAATCATACTATCTTGGAAATCAAGGGATGAATATATCTCATTTTTTAAGTAATCTTTAGCTTCTTTAAGTTGATCACTTGATGGACCATCAAACATAAAATTATTAATCGTTTCAACAATGATGTTATAAGCTAAATCCTTACTCTCTATATTAACGCCTGCATAGATAATGAGATATGATTTATCGTATTCGAATTTGGAGTCTACATCATAAGCTAAATAATAGGTTTCTCTAAGTAATTTATATAACATACTTTCAGGATAACCACCAATAAGCATATTTACTAAGAGTGCTGCAGTATAAAGAGGATCTTTTCTATCAACATTTAAGTGATAAGCAAAGAATATGTAGGCTTGTCCCATTGGTAAGGTTTCATTATAGTTTTGGATAGTTTTATGTACATGATCAAATTTAAGTGGCTCAATGACAATTTCTTGTTCATAAGATTTTAATTCAGATAATTTATCCTTTAAATATGGATTGACATCACCAGATACATAGAACTTAATCGTGTCATTTAAAAAGTAATTTAAGTAATAGTCATAAGTCTCTGTTAAAGATACATCAAGGGCTTCCTCAAGCGTTCCAGTAATACTTTTACCATACGGATGATCTAAGTAGATGTATTTAACGAGTTGCTCTTTTGCATAGGCAAATTTATGATCTTTTTTAGATTGTATTTCATTGATAGTATATCGTTTAACCTCTTCAAATATAGATGGTAGAAATGGTTTTCTATCAAAAAACATTTCTTTAATGATTTGAACAATATCATCTAACATGGCATCATCTGAAATTAGGCTTGGGTTTGGGAAAACAAAGTTAAAACGCATAATATGGAAGTCTTTTAACACAAAAACATGGTTTGTTATAAACATACCATAAAGTGTGTTAAGTTTTTTAGATAGTTGTTGTTTAGACATATACGTTTCAGTGTAACTGGTGAGTATACGTGCTAATAAAAAGCGATACAAAAATGCATCGGATTCTATTTTTGAGACAAAATAGACTGATATATGTATCGCTTGATATTGTTTTGTTGGCAAGAAAATCATAATTTAGTATTTAATGCTATCTCCATCATTTTCGTAAATGCATTTTGACGTTCTTCTGCACTTGTTGCTTCATGTGTAACTAATGAATCAGAAATCGTTAAAATACATGCTGCATTTTTACCTGTTGCTAATGCGTTTGCAAATAATGCAAAACTTTCCATTTCAACACATAATGCGCCATGTTTTTCATAAATATCTTTATATTCATCGCCATTAATACGATAGAACACGTCAGATGAATGAATTGTACCTTCTGTCATTGGAATACCTAAGCGTTTCGCTGTATTCTTTAATTTAGTATTTAATTTTTTAGTTGCTGATAATTTCTTTCTTCCAGATACGCCCATTGTTTTAGCATAACTTGATTCTGACCAGCAGTTTTTAGCTATCACTACATCATATAGGTTTAATTTATCAGTGTATGCACCTGCTGAACCAATACGAATGATATTCTCTACATCGTAGAATTTAAATAATTCGTAAGAATAGATACCAATACTTGGCATACCCATTCCAGAACCCATAACTGAAATTCTTCTTCCTTTATATGTTCCAGTATAACCTAACATATTACGTACACCATTAATTTGCACAACATCTTTTAGATATGTTTCTGCAATAAATTTCGCACGTAGTGGATCTCCTGGCATTAAAACTGTTTTAGCAATTAAGCTTTTATCTTGTAACTCAATATGTGGTGTTGCCATCACTTGTTTCTCCTTTAATTAATTTGACTCCGCTTGATGTACCTAAGCGGTTAGCCCCTTTTTCTATCATTAATAATGCATCTTCTTTACTGCGGATACCGCCACTTGCTTTAATCAGTGCGTCATCTCCTACAGCTTTTTTAATCATAACGATATCTTCAACAGATGCACCTCTTGATGCATAACCTGTAGATGTCTTAACGAATGTAGCACCAGCTTTAACAGCTATTTTTGAAACAAATGTGATTTGTTTCTTGTCAAGATATGCTGTTTCAATAATTACTTTAACAGTTCTACCTTGAGCAGCCTTAACAACAGCTTTGATATCTTTGGATACACGGCTACGATCTTTAGAACGTACAGCATCCACATCAACAACCATGTCAATTTCATCTGCACCTTGTTTAATTGCTTCTTTTGTTTCAAAAGCTTTCACTTTTGGTAAGTGTGTTCCAAAAGGAAAACCTACAACTGTACAAACAAGTACACCTGTACCTTCTAGACGAGATTTAGCATGTGCAACCCAGATTGGTGAGACACAAACACTTTTAAACTGATTTTCTATTGCTTCATCAATAAGTGTATCGATATCACTTAAAGTAACAATTGGACCAAGTTTAGTATGATCAATATATGTATTTAATTTCATATATAATTCCTTTCAATGTTTTTTTATAAATCCATGAATATATTTAGGCTTTGCTTTGTAAAACTTTTAGTAATTGGTGTCCACTTCATCTTCTTAGTCTTTTTATTTATCGACTTACTATTTTTTTTAGGTATCACTTTAGTATCTTGCAAGAAACCTGGTACATCAAGTAGTTGTTTTTTGAATTTTTCTACAAATTCAACATAACTAATGACTTTAATGACACCATCTGTTTGATGAAATAAAACATAGTCTAGATAAGGTGGAAACACAATCGTATCATGTTCTTTCCATTCTGTTGCAATATAGGATTGTTCTTGTTCATCTTTAATAAAATAATATTTAGGTAATAATGTGTCTAAATCATCATAATAGCTTTGTAAAGCATCCTTTTCATCAATATATCTTAAGATACCTGATAATTTTTCTTCTTTAGTGAAGACGTAATTATTTGCTTCATTCGGATATTTTTCAACATAAGCACGTTTAACCATTTCAAATACCTTAAAGATACGTTCAGCATTAAAAGATAATACATCTTCAAACATTTCTGATAATACAAAGAAGTTAAAGCGGTCACAGACCTTCTTAATTAGTTGTATAACATGTTTAACGAAGTAATTCGGACTTAAAATCGGTAATCTTAAGTGGAAGTTTACTTCTAAGAACTGTGGGCTTAAACGCTGAATATTAGGCACTTGTGATTTTGGTGTGATGAAGAATGCACAGGTATAGCCAAGTCTTGGATGCGTGTATAAAAATCTAACAGATTTTTCATCCATCTCAACTTCCATACCTTCGATTGTTTCAAAAAAATCAATAACTTCTACCATATCAAGTTCCCTTGATTTTTCTTTAAAAAAGTGAATGTAGAAATGACTCAATTGTCATCACCCCTTATTATGAATTAAATAACTTTTCAATCTTTTTGTAGTCTGTTCTATCCATTTTTAATGGAGTAATTGAAACATAACCTTCATTAAATGCAGTCATATCAGCATCCTGATCTTCTTTTACGAAGATATTAGATCCTAATATTCTATATGTATTTGGCTTATCGGTTTTAATGAATTCAGAGTGTTGAATTCTTAACCCCATTTTAGTAATTCGTGTACCAAGTACTTTTTTAAAAGATGCATGTGGATAGTTAATATTTAATATATCAGTTTCTAAATATAATTTATTTTCAATGATTTCATCTAATATTTTGATAGTTTCGTCAAATATATAAGGTAATTTAATGTCAGGTGCTGAGAAAGCTATTGCATTTAATCCCATAATAGAAGCTTCAAAAGCTGCAGCTACTGTACCAGAGTATTGAACATCAATTGCTAAATTGACGCCATCATTGATACCTGATACAACTAGATCAAATTCTTGTTCAAAGACTTTCACACCTAATCGAACACAGTCTGCAGGTGTGCCATCAACAACTATAGTTCTTACACTACCTAATACAGGTTCAATTTCTTCAACATCAATATAACCTGTATAGGTAATTGATGCCGACTTTGCAGATTGTTGAACTTTTGGTGCAGACACATAGACACTTCCGTGATAACTTGCTGCTTTTGTTAATATACGTAAACCTTCTGCATCGATTCCATCATCATTGACCACTAAAATGTTCATTTAAGACCCTCCAGAACGCTTTCACAACGTAAACATACGTCATCTTGATTTACTTCTTTAACGATATTCCAACATCTTGCACAAACATGTCCATCAGCTTTAGAAACTTTAATATCTAATTGATCTGCTTTGGATATATGGACACTTGAAACAATAAGTATTTTATCTAATTTATCTAATAAATCTAAATATTCAAGTGCATCATAAGTTGTTTGATCCACACTTAAATTTAGGTGAGCATCCAGTGATTTACCAATCACTTTTGCTTCACGAGCTAGTTCTAAATGTTTTAATACATGATTTCTTAGTTCGTCAAATATGTCATATTTTACTTGTAGTTTTGGTTCTTTTAGTTTACCACCAATTGGCATTTTTTCCAAATAGATGTTGTCATATTCTTTATATTTAAGACTATCGTAAGCCTCTGAAGTTGTATGAGGCATGATAGGTGTTAATAATCTAAGTAATCCTAATAGTATATCATAAATTGTTGATTGGATAGCACGACGTTCAAAATCATCTTCCGCATCACAATATAGGCTATCTTTTGTATAGTCTAGGTAGAATGCTGATAAATCATTTACTACAAATGGAATAATCAGTCTTGTAACTTCAACAAAGTTGTATTTTGCATAACTCTCATTCACTTTTGTAGCTAAAACATAGTATTTATCAGTCATAACACGGTTTAATTGCCCACGCATAGACCAACCAATATAATTTTCTTCCGGATTAAAACCATCTAAAACACCAAGCATAAATCTGAATGTATTTCTAAACTTTCTGTAACTTTCAGAAACTTGCTTCATTAAATCATTAGAAATACGCACGTCTGCTTCGTAGTCTACAGATGCAACCCATAATCTTAAGACATCGGCACCTTGATCGTTCATGACAGTTAAAGGGTCAATGACGTTACCTAAAGATTTAGACATCTTTCTACCTTTACCATCTAAAACGAAACCGTGTGAAACAATTTCTTTGTATGGAGATACACCATCTACTGCGATTGCTGTAGTTAAACTTGAGTTAAACCATCCTCTATATTGATCTGAACCTTCTAAATACATATCCGCAGGAAATGTTAGTCCACGACGTTTTAATATATTATAAGATGTACCACTATCAAACCAAACATCCATGATGTCTAGTTCTTTCGTTAAGTCTCTTGGTCCTTTATAATCATCTGGTAAAAGTTTTTCTACATCCCATTCATACCAAATATCTGATCCGTGTACTTCAAATAATGAGGCTACATGATCAATTAGTTTTCTATCTAGTAAAGGATTATTTTCATTATCATAGAAGATTGGAATTGGAACACCCCAAACACGTTGACGGCTAATGACCCAGTCATTACGGTCTTTAATCATGTTTGTAAGTCTCACCTCACCCCAGGAAGTATGCCATTTAACACCTTTGATTGCTTCAAGTAAATCACCTTTTAACATATCAATACTTGCAAACCATTGAGGTGTAGATCTAAAGATGACAGGCTTTTTAGTACGCCAGTCATGAGGATATGAGTGGGTAATCGTTTCATCATATAATAAATGACCATTTTCACGTAAATCTTCTACGATTTGTGCGTTAGCTTTTTCATAGAACATACCAGCATAAGGGCCTGCTTCTTCAGTCATGTGACCTTTTTCATCAACTGGTGAAAGTAGGTCTAGATTATATTTTTTACCTACAAAATAGTCATCTTCCCCGTGTCCAGGTGCTGTATGTACTAGACCAGTACCATCTTCAGCTGTAACGTGTTCACCTAAGATAATCGGGCTTACACGGTCATATAATGGGTGCTTATAGTTCATGAACTCTAGTGTGCTACCTTTGAATTCTTTTAGTACTTTCGCATTTAAAAAGCCTAATTTTTCTAATAATTTAGGAAGTAATTCTTTTAATGCAATATAATTTTTACCCTCATTATTAAACCATACATAATCAAAATTTGGATGCACTGAAACAGCTAGGTTCGCTGGTAGTGTCCAAGGTGTAGTTGTCCAAATAAGTAGTCTAGTATTTGGGAATTTATCACCCATCATATCAAATCCAACATAAATAGATTTTGATTGTTTATCCATATACTCGATTTCAGCCTCAGCAAATGCTGATTCTGAGGATGGTGACCAATAGATAGGTTTTAAACCTTTATAAATAATGCCTTTATCGACCATTTGACTAAATACTCTGACTTGGTCAGCAATATAAGATTTATCTAATGTTAAATAAGGATTACCCCAATCACCTAAGATGCCTAAACGTTTAAATTGTGCTTTTTGTACTTCTACTTGTTTTATCGCATACTCTCTACAGATTTTTCTAAACTCTGCACGTGTGAGTTGTTTACGATCTACACCACTTTTGGTAACTTCATTTTCAATCGGTAAACCATGCGTATCCCAACCTGGAATATATGGGGTATAACGACCTGACATCGTTTGATATCTTAAAACAAAGTCTTTTAAAGTCTTTTGAAAGGCATGACCTATATGAATGTTATTATTAGCATATGGTGGCCCATCATGTAAAACAAATGGTGTATTATCTTTATTTTTTTCTAATACTTTATTGTATAAATCGATTGATTCCCAATGCTTTTGAATTTCAGGTTCTCTTTTACCAAGATTACCTCTCATTTCAAAATCAGTTTTAGGCATTAAAAGTGTGTCTTTATAGTTCATATGAATATCCTTCCTTTTATTAAATAAAAACGTCCTTAAAAATAAATTCTAAGGACGAAAGTCAAATTCGCGGTACCACCTTAGTTCACAATTAATCATTGTGCACTCAATTGATTTTTATGCTTGCTCCTAGTTGATAATAGCTGTTGTGTTTGTTTATAAGGCTTACACCATCCCTTACTCGCTTTAAACCTTTACAAGGCTACCTGTTCTAATCATTGCAATATTAATTTAAATTTGTTTTTAACCAAGTTTCCACTGTTTGGTCATCATATAGTTCTTTGTTACCAAATAAATATGTTGTTTCATTGATTTCAACAATATGACCGCTAATTGCGTATACAACACCAGACATAAATGCTATCGCTTTATTGGCTCTGTCAATGTGAAGTGCCTCAAAATTAAGTATGAGTGGCGCACCATCCATCATTTGTTTAGCTAGTGCTGTGATATATGCATCATCATCATTTTTTAATTGTTCCATAATGAAACGGTCAGCAGTTTGAATATGAACTTGTTGATTCTTTTGCTTTTTTTTACCAAATAAACCCATTATATGACCCCTTTAAATAGTGATCCAATGCGTAAGAAATCACTGTGATATTTAAGTGCTAATTCATAATCATTACTCATGCCCATGGATGTGTAGTTGAGATTGTACTTAATCTTTAAATCATTTAGTGTTTTAAATATTTCTTCGGTTCTTACAACATCATCTATCGCACCTATTGCCATAAATCCGATTAGATTAATTTTATCATATTTTTTAATTTCTTGTATGAATTCATCTAGATTTTCTATTAAAATACCCTCTTTATTGTCGTTTTTTTCCAAATTTATTTGAATAAAACAATTTAATGGTGTATTTCTATATTTTTGAATGATGCTTGCTAGCTTAATTGAGTCTAATGTATGAAGATAATCTATTTCATTGATTATGAGTTTTGTCTTATTGGATTGTAGATGTCCGATTAAGTGCCATGAAATATCTTTTAAGTCCTTTAAGGATGATTTTTTATCTAATAAACTTTGAACATAGTTCTCACCAAAGTGTCTTGCTCCAAGATTATAGATTTTTGTCATCTCATCGGTACTAAAATATTTACTTGCTACAATCGTTTTATCTAAATACTTTAAGAAACTCATACATTAAACCTGAATAGAATGATGTCACCATCTTGAACAACATATTCTTTACCTTCGATACGCACCTTACCTTTTTCTTTAGCAAGTAATGGTGTACCAAATTCAATTAAGTCTTTATAAGCAAGTACTTCTGCTTTGATAAAGCCACGTTCAAAGTCAGTATGAATAATACCAGCAGCCTCAGGTGCTTTCGTACCTGTTTTAAATGTCCAAGCACGTGCTTCCATTGGTCCACATGTAAAGTAAGTATTTAATCCAAGTAATTTATATCCACTTACAATAACAGTATCTAATCCTGAAGATGTTAAGCCATAACTTTCCATAAAGATTGCTTGTTCTTCCGGATCATCTAATGAAGATATTTCATATTCAACTTGTGCAGAAATCGGAATGATTTCTATGCTTTCTTTTATAGCTTTAGCTTTTAAAGTTTGAAAATATGGATTACTTTCAGGATCTGCTAAATCTGTTTCAGCCATATTTGCGATGTATAAAGCAGGTTTAAGACTTAATAAGTTAAATCCTTTAACAATTTTCTCTTCTTCATCAGTA
Source organism: Acholeplasma laidlawii (assembly GCF_015709225.1). Taxonomy (GTDB): domain Bacteria; phylum Bacillota_I; class Bacilli_A; order Acholeplasmatales; family Acholeplasmataceae; genus Acholeplasma; species Acholeplasma laidlawii_A. Next base: position 29,136 of record NZ_JADNRS010000007.1, read on the forward strand.
AAATCTAAGACAGATGTAGGTAGTTCATTTTCAATCATGTGTTTTACTTTAAGTAATGCTGATTGTTCTATGATAGCTTCCTTAATTTTCACCTTAACTTGTTTTTCTAAACGAGCTAGTCTCTTGTCAACAGATTCTAAATCAGATAATCTTAATTCGATTTCAATAATTTCTAAATCTCTTAATGGATCGACCTTACCCTCTACGTGGGTGATTTCAGAATCTTCAAAACAACGTATAACGTGTGCAATAGCGTCCACTTGGCGAATGTGGCTTAAAAATTGATTACCTAAACCTTCACCACTTGATGCGCCTTTTACTAAACCAGCAATATCAATAAACTCAATCGTCGTTGGAATGATTTTTCCAGACTTATAAATGGCAGCTAATTTTTCTAAGCGCTCATCTTTAACATGAACAACACCAACGTTTGGATCGATGGTTGCAAATGGATAGTTTGCTGCTGTCACTTGAGATTTAGTTATTGCGTTAAACAATGTGGATTTACCTACGTTAGGTAAACCTACAATACCAATACTTAACATAATCTTAATACCTTTCGTTAAAAAAGGCTTTCGCCTCTTTTATTTTCTATGTAACCAAGAAGGTAATGTACGCTTCTTAGTATCTTCACCAGATGCTTCCTTATCATTTAAAGGCTCTAATCCAGTATCTGTTATTTTTACTTGTTGTGTACTATTGTTTCTAAAGATGTCACCAGCAATCTTTTCGACTTCATTGCCTTTAGCACGAAGTTCATAACCAGTTGCAACGATTGTAACAATCATTTCATCTTCTAAATCAACACTAACTGTATGACCGTAAATAACGTTTAAATCAGACTCAGTTGCATTTCTAATTTCAGTTAATGCAGCTTCAATTTCAAATAATGTTACTTCGGCTCCAGAAGAGATATTTACGATCGCATCTGTTGCACCATCAATAGATACTTCTAATAATTTGGAATGGATTGCTTTTCTAGCTGCTTCAATCGCACGGTTTTCACCACTAGCCATACCAATACCCATTAGGGCTGTACCTTTATTTTCCATCACAGTTCTAACGTCAGCAAAGTCAACGTTGATCATACCAGGAACTGCAATAATTTCAGCAATACCTTGCACACCTTGTCGTAATACTTTATCAGATTCTCTAAATGCATCTAGTAATTGCATGTCTCTATCCGCAATTGAGAATAATCTTTCATTTGGTATTACAATTAAAGTGTCAACATTTGGTTTTAACTCTTCAAGTCCAGTAATTGCATGTTGCATACGCAGTGGACCTTCAAATACGAATGGCTTTGTTACGATACCAATGGTTAGAACACCTAGTTCTTTAGCAATACGTGCAACTACAGGTGCAGCACCAGTACCAGTTCCACCACCCATACCAGCAGTAATAAAAACCATATCTGCATCAGATAGTACTTCTCTAATTTCATCCTCAGATTCTAATGCTGCTTGCTTACCAATAGCTGGTTTTGCGCCGGCACCTAATCCTCTGGTTAATTTTTTTCCTAATTGAATACGCTCATCTGCCTTTGATACCTTAAGTACCTGAGCATCGGTATTCATTGCAACATATGAAACCCCTCTAACATCATTTTCAATCATGCGGTTTACTGCAGAGTTACCTCCACCACCGACACCGACGACCTTGATAACGGGCTTTTGATTAAATTCGTCGTTAAATCCAAAAACCATGATATCACTCCTATTCATACTACTCTCATTGTAAACTATTTTCACTAAAAAATAAAGACTTTAGTAACTTACTTTAGGATAATTCGTTCTTTCATAAAACTCATCTTTAAAATCTAGTAATCTATCGTCTTTGATTGCTTGTCTAATTTCTGCCATTAAATGCTTTAAGTATGCCAAATTTTGAATACTTACGAGTCTTTGACCTAGTTGTTCTTCCGCTTTAAATAAGTGTCTAATATAACTCTTAGAATATTTTGAAACACTTGTTTGTAGATTTGGATCTAGACTTGACATATCACGTTCAAATTGTTTATTTTTAATAGTCACTTTACCGATAGTTGTAAGTGCAGTACCATGTCTAGCATTTCTAGTTGGCAGTACACAGTCAAACATATCTACACCATTAATCACGTTTTCTAGTAAGTCCTCAGGTGCACCAACACCCATTAAATAACGCGGTTTATTAAATGGTAAAATCGGGTTTAAATGTTTTGTCATTTCATACATTTCAGCCTTTGTTTCACCAACAGATAATCCACCAATAGAATAACCTGGGAAATCCAGTTTAATAAGCTCTTCAGCACAGTGTGCTCTTAATTCTTTATTTAAACCACCTTGTACAATGCCGAATAAAGCTTGATCAGTTTTTAAAGCTTCTTTACCTCTTTTTGCCCAACGAATGGTTCTTTCTACTGAATCCTTCATATATTCATAGGATTCATAAGGTGGTGGACATTCATCAAAAGACATAATAATATCTGCTCCTAAATCCTCTTGAATGCGTATCGCATCTTCAGGACTTAAGAATAATGGAGCACCTGATTTATGATGCTTAAAATGAACTCCTTCTTCTTTAATATCACGTAATTTAGCAAGTGAAAATACTTGAAAACCACCAGAATCAGTTAAAAGTGCACCATCCCATTTCATAAACCCACGAATACCACCGTGATCTTTTACGATATCTTCACCTGGTTGTTGCCATAGGTGATAGGTGTTTGCTAAGATTAAACCTTCTGAAACTTCTTTAATTTCTTCAACTGTTAATGTTTTTACAGTAGCCAGTGTACCTACTGGCATAAAAATAGGTGTTTCAAACACACCATGTGGTGTCGTTAATTTACCAAGCCTAGCACCACTTTGCTTACAAACATGTAATACTTCATATGAAATCAAAATAAAACCACCTTCCATGGTTGAAATTATATCATAAAATGGTAGAATAAGGAATGTAAAAAATAGCGGTAGCCTAGGGAAATACCCGCTTTAACAAAACAAGGAGTAAAAAATGAAAAAAGGTTTAGATTTAAAAGATATTGTCATACAAATGACTATTTCAGCAATTTATGTTGTTTTAGTGTTTGTATTTTATTTTATGAGTTTTGAAGCCATTCAATTTAGAATCGCTGAAATACTCTTAGTTCTGGTGTTTTTTAATAAAAAACACACAATAGGGTTAGTTTTTGGTACGTTTTTAGCAAATTACTTTGGTGCATTTGGTTTAATTGATGCCTTATATGGTTCACTTGCTACACTCTTAGTATGTATCTTCTTGTATACTTTTAGAAAACAATGGGTACTTGCATTACTTATCTTTCCAGCATTATTTAATGGTCTAGTGATTGCTTTTGAAATATCTTACCATTTTGACACATTTAACGTATATTGGTTCAATTTTGGAACCATTGCACTTGGTGAACTCATAGTCGTTGCACTACTTGGAATTCCATTTATGCTTTCGTTAAAGAAAACAGATGTCTTAATGGAATATTTGACTTAAATTTGCTTTATTTGCTTTTTAACAACTGTGGCGATTGGTACCTTACTAAAATCATGGACGATTTCGTAAGGTGATACGGTACTATTTACCGTACCACGGTATAAGTTGATTTGCCAAATCATATGCGTAAAAATGTGTTTGATAGGTTGTAACTCATCAAGTAATTGGATCTCTAGGCCCAATTCTTGAGCTTGAGTTAATGCACCATTTAAACTATCTGATTCAATTTGAACAAATTCATAAAACCCATGTAATAAATCTTCAGTACGCTTACGCATGAGAAATCCTTCTTTATATTCAAGTATGAATGTGAAGTATTGGATTTCTTTTTTTGTTCTTAAAGGACTCATTTTAGGATAGTTTTGCTGGACATTGTTTATGTTTGCTAAACATACATCTTGTAAAGGACAATTATCACATAAAGGATTAGACACCTTACATACAGTTGCACCCAATTCCATCATACTTTGAGTATATAAGTAAGGATTGTTAGAATTCTCAATGAGTTCTTTATTCAATTCATTTAATTTCTTTTTATGCTTATCCAGTCTAAAATCATCTTCTAGCATTTTTACTCTAGAAAGCACTCGAATGACGTTACCATCTGTTGCTGGATAAGGTTTATGAAACGCTATCGACATAATTGCACCAGCTGTGTAGGCTCCAATACCCGGTATTTTTAGTATTTTAAAGTAATCTTCAGGCAACTTACCATCATGATGATCAATAACATATTGTGCACCTTTATGTAGCATTCTAAATCTTTTATAATAACCAATACCTTGTACTACTTTTAATACATCATCTATAGCTGCATCAGCAAGATCATGAATTGTCGGGAAGATAGTTAAAAATCTATCATAAAAAGGTAGCATTGTGTCTACTTGAGTTTGTTGTAACATAATCTCTGATACCCAAATATGATAAGGGTTATCTGTTTTTCTAAAAGGTAAATCTCGTTTGTTTGCTTGATACCATTCAAATAATCTTAAATATGCCATAATCTCGCTCTCCGAAGCCTATTTTACCAAAATTATCATTTGTTGATGCTAAAATGACTTAGATGAAAGGATGATAATGTAATGAAAGATATAATTTTAGGTAGACGCTCTATTAGAAAATACACAAATGAAAAGATTTCTAATGAAACTTTAGAAAATATGTTGAACGATGCACTACGTGCACCTTCTAGTAGAAATTTACAACCAGTTAGACTTTTTGTGATTGAAAGTCAAACCGCTAGAGAAAAGTTAAGACCAATCCTTATGGGTAATCAACTTCAACTAGACACTGCTTCTCACATTATCCTAGTCACAGCGGATATTCGTAAGTATGATGATGCGTATATTATTTTCGATCGCTCTGTTGAACGAGGTATGATGCCTGTTGAAATTAGAAATAGAAATCTTGAAAGTTTTAAGAAACTTGAAATCGATCCAAATGATATAAGTTATTTAAACTCACTTCATTTAGATGGTGGATTATTCTCAATGAACTTTATGCTTGTAGCAAGAACTTATGGATATGATACATGTCCAATTGGTGGATTTAATAAAAAGTTAATTCATGAAGCGCTTGGTATTGATAGTCGTTATGCACCTGTGTTACTTATCTCGGTTGGTAAAGCAGATGAATCTGGTTATGAATCCGTTCGCTTAAGTGCTAAAGAAGTTACAAAATTTATAGATTAATTGTCTACTAAAGTAAAAAAGGGGAGCA
>NZ_JADNRS010000008.1 GCF_015709225.1 Acholeplasma laidlawii
ACAGCGGATCAACAAATGGATACACTGCAAATATAAGCGCCAATGTTACAAAAATACCAAATTATATGTTTGATAACACTAATTTAACAAATGTAAACATCGAAGAAGGCAGTCAATTAGAAAACATTGGTTCAAGGGCATTTTATGGCACAAAAATAACCTCATTTACATTACCAAATAGTGTAACAAGTATTGGATCATCAGCGTTTTCATCAACAAGACAACTATTATCATTTATATTTGAGGAAGATAGTAAATTAGAAAGTATAAGTAGCAGTATGTTCCAAGATAGCGCAATTACTTCTATAACAATTCCAGCAAGTGTAATAAGTATAGGTTCAAGTGCATTTGCAGCAGAGAATTATTCTGCCACATACACAAGTGGTTTAACATCAGTAACATTTGAGGAAGGCTCTCAATTAACTTCAATTGGTGCAAATGCCTTCCAAAAAGCAAGATTATTAGAAAGTATAATCATTCC
>NZ_JADNRS010000009.1 GCF_015709225.1 Acholeplasma laidlawii
ACCAATCATATTTATTATATGATGCATAGAATGATATTTTCATATTTTATAAAGTTGATACTTTTCTATCAACACTGTTGTAATAGTATGTGTTAGGGCTACTATTTTGATACAGTTTCGTACCCCTTTAAAAAAGTTCGTACCACTGTGATATTTTTCGTACCCCTAAAGAATTTAGTATTCAACCATGAGATACTTGATTTTTTAATAGCATTTATTGAATATAATGATTCTATAAAATAATTATTCTTTCATATCCTGTTTTTGCTTTATTTTCTCAAGCTTTTTGCTAATCCAATTCGTCATCTGATCAGCATTATTTTCACCAATTAGTATTTTACCCTCAAATATAATAACTGAACACTGAGTTGAAATAAGCTCAACTATATTATCATGAATGGATACAAACCCATATCTAATCAAGTTAATTAACTCTTTATCCAAATCATGTTCTTTAAATATATCATTATCTATGTTTAATTGAGGGTCTTTTTCATATGAAAGAGCACATAACGTAGTTGCTACTAAGTGTTCATAATCTGATATTTCTACAGGTTCCCAATCAATTGTTTTATTTATGTTTTTCTTAGATTTTTTATGAGTTAATGTACTTGGATAATAACGTGTATTCTCATTAACATCTATATCTACACCTAAAATATCATTAAACCCTAAAATTTGATAATCATCTGTATTTAACTTAAATCTTACCTTTGTTTTTGATTCAATTTTTGCAATTAACATGGTTAATAGAACTCTTATAACATCACCTTTGTAACTACTCATGATGATGTGTGGATTTTCAAAAGGTATTAGAAAAGGTTGAGCAATCATTTTGACCAAGCAATTATCTTCACAAATTACAAGTGATGGTAAAGAGGGCATTCCAGTGTGTGGTAATTGATTTTTAATTCTCTCTTCGATAACATTCAAGAAATTATCTCTTAATGTTGTTTCTTTTATAAAACCATCATACCCAAAGCAAATTCTAAGCGGGCTAGAGTTTTCAACTTTCATTACATGATATAGATAATACTCTAATTTACTGAGACTTTTTTCACTATCTATATCTTGGGACTGTAACGAAATAAAATAATTATAGTCTAATCAAAAAAAAAGCCACTCTGGAATCCAGGGCGTTTTTTGGTATAATTGAAGTATGCAAACTAACAATCATATACCTAACTATTTTAAATCAAAACAGTTAAAATTACCACTATCTTTAGAAATAAAGATACCGTTTGATAGTGAAGTTCGTACATTTGATGAAGTATTTAGTAAATTGGAGATAGACAAATACTTGAAATATCCGAAAGATACGAGAGGTCGTATCGGATATAATCCGCATCAGATGTTAAAACTGATCTTATTCTGTCAAATGGAAAAGATTCAAACACTAAGGGACCTGGCCAAAGCTGCAAGAAATGATATAAGAATCATGTGGCTAACAGATGAACTCATGCCAAGTCATCAAACCATCAAGACATTTATGGACAAATACTTAGTAAATGGAATTGATAACATCTTCTATGAATTAACAAAGTACCTAATCAAGGAAGAAAACATTGATACTAATAACTTATTTATTGATGGTACCAAGATAGAATCAGTAGCTAATAAATATAGTTTTACTTGGCGTGGGTCAGTAGAAAAGTTTCGAGATAAGCTCTATAAGAAAATAAGTAAATTACTCACCGAATTAAATTTAAGATATCAAGAAAGCGATATGCTTTTTAATACACATGAAACCTATGATGCAACCTATCTATTTAAGATTAAAAATTTTTTAGATAAAGAAATCAAACTACATAAAATCAACTTTGTAGCGGGTAAAGGCAAGAGAAAAGCCCCTCTACAAAGAGATTATGAACATATCCTAGACTATATAACTAAATTAAATGAATATCAAAACCATTTAGATATTATGGGACCTGATAGAAATTCATATGCAAAAACCGATAAATCAGCAACGTTTATGCATATGAAGGAAGACCATATGAGAAACAGTCAATTAAAGCCAGGATACAATATTCAAATTGGTGTAGCTGATGAATATATTCTACATATGGATATTTATCAAGACCGCAGTGATTATAAAACCTTCATTCCCTTTTTAGAAGGATTAAAACAAAGCTATGGATATTATCCAAAATATCCTGTAGCAGACGCTGGATATGGCGGACTAGTTAACTACATGTACTTAAAACTTAATCACATGGAGTTATTCCAAAAGTACACGATGTATAGTAAAGATACGCATGATAAGAAACGGATGAATGATCCTTATTTCGCACTCAATCTTATTAAAGAAGGCGATGACTTTAAATCACCTAATGGTGATGTATTAAAATATGTCCATAAGAATAAAAAGGGTAATGAAGTTTACGAACTACCGAATGGGAAACAAAAAGAGATTAATAATGAAAATCTTGAGTACCAAAAAGAAGTCATTAAAAATCTTAAATCACCACTTGGAATTGACCTTAGAAATCAGAGGTCAATTCAAGTTGAAGGTGCATTTGGAGTTATTAAAGAAGCGTTTAATGTGAGACGATTTAGACGCCGTGGTACTGTAAATGTTAAAATGGAGTTTTTCCTAACAGCTATTGGATATAATTTAAGAAAATACTACAACAAAAAGTATAGAATAACTGAATAGTTATCAAGTGGAAAACTAAAGATTTTAATAAATCTCTTTTTAGTATGCCTAAAAAAGGTCAAAAACGAAAGTTTTCCACATCATACATATGGATATAAAGAAAAAGGACTGTTTAAGTCCTGAAGAGCTGATATATGATTATCAAATCTTCATTTCTTTACAGTCCCTTTATTTTATACATGATTTAAAACGTTTAACTGTTTCTTTACTTATCTTAATTTGATCAGTAAATAAGTTATCTATAAGTAATTATTGTATAGTTGTTATTAATATATATTACTTATTATTGTTCTTGTATTTTTGATCCACCTGTTACAAGAACTAAATTATATGAATCTACTCTTGCTTTATCTACCCAAACATGATTTGTAGTATCAGCAGTTACTTTTGAAATATCAACGTTTTCAAGTGAAATTTTAGCACCAGCTGTTGATGTTACTAAAATAGCAGCTTTATCTAAAGTTGTAAATTCTGCATTTTTAACTGATAGTGTAACTGATTTTGCTTCTGCTTCATATTCATCTTTAATTGCAATAGCACGTCCCGCAGGAGCATTAACTACTAAACCGTCGATTTCAACAGTTTGACCTACAGCAACAATCCATAAAGCATAATATGCATGAGATTCAGTAATTGTTACATCTTTTAAAATAGCATCATTAGATAGAGCTAATGATTTTAATACATCTACATTAGTAAGTTCAACTTTATTTAAGAAGTGAACATCATAACTATTCCAAGTACCAGTTGCTTGAGAACTTGTTAATTCCATATTTTCAAATGCCATAACAGCTTCTGGGTTAAGTGTATTTACTTGAGACCAGTAAGTAGTCTCAAATGTTAATTTATGACCTTGACCGTCAACAGTAATTCTTTGAGTTTTTGCACTACCAAATTTGATGTACGCATTACTTACATTCACTGATAAATCTTGAGTCATTGTAATAGTTATAAATTCTTCATCTCTACTTAATGCTGCTAATAATTCAGCATCAGTACTTACTGATAAATGAACTTCTGTTAATAATGATACATTTTCAAATGTATTGTTTTCTTGTACTAAACCATCACCAGCATTAGCAAATAATTTACCTAAATCTGAAGTACCAATAACATCAACATTTTCAACACGGTTATTTTTAATAATCATTCCAGCGCCAATTGAGTTAGCTACTAAACCTGACGCTCTCTTTTCACCTGTTTGTCTAACTGTAATATTTTTAACTGTAATACCTTCGATTGTTGCATTATATGCCATACCAAATACTGGAGCAACGTTCTTAGGTCCTGTTACAGTACCACCATCCATTGTGAAGTTTTTTACGACAGCAGTTGATTGTTCGCCTTTTGATCCAAATAAACCAGTACCATAATCATCACGTGAAATAATGTTTACATTTTTAATAGAATGACCTTGACCATCAAATGTACCAGCAAATTCTGTATTCATGTTTAAGATACTTCCAATAGCAACTAATTCTCTATTTTTCATATCAATATCATTCATTAATTTAACTGTTTTACCAGCTTGGTTTTTATTTTGTTCATTTACTAATCTACTTAAATGAATTAAATCGAATGCTGTATAGATTTCTACATCATTTACATCAGCATCAGTCATACCAGCATTACTTTGAACAGCTTCAACAATATAAACTAATTTTGCTGATTTACCTTGGTATTCATTACCTCTACCTACTGGTAATTCAATTGAAACTTCAACTACAGCTTTTGCAAATGAAACTGCTTCCCATTTAGAAACCGCAGTGAAACCATTGAATGTTTGTCCATTAATTATGACGACTAATCCATCGAATAAGCCATTATCATCTTCAACTTTTACCATTGTTCTGTATAAAGCAGAGATGTCACTCTTGTTTTCAATTTCAATTGTAAATGTTGCTTTATCTCCAGGTACAAAACCTGATAATACAACCTCATTACCATCCACTTCAGCTTTACCTAAAGCTGCACCTAAGCTACTTGACATTGTAGCTTCTTCAACTGTTGCAACTACATCTAACTTACCTGATGATATTGTTATATTTGTTTTGCTTTCGCTTGTAAATAAAGCATAAGTTGCACCTAATAATAAACTAAGCGCTAATGCAATAGTTAATATTGCACTTGTAATAACTTTCTTTTTCATATACTTCTCCCTAAGTAATTTTTTTTAAAACAAAAACTAATTTATTCAGTTGTTCTTTGAATAGCTTTAACCATTAAATCAAAGTCAACTTTCAAGTCCTGCGCATCGTTGTTGTTATTTTGATTCATAAACTCAATTCTAATAGTGACAGTAATAAAACTACTCCCTTCAGTTTTATCAAGCGTTCCACTGGCTAGAATTGTTTCTCCATCTGATAAATATTTAGCATTCTCTGCATCATCGTTAACTGTCACTTTTAACTGCTCTGCTAATGCATTAGATTCACTTGTTAAAACAATATTTACTGTGTAGTCAAAAGCAACACTACCATCATTAGATAGTTTCATCGTGACTTCATAGAATGCAGTAGGAACAATTAAACTGTCCTCTTCTAAGCCAAATATATTTTCAGATAACATCGATGACTCTGTAAAGTCTTTAATCTCATCATCTGAATGTTCGACCAAATAGCCTGTCTCTGGATCTAATGTGACCCTGTTTAAACTTGTCCGTTCAAGTTTAGCCTTGAGCGTGCCTGCTTGCAGATGGTTATCAATGCTAATTGAATCAGAGAACAATGCATATGTTCCTGCAACTATAAGTGCTGCAGCTCCAACAATAGCAAATGCTGATGCGATTAAGACCTTAATCTTACTCCGCATAATTAACCC